>VGZT01000034.1 GCA_016872495.1 SAR202 cluster bacterium
GACGGCAACCGCGCTGCCAACGGGGCCCGTTTCGAGATCACGGTCGGCGAATTCCCAGAGCCGTATGTCGACCAGGCGAACAGGATTGCCGGCGACCGCACTGCGATCGGCCTGAAGCCGGTCGTCGAGCGGGTGTCGACGCGCATCTACGGGGACGAGGCCTGGTTCGGCGGGAAGTACCAGGTGCTGGTCGGCGCGCAGCCACCGGCTACCAGCATCACCGGGTTCCTGATGGCTGTCCACCATTCCAACGGGCTCTGGAACACGACCGGCTTCTCGACTACGGAGATTGACCGGCTGATCGAGATCCAGGCCGTAACACTGGGCCCCGGCGAGCGGCGCCGGTCAGTCCTCGAACTCCAGAGGGAACTCTTCGCAGGCGCGCACCGTTTCTCGCCTGCCACCGAGTATCTGCACTGGGTCTGGTCGCCGCGGGTGAACGGATTGGTGCCGAACGCCTACCGGGGAGAGAGTTACTTCCTCACCCTTACCTGGCTTTGGGAGCCCTGACGGCACCTAGCCGCGGGCGTCGCGCTGCTGGCGTTGCCGGGCGTCGTTCAAGAGGACCTTCTTGCGAAGGCGGAACGCCCTGGGCGTGACCTCCAGCAATTCGTCGTCCGCCAGGAAGTCGAGGCTCTCCTCGAGGCTCATCACGATCGGCGGCGTGAGCCGGATCACGATATCGGCGGTCTCAGACCGGACGTTGGTCTTCTTCTTCTGCTTGCAGACGTTGATGACGATGTCGCCTTCGCGCGGGTGAGCGCCGACAATCATGCCTTCGTAGACGTTCGTGCCGGCGTCGATGAAGGTGGAACCGCGCCCCTGTGCGACGTTCAGGCCAAAGGTCACGGCGATGCCAGCCTCGGAGGCCACAAGCACGCCCGTCCGCGTCCGCCTGACGTCGCCCTTCAGGGGCTCCTCGCCCAGCAGCTGTGCGTTCATCACGCCGTTGCCCCTCGTGGTCCGCAGGAAGAAGCTGCGGAATCCGATGAGCCCCCGCGTGGGTATGCGGTACTTCATGTGGACGCCGCCCTGACCGTCGTTCCGCATGTCGACCAGCTGGGCGAGCCGGCTCGCCAGGTTCTCGGTCAGCGGGCCGATGTACTCCTCACGTGTGTCCAGCGACAGCATCTCGACCGGCTCGAGCTCCACGCCATCGACGACGCGCGTGACGGCCTCGGGCCGTGATACTTCGATCTCGTAACCCTCGCGCCGGATGTTCTCGATCAGGATCGTCAAATGCAGTTCGCCACGCCCGGCGACCAGGAACTCGGCGGCGTTGGCGGTCTCCTGGACCCGCAGGCTGATATTGGTCCTGAGCTCCCGCTGGAGGCGTGCGTGCAACATGCGAGACGTGCAGTACTGCCCTTCCTTGCCCGCGAACGGCGAGGTGTTGACGCCGATCGTCATCTTGACCGTCGGCTCTTCGATCGCAATGCCCGGCAGGGCCTCGGGTTGCTCTACCGATGCCAGCGTGTCGCCGATCGAGGCATCGGCCACCCCCGCAAGAGCGACGATCTCCCCCGCCGCCACCTGCGGGGACTCCAGGCGCTGAAGGCCCTGGAACACGTACAGGCGCTCGACCTTGAACTCGCGCGGCTCCAGGCCCCGGCCCAGGCGGAGGACGCGGTCCCCCGCGGCGAGGCGCCCGCGGAAGACGCGGCCGATCGCGATCTGGCCCAGGTGAGAGTCGTAGTCCAGTGCGGCGACCAGCATCTGCAGCGGGCCTTCTGGGTCGCCCCGGGGCGGTGGCACCGCATTCACGATCGTCTCGAAGAGCGGCGCCATCGACTTCCGCTCGTCGTTCATGTTCTTGACGGCCCATCCCTCGCGCGCCGAGGCGTAGAGCGTTTCGAAGTCGAGCTGGTCGACATTGGTCGCCAGCTCCAGGAACAGGTCCTGGACGCCTCTCAGCGTCTCCGCGGTGCGCGACTGGGTGCGGTCAACCTTGTTGATCACCACGATCGGAACGAGGCCGGCGGCGAGGGCCTTCTTGAGCACGTAGCGGGTTTGCGGCATGACGCCGTCCACCGCGTCAACGACCAGCAGGCAGCCATCGGCCATGTTGACGACGCGCTCGACCTCGCCGCTGAAGTCGGCATGGCCGGGCGTGTCGATGATATTCACCTTCACGCCCCGGTAGTTGATCGCCGTGTTCTTGGCCAGGATCGTGATCCCGCGCTCGCGTTCAAGCGGGTTCATGTCCATGACCAGCTCGCCAACCTGCTGGTTGGCGCGGAACACCTGGCTCTGCTTCAGCAGGGCGTCGACAAGGCTTGTCTTGCCGTGGTCGACGTGTGCGATGATCGCCACGTTTCGTATCTGGGTTGTCGTTGAGGTGGTCATCTCGGTTCGCCGCGTGCGGCTCAGGCCCCGTCTGGCAGGGGCGAAGGCATGCCTCGCCCGGGTTTTACAGGGAAGGGACGTCCCCTTCCGTCACATCACTTCTAGGCGGTTACCGCGGCACTCGATCGCAGCCTGGCGTGCGACTCGAGCAGCAGCGCCTCGGTGGTCTCCCAGCCGATGCAGGCATCGGTGATGGACACCCCGTATTTGAGCTTCGAAAGGTCCTTTTCGAGCTTCTGGTTGCCTTCGAAAAGGTGGCTTTCGAGCATGAGGGCCACGATGTGCCGGTTGCCGGCCGCCCGCTGGTCGATGACGTTCTTGAAGACGATCGGCTGGTTGCGGTGGTCCTTGTTGGAGTTGCCGTGCGAGCAGTCCACCATCAGGTACGGCGGCAGATTGGCCTTCTGGAGCCGTGACACGGCCTCCGCAACGTTCTTGGCGTCGTAGTTGGTGCCCTGCACGCCGCCTCGCAGGACAACGTGCGCCGCCGGGTTGCCGGTCGTCTTGATGATGCTGACCCGGCCATAACCGTCCACGCTCAGGAACGTGTGGGAGGTCCGCGCCGCCACAATGGCGTCGACTGCAATCTGGATCGAGTGGGCGGTGCCACCGGTCCCGTTCTTGAAACCGATCGGCATGCTGAGACCGCTGGCCAGCTCGCGATGCGTCTGGCTTTCGACCGTGCGCGCGCCCACGGCGCCCCACGAGATGATGTCGGCCATGTACTGGGGGGTCACCGGGTCCAGCCACTCGATGCCGGTCGGGAGCCCGGCGGCCAGGACACCGAGGATGAACTTGCGGGCCCTGGTCAGGCCATTGGTGACGTCGAACGACCCGTTCAGGTTGGGGTCGTTGATGAACCCCTTCCAGCCGACGGTCGTACGAGGCTTCTCGAAGTAGACGCGCATTACCACCATGAAGCGGTCTTCGATGCGCTTCTTCAGCTTCGCCAGCCTTTCCGCGTACTCGAGACCGGCCTTTTCGTCATGGATCGAGCACGGTCCCACCAGGAGGAGCATGCGATCGTCCTTCCCGGTGATGATGTCCTGGATCTGATCGCGGCTGTCCGCTACCAGGTCGGCGATCGACGCAGTGATCGGCAACCGGGCGGCAAACGCGTCCGGCGGCTCCAGAGGGGTCATTGACTCGACGTGAAGGTTGGATGTTTGTCTCATTCTTTTACCTGCCCGAGTGAACTGGTTTTCGGATGGCCTCTGCGGCCGGCCCTTCCAGGGCACGCACGCACCCAGCCCTGTTGTGTGACTTTCGACTTACCGGGGTTACGGACGGGGTCGCCTGGGCAGCAAGTCAGCTGCTATACAGACGCCCCCCGGTAAACGCGAACAGTGGATAGACGCACGCGCGATGGGGTCCCGGAATCGCGTTCTGCGCCCGGACCGCGGATGGCTTGATGGTTGCGCTGGATTCGGTCATCTGGCCACTGCAGGAAGGCCTCGATCTTCGAGACAACAAGAAGCCAGTATACGCCACGATTGGCGGGTGTACGCCGAGAGATCAGAGCGGCATTGGCCGATTCCACTGCCCGCATGTGGTCTAATTCACGGCCGTGAATGCAACGGAAGCAACGAGTCCGGCTACAGTGCCGTCCGGTCCGCCGCCGGGGGGCATCTTCGGCCGCATGCGCCCCTTGCGGTCGCTGGGCTACCCGGCGTTCCGCAGAGCCGTCATCGCGTTCCTGTTCACCGCGACCGGCAGCTGGATGGAGCGCCTGGTCGTCGGCTGGTACGTGCACAGCGAGACCGGATCGGTCTTCCTGACCGCGGCCACCTTCGCGGTGCGCTCGATGCCGAACCTGCTCTTTGGCCCGATCGGCGGCGCGCTGGCTGACCGCGTGGATCGCCGCAAGATCCTCATGGCGACGGCGGCCATCAAGGCGGCAATCTTCGGGCTCCTGGCCGCGTACACGCTTGCCGTGGACGGACCAATCTGGGTCGTCTTCGCAATGGTCGCGCTTGGCGGCATCGCTTCCACGTTCGAGGTCCCGTCGACGCAGGCGCTGATCACGGACGTGGTCGACCGCCGTGACGCGATGAACGCGATCTCGGTCAACAGCTTCGGCATGCGAGCCGTCGGCGTACTGGGGGCGATGCTCGGCGGCGCCATGCTGGAGGTCGTTCGCCCCGGCTGGGTCTTCCTGACCGGCGCCGGCCTGTTGCTGGCTTCAACCGTCACGATGGCCACGTTGCGAGGCTATGCCCGGCAGAAAGTGGCCAACACCGAGGGGATCCTGAAGAACGCACTGCGGGGCATTCGGGTGATGTTCGGCATCCCGGCGGTTGCGATCCTCCTCGGCGTGGCGCTGGTCGTCGAGATCCTCGGCTTCGCCTACAACTCGGTGCTGCCGGCGGTCGCCGACGACGTCCTGGGCGTAGGCCCGTCGGGACTGGGCGCCCTCACGCTGATGGCAGGAGTCGGCTCGATGACCGGCGTCGCCCTGCTTTCGATGCTGGGCGACTACCGGCGAAAGGGCCTGCTTCTGACGCTGATCACCCTCGGGTTCGGCGCGTTCCTGATCGCGCTCGCGGCATCCACGGTCTTTCCACTGTCGCTCGCCGTGATGCTCGGCGTCGGCGCGATGGCGGCCATGTTCGATGCGATGCAGTGGACGGTCCTGCAGGCGAACGTCCCTAGCGAGATGCGAGGGCGCGTCATCGGCGGCTGGATCTTCGCGGTCGGGTTCGGCTGGGTCGGACACCTCGCGCTGGGCGCGATCGGCCAGGTGATCGGGGTCCAGTGGGCGATCGCGATGAGCGGGCTGGCGCTCGCCGCGCTGGGGTTTGGCCTCCTGGTCTTTGCGCGCCGGCTCAGGACTTCCTGAGATCGTTTTAGCGTTGCCGTTAGCATGAAAAACTAAGGCTCTCGGCTTTGCCAGGCGTTATCTGCGGACCTCCGTCAGCTCCTGTTCGCAGAGGTCAAGCCACTTAAGTTCGGCTTCCAGTTGCAGCGCCGCCCCTTCGATCAGCAGCCTGTTCAACTTCGAGCTCCCGTCCCCCCGATTGGTCGCCAGGCGATGCAGGTCCCGCAGGACCTGCAGGTGCGCGCGGCGCTGCCGGTCGATCAACTTCGAAGACTCTCCGAATCCATTCGACGCCGCGAGCAGCACCTTCAGGTAAAGCTCAGCGCGCAGCCTGGGCGCGCCGTCCGCCGACTCCAGCCAGCCTTTTAGCTCCGCGGTCCCGGCGCCGGTCAGTTCGTACACGCTCTTGTTCGGCCTGCCCGACTGCTCGACCTCCTGCCGGGCCACCAGCCCATCCCTTTCGAGGCGTTTCAGGGTTGTGTAAATCTGGCCGATGTTCACCCGATCGGCGGCGTTTGCCAGCAGCGCATCGATCTGCTGCTTGAGGTCGTAGCCATGTGCGGGCCCCTTGCTCAGGAGCGCCAGCACCGCGTGCCGCATGTGCCTTTCCGTCCTTTCGAAATCAGCCCGACCGCGCACTGAACATACTTGTTATATATACTCAGTATTCAAGAATGCCGTCAAGGCCCGATCTGAAGCTGTTTCGGCATTTCAGACCCGCTTCGGGGGGATAATCCGGGGATGCAACGTACGGCGGCGACGGCTCTACCGGGGATATGGATCCTCACACTGGTGAGCCTCCTGGTGATGGGTGGCGGCATGGCCTGCGACCCCGATCGGGAAGACCCGGTTGCCTCGCCGACGATCGTCGCCGAGACCCCGGTTTCGCTGCCGGGCGATTTCACGATCCGGGCGTACACCGGCGCCGACCGGCTGGGGGGCGAGACCGTCCTTCTCTCGTCGGTCGTCGGCCACGGGCAGCCCGTGGTCCTCAACTTCTGGGGCGGCCTCTGCCCGCCCTGCCGCGCGGAGATGCCGGGTTTCCAGGCGGTGTACGCCAACTACGCCGACCGGGTCCTGTTTCTTGGCGTTGACGTTGGCCCATTCGTCGGACTTGGCGGGCGGCAGGACGCCCGGGACCTGATCGCGGCACTCGAAGTCACCTACCCCAACGGGTGGACCTTCAACAGCAGCGCGCTCAAGGATTACGAGATCCGCTCAATCCCCAGGACCGTATTCTTCGCGGGCGACGGGCGGGTCATAAGGGTGTGGACTGGCGCCATCCCCGAGCCGGACCTGGTTCAACTGGTCGAGGCGCTCCTGGCGTCGTAACGCCCGGGGCCCCACCCCCTGCCCCATCGGGATCGGTGCGGAGTCAGGTCAGGCCCGGACGCGCTTCAGCGCATCCTCAAGGGCCGACCATGCGAGAAGCGCGCACTTGATCCTGACCGGATACCTTTTGACGCCCTGCAAAGCCTCGAGATCACCCAGGTCGGCCAGCTGGTCCTCGGTCAGGGCCTCGCCCTTCATTAGCGCCTGGAACGCCCTGCGAGCCCGCATGGCGTCTTCGACGGAGCGGCCCTTGACGAGCTCCCCCATCATCGACGCCGACGACTGCGAGATCGAACAGCCTCTGCCGGTCACGGAGATGCCGTTCAGCGTGCCGCCGGACGTCTTGAGCTGGACCTTTACCTCGTCGCCGCAGAAAGGATTGACCGCGTCCACCTCGACATCGGGAGATATCAGCGGCTCGGTGTTGCGCGGGGACCGGTGATGGTCGAGGATCAACTCACGGTAGAGGGAGTCAAGATCGCCGAGATCCTGCATGGCTGAAGTAGCCCTCCGCTTGCTTGAGGCCCTCGATCAGGTGGTCGATCTCGCCCTCGTGGTTGTAGATGTACATGCTGGCGCGGGCGACTGCGGCGTGGCCATAGCTCTTCACGAGCGGCATCGCGCAGTGGTGCCCGGTCCTGATCGCGATGCCAAGGCGGTCCAGCGCCGTGCCAAGGTCATGCGGGTGGACCTGGTCGTGCGTGAACGAGATCGTTCCACCACGCAGCGAGGGGTCGGTCGGACCAACCACGCGGTAGTTTTCCAGTTCGGCGAACCGGCGGAGCGCATACGCGGTCAGTTGCTGCTCGTGCCGCCACACCGCGTCCATGCCCAGGTTCTCGAGGTAGTCGACCGCGGCGCCGGTCGCGATGGCGTCGGCTATGTTGGGCGTCCCCGCCTCGAACTTATAGGGCAGCTGATTCCATTTGGCTCCCTCGTACGACACCTCCAGGATCATGTCGCTGCCGTACATGAACGGCTGCATGTCCTCGAGGATCTCCGGCTTGCCGTAAAGCACCCCGATGCCGGTCGGGCCAAGCATCTTGTGGCCCGAAAAGGCCAGGAAGTCGCAGTCCAGATCCTGCACGTCGACGGGCATGTGGGGGACGCTCTGTGCGCCGTCGACCAGGATGACCGCGCCGACTGCGTGGGCGCGTTCCGCAATCTCCCTGACCGGCACGATCGTGCCCAGCACGTTCGACATGTGGGTTACTGCGACCAGCTTCGTTCGAGCGCTGATGATCTCGTCGATCGTCGACAGGTCGATCAGGCCTTCCTCGGTGCGCGGGATGAACCGGAGCCGCGTGCCGAGCTCCTTGCAGATCTGCTGCCACGAGATGAGGTCGGAGTGGTGCTCCATGACCGTGGTCACGATCTCGTCGCCCGCCTTGAGGTGCTTGCGCGCGTAGGCGTACGCCACGAGGTTGATCGACTCTGAAGTGTTGCGCGTCCAGATCACCGATTCCGGGACCGGCGCGTTGATGAACTTCTGTACCTTGGCCCTGGCCTCTTCGTAGGCGTCGGTGGCCTCGATGCTCAGCGTGTGCACGCCGCGATGGACGTTGGCGTTGTAGCGCTCGTAGTAGTCGACCAGCGCGGCAATGACCTGGCGCGGTTTCTGCGAGGTCGCCGCGTTGTCGAGGTACACGAGCTGATGCCCGTTGACCTTGCGCGCGAGCACCGGAAAGTCCTCGCGGACCTTCATTACGTCGTAGATCTCGCCCCTGCGGCTCGTTTTCATGCCAGCTCAGTCCTTCGCCAATCCAGGCCGGCGACTACTTCGGCACTTCGAGTCTGAATTCCGGAAGCATCTTCTCAGTTACGCCTTCGACATAGCGAGCCAGCGCTGGCAGCTTGATCCGCTCGACGACCTCCGCGGCGAACCCCCGGATGAGCATCTGCGTGGCGGCCTCGAGGCCGATCCCCCGGCTGCGCATGTAGTACAGCGTATCGAGATCGACGTGCCCGGCAGTCGCGCCATGAAAGCACTTTACGTCGTCGGCAAAGATCTCGAGGCTCGGCTTGGTGTCGACCTCGGCGCCCGGTGACAGGAGCAGGTTCAGGTCTTTCTGGTCGGCGAACGTCTTGTCGGCGCCCGGCTTGACCACCACGATCCCGCTGAACACGGCTCGGGACTTCCCGGCCAGGATGCCCTTATAGTACTGGCGGCTCGTCCCATGCGGCTTTTCGTGGTTCACCGAGATGTTGTTGTCCATGTGCTGGCCGTTGGTCGTCATGTACAGGCCGGACAGGTTCGTCTCGGCGCCGGGGCCATCGATCAAGGCGTGGTGGTCGTTGCGCCCGATGGCGGGCCCGATCGCAAACGAAATCGAATTGAAGCGGCTGTTCGCCATGTGATGCACACGCGTGTTGCCGATGTGATGCGACTTCTCATTCTCGGCCAGGATGCGGTAGTGCTCCACCTGCGCCCCGTCGTCCAGGAAGAATTCGGTCACCGCGTTCGAAAAGTGCTGGTCTGAATCGGCCAGCGAGACGTAGCTCTCCACGAACTTGCTCTGCGAGTTCTTGCCCGCGATTACAAGGGTCCGTGGATGCGCGACCCGCGGGCTCGTGGCGGGACTGGCAATGAACAGGAGATGGACCGCACGCTCCTCGACCGCGTTGTCGGGGACGTGCACGTATGCGCCGTCGCTGAGGAACGCGGTATTCAGGAGCGTGAAGTACTCCTCGTCGATCGCCTGGACCTTCGCCAGGCGAGCCTCCAACAGGCTCTGCACGCTGGCGGTCGCAGTCGCCAGGCGTCCGGCGGCTACCCTGCCGGTCGGCTCGGTGGAAAGCGCAGGCGCAAAGTGGCCATCTACGAAGGTGAGGGTCGTCCACGCGTCGTCCCATGGAGCGATCTTCTTAACTTCCGCCAGGCCGGGTAACGCCCCGGCGTGGGCGAGCCGGTAAGGCACGCTGGTCAGGGGGCGGACGTCGGTGTACTTCCAGCGCTCGTTGCCGCGGCGCTCTGACGGGGAGGCGGCTTCCTGCAGGCGCTCCCAGGCGCGCTCACGGGCCGGGGTCAGCCATGCGGCCGCCTTCAATGCGGCGTAGTCAGCAGCGAATGGGCCGGTTCTTGCCCTGGTGAGAGTGGTCATGCTCAGGCTCCGGCCGCGACCTTGATGAACCTCTCGTACCCGGTCTTCTCAAGCTCGCGGGCCAGCTGCGAATTACCGGACTTCACGATCCGACCGCCGACCAGGATGTGGACGAAGTCCGGTGTGACGTGCTCGAGGATCCGCTGGTAGTGCGTGACGATGAGGAATGAGCGCTCTGGAGACCGCATCCCGTTCACGATCGCCGCGACCGTCTTGAGCGCGTCGATATCCAGCCCGGAGTCGGTCTCGTCCATCACGCAGAGGCGGGGCTGCAGGATCTTCATCTGGAGCATCTCGTTGCGCTTTTTCTCGCCACCCGAGAAACCCTCGTTCAGCGATCGCTTGGACAGCTCCGGGTTGATGGCCACTTCCTTAACGGCCTGTTCGAAGACCTTGGTGAACTCGCGTACGCCCAGCTTCTTCTCGCCACGGTACTCCGCGATTGCGTCGACCGAGGCCTTCAGGAACTGCCAGGGACGGACGCCCGGGATCTCGGCCGGGTACTGGAACGCCAGGAACAGGCCGCGCACGGCCCTTTCCTCCGGCAGGAGGGCGCTGATGTCTTCGCCGGCCAGCCGGATTTCGCCGCTGGTCAGCTCATAGTCAGGCCGGCCCGCGAGCACATTTGCGAGCGTGCTCTTGCCGGACCCGTTCGGTCCCATGATGGCGTGCACTTCGCCGGGGTTGATCGACAGGGACAGGCCCTGGAGGATCGACTTGTCCGCATTGACGACGCGGGCGTGGATGTCTTTGACTTCGAGAAGTGGCATCTGGTCTCTGGCGCTCCTGCGATCACGGCCTGACCCGCGCCCGTGCGCGGTGGCTCTATCTGGGGTCGAAAAGGGTCGAAAACCGAGTTGAAGGTCCGGCTAAGCGACCGCGCCTTCTAGGCTGACCTTCAGCAACTGGTTCGCTTCGACGGCGAACTCGAACGGCAGCTCCTTGATCACTTCCCGGCTCCAGCCAGTGATGATCATGTGTTGCGCATCTTCGCTCGAAAGACCGCGCGACTGCAGATAGAACATCTGGTCGTCCGAGACCTTTGAGGTCGAGGCCTCGTGCTCGAGGCGGGCCGTTGGATTGCGCACCTCGATATAAGGGACGGTATTGACCACGCACTTGGGCCCGATCAGCAGCGAGTCACACCTGGTGCTGTTGGTGGCGTTGTCGGCGCCCGGCATGATCTTGACCTGGCCCCGGTACGTGTTGCACCCATAACCCGCCGAAATGCCCTTGGCGACGATCGTGCTCTTCGTATTCTTGCCGATGTGGATCATCTTGGTGCCGGTGTCGGCCTGCTGGCGGTTGTTGGCGAGCGCCACCGAGTAGAACTCGCCGGTCGAGTTGTCGCCCTGGAGGATCACACTCGGGTACTTCCAGGTGATCGCCGACCCGGTCTCGACCTGGGTCCAGGAGATCTTCGAGTTGCGACCAGCCGCCTTGCCGCGCTTGGTCACGAAGTTGTACACGCCGCCCTTGCCATCCTTCGTGCCCGGGAACCAGTTCTGGATCGTCGAATACTTGATCTCGGCATCGTCGAGGGCGATCAGTTCGACGACCGCCGCGTGCAGCTGCGTCGTCTTGCGGCTGGGCGCCGTGCACCCTTCCAGGTAGCTGACGTAGGCGCCCTTGTCGGCGATGATCAACGTCCGTTCGAACTGACCTGAGCCTTCGGTATTGATCCGGAAGTAGGTCATCAGCTCGACCGGGCAGCGCACGCCCGGTGGCACGTAGGCGAAGGAACCGTCGGAAAACACGGCGGAGTTCAGCGCGGCGTAGAAATTGTCGGTGGTCGGGACCACGGAACCGAGGTACTTCTTGACCAGGTCGGGGTGGTTCTGCACGGCCTCGCTGAACGAGCAGAAGATGATCCCAAGCTTCTTGAGGGTCTCCTTGAAGGTCGTGGCCACCGACACGCTGTCGAAGACGGCGTCAACGGCCACGCCGGCCAGCTGCTCGCGTTCCTTCAGGGGCACGCCAAGCTTTTCGAAGGCCAACAGCATCTCCGGGTCGACCTCGTCGAGGCTCTTCGGCCGGTCGTCCTTAGACCTGGGAGCTGCGTAGTAGTACATGTCCTGGTAATCGATCGGCGGGTGCTCAACCTTCGCCCATTTCGGGGCGCCGGCCGATGCCTCCATCTTCGTCCAGTACCGGTAGGCCTTGAGCCGCCACTCGGTCAGCCACTCCGGCTCCGCCTTCTTGGTGGAGATGAAGCGGACGATGTCCTCGTTCAACCCCTTCGGCGCGAGGTCGGTATCGACGTCGGTGACAAATCCCCACTTGTAGGACTTGTCCTCGATGCCTTTCTCGCGCGAAACGGTGATCCGCTGGGTCATTAGCCGTACCTCTTCCGCGTCATTGACTGTCCTGCCCGCGGGCGGGCGAGTCGTGATTCCAGACTAATTTAGTCAACAATTACATTATCAGTATACAGGCCAAAGCTGGACCAACAAGCGCAGGCGCAGCTACTCCGGCGTATGCTGGAGCCGTGCAGAACCACGACCCGCGGCCGGGACTGCCTGGCGCACGGCGCGAACAGCTAATGGCATCCCTGAGACCGGCGGTGCGCGACGACCGCGTGATCGACGCCATGGCGGCGGTCCCCCGGGAGGAGTTCGTGCCTCCTGAACTGGCCGACCAGGCCTGCGACGACCGGGCGCTGCCCGTCGGGAGCGGCCAGACGATTTCCCAGCCCTTCATGGTCGCCATCATGACCTCCGCGGCCGCCGTTCGACCGACCGATCGCGTGCTGGAGGTCGGAACCGGGACCGGCTACCAGGCGGCGATCCTGGCGCGCCTGGCCCGCACGGTCGTGACCGTCGAACGAATTCCGGCGCTGGCGGTGTCCGCGACCGAGCGCCTCCGGCGGCTCGGCTTCACGAACATCGAGGTCCACCTGGCCCTCGAAAAACACCTCGGCTGGCCCGACTGCGCCCCGTACGACGTGATCGTGGTCGCGGCCGGTTCGCCCGGTGTGCCGATGGAGCTGGTCGGGCAGCTGGCCGTGGGCGGGCGGCTCGTCATCCCGGTCGGAGATGACTCCCGCCAGAACCTGGTCCTGGTAAGGAAGGCGGCCGACGGCTCCTGGACGCCGACTGGCCTTGGCCCTTGCGCTTTCGTGCCCCTGATCGGACCCGGGGCCTGGGACGAGGATCGTGCGCGTTAGCACGCGCGCGCCTGCCAGACGCCGCTGCTAGACTAGCTAGTCTCACAACCCTTGATACTGACGCAACCCATGGAATTCGAGCCCGTCATCGGCCTGGAAGTCCACGTCCAGCTACGCACCTCCAGCAAGATGTTCTGCAGCTGCGCGTCGGACTACCAGACCGCCGAACCCAACACGCGCGTGTGCCCGGTCTGCCTGGCGTTGCCTGGCGCCCTGCCGGTGATCAACCGGCGCGCGGTGGAGTTCGCCATCATGACCGGCCTGGCCCTGAACTGCCGGGTGGCCCGCATCACGAAGTTCGATCGCAAGAACTACGCGTACCCGGACCTGATGAAGGGCTACCAGATCTCGCAGTACGACGTCCCGATCTGCGAAGACGGGTGGATCGAACTGCCGCCTGCGGACGCGCAGGCACAGGCGCACCGCGTGCGCATCAAGCGCGTCCACATGGAAGAGGATGTCGCCAGGCTCATGCACGTCGGCGGGGCCGAAGGTTACACGCTGATGGACATCAATCGCGCCGGGGTGCCCCTGATCGAGGTCGTCAGCGAGCCCGACCTGGAGAGCCCGGCGCAGGCCGAGGCCTACATCACCCAGCTGCAGTCCACGATCCGCTACCTGGGCGTCAGCACCGCAAATATGGAGGAAGGCAGCTTCCGCTGCGACGCCAACGTCAGCCTCCGGCCGCGCGGCACCAGGGGGCTGGGCACGAAGGTCGAAGTCAAGAACATGAACCGCGTGCGGGCCGTCGGACGGGCCCTTGAATATGAGATCGAACGGCAGACCCAGGTACTGTCGAAGGGCGGGCGCATCGAGCAAGAGACGCGCGGGTGGGTCGACGATCGTGAAGTCACGGTGTCGCAGCGCAGCAAGGAGGAAGCTCACGACTACCGTTACTTCCCCGAGCCGGACCTCCCACCGCTGGAGATCGACCCCGCGTGGGTCGAGGGCCTGACGGCATCGCTCCCCGAACTGGCGCCTGCGCGCCGGTCCAGGCTCATGTCCGACTACGGACTGTCGGAGTACGACGCCGCGCTGATCACGGCGGTCCGGTCGACCGCCGATTACTTCGAGGCGGTGGTCGGGGCGCGCCCGGCCGGCGCCGAAGCCGCGGCATTTGCCAAGGAAGCCGCCAACTGGATCAATGGCGAGTTCGCCCGCCTTGCTGCCGCCCGGAACGGCGAAGGCCCGGCGGTCACCCCCGAGAACATGGCCTCCCTGGTAGCCATGTTCCAGGCGCGGACGATTTCGAACGCGGCGGCCAAGCAGGTGCTCGCCGAGATGTTCCAGACCGGCAAGGGCGCCGCGGCGATCGTCGAGGAGAAGGGCCTCAAGAAGGTAACCGACGTCGGATCGCTCGAACCGGCCGTCGACCAGGCGATCGCCGCCAACCCTGGCGCGGTCGACGACTACCTGAAAGGCAAGGAGACGGCGGTCCGGTTCCTGGTCGGGCAAGTCATGCGCGCTTCGAAGGGCCGGGCCGACCCCGTCAGGGCCGCCGAACTGATTTCAGAAAAATTGAACGCACGCAAGTCGTGACGCCTTGACCAACCACGCCCCACTGATGGACCGGAATACCGACCCGGCTGCCGACCGCCGCAGGCCCACGCGGCTCGAGATCCTGAAGCAGCTGCTCCTGCTGATGGTGGCGCCGGGCGCCGGGATCAGGCGATGGCTCTTGCTGGGCGCCGCCGGCGGCGTCATCTTCGGCATCGGCATCGAGTACCTGATCCGGTACTACACGACCCTGCGTCCGCCGCAGATCCTGCCCTGGAACCTCGAAGGGGTGGTCCTGATTGCGCTCGCCTTCATCATGACCGGGATCGCCAGTTGGCGGCTCACCGAGCGGATCGGCAAGGGCACCGCGTCCAGGCTGCCTGACGAGACGCTCCGGGAATCGTTGATGCGGCTCCGCCGGCACGAGCGCGGGCCGCGCGTCGTAGCCGTCGGCGGGGGCACCGGGCTGTCGTCGCTGCTGCGCGGCATGAAGGAGTCGACCGGGCAGATCACCGGTATCCTGACCGTCGGCGACGACGGCGGCTCATCGGGCCGCCTGCGCGAGGAGCTGGGCGTGCTGCCCCCCGGAGACTTCCGGAACTGCATCGTCGCGCTCGCAGACGCCGAGCCCTTGATGAAACGCCTGTTCCAGCACCGCTTCGCTGCCGGTTCGGGCCTCGAGGGCCACAGCTTCGGAAACCTCTTCCTGGTCGCCATGTCGGAAGTCACCGGCAGCTTCATGGGGGCCGTCAACGAGTCCAGCAGGGTACTGAATGTGCGCGGCCGCCTGCTCCCATCGACGCTCGAAAGCGTCACGCTGGTCGGCAGGATGGTGGACGGCAGCGAGATCCGGGGCGAGTCGGCGATTCCCAGGGCGCACGGGCAGATCGCCAGGCTCGTTCTTTCGCCCGAGCGGCCGGCGGTCTACATGCCGGCGGTCGAAGCCATCCGGCAGGCCCAGCTGATCGTGCTGGGGCCGGGGTCCTTGTACACGAGCATCCTGCCCAATCTGCTGGTCAAGGAGATCTCGGATGCGATCGCGACCAGCGGAGCGCCCGTGGTCTACGTCTGCAACATCGCAACCCAGGCGGGCGAGACCGACTCATACACCGTCGCCGACCACCTGCGCGCGCTGCTGAAACACTGCCCTGACCTGCCGATCCGTTATGTGTTGGCGAACAACAACATGACGCCTTTGCAGCCCGAATTCCCCGCGAAACTGGTGACCCGCGGCGATTTCGATTTCGACGGGATCAGGCTGGTAGAGCATGACCTCATGAACCCGGAGTTCCGGATCCACCACGACTCTTCCAGGCTGGCGGCGGCGTTGATGTCGCTGTACCATGAGACGGTTCGGAAGAACGGTCGGCGCCCGGAAACCGAAGCGTAGCGAGCGGCGGCCCGACCGCCTGCAAGACAAGGAAAACCCGCCGTGGCCACTGCTCTCAACTGGGTCGTCATCCTGCTCTCGATCATCATGGTGGCGATCATCCTGCTCCAGGTGCGCGGCACCGGTGCGACGCTGTTCGGCACGGCTGACAGCTCATTCCGGGTGCGCCGCGGCTTCGAGAGGCTGCTGTTCCGGGGCACGATCATCCTTGCCGTGATCTTCACGGTGATGGCCGTCTGGAGCGTAAGGGCCAGCCTCTAACCGGGCACGTTACTTCCTGATCCGCTCCCAGCGGGTCCCGTCGGCCGAATCTTTCAGGGCCACTCCCATTTCGAGCAGCTGCTTGCGCACGGCGTCGGCGTCGGCGAATTTCCTTGCGGCGCGCAGCTCGTTGCGACGGCTGATCAACCCCTGGATCGTCGACTCGTCGGGGCCCTCCGCCGCCGACGGCGGGGCGAAACTCAACCCGAGCACATTCCCGCCCAGCCGCCGGAGGGTCTGCTGGGCCTCCCTGACGTCGCGCCCTTCATCCTTGCCACGGTTGATCTCACGGCCCAGCTCAAACAGCGCGGCCACCGCCTGTGGGGCGTTCAGGTCGTCGTCCATCGCGGCCTCGAACCGCTCCCGATAATCCTGCGGGTCGACCGCCGGCGCGGCGTTGCCCTCGGCGGGCTCCAGCGCGGTCCGCAACCGCTGTGCGGCGCGCTCCTGGGCGTTGATCGAATCGGTGTCGTAGAGCAGGGGCGCCCGGTAGTGTGACGAGAAGAACCAGAGACGGATCGCATCGGGGCTGTTCGCCTTCAGCGCGTCCCGCAGCCGCACGATATTGCCGAGCGACTTGCTCATCTTCTCGCCTTCAAGGCGCAGCAGGCCGTTGTGCATCCAGTACCGGACGAACGGCGACTTCCCGGTGAACGCCTCGCTTTGCGCGCGCTCGTTCTCGTGATGCGGAAAGATCAGGTCGAGTCCGCCGCCATGGATATCGATCTGGTCGCCCAGATGGCGCTTCGACA
The DNA here is from genome assembly GCA_016872495.1 of SAR202 cluster bacterium. Lineage (GTDB taxonomy): Bacteria > Chloroflexota > Dehalococcoidia > Lucifugimonadales > Lucifugimonadaceae > VGZT01. The sequence continues at coordinate 16,664 of VGZT01000034.1, forward strand.
TCGCGCTGCACTCGATGTGCCAGCCGGGCCTCCCCTTGCTCCACGGGCTGTCCCAGGCGGGCTCGCCCGGCTTCGACAGCTTCCAGAGCGCAAAGTCGGCCGGGTACTCCTTGCCAGGCTCGGGGTCGAAGCGCGTCCCCTGGAGCATCTCCTCCAGCGACCGCCCGCTCAGCCGTCCGTATGAGTCGAAATTCCGGACGCGGAAGTAGACGCTGCCCTCGGCCTCGTAGGCGAAGCCCTTGTCCACCAAGCCCTTGATCATCTCGATGATGCCCGGGATCTCGAGGGTCGCCCGGGGCCGCGCCGCCGGCGGGCGGACGTTCAGGGCCGCCATGTCCTCGTTGAAGGCGTCCATGTACTTGGCGGCAACGGCTTCGGAGGTGGAGTTCTCGCGCTGCGCCTGGGCAATGATCTTGTCGTCGACGTCCGTGAAATTCTGGACCCGTTTTACGACGTGGCCCCGGTATTGCAGGTAGCGCTCGAGGACTTCGAACGTGACCGAAGCCAGTGCGTGGCCCAGGTGCGAGTAGTTGGAGGTCGTCACTCCGCAAACGTAGAGGGTGACCGTCGGTCCTGCCGGCCGGAACTCCTCCTTCTTGCGGGACAGCGTGTTGTAGAGCCTGATCGTGGCTATTTCCGAAGACTCCCGGGTAAACAGACCGCCCCGGCCGCTAAGGCGCCCGCTGGCGCGCGGTAGCCATGGCCTGGGCGGCGATCCCCTCACCGCGCCCGATCGCACCGACGTGATCGGTCGACGTCGCCTTCACATTCACCTGGGCGTCGGCCAACCCGAGCGTTCCGGCGACCGATTTTCCGATCTGTTCTAGATACGGGGCCAGCTTTGGACGCTGGGCGACGATTGTAGCATCGACGTATTCGACGACCCACCCGGACGCCCTGGCCAGCGTCACCGCCCGAGCCAGGATGGTCCGGCTATCCACGCCCCTCAGCGCCGGGTCCGAGGACGGGAAGTGCCGTCCAAGGTCGCCGAGTCCCGCGGCACCGAGCACCGCGCTGGCCACGGCATGTAGCAGCACATCGCCGTCGCTGTGACCCTCCAGCCGCACCTCGGCCGGGACGTCGATCCCACCGAGCCGTAGCGGACCGCCCGCGATCAGCCGGTGGCCGTCGAACCCGACCCCGTAGCGAATCGTACCGCCGTCCGCCACGACAGGCTGGCCGGTCGCGCTCTCGCCATGCGACCCGAAGGCCGAACCAATCCCCAGGTGACCCGCGATCGCCTCTGCGAGGAGAAGGTCTTCGGGGGTCGTCACCTTGATATTCCACGATGTTCCCTCGAAGACCGCGACGCGCCCGCCAATCGCCTCGATCATGGCGGCGTCGTCGGTGACGTCGGCGGTGACCTCGCGGTGGGCACGCAGGAGAAGGGTCCGGTCGAAGATCTGTGGCGTCTGGGCGACCCATAAACGGTCGCGGTTGGGCGTATTCCGGATGATCCGGTCCGCGCCGACGTCCTTGATCGTGTCACGCGCGGGGATCGCCGCAATGGACGCGCCGGTCTCCGCGGCCGCGCGCTTGCCGCGCGCCAGCATCTCGTGCGTCACGAAGGGCCGCGCGCCGTCGTGGACCGCGACCCACGCTGCGTTCCCGCCAGCTTCCAGCCCCGCCCGTACCGAGTCCTGCCGACGGGGGCCGCCGGTCGGCGTGACGGCTACCTTCGTCAACGCCCATTCAGCAACCATGGCCTGAGCCGGCAACCGGTTCCCCTCCGCCACCACCAGCGTCACGCTGTGAACATCGTCGCTCGCCTGAAACGCCTGGAGGCAGATTGCGACCAGAGGTATGCCACGCACCGGGACGAAGATCTTGTCGATACCGCGCATCCGCTCGCTTCGTCCCGCGGCGACCACGACCACGTCCATGCCCGCCATGGGCTAGCCCACCAGGCCCTGGATCGCAGAGATCCCGTAGTAACAGCCGTACGCAAGCCACGTGGACTTGATCGTCTTGCCCAGGAATGTAAACAAGAGGAACTGGCGCACCGGATAGCGCACGCTGCCCGCGGCGATCCCGGCTACGTCGAACAGGGGGTTGGGAACGAGCGACATCGCGAAGAATACGAGCCCGCCACGTCGCATCACCCACTTTCGGACCCGCGGGAAGTGCCGGTTCTTCTGCACGAAGGTCCCGCCTCCGGCGCCCGCCAGGTAGCCGGTCAGTTCACCGATCGCTTCGGCGGAGCCGGCGATGACGCCCAGGAGCGCCGGGTTAAGGCCGACCGACGGCGCCGCGGCCGCGCACACGGCCGCCAGCCCGGGGATCGGAAGGAAGATCGCACTGGCGCCGATGAGGCTGAAGAGCCATACGCCCGGGTATCCAATCGTCCTCGCCTCGAACGAGCCGGCCACCCACAGGGCCGTCACCAGCAGCACGTAGCCGGCGACAGCGGCCAGTATCAGTGTCGTGATGAGGCCGTTGCGGTGGGCGACGAGCCAGGTGATCGATAGGTTGGCTCGGACTATGCGTAGCATGACCTCGAATTGTAGTGGTCGGGCCGAACCCTCAGAAGAACCGCTTGCCCAGCTCGACGCCGGAATAGCAGACGTATGAAATCGCGATCGACCGGATGATCTTGCCTGAGAGCACGACTGCTAGGAAGCGGCGATAGGGGTATCCAAGGCCGCCGGCCGCGAGGCCGGCAAGGTCGAAGAACGGGTTGGGGATCAACGCGAACAGGAAGAGGACAGGCACGCCTGCCTTGACCATCCAGCCGTGTACCCGGCGATAGTGCGGGCTGCGCATCGCGATCGACTGTCCGCTCTTCCCCGCCAGGTAGCCGGTCGTCTCGCCCAGCGCCTGCGCCATGCCCGCCAGCATGCCGACCGCCAGCGGATTCAGGCCGGACCCGGGGGTGGACGCGACGCACGCCGCCGCCGCGCCCGGAACAGGCAGAATCAGCGAGGCGCTTCCCACCAGGTTGACGAGAAAGACACCGGGATACCCAACCTGGCCGGCCTCGAGCCAGCCGGCGGCCCAGGCCACCCCGCCGCACACCGTGGCGATAACCGCGACCGCAAGCATGGCGGTCCGTTGCCAGGGCTCGAGTTGTCCGCTGGCAACGGAACGGATGCCTTCGGCGATCCGGGACCGTAGCGGCGAGTTCTTATCCTGCAATGGTTGAATCAAGAGAGGGCCAGGCTGCCCCGGCCCCCTCGCCTACCCCGGGACCTTCAATTGGCGCCGGCGGCGACCGGCGCCGGCATCTCCTGGCTGGACGCAGCAAACGTCAGCCCATCCGCACCGGACTCCACGCGCACGTGGGTTCCCTTGCGGAACTCGCCCGCAAGGATCCGCCTGGCCAGCGCGTTCTCCAGGTGGCGCTCGATCGCCCTGCGCAAGGGCCGTGCCCCGTAGACCCGGTGGAAGCCTTCCTTCGCCAGCCACTGCTTCGCCGCGTCGTTCAGCTCGATCGTCACGCCAAGCTCCCGGACCCGCTCGGCGACCTCGGCGATCACCAGGTCGACGATCCGGATCAGGTCCGCCTGCGAGAGCGAATCGAAGACGATGATGTCGTCGATCCGGTTCAGGAATTCTGGCCGGAACGCCTTCTTCAGCGCCTCTTCCACCCCCGCGCGCACCCTTTCACGCTCTTCGGAGCTCGATTCGCCTGCACGCTTGAAGCCGACCGCCTCGCGGGCCACCCCTTCCGTCCCCAGGTTGCTGGTCATGATGATGACCGTGTTCCGGAAGTCAACGGTCCTCCCCTGTGCATCCGTGAGACGCCCGTCGTCGAGCACCTGCAGCAGGACGTTGAAGACCTCAGGGTGGGCCTTTTCGATTTCGTCGAACAGGACGACCCGGAACGGCCGGCGGCGCACCGGCTCTGTCAGCTGACCGCCATCACCATACCCCACATAGCCGGGCGGGGCGCCTATGAGCCTCGACACCGTGTGCCGCTCCTGGTACTCCGACATGTCGATCCTGACCATGTTCTCTTCGTCGTCGAACAGGAACTGCGTCAACGCCTTGGCAAGCTCGGTCTTCCCGACCCCTGTGGGCCCCAGGAAGATGAAGCTGCCGATCGGGCGATGCGGGTCCTTTAGCCCGGCCCGCGCCCTGCGGATCGCGTCGGCCAGCGCTTCGATCGCACGGTCCTGCCCGATGATCCGCTCGTGCAGCCTCTGCTCGAGCTTGAGCAGCCGCTCAGCCTCGCCCTCGACCAGTCGCGCCACCGGAATCCCGGTGCGCGTGGCTACCTGCTCGGCGATCCGTTCCGCGGTGACCGTCATGTCGACGTGGTGACCCGCCTTGAACGCCGCCGCCGCCTCGGCGTGCGCCTTCTCCAGGCCGTCCCGCTGAGCCTTCAGTCGTGCAACCGCCGCGGCATCTTCCCGCCCTTCGGCGGCCGAGATCTCCTCGGCCAGGCGTCGCAGCTCCCCTTCCCGTTCCCTGATCGGGGCAGGCATGGAACTCGCCAGGATCCTCAGCTTGGCCGACGCCTCGTCCATCAGGTCGATCGCCTTGTCAGGCAGCTGCCGGCCGGTGATGTACCTCTGGCTCAGGCGTGTTGCGGCCTCCAGTGCGTCGTCGGTAACGCGCACGCCGTGGTGCTTCTCGTAGCGCGGCCGCAGCGACTGGAGCATCCGCATCGCGACCTGGACATCGGGCTCGTCGACCGTGACCGGCGAGAACCTGCGCTCCAGCGCGGCGTCGGACTCAATGTGCTTGCGGTACTCGTCGGGGGTCGTCGCACCGACCACCTGCAGTTCCCCGCGCGCCAGCGCGGGTTTCATCATCTGGCTCGCGTCGATCGCGCCCTGCGCCCCGCCGGCTCCCACTACCGTGTGAATCTCGTCGATGAACAGGACGACGTCGCCCTGGGCGCGCTTCACCTCATCGAGGATTGCCTTGAGCCGCTCTTCGAATTCGCCCCGCATGCTCGAACCGGCGACCAGCGCGCCCATCTCCAGTGAGATCACCCGCCGCCCGCGCAGCGCCTCGGGTACGTCTCCGGCGACGATCCGCTGCGCCAGTCCCTCCACGATCGCGGTCTTGCCCACCCCGGCACCGCCGATCAGCACCGGATTGTTCTTGGTCCGGCGCATCAAGATCTGCATGACTAGGTTGATTTCGCTCTCCCGGCCGATCACCGGGTCGAGCTTCCCCTGCTTTGCCAGCGCGGTGAGGTCGGCGCTGTACTTCTCGAGCGCCTGGTACTTGGCCTCGGCCCGCCGGTCGGTCACTCGCTGCGTGCCTCGGATCGTCTGCAGCGCCTTGTAGATGCGCTCCTGGGTAACGCCGAAGCCGCTCAAGATGGCGCCCGACTCACCGCGCGGGTCGGCGACCACCGCCAGCAGCAGGTGCTCGGTGCCGATGAACTCGTCCTGCAGCCGTTCCGCTTCGGCGCGCGCGTTCTCCAGCGCCTGCAGTACGCGCGGCGTGGCGTAGATCTGGGTCACGGGCTGCCCGGTGCGCGGGCCCTGCTCCAGCGCCTTTTCGAGCCGCTGGACCACCATCGGCGGCTCGATGCCCATCAGCTTGAACACCTGGACCGGCAGGCCGTCCTTCAGCTCGAGCAGGGCAAGCAGCAAGTGCTCGGAGTCCCACTGGCTGTGGCTGTACCGGCGCATGATCTGCTGCGAGTCTGAGATCGCTTCTTGCGCCTGTGACGTGAAATCTTCCTGTCTCAATACCATCTTTTTCTTCCGGGGAGGCCTGACCTCGCCCGTCTCCTGCGGCCCGTCCTCCGCCTCGTATTCAGGATCGTTCTGGCAGGGCTCTCATCCCCCTGATCGCGACCAGTTCTCTGCGCAATTCGTCGATCTCGGACTCAAGCTCCTCGATCCTCTCGTTCAACCTGGCCATGGCAAAAGCCCCGGCAACGTTTACCCCCAGCTCGTCGATCCAGCCCTTCATCTTCAACAGTCGATCCACATCCTCATGGGAGTACATCCTCCGGTTGCCGTCTGACCGCCGCGGCGTGATCAGCCCCTCGCGCTCGTAGATGCGCAGCGTCTGCTGATGCACTCCGACGATGTGCGCCACGACGCTGATCGTGTAGCAGGGCTCGTCGTAGTCGACTGGCCGGTTTCCCGGCCGCTGCTGCGTCACCTTGCCGCCTCGTGCCCGGCCGCCCGCAGCTGCTCGAGGAGCTTCCGCTCCTGTTCAGACAGCTGCTGCGGGACCGTGACCGCGACCGTCGCGTACAGCGATCCCGGCTCTCCGCCGCCCATGCGAGGCATCCCCTTTCCAGCGATGCGAAATGTCCTGCCGGCAACCGTCCCGGCCGGGATCTTCAAGGCGATCTGCCCGGTCATCGTCGGAACCCTCGCTTCACCGCCCAGGATCACGTCGAGGTAAGGCACTTCAACGGTCGTGTGCAGGTCCGCGCCTTCTCTGCGGAACCTGGGATCACCCTTCACCGTCACGGCCAGGATGATCTCCGAGTCTGCGGAAGGCCGTATGCGAACCCGTCCGCCGTCTTCGATCCCGCTCGGGATCCTGACTTCGAGGCGCACCTGTCGAGCACTCCCGCCGGCCCCCTGGCACGATGCGCACCTGCCCCGCCCGCGCCGGCCCGAACCCCCACAACCTGAGCACGGTTCGTGCCTGTCGAATGAGATAAGCCGTGTCGCGCCGGTGAAAGATTCGGAGAGCGTGACCTCGACTCTGACCTCCGGCGCGGCCGCACGCCCCGGCCCGTAGCCGAAGCCGTTGCCGTCGCCAGGCTCGACGCCTCCCCACCCGCCTGCGCCGGTCGGTGTGCCAAAGCCAAATCGACTGAAGATCCCATCGAACCCTCCGGAAGCCGCGCCCGGGCGGCCGTATCCGCCACTGCGGGCGCCCGCGAAGCCGGCGCCGGCCTGGCGTAGCTGCTCGGCGTGCTTCCAGTCGCTCCCGTACTGGTCGTAGTCCTTGCGGGTCTGCGGCACCGACAGGACGTGGTAAGCCTCGTTGATCTCCTTGAATTTCTCTTCGGCGCGCTTGTCCCCCGGGTTCACATCAGGGTGGTACTGCCTGGCGAGCCGCCGGTACGCGTCCTTGATCTCTTTTGAGGTGGCCTCTCGTGCGACACCGAGAGCGGCATAGAATTCAGTCATAACAGGAATCCTATGTCATCTAAGGGCGAACATCAAGAGTTCTGTTATATATTCTTCAGCCTTCTTGATAATCCGACTATCAACTTAGGTCGTGCACTCACCGGTCGCGCGGTGACGCGTCCATAGCAAATATGGCGTCGGGCCCGCCATGCGGGCACCTTCAGAGGAGGGAACCGATGGCCCTGGAGGCGTGGGGCATCCCCCTCGACGTCGTGCAGGACGGCGTCAACATCGTCGTGCGCGCGTCGGTCCCGGGCGTCGACCCGAAGCAGATCAGCGACGCCCTCGAGAACGACACCCTGGTCATCAAGGCCGAGACCCGCTCGGAAACCGGGTCAAAAGACGCGCGAGTACCTGGTGCGTGAGCGCCACTCGGGACAGTTCTACCGTGCCCTGCGCCTGCCGCACACGGTCGGCCATATCTGGATATCGGCGTACCAATGACCTGGGCACGGCGGCCAGCGGCCCCGGGCCTGTGCATTGCCTGCGGGGTACCCACGGAAGTCAGCGCTTTTC
>VGZT01000035.1 GCA_016872495.1 SAR202 cluster bacterium
CAAAACGGCCGGCCAGGAAGGTTGAGCCGGCGACCCCTCGACGCACCACGCCCAGAACCGCCCCGGCCGTCGCAAAACGGCCGGCCAGGAAGGTTGAGCCGGCGACCCCTCGACGCACCACGCCCAGAACCGCCCCGGCCGTCACGAAGCGCCCGTCGACCGGATTGAAGCCAGCCGCGAAGCCGGCCGCAACAAGGCCAGAAGCCACCCGAGCCGTCGCCGAGAAACCGGCGCGTAAGACGCGGGAGTCAGCAAAGCCCGCAGATAAGCCAGTCGCCAAGCCGGTCGTCGAAACCCCGCCGCCCACTTGCGTGCACCAGTGGGTTATTGAGCCCCCCAACGGCCCGACCAGTCAGGGCAAATGCCGAATCTGCGGCGAGTCCCGCAGCTTCCGAAATTCGCTCGACATCACTTACTGGGATACGCAACGGCACGGCGCCAGCGCGGCCGAACGCAGGAAGCTCGCCGCCGCCGGTGCCGCCAAGAAGGCGGCTGGTTAGCGAAACAGGTCCCGGTCGGGTGACCGCTTGAGCGGGCCCGCACCATCGTCGGACCTCTGCCAGGCATAGCCCCGGACGATCACTGCCGGGACCTGCCCGATCTCGCCCATCGCGAGTTGCGCCGCCGACGCCAGCTCGTCCGCAATCGCCACGACGCTGGTCCTTAAGGGCCGGCCCCGGTCGTCGAGCTTCCCCCGCAGGTCGTCCAGCGCAGCCATGCCGGCTACGCCAACCGCGATGTTCACGCTGCCTTCCCGCCATGGCCGCCCGAACGAATCCGACACGATCACGGCCACGTCGCTCCCGGTCATTCTGCGAATCGCCTCCCGGATCGCACGCGCCGACGCATCCGGATCCTTCGGGAGGGTCGTGACGATGCCTTCCCCGGGCGCGTTCGACGCATCCACGCCAGCATTGGCGCAGATGAGGCCGTGCCGGGTCTCCGTGATGATCACGCCCCGGTCCATGCGCACGATGCGAACGCTCTCGCCCAGCACCACCTCCACGACCCGCGGGTCCTTGCCCGTCAACTGAGCCACGCTCTTCGCGAAGTCCGAAGGCACTATGCCGGACAGGTCCACCGAGGCGCCTTCCGCCTTTGAGACCGCCTTCTGGGCGACGACCAGCACATCCCCTTCGACCAATGCGCCGCCGCCACGCACAAACGCCTCATTGATGAGGGATGCCAGATCGGCGCCACGCGGGATCTCACCGATCCCGGTCACGGCCATGATCTCGATACTGTTTGACTTCAATCTGGCCACGTCAGGTCAGACCCTCCTGTAACGGGACCGCAACGGCCCTCCGCGAGTGATTTTGCCACTGCAGAAAAGCAAAGGGGACCCGTCGAACTGGTCCCCTTCACAAGATCCGGTTGCGTCGTTTACGCCTCGGTACCCCGACGGCGCGTCCTTGCAAATACGGCGCCGGCCAGGACCAGTATGAGGCCCACAGGCAGCAGGCCAAGTGGCAGGCCGTTGCCTGGCGCCCCACCACCGGTCGACGGCAGGGCCGGTGTCGGAACCGGCGTAGCGGTCGGCGCGGGCTTAGGCGTAGCGGGAGGCCCGGGCGTTGGAGTCGGGGTCCTGGCCCTACGTTCGAATGAGCGCCCAGGGTGAACACTGAGAAGTCCACGACGGAGGCCGAGAGTACCCTGGCCGCATTGTCGACGCGCGTGCCCAACGCCACCCAGACCTTCGAATTAATGTCGTATCCAAGGATTCTCAGGTTGGCGGCGCCACCAACGTCCGGGGCTTCCGCCCGTGTCCTGGACTTCGATCGTGGCCGGGAGCTTCAATGCACCAGAGAGCTTGGCGCCCGTCGAGTCGACAAGGTTGACCTCAACGACCTTCGATCCGGCACGGATTGGACTCACTCTGTACAGGGCCGATGGAAGGGCTGCAATCGCCTCGCTCGCGCCGGCGTCGCACCGGTGAACACAGGGATCGGGGTCGGCGTGGCCACGGCAACAGCGGCGTTGACGGTAGCCGTCACCGACCCGGAAGTCCTCTTCCTGGAGTACGCATCCGTCGCCTGAATCGTAACCATGGTGTTCGAGTAGACCGACGCCGCCCGTCACGCTCCAGGTAACCGACGAAATACCGCTCGTGATCTCGATGTTGTCGGTCGAGCAAGCGAATGCCGTGTACTGGAAGGTCCCACCGGAACTCACGATCCCGCCGGTCGGCAGAATTACGACCTGGCGAAGCGTCGGATTCGCGGCAGGGTAGACGGCCGGCGTCCCACACTCACCGGCGGCACTGACCTGCCCCCGGTTGCCGGACCACGAGACGGCGAGTCGCAGGCTGTCCAACGACAAAGTAGGCCCATTCGGAGCGTCAAGGTAAAACCGTTGTGCCGACGGTCCCCTCAGACAGTCCTCGACCGGGCCTCGCCGTCCTCGACCCGACCGCTGATTGTGCGCTTCGAATTCACTCGTGGACAATGCACCGGTTCCGATAGCAACTGTGTTACTGAGAGTCTCATTTTTCTTCCACCGCCATGTACAATCCCGCCCCAATTGGGCGGCTTGGATTTGCAGGAAAGGTATCGTCATGGACCTTGGGATACGCGGGCGCGTCGCCCTGGTGACCGGCGGCAGTCGCGGCCTCGGACGCCAGTCGGCTCTCTCACTCGCACGCGAAGGCGTCGAAGTGGCAATTTGCGCCCGCACGCGGGACGGCCTCGCTGCGACCGAGAAGGAGCTCCGCGGGTTCGGAGTGCGCACCGCAGCGATCGAAGCCGACCTTTCTGAGCCGCAGACTCCGGAACGCCTGGTGCGCGAGGTTGAAGGCGCGCTTGGCCCGATCGACATCCTGGTCAACAACGTAGGCGGCAGCCTCGGGACAAAGGATGTCCTGAAGAGCTCGGAGGCCGACTTCCAGAAGGTATTCGAGGTAAACCTCTGGTCGACCCTCCGGCTCATCCATCTGGCGGCCCCCGGCATGCAGGAGCGCAAGTGGGGCCGGATCATCAACATCGCATCGATCTACGGGCGCGAATGGGGCGGCAGCGGCCCCTACATGGCCGCCAAAGCCTCGGTGATAGCCGTCACCAAGCACCTCGCCCTCACGCTCGCCAAAGACGGCGTCTGCGTGAACTCAGTCGCACCCGGCTCGATCATGCACCACGGCGGCAGTTGGGAGCGGTTCGTCAACAGCCAGCCCAGGCAGGTGGTCGACGAGTTCATCGCCCGCAACCTCCCCATGGGCAAGTTTGGCTGGCCTGAGCCGATTGGCGACACCGTTGCCTTTCTGGCTTCGGAGCGCGCGGGACTCATCGTCGGTGCCTGCGTCAACGTCGACGGCGGGCAGTCGCACAACCTGTTCTGAGCCGGTCCTAAGCCGCGTCCTCGCCCGGCCAGCCCGGTCCCGCGCCCAGCACCGCCTCCGCCCAGGCGGCGACTCGCAACACCGCGGTGTCTTCAAATCCACGACCAACGAACTGGATCCCAATCGGCAGACCGCCCCTGCTCAGGCCGGATGGCAACGTCAGTTCGGGCAACCCGGCGACCGTCCAAGGCGATTGAAACATGGGGTCCCCGGTCGTCGAAGTATCGCCGGCCGGTGACGGCGTTGACGGCATCACGATCGCGTCGAAGCCCTCAAGCGCCTCGTCCATGTCCGCCCTGAACCGCCTGCGAACCCTCTGCGCCTGCACGTACGCCGAAGCCGGGATTACCGCGCCGACCTCAACGCGGGACCTTATGTTCGGGGCGTAGTCGTCCGGCTGCGCACCGAACGTCCGACGGTGCGCCAGTGAACACTCGGTGTAATCGATGGCCACCTGGGCCTCATGGATCCCGTCGAAAGAAGCAGGCAATTCAAACGGCTCGACTCTGGCGCCGCCGACCTTCAGCCGCTCGACGGTTTCGAGCACGTGCTCGTTGACCTCGAGGGTCGACTTCTGCGAGAAGTACCCGGCGACCAGTCCGATCCTTGGCGAATACCCGGACCCCATCGACTCGATCGCAGCCAGCGCCTTCGGCTCACGGGCCCGCACCGACGCCGGGTCCCGCTGGTCGTATCCCGCGACCACGTCCAACACCAGCGCGGCGTCCGCCACGGTGCGCGTCATCCAACCAAGCGTGTCGAGCGTCCATGAGCATGGGAACACCCCGTAGCGCGACACGAGCCCGTACGTGGGCTTCAAGCCGACCACGCCGTTGTAGGCCGCCGGCCTGACGACCGAACCGGCGGTTTGCGATCCAGAGGCGATCGGCATCATCCCCACCGCGACGCCTACCGCGGATCCGCTGCTACTGCCGCCGGGCGTGTGAGAGTGGTCCCACGGATTCACGGTCGGTGACGGATCCCCGGTGGCGAACTCGGTCGTCACGGTCTTGCCCAGGACGATCGCTCCGGCCGCCTTGACCCTCTCGACGAAGGCCGCATCGTACTGCGGCACGAAATCGCGAAACACCTTCGACGACATCGAGGTGCGAAGCCCATTCGTGTAGTAGATGTCCTTCAGCCCGATCGGTATGCCATGCAACGCCCCGGTTCGATCTCGCCTCTTCGCCGCATCCGCGGCTGCGGCGGCCCGCAAGGCGCCCTCGGCATCGAGGGTCTCCCAGACATGGAGCTTGCCATCCAGCTGCCGTATGCGGGCCAGGAGCGACTCGGTAAGCGCCCTGGACGTCAGCCTGCCAGCCGCCATCGCCCGGCTGGCCTCCAGCGCCGACAGCTGCCACGGCGCGTTCATTCCGACACTTTCCCGTCAGGACGCGCGGCGTCGTTGAGAAAGAATCCTGGCTTTTCGGCTTCTTCAAACTCTAGCGTCGAGAGCTTCCAGATTGCGTCCGCGGTCTTGCGCAAGGTTGCCTCGACCGCCTTCGCCCTGGCTTCGCCCCAGGCGCGCACGACGTCCGAACGCAGCGCCACGTAAGCCTGCTCGCGCGTTGGGACCATCCCTCGGTCCGTCATGCATGTCTCCGTTTACGGTCCAGGTGCACAAATTCGGCGCTCTGCAATCGAAAGCGCCAGAAAAGGAAACCGCCCGGAGAGATTAACTCAGCCGGGCGGTGCTCCCATCTTCAGGACGGGTTACTTGATCTCGACGACGGCTCCAGCGGCCTCGAGCTTCTTCTTGGCTTCATCCGCCTCAGCCTTGGTGGCCCCTTCCTTGACCGGCTTCGGCGCTGCCTCGACCAGGTCCTTGGCTTCCTTCAGCCCCAGCGGGGTCAACTCGCGCACCGCCTTGATCACGGCGATCTTGTTGGCGCCGACTTCCTTCAGGACGATGCTGAATTCCGTCTTCTCCTCAGCGGCCGCGGCACCGGCAGCGCCCCCGCCACCGGCTGCCGGCGCAGCCGCCGCCATGACCGGCGCGGCGGCGGAAACACCAAATATCGTCTCGAGCTCCTTCACGAGCTCGGAGATCTCCAGGACCGACATCGCCTTGATTGCTTCGATGACTTCTGCCTTCGACGTTGCCATTGACTCTCTCCGTATTTCAGTCCCGGGATCACCGGGTTCACCATATGAATGACCGGGCGCGAACGTCGCGCCTCAGACTCAGGCGGCGGCTGGCGCGCCCTGCTTCTCTACGTGCCGCTTGAGGACCGTCGCGAGACCACGGATCGGCCCGTTCAACACCGTTACCAGGCGGGTCGCCGGGGTGTTCAGCTGGCCAAGCAGCTGAGCAACCAGCACATTCCTTGGCGGCAGATCCGACAACGCCTCGACCTGGCTGGCGCTGAGCACTTTTCCGTCAAGCGCGGCGCCCAGGATCGTCAGCTCAAGGCGATTGGCCTTCAGGTGCTCCGTGAAAACGCGGGCGACATCAACCGGATCGCCTGGACCGGACACAAAGGCGCACGGCCCCTTGGCGATCTCCTTGACCTCTGGCTTGCCGGCCTTGTCAGCGGCGATGCGCACCAGGGTGTTCTTCACGACCCGGTACTGGTTACCCGATGCCCGGAGCTTGCGGCGCAACTGGTCGACCGTCGGCGTGTTCAGATTGCTGTGGCTGGTCGCGATGATCACGGAAGACTCGGCCAAAAGCTTGGCGAGCTCGTCGACCTCCGCGATGCTTCTCTGTGTCGGCATCCCCGTCCTTTCCCTTTTGTGTGCGCAAAAAAACTGAGCCCGGGCGTAGACCCGGGCTCGCGTTTAGAAACGATGGTTACCCGGCCTCGGCGGGTGGTTCTCCTTTAGCCCCGATCAGATACGGGGGCCCGCTGTCTACAGCCTGACTGGATTCAGTTGTCGAACTGACGAAAAACTATTCTACCTTAAGCGCCTGGAGCTCGTTCAAGTCCAGCTTCACGCCAGGCCCCATGGTCGTGGTCAGGGTGGCCGACTTCAAGAACGGCCCCTTGATGCCGGCCGGCTTGGCACGGGCGACCGTAGAAACCACGCTGGTCAGGTTCTCCAGCAGCGCCTTCTCGTCGAAGCTCACCTTGCCGATCGGCGCATGAATGATCGCCGTCTTGTCCATCTTCAACTCGACGCGGCCCTTCTTGGCCTCGGTGATTGCAGTCCCGAGGTCCTGCGCCGGGACGACCGTCCCGGTCCGCGGGTTGGGCATCAGCCCCTTGCGGCCAAGGAAGCGGCCCAGCCGTCCGATCTTGCCCATCATGTCCGGGGTTGCGATCGACACCTCGAACTCCGACCAGCCCTCTTCGATGCGCTTGATCGTCGCGTCGTCGATCACGTAGTCGGCGCCGGCGGCACGCGCCACCCGGGCGCCCTCACCTTCGGCGAACACCATGACGCGCACCTTCTTGCCAACACCGTGCGGGAGGCTGGCCACCTCGCGCAGCTGCTGATCGGCGTGCCGGGGGTCCGAGAAGGTCAGCAGATGCAACTCGACCGTCTCGTCGAACTTCACGTACGAGGCCTTCTTGGCGATCGAGATCGCCTCGGCCGGCCCCTTCAGGCCCTCGCCCACGAGCTTGGCGGCCGCGCGGTACTTCTTTCCACGTTCTGGCATAACTGTTTCTCCTTGGCGGTGCTCACGGCCTCCGGCGTTACACCCGGAGGACTCCCGCTGCACGGTCAGTCGGTGACCGTTATTCCCATGCTTCTCGCCGTGCCCTCAATCAGGTGCATGGCGGTCTCAACGCTGGACGAATTAAGGTCGGTCAGCTTCAGCTGCGCGATCTCGCGAATCTGAGTGCGCGTGACCGTACCTGACATCTGGGCGCCCGGCATCGCCGAACCCTTCTCAAGCTTCGCAGCCTTCTTCAACAGGTCAGACGCCGGCGGGCTCTTCGTCTCGAAGGTAAACGAGCGGTCGGCATAGATCGTGATCACGACCGGCACGACGCTGCCCGCGAGCTTCCCGGTGCGCTCGTTGTACTCCTTCACGAACGACATGATGTTGACACCGTGCTGACCGAGCGCCGGGCCCACCGGCGGAGCAGGCGTCGCCTGTCCCGCGGGGATCTGCAACCGCACTACCGCCTGAACCTTCTTAGCCACTAGGACCTCTCAGTTAACCAGCCCCGCATTCGACGGGACTACGCCTTCTCGATCTGAAGAAAATCGAGGTCGACCGGGGTCTCCCGGCCGAAGAACGAAACGAGGACGCGCACCTTGCCGCGCTCCTCATCGACAGAGTCGACCGATCCCATGAAGTCTGCGAACGGCCCATCCTTGATACGGACCGAATCGCCCTTTTCGAATCCAATACGCACGCGCGGCGTCTCGGATGCCATCTGGCGCAGAATCCGATCCACCTCCGCCTGCTCGAGCGGCACCGGCTTCGGGCGCTTCTCGCGCTCGTCCTCTGCCGAGATAAACCCGGTCACGCCAGGCGTGTTCCGGACGACAAACCAGCTCTCGTCGTCCATCACCATCTTCACGAGCAGATAGCCGGCGTACATCTTTCGTTGTACCGGCTTGCGCTGCCCTTCCTTGATCTCGATGACCTCTTCGGTCGGAACAACTACCTCGAAGATCTTGTGCTTGACGTCCATTGTCTGCACACGCTGCTCGAGGTTCTTCTTGACGCGGTCCTCGTGCCCCGAGTAGGTGTGCACGATGTACCAGCGCGGCTCGGTCGCCGTCGTTTCGGCCGGGCCAGATGTCTTGCGGGTTGTCACGATCTAGCCCCCGGTGATTAAGACGAACAGCCGTGAGAAGCCGATGTCGATCAGACCAAGCACGGCGCCGATAACGATCGACACGATCAGCACCAGCCCCGTGAGCCGGGTCGTTTGCTGGCGGCTCGGCCATGTGACCTTCTTGAGCTCGGAGATCACACCCCCGAAGAAGGCCAGACCAAACCCACCCGAGGACGGCCTGGGAATCGCTGCGCGACCTGGCGTACGGGCCACCTGGCTACCTCGTCTCGCGGTACACGCGCCGCTGCCTGCAGCGCGGGCAGAACTTGGTCAGTTCCAGCCGCGCCGTGTCGTTCCGCTTGTTCTTGGTCGAGTGGTAGCGGTGAGTCTTGCAATCGCCGCACGTCATCTCGATCAGTACCCGGGCATCGCCCTTCTTAGCCATTACGTCTCTTCCTGCACTTCGTCCCTAGGACTTGATCTCGATGAAGACCCCTGATCCCACGGTGCGGCCACCCTCGCGCACAGCAAACCTCAGCTGCGGTTCGAGGGCGACCGGGTAGAGCAGCTTGACACCCATTTCGAGGTTGTCACCCGGCATGACCATCTCGACACCCTCGGGCAGGGTGATCTCGCCGGTGACGTCGGTCGTCCGGATGTAGAACTGCGGCTTGTAGCCGCTGAAGAACGGGGTGTGCCGACCACCCTCTTCCTTGGTAAGGACGTAAACCTGGGCCTTGGCCTCAGTGTGCGGCGTAATCGAGCCGATCTTCGCCAGCACCGCACCGCGGTTGACATCCTCGCGCTCAATACCGCGCAACAGGCAGCCGACGGCGTCGCCCGGCATGCCCTCGTCCAGGGTCTTCTTGAACATTTCGATACCGGTGACCACGCTCCGCATCGTCTTGCCGAAGCCGACGATCTCGATTTCCTCACCGACCTTGACCCGGCCACGCTCAATACGGCCGGTCACCACGGTGCCGCGACCCTTGATGCCAAACACGTCCTCGACCGGCATCAGGAACGGCTGGTCGACCGGGCGCTCGGGGATCGGGATGTACTCGTCGACCTTGTCCATCAACTGGATGATCCGGTCCGACCACGGACCCTTGCCGTCCTCTTCCAGCGCCTTGAGGCCGCTCACGCGGACGATCGGAATCTCGTCGCCAGGGAAGCCGTACTGCGTGAGAAGCTCTCGCAGCTCCATCTCGACGAGCTCGAGCAATTCCTCGTCTTCCATGATGTCAACCTTGTTGAGGGCGACCACGATACGCGGCACGTTCACCTGGCGGGCCAGGAGGATGTGCTCACGGGTCTGGGGCATCGGGCCATCGGGCGCGCTTACAACGAGGATCGCGCCGTCCATCTGCGCCGCGCCGGTGATCATGTTCTTGATGTAGTCGGCGTGACCGGGACAGTCCACGTGTGCGTAGTGGCGCTTGTCGGTCTCGTACTCGACGTGCGTGATCGCGATCGTCACGCCACGGGCCTTCTCTTCAGGCGCCGAGTCGATAGAGTCAAATGCTCGGAAGGAAACCTTCGGGTTCTTGCCGTGTAGAGCCTTCGTAATCGCCGCCGTCAACGTCGTCTTGCCATGGTCGACGTGACCAATGGTCCCAACGTTCAAATGCGGTTTCGTACGGTCGAACTTTTCCTTTGCCATGTGTCTCCCTGTCTCCTCCGAACTCCGTCAATTGCGATGGAGCCCTCAACCAGACTTGAACTGGTGACCTCGTTCTTACCAAGAACGCGCTCTGCCAACTGAGCTATGAGGGCCGAATAACTGCAAGAAAGCTGAATACTGGTGCAGGGGGTAGGATTCGAACCTACGTAGCCGTTAAGGCGGCAGATTTACAGTCTGCTGGTATTAACCACTCACCCACCCCTGCAGACAGATCGTCCATTTTATCAGCGAATTCCGTCGCGCCGCCATACAAACTCCGGATTCGCTAACAGTTTGCCGCAACCGGAATCGTCGCGGCGGGTGGGTTTTAAGCCCCAGGGGGGATTCGAACCTCCGACCGGCCGATTACAAATCGGCTGCGCTGCCACTGCGCCACTGGGGCTCGCTCCGACCCCCCGCAAACACGGGGCTCATGAGGCGGTCCCGGGTCGGTCCGCTTCACTTACCAGCCTTCGATGATATCTACCGAAGCTGTGGTGGGTCAAGCTGAGACGCTTGTCCTGCTCCGATCGCGAACTCAATGGCCTCCGCCAGAGAGCTGACACCATAGGCGCCCGACGCCTGGACCTCAGCGGACGACGCCACCAGGCAGTGCCGCAGGCCAAGCCTGGCCGCCTCGGTCACCCTCCGCCCCGTCTGGGCGACCGGTCGCAGCTCCCCGCCGAGCCCGACCTCCGCCGCCGTCGTAACGCCCTCGCGCACCGGGCGGTCGGTCAGGCTGGATACGATCGCCAACGCAATCGACAGGTCGATTGCAGGCTCCCTGACACGCAGCCCCCCGGGCACGTTGACGATTATGTCCTGGGACTGCAGACCAACTCCCACCCGCCTGGAAAGCACCGCCGAAACGAGGGCAAGCCGCGTGGGGTCAATCCCCGAGGCCTGTCGCCGCGGCACCGGGAAGGAGGAGTGACTCGTCAACGCCTGGACCTCGACCGTGAACGGCCGGGTACCCTCGATAACGGTCGCCAGGACGGACCCCGGGATCGACGGCCGTCGCGACGACAGGAACACCCGCGACGGGTCCGGCACTTCCATCATGCCGTCGGCCCGCATCTCGAACACGCCGATCTCGTCGGTCGCACCAAACCGGTTCTTCACGCCCCGCAACAGGCGCAGCCCGCTGTTGGCGTCTCCCTCCAGGTAGAGGACGACGTCTACCGCATGCTCGAGCAATCGCGGGCCGGCTATGACGCCTTCCTTCGTGACGTGACCGGTCATGATCACAGGCACGCTGTTCGACTTCGCGTAATCCGTCAGCGCCTGCGTGCAGGCCTGAATCTGAGACGTTGTGCCGGCAACGGCATCGAGCAGGGTCGTCGCCAACGTCTGAATCGAGTCCACCACGACCAGCGCCGGTCGCGCGGCGTTCAACTCGGCGATCACCACCTCCAGCCGGCTCGTGGCGAGCAGGAACAGACCGTCGCCCCCGATGCTCAGCCTCTTCGCACGCAGCTGTACCTGGTCCGACGACTCCTCACCGCACACGTAGAGCACGCGGTTCCCGGCTCTCGCAATCGAGTCGGACAGCCGCAACAGCAAGGTCGACTTGCCAATCCCGGGATCGCCGGCGATCAGGCTGACTGACCCACCGACGATGCCTCCGCCGAACACGCGGTCGACCTCTGCGATATTCGACAGCAGGCGGACCGACGGCCGGCTATCGAGGCGCGCAAGCTCGATGGAGGTCGCCGCGACAACCTGGCCGCGCGCCGTTGGAACCGTGGCCTGCTCACTGATGGAGTTCCAGGCGCCACAACTGGCGCACTGGCCGGCCCACTTCGGGTAAGTCTGCGCGCAGCTGCTGCATACAAATGACGTCTTGACGGACGGCTTGCGAATCATCGGCGGTCCCGGAGCTTGGGGTTACCTTCCATTCCGGTTCGCAGTCTAGCAATGCCCGGCGGCAACACCTACATGGCGGTGGCGACCGCGGGCGGCGCTCACGAACGCGGCCCGGAAGAAGATCGGGGAGCCCCGCGGCTCCCCGATAGTTTCAGGACTTGTCGAACGGCTGCACTCAGGTGGTCGCGGGCTCCGCCACGCTGGCCGGGATGTTGATCGAGATCTCGCCCTCGGCGACATCGACCTCCACCACGTCTCCAGGCTTGAATCGGCCCGCGAGCAGGGCATCGGACAGGCGGTCCTCAACCCGCTCCTGGATCACGCGCCGCAGCGGGCGAGCGCCAAAGGTCGGGTCATAGCCCTTCTCGGCAAGAAATGCCCGGGCCGCCTCCGTAACCTGGAGCACCAGCCCCTTCTCAAGCAACCGCTTGCGGACATCGTTCAGGTTCAAGTCGACAATGCCGGTGATGTGCTCGCGGTTCAGGGCGTGGAACACGACCGTGGCATCGAGGCGGTTCAGGAACTCGGGCCGGAACGCCCGCTTGACCTCTTCCAGGACCTTGTCCTTCATGCGTTCGTAGGCGCGCTGAGCATCCAGGCTCTCCTGGCCCGACTGGGTAAAGCCCATGGAACTGTCCTTGCGGATCAGGTCGGAGCCCAGGTTGGAGGTCATGATGATGATCGTGTTCCGGAAGTCGACCTTCCTGCCCTTGGCGTCGGTAAGGTGACCGTCGTCGAAGATCTGGAGCAGGATGTTGAACACATCCGGGTGCGCCTTCTCGATCTCGTCGAGGAGGATCGCCGAGTAGGAGCGCCGCCGCACGGCCTCGGTCAACTGGCCACCCTCGTCGAAGCCCACGTAGCCAGGCGGCGCGCCAACCAGGCGTGCGACCGTGTGCCGCTCCATGAACTCCGACATGTCGAGCCGGATCATCGAATCGTCCGCGCCGAACATGAACTCGGCCAGCTTGCGAACCGTGTGCGTCTTGCCGACGCCCGTCGGGCCGAGGAACAGGAAGACTCCCATCGGGCGCCGTGGGTCCTTGAGGCCCGCACGCGCCCTTCGCACCGCCTTGGAAATAACCGTTACGGCTTCAGCCTGGCCGACGACGTTCTCGTGGAGAACGCCTTCCATCTTCAATAGCCGCTCGGACTCTTCCACGCCGAGCCTGGTCACCGGGATCCGGGTCCACATGCTCACGACCTGGGCGATGTCCTCTGCCGTCACTTCCTCGGTCTCACCCGACTTCTTGGCGTCCCAGTCCTGCTGTAACTTCTCGAGCACCGCTGATGCCTTCATCTCGCGGTCACGCAGTTCAGCCGCGGCCTCGTACTGCTGGTTCGCGATGGCCTCGTTCTTCTTCGAACGGACCTCCTCCAGCTGCTTTGTGGCGTCCTTGATCGGCCGAGGCACTGAACTGACCCGGATCCGGACGCGGGATGCCGCCTCGTCGATCAGGTCGATCGCCTTATCAGGCAGGAACCGGTCTGCGATGTACTTTTCCGCCAGCTGCGCCGCGGCCTCGATCGCCTCGTCGGTGATCTTGACCTGGTGGTGCTCCTCGTAGCGTGCCTTGACGCCCCGCAGGATCTCCACCGTGTGCTCTACGTCCGGGGGGTCAACCACGATCGGCTGGAAACGGCGTTCGAGCGCGGGGTCGCGCTCCACGTACTTCCGGTAGTCATCCAGCGTGGTCGCGCCGATCACCTGCAGCTCGCCTCTGGCCAGCGACGGCTTGAGGATGTTGGCGGCGTCAACCGCCCCTTCCGCTGCACCCGCGCCAACCATGGTATGGACTTCGTCGATGAATAGGACGCAGTTGCCCGCGCCCTTGAGCTCGTTGATGACCTTCTTGAGTCGCTCCTCGAACTCACCGCGGTACTTGGTGCCGGCGACCAGCGATGCCATGTCGAGCGTGACCACGCGCTTGCCAAGCAGGGTCGCGGGAACTTCACCCTCAACGATCAGGTGGGCCAGCTTCTCGACGATCGCCGTCTTGCCGACCCCCGGTTCGCCGATGAGCACCGGGTTGTTCTTGGTGCGGCGGCTCAGGATCTGGACGATGCGATCAAGCTCGCGCTCGCGTCCCACGACCGGGTCCAGCTTGCCGGACCGGGCCAGTTGCGTCAGGTCGATGCCGAGATCGTCAAGCGTAGGCGTCCGGGTCGCGGTACGCGCCGTGCCCGCGGGCTGCTGTTGCGAGGCGCTCTGACTCAGCACGCGCCCGGTTTCAGCGCGGATCTTGTCGAGCGTAACGCCCAGACTCTCCAGCACGCCGGCGGCCACGCCCTCGCCCTCGCGCATGATGCCGATGAGGAGGTGCTCGGTGCCGATGTAATGGTGGTTGAGGCGGCGCGCTTCGTCCACGGCCAGCTCAATCACCTTCTTGGCGCGCGGCGTCAGGCCGATCTCGCCCGGGGACGGACGCTCGCCGCGTCCAATGATGAATTCGACCGCGGAGCGGACCTTGCTCAACTCAACGCCAAGGTTGGAAAGGACCTTGGCAGCCACACCTTCGGTCTCGCGCACGAGCCCCAGCAGGATATGCTCCGTGCCGATGTAGTTGTGGTTGAAACGCTGCGCCTCTTCCTGCGCGAGCGACAACACACGGCGGGCTCTTTCCGAGAACTTCTCGAACCTGCTAGCCATTGATGGCTTTGGCCTCCGCCTCTACCAGGTTGTTACCGGCGGCCTGTCATCCCGAACCCCGTCGGGATTCGAGTCACTCGGACTTCTGGAAGATACCCTCGAAGCTTTCGGCATCGAATGACTCAGTGGCAGCCACAGCTTCGGGGCGGTACTTTTCATCATCCACTTGCTTGAGGCTGAGCCCCAGGCGCCGGCGCTCCGGCTCGATCCTGAGGATCCTGAGCTTGACCTCATCGCCTTCCTTCACCAGGTCCCGGGGATTGCGGACCGCCTCCTCGCTCAGCTCGGAGATATGGATGAGACCCTCGATGCCGCCATCGATCCGGGCAAACGCACCGAAATTCGCAAGCTTTGTGATCGAACCGTTGACCACCTGTCCGACCTGGTACTTCTGAGTTACGGTATCCCAGGGCTCGGGCTTGAGCCGACGCAAACTCAACGCGATCTTCAGCGATTCCCGGTCGACCTTGAGGACGAAGACCTCGACCTCCTGGCCAACCTTCAGGATCTCCTCCGGGCTCTTGACGGGCTCCCAGGACAGTTCCGAGATGTGGATCAGCCCATCAGCACCACCCAGGTCCACGAACGCGCCGAAGGATGAGATGCCCGTCACGCGACCCTTGACGGTGCTGCCTTCCTGGAGCTCCTGCACGAGCCGCAGCTTCTGAGCCGCCTTCCAGGCCTGCAACGCGGCGCGCTCCGAGAAGATGGCCCGGTTGCGGAGCCGGTTCAACTCGATGACCTTGAATTCGATCGGCATGCCGATGAAGCCCTCTTTGGGCTCCTCGCCGCCTGGCACATACAGCTCGCGGGCGGGGCCGACCAGCTGCGAGAGCGGTACGAACCCCTGGACGCCTTCGGCTTCGACCACCGCCCCGCCGCGGTTGGACCCGACGATCTTGCCGCGCACGGTGTCGTTGGCTTCCATGGCCTTCTCGAGGATGCGCCAGCCCTGCTCACCGCGGGCACGGTCGATGGATAGGACGGCAGCGCCCTCTTCACCTTCGGGGTTGACCACGTAGGCGATGATCTCGTCGCCTACTTTGAGGCCGGACACGAACTCCTCTTCGAGCGATCGCATCTCGCGCGCTGGCACAATGCCTTCCGACTTGTGCCCGATGTTGACGAGCAACCCGGAATTGTCCTTGCGCATGATCTTGCCGTCGATGATCTCGCCCCGCCGAAGCGTCTTGTTGGGCGTGAACTCCTCGAGCAGGTCGTCGAGCGGGCCCTTCGGGCTCGTCGCGGTCTGGCTTCCGACGGGGATCATGTGGATGGGGCCGTCGGCCATCTGCTCGACGGAGGTGTCACCAACGGTTGCGTTCAAATTCAAAAGGCTTTCCTTGGAACTCGTGGGATTCCGGCCACCTTTAATTATAGGGCCGGAAGATGGGACTGCAACGTGAGGGCGGAAGCGGAAGGGGTGTGCTGACCGCCGGGGTGGCGCCGCCCAAATCAGACGGGCCGTCAGTCACGGTCCACCACCAGCTGGAACTGAATAAAAAAGCCCCCTGGCAGTGATCTATTTTCCCACTGCCGCAAGGCAGCAGTATCGTCGACGCTGCAGCGTTTCACTTCCGTGTTCGGGATGGGAACGGGTGGGACCACTGCGCTCCGACCACCAGGGGACTTCTTTCAGATATGAGGCCCCCCGATTGCTCGGGGGACGGTTGTTTATCTGGTCGCGGGGGACGGATTCGAACCGTCGACCTTTGGGTTATGAGCCCAACGAGCTGCCGCTGCTCCACCCCGCAATATGAACATACCGCACCCAGGGTGCGATTGCTGATGCCTGAATACTCCGGCAGATAGGCGATCCTTAATGTGGGTCAAGCCCTCGGTCTATTAGTACCGCTCAGCTCAAGCTGTTACCAGCCTTACACCTGCGGCCTATCTACCCGGTAGTCTACCGGGGACCTTACTCGCTTGCGCGATGGGAAACCTGATCTTGGGCAGGGCTTCGCACTTAGATGCTTTCAGCGCTTATCCCATCCAGACTTGGCTACCCGGCGATGCTACTGGCGTAACAACCGGCACACCAGAGGTCTGTCCGCTCTGGTCCTCTCGTACTAAGAGTGGCATCCCTCAAGTTTCCTGCGCCCACGGCGGATAGAGACCGAGCTGTCTCACGACGCTCTGAACCCAGCTCGCGTGCCGCTTTAACCGGCGAACAGCCGGACCCTTGGGACCGCCTTCAGCCCCAGGATGCGACGAGCCGACATCGAGGTGCCAAACCTCGCCGTCGATGTGAACTCTTGGGCGAGATCAGCCTGTTATCCCCGGGGTAGCTTTTATCCGTTAAGCCACGGCCCTGCCACGCGGTACCGTGGGATCACTTTGCCCGACTTTCGTCCCTGCTCGACTTGTATGTCTCGCAGTCAAGCCACCTTATGCCAATACACTCTGCGGCTGATTTCCATCCAGCCTGAGGTGACCTTTGGGCGCCTCCGTTACTCTTTGGGAGGCGACCGCCCCAGTCAAACTGCCCGCCAGACACTGTTCCCCGATTAATCGGGGTTAGGGTCAAGGCAAAGGAAGGGCGGTATTTCACCGTTGGCTCCAGCTCGGCTAGCGCCGAACCTTCGTAGCCTCCCGCCTATCCTACACATCCTTAACCACGAACCAATGCCAGGGTGCAGTAAAGCTCCACGGGGTCTTTTTGTCCTGCCGCGGGAAACCCGCATCTTCACGGGTCCTGCAATTTCACCGAGTCCACCGTCGAGACAGCGCTCAAGTTGTTACATGTTTCGTGCGGGTCGGAACTTACCCGACAAGGGACTTCGCTACCTTAGGACCGTTATAGTTACGGCCGCCGTTCACCGGGGCTTCAGTTCGAGGCGTAAACCCCTCCCCTTAACCTTCCGGCACTGGGCACATGTCAGCCCGTATACATCGGCTTTCGCCTTAGCACGGACCTGTGTTTTTGTTAAACAGCCACTTGAGCCTTGTCACTGCGGCCCCCGACGCCTTTTGGCGCGAAGCCTGAGACATCGAGGGCGCCCCTTCTCCCTAAGTTACGGGGCTAGATTGCCGAGTTCCTTAACGATGGTTCTCTCGTTCACCTTGGGATTTTAGCCCCAGTCCACCTGTGTCGGTTTGCGGTACGGTCAACCAATGAGCCTCGATACACGGGCTTTTCTTGGCGGTCTAGGTTCAGCTTCGTCCCCCGAGGTATTCCCTCAGGGTTCGCACCCCCCTCAGCCTTGCGGCCTTCAAGGGCGCACACACCATGTCCAATAGGTATGCAACGCCTACCTGCCCGCTCCCCCCATGTATCTCAAACGGTTCATCAGCGGAGCTGGAATTTTGACCAGCTGTCCATCGGGTTCGCCTTTCGGCTACGCCTTAGGGCCGCCTAACCCTACGCCGATCAACGTTGCGTAGGAAACCTCAGACTTCCGGTGTCCAGGATTCTCACCTGGATTGTCGCTACTTATGCCGGCATTCTCACTTCTCAGCGGTCCAGCAGACCTTACGATCCACCTTCGCACCCCTGAGAACGCTCCCCTACCGATCCCGACTTCACGTCGAGATCCCGCAGCTTCGGTAATGGACTTTAGCCCCGCTTATTTTCGGCGCTGGATCCCTCGACCAGTGAGCTATTACGCAC
Source organism: SAR202 cluster bacterium (assembly GCA_016872495.1). Lineage (GTDB taxonomy): Bacteria > Chloroflexota > Dehalococcoidia > Lucifugimonadales > Lucifugimonadaceae > VGZT01. The sequence goes on from VGZT01000035.1 coordinate 17,800, forward strand.
TCTTTAAAGGGTGGCTGCTTCTAAGCCAACCTCCTGGCTGTCTGAGCGATCCAACTTCCTTTCACACTTAGTCCATATTTGGGGACCTTAGCTGGCGATCTGGGTTGTTTCCCTTTAGACCACGAAGCTTATCCCTCGCAGTCTCACTCCCGGGGTACCCATCGCGGCATTCGGAGTTTCGTTGGGTTTGGTAAGCTCACGCCCCCTAGCCCATCGAGTGCTCTACCTCCGCGATGTAACTCCCGAGGCTGCACCTATATGCATTTCGGGGAGAACCAGCTATCTCCGTGTTCGTTTGGCATTTCACCCCTACCCACAGTTCTTCCGACAGTTTTGCAACACTGATCAGTTCGGCCCTCCACGAAGGGTTAGCTTCGCTTCAGCCTGACCATGGGTAGCTCACACGGTTTCGGGTCCAATCCACGCAACCCTCACGCAAAGGATTTCACAGCCGACCATTGCGCTTCGCTCCAGCCATCCATCCCGCCTTGCGTTGGGACTTCAGGCCTTCACTAGGCACACTGGCGACTGCTTCCTCCAGAGGTGGTTTTCGCCCTGTTCAGACTCGCTTTCGCTACGGCTCCGGTACTTAATACCTTAACCTGGCTGCGCAGAATTGACTCGCCGGCTCATTCTTCAATAGGCACGCGGTCATCCCGACAAGTCGGGACTTCCACGGTTTGTAGGCGCACGGTTTCAGTTCTATTTCACTCCCCTCACGGGGTTCTTTTCACCTTTCCCTCACGGTACTTGTACGCTATCGGTCACCAAAGGTGTTTAGCCTTGCAGGGTGGGCCCCGCGAATTCCGACAGGATTCCACGTGTCCCGTCGTACTCAAGGACATGACCAGAGAGCCAGCTCCCTTTCGCCTACCGGGCTTTCACCGTCTATGGCGAAGCTTTCCAGCGTTCTTCTGCTAGGAAACTGGTTTCTTACTCTCCGGAAGGACTGGAGTCCCTCCACATCACGCCTTACGACACCACCGGGCATGGGGCTCCAGCCCGTGAAGCCGCGGTGGTTTAGGCTCTTCCCCGTTCGTTCGCCACTACTAGGAGAATCTCGGTTGATTTCTGTTCCTCGGGCTACTGAGATGTTTCAGTTCGCCCACTTACCTCTCAACCCTCACGGGTCGAGTATCCCGACAAGTCGGGATGAGTTACCTCATTCGGGTATCCCCGGGTGAGCTTGCTAGACAGCAAACCGGGGCTTATCGCAGTCTTGCCACGCCCTTCATCGGCCTTTGGTGCCAAGGCATCCTCCGTGCGCCCTTAGTAGCTTGACCCACATTAAGGATCGACTACATGCTCGGAGTATTCATTTCGGCATCAGATGTTCACTTGTTAAGGTGCACCCGCTTCCCAGATTCGGGACGCGGAACCCCACGGATCACTCCGTTGGGGGCGTCCGATCAATATAACTTGCAGCCGAACGGCAGTCAATATCGGATTTACTTATCTGAGACAAAGCTGAGCCCTGATATATAATTCACACCCTTTGGCAGGCTTGAAGACCTGCCCCCGCATAGCTATGGAGCAGCCTTCATGCCGGCATTCGCCGTAATCGGCGCCCAGTGGGGCGACGAAGGCAAGGGCAAGGTCATCGACTTCCTGGCCGGCAAGGCCAGCGTCGTCGCGCGCTACAGCGGCGGCAACAACGCCGGCCACACGGTCATCAACGACTCCGGCTCCTTCGGCTTCCACCTGGTGCCGTCGGGCATCTGCTGGCCGCACACGCGCAACATCATCGGCAACGGCGTCGTGGTCGACCCCGACGTCCTCCTGAAGGAGATCGCCGACCTGAAGCGAGCCGGCCTGAACGTCGACGGCCTGGCGATCAGCGAGCGCGCCCACATAGTGATGCCCTACCACGTGCTGCTGGACAAGCTCGAGGAAAACAGGAAGGGCGCTGGCGCACTAGGCACGACCGGTCGCGGCATCGGGCCGGCGTATATCGACAAGGTCGCGCGCACAGGCATCCGCATGGGCGAGCTTCTCAATCCGGAAGAACTCGCAATGCGGCTGCCGGACATCGTCAATCACAAGAACGAGGTGCTGACCAGGATCTACGGTGCGAGCCCGGTCAGCATAGATACGATCCTGAGCAAGATCCAGGCATGGGCGCCAAAGCTCGCGCCGTTCATCAAGCAGGTCGAATACATCGTCGAGGACTCGCTGACCCGGGGCGAGAACGTGATCCTCGAGGGCGCCCAGGGCGCACTGCTCGACATCGACCATGGAACCTACCCATACGTGACGTCATCCAGCCCGACGGTCGGGGGCGCGCTCACGGGGCTAGGCATACCGCCGCGCGCGTTCGGCGGCGTGATCGGCGTCTTCAAGGCTTACTGCACGCGCGTGGGGGGCGGGCCGTACCCGACCGAGCTCAACAACGAGATTGGCGAGCATATCCGGAACAAGGGCAAGGAATTTGGCGTAACCACCGGCCGGCCACGCCGGACCGGTTGGTTCGACGCGGTCGCCGGACGCTACAGCGCACGCGTCAACGGCTTCGACTCGATCGTGCTGACCCGCCTCGACATCCTGGACGGGCTGAACCCGATCAAGATCTGCGTCGGATACGAACTCGACGGCCACCGCATCGACCGGTTTCCCCTGGAAGGCGGCGCGCTCGAGCGCTGCGTCGCTATCTACGAAGAGCTCGAGGGCTGGCCAGGCACTACCTTTGGCATCACACGGGACCGCGATCTGCCGAAGAAGGCCATGGCGTATGTCAAGCGCATCGAAGCGCTGGTGGGAGCGCCCGTTGAGATCATCTCGACCGGGCCCAAACGCCACGAGACGATCGTGGTGAACGACATCTTCCAGAAGTAGGGCCGGGCCGCCGTTCCTTGCGCGGGCCGGAGAAGCCGGGCCAGGCGCCGAACCGCCAGCCTCCCCCGTTATTCCGGAGCGCGCGAGCCGCTACCCGGCGGGCCTCCTACGGCCTGTACTTCGACTCCGGGGGCAGGTCCGGCGTGTAGCGGTCCATCACCGGATCGAACTTTTTCCTGAATGCCTCATCGGCATCGATCATGGGCAGCCTGGGCTTGCCGACGTTCCATCCGGCGCGGTTTACCGCGTACTTGATGGGTATGGGGTTGGTGACCCAGAACAGGGCATTGAAGATTGGCAGCATGCGCCGGTGCTCCGACGCGGCGGCCTCGACGTCCCCTTCCAGGATCTTGCCCAGCATGCCCTTGATCTGGAGGCCCATGATGTTGGACGCGACGCTCACGATTCCGTAGCCGCCGGTGCACATGATCGGGAACGTCTCGTTGTCGTTCCCGCTCCAGACGCGAAAGCCCTCCGGCGCTCCGTCGATGATCCGCGTGATCTGGTCCGGCATGCTCGATGCCTCTTTCACGCCGACGATGTTCTTCACCTTTGAAAGCCGCAGCGTGGTCTCTTCAGACATGTTGAGGGCGGTGCGGCCGGGCACGTTGTAGAGGACGCAGGGAGTGTTGACCTTTTCGGCGATCGCTTTGAAGTGCCGGTAAAGCCCTTCCTGAGGCGGCTTGTTGTAGGCGGGCACGGTCAGCAGCAGACCGTCGACCCCGAGTTTCTCCGCCTCGATCGAGACCTCGATCGACCGGCGCGTGTTGTTGTCGGTCGTGCCGGCGATCACTGCGGCGCGCTTACCGACCGCTTCCTTTACCTCCGCAAAGAGGCGCAGCTTCTCCTCGTCCGACATCGACGGCGACTCGCCGGTGGTGCCGCCTATCACGAGGCCGTCCGTACCGGAGTCGACCAGCGCCTTCGCGAGCTTGCGGGCCTTGGGGTAGTCGACCTCGCCCTCCGCATCGAAGGGAGTGATCATTGCCGTGAGAAGTCGCCCTATCTCTACCATCGCGATCCTCCGGGTCGTTGCCCCTGCCAGGACCGGCCAGCCGTGGCCGGTCCGTTAATCCCTTAGTTGACCGCCGCCCGAGGCTTGAGCGCACCCAGCCTCACGGCTTCGTCGAGTATCTGCATCGCGTTCAGCGCGGCACCCTTGCGCAGGTTGTCGCAACTGAGCCAGAGAACAAGACCGTCCGGGTGGGAGCTGTCTCGGCGAATCCGTCCGACCAACACGGGATCCTTGCCGGCGGCTTGATCGGGCATAGGGTAGTCACTGTTGGCCGGGTCGTCCACCACCCGGATGCCGGGGAACGACGCGAGCACGCGACGGGCTTCCGCGGGGTCGACCGGCCTGGCCAGTTCGACGTGCACCGCTTCGCTGTGGGAGATGCGGACTGGCACCCTCACGCACGTCGACGATAGGGGCAGAGCCGGCTCGTGGAGGATCTTGCGCGTCTCGTTGGTCATCTTGTGCTCTTCGGCGGTGTAACCGTCGTCGAGAAAACGGTCGACCTGCGGAAGGAGGTTGTAGGCAATCCGGTGCGGATAGACGGAACGCGCAGTGTCCCTGCCTTCGACGATCGCTGCGTTCTGTTCGTCGAGTTCGCGGACGGCCGCGGCGCCGGTGCCAGAAACCGCCTGGTAGGTAGCGACTGTGACGCGTCGCAAAGGCGCCAGTGAACGCAGGGCCGCCAGGACCATGACCAGGGGGGTCGTCGTGCAGTTCGGAATGCTGATGATGCCGCGGTGCCCCAGCACGTCCTTCCCGTTCACCTCGGGGACGACCAGGGGGACGTCAGCCTGCATCCGGAACGCCCCGCTGTCGTCGATGACAAGCACGCCTTGCCTGGCCAGGACCGGGGCGAGTTCGCGGCTCACGGCGGTGGTTGCGGAGATGAATGCGACGTCAATGCCCGCAAAGGCGTCGGCTCGACCTTCGACGATCTTCAGCTTGCGTCCCAGGTACGCGATCTCCTTGCCGGCCGAGCGCGCAGACGCCATCAGCACAAGGCGATCGGCGGGCCATTTGCGATCGGCCAGGATCTGGAGGGCGACCTGGCCTACCGCACCGGTGGCGCCGACGATCGCGATTCGCAAGCCTGACCTGAGGGTTGGATCGGTTGAAACGGACATTCGAAGAGTCCCCTGGAAACTGTGAGCCCTAACGATACCCGCGAGTAGCGCGTTGAACCATAGATTCGAACGCAGGAGTGCGCCGCGTTTTCCCTGCCCGGTCGGGGAGGGACGCGGCTAGGGCTTCGGCTTCCCGAGGCCCAGGACGTTGTCCAGGCCAATCACCAGTCCCTGGACAGTCATCACATGCTTGACCGCCAGGATCACGCCCGGCATGTAGCAGTCGCGGTTGATCGTGTCGTGGGTCAGGACCAGGGTCTGCCCCTGGGTGCCAAAGGTGACCTCATGACGGGCCAGCCGTCCCGGCATCCGGGTGGAGTGAACATTTACGCCTTCCAAAACGCCGCCGCGCGTGCCCGCGAGCGTCGCCTTCTCGGGGACGTTCGACTTCAGCTTCCCGCCGTGTCCTTCGACGATGGCCCTGGCGATCGATAGCGCAGTGCCCGAAGGTGAGTCGATCTTGGTCTCGTGGTGAGCTTCGACCACATCGGCGTAGTCGAAGTAGCGGGCCGCGGTCCGTGCGAGGTGCATCAGCAGGACTGCGCCCAGCGCGAAGTTCGAGGCACTGATTGCGCCCAACTTGTGCCGGTTCGCGAGATCCCGGATCTCTCCAATGCCCTGCTCGCTCAGCCCGGTCGATCCGGAAACGAGCCGGACCCCTGCCGGAATCCCTTTGCGCGCGGCCATCAGGGCGCCTTCGCTATTCGTGAAATCAACGATCACATCCGGGCTCGTCCGCCTGGCGATCTCGGCCAGATCCGTGGAGAGCGGAACGCTTCCGGAGCCGTCGGGCAGCTGAAGTGAAGGGGCGCTCGCCTTTGCGTCAACGGCGCCCACCGCTACTGTGCCGGGGTCTGCGCAGACTGCCCCCAGGACCGTCATTCCCATTCGACCCAGAGCGCCGTTTACGGCTACCTTGATCTGCGCCACGTCCGACCTCTCCAGCTGACTACGTTGTTATCGGTCGTCACCTGCCGGCGGGTTACCTTCCCGCTGCGGCCCACCGAATCCACCGACCTGGCGGCGCGGAGGCCGTGCGCGGTCCTCGGCTGCCCGATCCCCGCCACGGTCGCCGCCGCGGTCCCCGCCGCGATCCCCACCGCGGTCGCCACCGCGATCCCCGCCGCG
>VGZT01000036.1 GCA_016872495.1 SAR202 cluster bacterium
GCGCCAACCGGCGGGCTGGGCCTCCTTCCCGAGCACCGGTTTGGTGACGAACTGGCACGCGTGGCCACCCATGCGCCCGCCGCGGCATTCGAGAAGGCCCTCAAGTTCGGGGCAATGGCTTCCAGGCGATCATGGGGATCTGCGCGTTCGGCGCCACGGCCGCCATCGGGCGGCTCAAATGGCGCTGGCTCAAGGACCGGCGAAGCTCGTCCGCCGATAGGCACCCCACGCGGTCCTCAATGACACCAGGCGGCGGACCGTTCGACGGGCCTTCCAGAGGGTGGAAGCACGCGCCGCTCGCGCAGGATTCAGGCGCCGAATCAAGACGGAGCCCTACGCCGCACACACCGAGGCGGTCCACGCTCGTTTCTCGAGCTGCCCTGGCCTCGCATAACCCGGCGGGCTTGCCTGGCAGGTGGCGTGCGGCGCGGCGCCCATGGCGCAAGCCGACGCCCTGCGGGCCAGATCGCTAAGCAGGTCGATCGTCGCCGGACTGCGGGCAAGATCCCCGAGCGTCCATCGGACGAGGCCGGAGTTCAGCGGAGCTTGGCCCGGGTCTTTCCCGCTATCTCAGGGTTGATCCAGTTCTGCGGGCGCTCCCCGTTCAGCACCCTCACGACCTCGCCGGCGGTCCTGAGTTCCAGCTCGAGTAGCGATTCCTGCGAGTAGAAGGCGGTGTGCGGTGTGATGATCACGTTCGGCATCGTCAGCAGTGGGCTGGCCGGGGATGGCGGCTCGGTCGCCAGTACGTCGAGGCCGGCCCCGCCAATCTTCCTTGCCTGCAGCGCCTCGACCAGTGCTGCCTCGTCAACCAGAGGGCCTCGGGCCGCGTTGATCAGGAACGCCGTCGGCTTCATGAGCTGCAGCTGCGCACGGCCGATCAGGCCGCGCGTTTCCTGTGTCAGTGGTGAGTGGACCGTCACAAAGTCTGACGCCTTGAGTAATTCTTCGAGCGAAACCATACGCACGCCCGCGGGCGCCGATCCCGGTTTCACGTAGGGGTCGTGGGAGACCATCGTCATGCCGAACGCGCCAGCCTTGGTGACCAGCGCCCGGCCGATCCGGCCAAGCCCGATGATGCCCAGGGTTGTATTCCGCAGGCGGCGAGAGTGCTTTGGCAGCGGCACCTTGCCCCAGCCTCCCCGCTTGACGGCAGTGTCCAGCTGCCCGAGGTCGCGGTTATGGGCCAGGATCATTGCCATCACGTGGTCGGTAACTTCATCGATGCAGTAGTCGGGCACGTTCGTGATTACGATCCCCAGCTCGTTGCAGGTTGCGCGGTCGACGTTGTCGACGCCAATCCCGTAGCGGGCGGCGATAACGCATCTGGGCGCTGCCCGCAGGACGGCCGGGGTGACGCGGGCAAAGCAGAAGAGGATTGCGTCGACGTCCGCTGCAAGGCGCGCGAGCGTCGCCTCGTCGGCGGCTGGCGACGCGACCAGTTCGATGCCGGCATCGGCAAGCGCGCGCCGTTCTGGCTCTATGCTCGGCCAGGTGTAGTCGGTCGCGAGGGCCTTAAATTTGAATTTCGGCAACTTCCCCTCCATCTACCGCGCCGAGGACGAAAACACGGGCGACTGTTCTTCCGACGGCCGACGTGAGTAGTAACCTGCCGCAAACTACCGATCGCGTCAAGGAGAGCAGAGAGTGGTTTCAGAACCGGCGTTGAGGATCCTGGGACTCTCGGGCAGCCTTAGGGCCGCCTCGTTCAACACTGCCTTGCTGCGTACGGCGATCGCGGCTGCCCCTCCGAACCTGAGCTTCGAAGGTTTCGACATGAGCCAGCTGCCGTACTACAACACAGACGTCGATCACGCGGGGCCGCCGCCTGAGGTGATTCAATGGCGAGAACTGGTCCGCGGCGTCGACGGAATCCTGATTGCAACCCCCGAATACAACCACTCGATAACGGGGGTCCTGAAGAACGCCCTCGACTGGGCCTCTCGTCATCCCAGGGGCATCGCGTTTGCGGGGCTCGCGGGCAAGCCGGTCGGCATCACCGGCGCGGGCGGCGGGGCGGGAACGGCGAGGGCTCAGCTGCACCTGCGCCAGGTCCTCGCTGAGACCCGATCGCTAGTGATGGTGCACCCGACGCTAATGGTGCCGCTTGCGCGGCAGAAGTTCGACGAGTCGGGCAAGTTGATCGACGAAACCATCGCGAGCCAGGTCGTTGACTTCATGGTTGCGTTCGCGGCATGGGTCAAGCGGATCAAGGCCACCGCCTGATTCGTCCAGGCTGCTGGGTTGACCCACCCGACCGCGCCAACATTTTTTCGCCGAGTTGAATCGCGATGGGGCGGCGGTCACAGTCAGGATCACCCGGCACTGATGGCCTGGCTCGCTCTTCTGACCGAACTCAGCCGCGGGCGGCGTCGAACATCGGCCTGAAGTGGCAGCCCTCGACGAACAGCTCGAAGAAGTCGGGCTCCGTCTCGAGCTCCACGTGCTCGATCGTCCGGACGAGCCCCTCGACCCTGCTTCGAAGCTCGCCCGACAGTAGCATCACTGACGCGCCCTCTAGAGAGGCGTTTCCGATCTTCGTGATTCGTGCGCGGGGAACGTTGGCGACGAAGCCAATGGCCAGCGCGTTGTCGACATCCACGTAGTTGGCGAAGCCGCCCGCAAGGTACAGCCGCTTGAACTTCTCGATGGGCAGCCCGTACCGCCGGAGGACGATCTGCTGGCCGCAGAAGTTGGCCGATTTCGCCTGCGCGAGGGCGCTGATGTCCGCCCGCGAGATCGTGAGGCCCTTGTCTGGCACGAATTCGAACTCTCGGTCCCCGCCGGTCAGGACCCCGAGCTCGTTCATCCTGCCGACGCGCCGTAGCTCTGCCAGGAGGTCGATCAGGCCGGAGCCGCAGATACCCTGTGGCGCCTTGTTCCCGATGGTCTTGAATTCGACGCCCTCGGCGGCCAGCTTCAGTGTTTCCACCGCGCCGTCATAGCCGGGCATCCCGTATGTAATCGCGCCCCCTTCGAAGGCGGGTCCAGCCGGGCAAGACGCCGCCAGCATCCGGTGCCGGTTGCCGACGACTACCTCGGTGTTGGTCCCGACGTCCACGAGGATTACTGGATCTTCCTCTTCATCCATGGCGATCGCGAGCAGGTCAGCCGCGATGTCCGCGCCCACATGGCTGCCGATCAGCGGTCCGGCGTATACGTTTGCGGAGGGATGGATACGCATGCCGAGTTCACCGGCCTTGACGTTGAGCGCGGTCGTCGAGCGCTTGCCGGCCAACAATTCGTGCTCGGTGAGCGATCGATACGGCTTTTCGCCGATCGATTGGACGTCGAGGCCGAAGAAGATATCGCGCATCGTCGAGTTGCCGACGACCACCATCTCGTAGATCTGGCGCCGGCGGATCTTGAGCCGCCTCACCATGTCGCCGATTTCGAAGTTGACCGATGAATGGGCGACCTGTTTCAACTCGCCCCGGTACTTCCCACCGTCGTAGGAGATCCGATTCATGATGTCGCTGCCGCCAAACCGCTGCGGGTTTTCGAACGATGCGGTGTAGGCGATGCGACCGGTTTCCAGGTCGACGAGGTGCATGGCGACCGTCGTGGTGCCCAGGTCGAGAGCGATACCGTAGATGGCGCCCGAGTACTCGTCCAGGCGTACCGGGCCACCGCGCCCGCCCTCGCCGCCGAGCCAGACGACGTCATCGCCGCGCCGGACGGTCAGCGGATCGAGCTTGAAATCCCGCTTGACTGACGCGGTCAGGATCTTGGGCTGGCGGCGCAAGACGTTGAACTCTACCAGCGCCTCCGGGTCGACAACCGCGGCCTGGCACGCCAGCCGGTAGTTGCCGCGCAGGAACGACTCTTCGGGCGTAGGAGAGGAAAGCGCGTCCATCCCCTGACGTACTTCGACGATGCATTCGTGGCAATCGCCATTGCGCCCGCACGACGTCGGTACCCGCAGGTGAAGGTCGTCGGCGAAGTCGAAGATGGTCTTTCCGGCAACCAGCTTCAGCTCACGGTCGCCGTGCTTCAGTGGGGACATGATTCTCCGAGCGGGAAGTTCAGGCGGAGCCGAGGCGCTTTTCGGACTCCCAGGCCCTGCTGTAATCGAGCTTATCGCTTCCCGTGCAGATCGGGAGATCGGCCGGAACGCGGGTGAAGTACTGGTTGCGACACTTGAACTGCGCCGTGCAACGCGCCTGCGCGTTCTTGTACGGGCACCGGCGGGTTGAAACCTCGTCGGCGGTCTCGGAGATTCCCCGGTAGATCTCCATCAGCCGGGCGATGCTCGCCCGGGCGCGTTCGGGGTCGGCCTGGGGCTGCTTGCGAGGCTCGGGGTTGGTCATGAGCGCTCTGGCCGCGGCCGTCAGGCCCGGGCCTTGACCCCGACCAGTTCCTTCGCGCGCTCGACGCATTCGATTGCGTTGGCGCCGTATCCGTCGGCGCCCATGTCTTCGGCGAACCGGGCGGTTACCGGGGCGCCGCCAACCATCACCCGGACGAGATCACGCATGCCGGCGTCCTCGAATGCCTGGATCGTCCTGCCCATGTTCGGCATGGTTGTAGTGAGCAGGGCGGACATTCCCAGGACCTGGGCCTTGTGCTGAACGACCGCATCGATGAACTGCTGCGGCTTGGTGTCGACTCCCAGGTCGTGGACGGTGAAACCTGCGCCCCTGAGCATCATGATGCAAAGGTTCTTGCCGATGTCGTGGAGATCACCTTTGACAGTGCCCATGATGACCGTGCCGACCGGTTCGACGCCCGAGGCAGACAGGATGGGTTCCAGGTGCGCCATTCCGGCCTTCATGGCCCGGGCTGCGATCAGCACTTCCGGGACGAAGATGATGTTGTCGCGGAACTTGACCCCGACGATCGCCATGCCGGAGATCAGCCCGTAGTCGAGGACGTTGTTGGCCGTGTAGCCGCTGTCCAGCGCCTGCTTCACCAGGCGGTCGACTTCGTGGTGGTTGCCGGTGATCAGGTTGTAGGCGGTCTCCTGCATCAGCGCGTCGGCGTGATCGAAAGTCTCGCTGATGTGCCGGCGCTCGCCCTCGCGCGTCACGTGGGTGAACTCTTCCTGTAGGCCTTCGTGAGTAATGGGCATGACTAGTCCTGGTTGCTGGCCGATACGTAGATGTTAACCGTTTGCAACGAAATTCGTAACCGACGTCGCGGTGCAGTGCGCGACCGCTTCAGGCCGTCATCCTTTCGGCCGCCCAGTCTTTCACGGCGGCGGGGATCTCGAGGAGGTTCTCCAGCTTCGTGCGCAGGGGAATGGCGCACTCGGGCGCGATGATCTGAACACCGGCCTCTAGCGCCCGGTATACCTCCTCGCGTACGGTCTGCGGCCCCTTCGAATACAGGGTGACCGGGTTATTGATGTTGCCGGCCAGCCGTATGCGGTCACCAACGATGTCCATCGCCTTCTGCGGATCGTTGCGCGAGTCGAAGTGAAACGCGGCCATCCCGGTGTCGGCGATGTGGTTCATGCGATCGAGCGTGTTGCCGCAGATGTGGAGGATCAAGGGGACGGGCAACCGTTCGACCATTTCGCCGTGCAGCTCCTGCAGGAACCGCCGGTAGTACTCCCCGGAAACCAGGTCACCCGTGGCGTGGTCGGGGAAGGTCAGTGCGTCTGCGCCGGCCTGGATCTGGGCCATGCCGAACAGCACCGAGATCTCCTTCAGCTTGTCCAGGCAGCGCATCGTGCGGTCCGGGTCGTCGATCGTCATGAGCAGGAATTTTTCGACACCGAACACGTGGTATGCGAGGGTCCATGGACCCATCGTCTTACCGATGATCGCGACCTCCTTGCCGTAGTCGCGCTTGAGGATTCGGATCGACTCGATGATCGTACTGGTGTCGCGGTGCTGCAGGAACCCTTTCGGGATCTTGACGTCTTCCGGGCCGTTCCAGATCGGCCTGGTCATGCGGACCGTTGGCCAGTTGTCCTTTTGCTCCCATTGCATCTCGCAACCCAGCGCGGATGACTCCTGGATGATCGTGAAGTAGGGCGTGATGGAGTCGAACCCGAGCTCGGTGTAGCCGGTGGCGGCGAGACGGGCGTTCATTTCCGGGTCGCGATTGGCATCCGGGAACGGAGCGTCGACCATGTCCATCAGCTCGACGGTCATGACGTTGGTCGGATTGCAGATCGGGGGGCGGTCGACCGGGCGTCCGTCGAGCGCGTTGAGGACCCGCTGCCGCGGGGACATCGATTCTCTGGCTGTCATCTCTTTCCTTGCCTCGCTAGGTGCTAGAGAAACCGAGGGTCTGGGTCGTCATCTGGCCGCGCAGTGAGTCCGCCTCCAGCACGTCTTCGATCGTGGAGACGTTCCGGGCGTACGGGAGCAGGAGGCGGGCGAGCGGATCGTGCCGCGCCCCGCATGGGAACGAGAACTCGTGTGGCGATACACGCTGCGCGCCGCCGTAGCGCAGGAAGCCGCCAACGACCGCCCGCAGGCGCATGTTGGAGTCATTGCTGCCCTCGCCGGTCGCAGTAACCAGGTAGACGGTGCGGCCGTCGCGCTCCTGCGGTTCGACCGCCAGCTGCATCCGCGTCTTGGTGTCGGCCAAGGAGATATCGCCTTCGCCCACATGGCGGTCCGCCCGCTTTTCGACGCACTCCATCATCAGGAAGCGCATCGCCTGTTCGTGCGTCTGGCCACACGTGTAGCGGGACTGGTTGATCGTCCCCGGGACCGGGGCCATGTCTCCGAATGCACAGATGAGGCCTCGGATCTGTTCGATGCGGGCCTCGATCCCCGGGCGCCGGCTGAAGCTCCAGGTAGTGAAGACGTCGTTCTTCAGGTACAGGCCCACAGACACGTCGTGGAAATGGGGATCGATGCCGACCAGTTCCAGGCAGCGGCCGAAGCGGCGCACGACCTCCCTGGCATGGAGCCTCTCGAGCGTCGCCGAAATCGCCAATGTCATGTCCTCCCTGGTTGAAAGATCAGGACGGGCGCACCGCACGGCAGAGTGCGGCGACGTGGTCCGGTCCCGTGCCGCAGCATCCGCCGATTACGTTGACCCCGAGGTCGGCGAGCGTCTTGAACCGCTCGGCCATCCATTCCGGTCCTTCGGGGTAAACGATCTTTCCCTTGATGATCGCGGGGATGCCGGCGTTGGACTTGACCATTACGGGTCCGTCAGTCGCCGCGCGGATACGCTTTGCGATCTCGATCATGACCTCGATGCCGTTTCCACAGTTGGTTCCGACGACGTCGGCCCCGGCGGCCTTGAGCTCCCTGGCGGCACGCTCCGGGGTTACGCCCATCATGGTGAAAAAGCCGCGCGGGCCCTTGTCGAACACCATCGTCGCGAACACCGCGAGCCGGGTGTTTTCCTTGGCCGCGCGAACGGCGAGCACCGATTCCTCGATCGCGGTCATCGTCTCGATGTCGACGCCGTCTGCGCCGCCCTCTTCAAGCGCGGTGGCCTGTTCGACGAACGCCTCGTACATCTCGCGTTCGGGGACGACGCCGAGGGGCTCAAGGAACTCCCCGGTCGGGCCCATCGAACCGATCACGTACTTGCCGGGGGGCGCCACGCTCCTGGCAAGCCGGGCGGCGGTACGGTTGATCTCCCGCACTTTGTCGCCATGGCCGTACTTCTTGAGCATGTAGCGGTTGGCGCCAAAGGTATCGGTCAGGACAAAGTCCGACCCGGCGGCGAAGTAATCGGCAGCCATCTGCCGGATGATCTCCGGCTGGGTCAGATTGAACGCTTCAGGGCAGCCGCCCGGCTCAAGTCCGTGCTGCTGCAGGTACGTGCCAGTTGCGCCGTCCGCAACCAGCAGGTCTCCACGCCCGAGCCTTTCGAGGATCGTAAGCTCAGTTGTCTGCAATCTGGCCACTATTTGCTGTCCTCGTACCAGTGGTCGACCGCTCCCGCAGCCGGGTTGCGTGTTCCGGCTTTCTGCAGGTCCCGGATCCGGCTGACGAAGTCCCTCGGGAACCTCTCGTTGATGCGGGCTGTCATCTCGTCGGCGGCCCGTGCGGGATCTTCTCCCGGAACCTCGAGGTATGGTCCCCAGGCGTACGACTCCAGGTAGGCATCCTCTCCCGCGCTGCCGTCGAACATCGCGATCGCGTCCACGCCTTGCTGGAACCTGGGATCAAGGGGTCGCGAGATTTGCTTGCGACCATCGACCGCCTGGACCTGGAGCGGGATCTCTTTCCAGTACATCAAGCGAATCCGCGCCAAAGCTTTGCCTCTGGATCGTCGTGAGCATGTGCGGTTCATGTTAACAAAGGCAGATATGAAGGCGGTTGCCAGGGAAGCTTCTGCCGCCGCTCGTTCAGGTAGTCACGGGCGGCCGACATGGCGCTCATCGGCGCGGGCAGGCTGTTCTTGATTTCGATGCCGATCGTGCCCCGGTAGCCGCACCGGGAGAGAGCGGCAAGAAAGTCGTCGATGACCCTGGGACGCAGGACACCGTCAAAAAGGCCCCAGTGGAGGTCAGACCGGCCGTCGTTGTCGTCGATGTGGACGTATCCGAGGCGATCTCCGGCGTCGCGCGCCGCCTGATCTGGCGGTTCGCCGGTAATCAGGTTATGCCCCAGGTCGATCAGCACGTATAGGGCGGGATGCCCCAGGCGGCGCACGAACGCAAGCACCTCCGCCGAGGTCGCCAGGGCTCGGCCGGGCGTCGGCTCGATGCAGAGCTTCATGTTCAGCCGCTGGGCCTCATCCGCCAGGCGCAGCACCGAAGTCCGGTAGAACCCGGTGTCGGCCACCCGGCCCGCGGGAGTCACCATGTAGGCGTTAGGGGCCCCGAGCGCGGCCCCGCGCTGGAGCGCGCCTAGCAGGTACGGGAGCGCATGCACGGCCTCGCCCGTCGCGATCGTGTCGAGCGACATCCCTGGCGCCATCTGGACGGGCGTAATGCCAACGCAGCCGACGGTGAGTCCCAGTCGCCGCACGTCGTCCCGGTCGCCGATGCCGGCCCAGCAGTCAGATCGCAGGTCGACATAGTCGAATCCCGATCTCCGGATGCGTCCGAGGGCGGCGCGCGGCTGTCCGGTGAGCGACCACAGGCATGCGGATGGATGAAACATGTCGCCTCGTGATTGGGCTTCCTGGCCCGCATTCTGGCCGGCCATCGGTTCAAGATAGCGGCGTATCCTAGCACCCGGTTTTTCCGTACACCGGGAGGGCACTACCGCGGAACATGGTCTTCATCGCAATACCGGACGACGATCCGCCCGTGATCAGCCAGTCCCGGGCGCTGCAGCGCCTGCAATCTACGCCGGACATCACCGTCAAGACATGGAACAGCAAGCCATCGAGCGACGCTGACCTGCTGCGGCGCATCGGCGCGGCCCATACCGTCATCAACATCAGGTCTTCGACCCAGTTCACGAAGGACGTGCTCGAATCGAGCCAGAACCTGAAGCACATCGCGATCTGGGGCGCAGGCACCGATCACGTTGATTTCTTCACGGCCAGGCGCCTAGGCATCGGGGTGACCTACACGCCGAACACCGCCACGGTGTCGGTGGCAGAACACGCACTTACGCTCGCGCTCTCACTCGCTCACCGGATTGCGGAACTGAACAGCCGCGTGCGTGAAGGTGAATGGCCGCGCGGGCTGCTGATCCAGCTGGCCGGCAAGACGATGGGTGTGGTGGGCACCGGCGCGGTGGGTTCCCGCATGGTTCGCATCTCGCAGGGGATCGGCATGAAGGTGCACGCGTGGACCATGCACCCGTCGGACGAGCGTGCCTCCCTCCTCGGGATCAGGTACGTGGACCTCGAGACGCTGCTCAAGGAGTCGGACGTGGTGTCGATGCACCTGCGGCTTTCGAATCAAGCGAGAGGCATGATCGGCGCGCGCGAGTTCGACCTCATGAAGCCATCTGCGCTGTTCATCAATACCGCACGCGGGGCCCTGGTCGACGAGCGCGCGCTCTACGAAGCGCTGCTGGCCGGAACGATCGCCGGGGCGGGGTTGGATACGTTTGCCGAGGAACCGATGAAGGACGATAACCCGTTGCGGGAGCTGCCGAACGCGATCTTTTCGCCGCACACCGCTGGCACGACGACGGAGGCGCTGGCAACTGGCCTCGATATGGCGGTGGACAACGTCCTGAACTTCCTTTCCGGGCGTGTCGAGAATCGGGTCGTGTAGCATCTGCGCCGGCGTCTTGCCGGCCGGTTGATGAACGTATTTTGGACTCCCGAGGAGTGTGTAAGTGCGAGTAGGTTTCATTGGTCTGGGCAATATGGGCATTGGAATGGCCAACAACCTGCTGAAGGCCGGCGCCGACCTGACTGTCTGGAACCGGAGCCAGCCGAAGGTCGACGACCTGGTGAGCCGCGGCGCCAAGCGGGCCGCTAGCCCGGCGGAGCTCACGCGCGCCGTCGACCTGGTGCTGGCATGCCTGGCCGACATCAGGAGTTCACGCGACCTGTTTCTCGGCGACGGTGGCGTCGTCGCGGCGGCACGCAAGGGCCAGATCCTGGTCGATCACGGCACCGTCGACATCCAGACCTCGCGCGACTTTCACGCCGCTGCTCAGCGCAAGGGCGCCAGCTTCCTCGACGCGCCGATCAGCGGCGGACCGATCGGCGCACGCGACGCTACGATGTCGATCATGGTTGGCGGGGATCGGGCGGCGTTTGACCGGGCCCGGCCCACGTTCGACCAGATGGGCAAGACGGTCCGGTACATGGGGCCGGCGGGCGCCGGCACCGCCATGAAGCTGATCAATCAGCTGCTGGTCAGCGTGAACGTCTGTGCGGCAGCCGAAGCCTACTCACTGGCGAACAAGGCCGGTATTGACATCAACGAGGCGGCATCGTTGCTCTCGGCGAGCTTCGGCCAGAGCCGCATGGTGGAACGCAGCGCTCCGATCACGGCGAAGCGCGATTTCGAGAAGTCGGCGGCGCCGGTGCGAAACCTGGTAAAGGACATCGGCATCATCGTCGACCTCGCGAAGCAGTTGAACCTGGCGCTTCCGCTGTCGTCGACTGCCAAGCAGGTGATCGAAGAAACCCGTGACCTTGGTTATGGTGAAGGTGATATTGCGGCGGTCATCGTCGCCCTGGAGAAGCGCGCAGAGAAGTAGTGCCGTTACTGGCGGCAACATTCATCGAGAAGGAAGTTCGCGTGGCAAATCACAAGATTGCGGTTATTCGCGGCGACGGCATCGGGGTCGATGTCGTTGAAGAGGGGATCAAGGTCCTGAAGGCCGGCGCCAAAAAGTACGGCTACACGATGGAGTTCACCGAGTTCCCGTGGAGTACGGACTATTACTTCAAGCACGGCGAGATGATGCCGAAGGACGGGGTGGATACGCTGCGGAAGTTCGACGCGATCTTCCTGGGCGCGGTGGGTCACCCCAAGGTCCAGGACCACGTCACTCTCAATGGGCTGCTCCTGCCCATCCGCAGGTCGTTTGACCAGTACGTGTGCGAGCGCCCCTCGGTCCTGTACCCCGGCGTGAAGTCCCCGCTGGCGGGCAAGAAGCCATGGGACATCGACCTGGTCGTGGTCAGGGAGAACACCGAAGGCGAGTACGCCAACGTGGGCGGGTTCCAGTACCGCGGGCAGCCTGAAGAAGTGGCTGTCCAGACGTCAGTATTCACCAGGCGCGGCTGCGAGCGCGTGATTACCTATGCCTTCGAACTGGCCCGGAAGCGGAATAAGAAGAAGCATCTGACCTCGATAACCAAGTCGAATGCCCAGGGCTACGGCATGGTCCTCTGGGACCGCACATTCCAGGCCGTGGCCGAGAAGTACCCGGACATCCAGACCCAGTCGCTTCTTGTGGACCGGGCGTGCATGGATTTCATCCGCAGGCCCGAACAGTTCGACGTCGTGGTCGCCAGCAACCTGTTCGGAGACATCCTGACCGACATCGGAGCCGTGATCACCGGCAGCCTCGGCCTGGCATCAAGCGCGAACCTCGACCCGAGCCGCCGTTTCCCGTCGATGTTCGAGCCGACCCATGGCAGCGCTCCGGATATCGCAGGCAAGGGCATCGCCAACCCGATGGCGCAGATCCTGACCGCAGCGTTGATGCTCCGTAACCTCTCCGAGGAGAAGGCCGCGCAGGCGGTCGAGGCGTCGGTTCAGAAGGTGTTGTACGAGGGCAAGGTGATATCGCCAGACCTCGGCGGAACGGCCAGGACGAGCGAAGTCGGCGACGCGATCGTCGGAGCGCTCGGGGCACCCGCTCGTTGAACGGCGGTTGGACATTGACTCAGCTTGTCGAAGCCTCGCTTGCGGGGCGGGATGGGGGCGTATGAATCCCTTTGAGAGGGTCGAGATTCGTAAGACTGGTGTGAAGGTAACCCGGCTGGGCCTCGGGGGTGGCCCGCTGTCCGGCATTGAGCTCGCCGGCGGGCTTCATGGCGGCTCGGCGTACGACGAAGCGGTCAAGATCGTGAAGCGGGCCCACGAACTCGGGGTCCGCTACTTCGACACCGCACCTCTGTACGGGGCAGGTAGGTCGGAGGCAAGGTTAGCGGCCGGACTCTCTGGGATAAAGCGGGACTCGTTCGTCATCTCCAGCAAGGTCGGCCGGGTGCTGGAACTGGAGTCGCCGGGCAAGGCGGAGGCAACCGGTCCGGAAAAGCTGCCCAGGCTGAAGGCCCGTTTCGACCTCTCCGCCGATGGCATCAAGCGGGCGCTCGACGAAACGCTGTCCAGGCTAAGGACCGACCACGTGGAGATCATCTTCCTGCACGACCCCGACGTGGAGAACCTGGAAGAGTCGGCGAACAAGACCGCCTTCCCCACGCTGCTCAAGCTACGCGAGGAAGGCCTAATCAAGGCGATAGGGACGGGCATGAACGAGTGGCAGATGCCGCTTCGGTTCATTCGCCGTTTTGACATAGATGTGGTCCTGCTTGCAGGGCGCTATACGCTGCTCGACCAGTCGGGCCTTGCCGAGTTCATGCCGGAGTGCGAGAAGCGCAATGTGAAGGTCGTCGTGGGTGGCCCCTATAACAGCGGGATACTCGCCCGCGATCTCTCCGGACCTGTCACCTTCAACTACGAGAAGGCGCCGCCCCAGCAGATCGCGAAGGCAAAGGCGCTCAAGGCGGTCTGCGACCGCCACAGGGTCAACCTGAAAGCTGCCGCGTTGCAGTTCGTGCTGGGTCACCCCGCGGTGGCGGCCGCGATCCCCGGGGCCCAGGGCGTGGCCGAGCTAGAGGAGAACATCCGCATGGCATCGGCACGGATCCCTGCGGACCTTTGGCGGGAGCTGAAGGCCGAGAAGTTGATCCCGCCGGCGGCGCCCGTCCCGGCCAGCTGATTTCCGGGTCAGGCGCCGCCGAGGCTGGCGTGCGCCTGTCCTGCCACCTTGCGCCACCGCTCGGCGAAGTCGGTCTCCGACTTGCGCAATTCGTGGAAACGAGTGCCTTCGAGGGCCGCGGGGTGGGTGAGGTACCACTCCGTGGTCAGTTTGACCCATTCGGCGAGGGGTGTGCCAGGCAGGCCGACGATCTGTTCGGCCTTCCAGAGGGACATCGAGATATTGAGGTCACAGAACGGGGCATAGCCCCATTCGTGCCAGGGCAGGCCGCTGTGCCGGTGGAGGAACTCCGATGGCACAGGAACCGCGTTCAGCTTTCTCCCTGCGGCGGCCGCCATCACTTCGAGGAAGTAACCCCAGCGCGGTAGCTCGGGCTGCGCGTAGTTGAAGACCTGGCGCGGGGTACCCCGATTCGTCGTGCAGTCGAGGATGAACGTAGCCAGATCGAGCGAAAAGCCCAGCTGAACCGCGTGTTTGCCGCCGTCCGGCAGCAGGATTGGCTTTCCATCCAGGATCCGCCACAGCCACCAGGCGAAGCGTCCGGTCGGATCGTCCGGGCCAAGCGTGGCCGGCACACGGATGATCACATAGGGCCAGTCGGTGGGCGATCGCAGGTTGACCCGTTCGACATGTCGCTTGCCCTCGCCGTACTTCGACAGGTTGTCCCGGGTCTCCCACGGATGGTCATACACATCGGAATCGGCCTCGCGCACTGGTTCCCGCCCCCGGTAGTCGATCCAGAATCGGTCGGAGTCTGCTACCGGGCTGTCGACGGTCGATCGCCGTAGTGAGTGACCACCCTCGCCGTACGTCGAAACGGTGCTGGCGACCACGTACCGTCCGACATTGCCGCGCAAGGCCTTGAGGGCCGACTGCGCCTCCTCGCGTGTGTAGGCCTGATTGTCGATTACGGCATCGAAACTGCGGCCCGCCAGCCGCTTGACGACGCCATCCGCGTCGGTACGGTCGCCCTGGATGTGTTCGATCTGGTTCCAGAACGGCGGCCGCACGTTGCCGCGCGAGAAGATCGTGACTTCGTGGCCCCGTGACAGGGCAAGCTCGACGGCCGCACGGCCGAAATAGCGGGTGCCTCCGAAGACCAGTAGTTTCACTGCAACCTGGCCGATTCGAGCCGTCGCAGATGTTGTTCGGCGCCCTTCAGCCCATCGCCCATCGTGTTCAGGCTCAGGTAGTTGGCGCCGAGGTCCTCCCAGTCCTTGCGCTTCGACTCCCAGGTCGATTCTTCGCCGAGTTTCAGCGACATGCGGCCCTCGATCTGAATCCCGTCGGGGTTGCGACCGTACTTCCGAGCAAGCTCGTGCAGCTTTGCGAGGCTGGCCCGTGCCGCGTCCCCGGGCTCGAACTGCGGCAGCCACCCGTCTCCGATCCTGGCTACGCGATCGAGCACCTGGTCCGCCATGCCTCCGAACCAGACCGGGATTGGGCGTTGTACGGGGAGGGGCCAGAGGCCTGCATCTGGGATCTTGTGCCAGCGCTTGTCGATCGTTACCGCCCGGTTCGTCCACAGCGCGCGCATTACCTCGACCTGCTCGAGGGAGCGGCGCCCGCGATCGCGGAAGTTCATGCCGAGCGCGGTGTACTCCACATCGTTCCAGCCGATTCCGATGCCGAGCCGCAGCCGGCCATTGCTCAGCACATCGAGCGTCGCCGCCTGTTTGGCCACCAGCACGGTCTGGCGTTGCGGAAGGATGACGATGCCGGTGACGAGCCCGATCGTGGAGGTCGCTGCGGCGATGAAGCCGAAGAGCACGAATGGCTCGTGGAACATCGAGTCCAGGTCGTACGGACGCCTGCCCCAGTCGGGCCTGCTGGCGCGGTTGGCGCCAATTACGTGCTCGTACGCCAGGATATGGCTGAACCCCATGCGTTCGACGGCCTGCCCGTACTCACGGATCCCGCCGGGATCGGTACCTATCTCGGTCTGCGGGAACACAACTCCGATCTGCATGGCGAGCCGTCCTTAGTGTCCTACCGGGGTTTTGCCGACCAGGAAGTCGAGATCGCAGCCGTCGGGCGCCTGCATTACGTGTTCGACATGGAGCCGTCCGTAGCCTCGGTCGTAATGGGCCGCAGGCTTCTTCCACTGCGCCCGGCGCCGGCTGAGTTCCCGTTCGTCCACCAGGAGGTCCAGCTTGCGAGCGGGCACGTCGAGCGAAATCATGTCGCCGTTGCGCACGAGTCCAAGCGGGCCACCGATGGCGGCTTCGGGCGCCACGTGCAGAACCACCGTCCCGAACGCCGTGCCGCTCATGCGGGCGTCGCTCAGACGCACCATGTCGCGAACGCCTTTTTGAAGGATCTTCTTCGGCAGTGGGAGCATGCCCCACTCGGGCATCCCGGGCCCGCCCACCGGTCCTGCGTTTTTCATGACGAGGACGTCCTCGGGGGTTACGTCGAGACCGGGACTGTCGATGCGTTCGTGCAGGTCCTTGTAATTCTCGAAGACGACCGCGCGACCCGTATGGGTCATCAGAGACGGGGACGCGGCGGTCTGTTTCAGGATTGCGCCGTCGGGGGCCAGGGAGCCGCGGAGGGCTACGATGCCCCCCTCTCTGTAGATCGGATTCTCCATCGTGCGAATCACGGCGTCGTTGTGCACCCGGGCATCCTGGATGTTCTGACCCAGTGTCTTGCCCGTGACCGTCCGGGTGTCCAGTTCAAGCAGGGGGGAGATGCGGCCGAGCACGGCCTGGATACCGCCGGCGTAGTAGAGGTCTTCCATGAGGAACTCGCCAGATGGCTTCAGGTTCAGGATCATGGGTGTCGTGCGGGAGAGGTCGTCGAATAGATCAAGCGGCAACTTGATCCCGGCCCGGCCCGCGATTGCGGTCAGATGTATCACGGCGTTTGTGGAGCCACCGATAGCCAGCAGCAGGCGAATAGCGTTTTCGAACGCCTCTGCGGTCATGATCTGGGACGGACGGATGCCCTCGATCGCCAGTTGTACGGCACGTGCCCCGGCCTGCTGCGCGTGCGCTGACCTGCGGGCATCCGCGCCAGGTATGTCGGCCCCGCCGGGCAGCGTCATTCCCATGGCTTCGGTAAGCGCGGCCATGGTCGAGGCCGTGCCCATCACCATGCAGTGCCCGGGTGACCGGTAGATCGCCGACTCCATAGAGTCGTACTCTTCCTGCGTGATGCGGCCTGCGCGCAACTCGATCCAGAACCTGCGGCAGTCGGTGCACGACCCCAGTTCGACGCCGCGCCAGTTGCCTTTCAGTTGCGGGCCGCCGGTAACCAGGATCGCCGGCACATCGGCGCTGGCCGCGCCCATCAGCATGGCGGGGGTGGTCTTGTCGCAGCCGGAGAGCAGGACCACACCGTCGATCGGGAGCCCGCGGATCATCTCTTCGACGTCCATGGCCATCAGGTTCCGGCAGAGCATCGAAGTCGGTTGCAAGAAGAATTCGCCGAGCGAGATGGTCGGGAACTCGAGCGGGAACCCCCCGGCCGCCAGGATCCCGCGCTTGACGTGCTGCGCGAGCTCCCGCAGGTGGGCGTTGCAGTGTGTCGCTTCGCTCCAGGAGTTGGCGATGCCGATCACTGGCTTGCCGGAGAACGCCTCCTCTGGCCAGCCTTGCGCCTTGAGCCCTGAGCGGTGCAGGAAGCCTTCGAGGTCGTGCCCTCCGAACCACTCCTGCGAGCGAGAGAGGCCGTTGCCTCTTTGGTTCGGTCCGGGACGCTGCGCAGGTCTGGCTCGTGTCTGACGGGTCGGCATCGTTCCTCCGGTCATAGCAGATAGGAATTAGCTTGAGGGCGGCCGTAGAGTAGCACGGCAACCCGTAAAGCCTTAGGCTGTCCGGGGAAGGCCGGAACGGCTGCGGTCGCAGGTCTCTGGCGACCCGCGACGCCGGCGCTTCTGTCAGGCCCGGCATCTGGAAATTGGAATTGAGAGCACATGACCGTCGAGACGCCCAGGCGCACCAGGTTCCCTGAAGTTGAGGTGTCCGGCAAGCCCCGGGAGATGGGCAGGCAGATCGGGGAGGCGTGCCGGGAACAGGTGCGAGGCTTTTCGGACCTCGTCATCGAACGCTTCAACCACGGCAGGGCGAAGCGACTCGAACTTGCCGCCGCGCTAGACGTTTCGCAGGGTTGCTTTCCGTTCGTTCAGGCCTACTCCCCGGACTCGGCGGAAGAGATGCGGGGGATTGCCGAAGGCGCCGGCATCACGACCGAGCAGGTCATGCTGATCAACGTTCGCAACCAGCTCGGCGCAGCGCTCGAAGGCTGCACGTCGGTCGTTCTTGAGTCGCGGGCGACTTCGGTCGGTCACGGGATTGCTGGCCAGAACTGGGACAACGATCCCGCGAGTGATCCGTATTCGGTGGTGCTGGTACGGCGCCCCGCCGGCAAGCCGGCCATCATGAACTTCATCCGGCCGGGAGAGATCGCCTACATGGGCCTGAACTCCGCCGGGACGGGCATCCTGATGAACGCCATGCCCGGCCGGTCACGCCGGATTGGGCTACCGTGGTACTTCATCGTGCGGGCTATCTACGAGCAGCCGAACCTCAGCTGCATTAAGGCGGCGGCCGAGCGGGCGAACCGCTCAATCCCCGCCAACGCTGCGCTGATCACCGCCGAGGGGGCGGCAGACCTGGAAGTGATGCTTGATGCGGTGCGCACAGTTGGACCCGACGAGCATGGGTGGCTGGTGCACACCAACCACTGCGTCCACCCCGACCTGCTGGGCACCAACGACGAGTTCCGAAGCGGGGTGTACGGGCAGTCGTTTGAACGCCGGGGACGGGCGGCGACGATCCTGGGGCGTGAGCCCGGGGCGGCGGATGTCGACACCGTCAAGCGGATCCTCTCGGACCACGAGGGGCATCCGACCTCGATCTGCCGGCATCCGAACGACGACCCTGCCACCGGTTACCAGCGCAGCGTGGTGTCGATGATCGTCGAACCCGCGGCCGGGCGAATGCACCTGAGTCGTGGTAACCCTTGCGAGGCACCGTACGAGATCTATCAATTGAGCTAGGGTTCGGGTCGAGGCGTCGATCAAGATCGCCATTGGAGGGCGCCAATGCCGTCTTCGATGACCAGTCGTGAACGGGTCCGCGCCGCGCTCGACGGGCGGGAGGTCGACCGGCCTCCCGTGAGCATGTGGCGGCACTTCTTCGACATGGAGCGGTCCGCCGAAGATCTCGCAGCCGCAATGCTGGCCTACCAGAAACTGCACGGGTGGGATTTCATGAAGATGAATCCCCGTGCCTCGTACCATGCCGAACCCTGGGGGCTCCGGGTCCGGTACTCGGGCGATCGGCCGCCCGATGTCACCGCGGTGCCGGTCAACGATCCAAAGGACTGGCTGAAGATCGAGCCGGTCAGGCTCGATCACCCGATTTTCCGGGAACAGCTGCGAGCCATCGAGTTGATCAGCCAGGGCCTGGGGAGCCGGCTCGTTTTTCTTGCGACCGTCTTCAACCCCATTTCGGTGGCTTCACGACTGGCGGCCTCGGAAGACGCCTTCATGCGTCACTTGAGGGAGCACACCGCGCAGGTCGACTCGGCGATCGAAGCGATCACGGAGACTTTCACGGCGTTTGCGAAGGCGGCGATGGAAAGAGGCGCCGGCGGTCTGTTTTTTGCCACGACGGCCTTCGCGTCCACCGATCGGATGACGGTGGCCGAGTACCGCAGGTACGCACGGCCATGGGACCTCAAGGTACTGGACGCCGTTCAAGCGCCGGATTTCCACATGCTCCACGTATGCCGCGACAACAACATGCTGCCGGAGTTCCGCGGCTACCCGGTCGATGCCTTCAACTGGGACGTCCGGGGCATTGGCAATCCCGGGCTCGCGGAAGGGAAGGCGATCCTCGGGGGCCGGTGCGTGGTCGGTGGAATCCCGCAAAAGGACGGCATGGTATCGGCGACCCCTCAGCAGATGCGCGGCGAGGTGGTCGGCCTGCGATCGGCGATGGGCAAGAAGGGCTGGATGCTCGGCAGTGGTTGCACCTACGCGCCGGAAACGCCTGAGGCCAATGTGAAGGCGGTCCGTGAGGCTATCGAAGGCCCGTTTGAGCAGTCACGTCCGGGCTAGGCGCGCAGGGGTGCTTGCGCAACACCCCTGCGATCGGTGCCGGGAGCTCTTTGCCGGGCGGCGCGACGGCCGTATCGGCTAGAGCAGGCCGGGCCACTCGGGATGGACCGCCGCCGCCTCGATCGCATCGACATTCATCTCGATCCCGAGTCCGGGCGCGGATGACAGCGTGATCTTGCCGTCGTGGAAGTCGAGTGGGCTCGACACGAATCGCCGGTAGGCCGGGATCGCGTCCATCGAGTGCTCCAGGCGATAGAAATTGGGGATCGCCATGCAAACCTGGGCGCCGGAGACGATCTGGATCGGCCCCTGGGCGTCGTGTGGGCTGAACGGGACGTGATACGACTCGGCCAGGTTGGCGATCTTGCGCATCTCCGTGATCCCGCCGGCCAGGCAGATGTCCGGCATGACGTAGTCGGTCAGCTTTGCCTCGAGCACCGGGACGAAGTCGAAACGGGTGAAGAGTCGCTCGCCGACGCTGATGCGGGGGCGGATGTGAGGCCGGACCACCGCCAGTGCCGAATAGCTCTCCGGCGGGACCGGTTCCTCGAACCAGCTGATGCGTGCTGCGTCGTAGAGGCGGTTCGCAAGTTCCACGGCGGTCGGGACGTTGAACCTGCCGTGCCCGTCGATCAGGATCTCGTGATCGGGCCCGACCGCCTCGCGCACGGCCAACACCCGGTCGGTCGAGATCCTGGCTTCCCTTCCCGACAACCCTCCGGCAACGTACCCGTCCTCCCATTCAAAAAACGGGTCGAATTTGAGGGCGGTGTGTCCGGCCGGTAACACGCGTTCGCGGGCGGCCCGGGCGTAGTCCTCGGGCGTCGCGCAACCGCTGAACCAGCCGTTGGCGTAGAGGTCGATGTCGTCCCGGAACTTGCCGCCTAGCAGCTCATAGACCGGCAGTCCGAGCGCCTTGCCCCGGATGTCCCAGAGCGCGATGTCGACGCCGCTGACCGCCGCGGTGGTGGCCCCTTTGGCCCCGACCGACGTGTACCGGCGGAACATCTGATGCCAGATCGGCTCGATCCGGGCAGGATCCTGCCCGATGAGCCACTCGCGCTGCGCCAGGATCGCAAGCCCGGCCAGGAACGATCCGTTGTTGGGGTAGCTGCTGGCTTCTCCCCAGCCGGTAATCCCTTCATCGGTATCGATGCGCACGAACGTCCACTGTCGAGGGTGACGCGACCCGCGTCCGATGTCCGCGTCGACCGTGTAGACCTTGACGTCGGAGATTTTCAAGAAGAGCACACCACCATTTCGAAATGAAGACGCCCCGGGCTATCTGCGGCCGAATAGTCGCTTGATGCGCCACCACAGTCTATAGAGCGGTCCGACGACCGGCGTGCGCTGCTGGTCGAGGCGCTTGGTCCGGCGCTCGGTGCAGGAAACACATGTGCAGTAGGGTGGATGCGGGCTCCGCGCGTAGTCGCGTTCTCTCACAACCTGTCTCCGTGGCGTTGGCCTGCCAAGATTCTAAGGGGCTGAACGGACCTGCAAGTCCAGCCGGTCCAGGCGACCTCGCAAGGCACTGTCGGCCTGGTGAGTCGCCAGGTGCGCCGGCCAGGCCGCCAATGACTACACGGTCGATCACGACGACCATCGAAATCTGCCCCTGAGACCGGTCGGCGATGAGTTTTGCGAGCCGCTTGACCTGCCGGTCGCTCGGTGGGATCGCGGCCGTAATCCGTGCGATCGAGGTTCGGGGACGGACATGAACCTCCCTGGCCCTGGTGTGGTTCCTCGTCGTGCAAGCCTGGGCTGATGCCGGAGGCGGCCCGGAGACACCGCCGACGCGTGCCATCGGGCCTTTGACCTTGAACGGGCGTCGTACCTACGATGCGGGTGCACCAGAATATTCACCCGCGCCTGCCGACCGCTCCGCTGGATGGACCAGCTGGCAATGTGCCATGGCTTAAAGCGCCCCTTTGGGCGGCCGACAGGCTTCAGACTGGAGGTTCTGCATGCTCGGCAGGACCAAGAGCTGTGCCGTGGTCGGCCTCGACGGCATGGTTGTCGACGTAGAGGTCGATATCTCGCCCGGTTTGCCGAACTTCAGCGTGGTTGGTCTGCCGGACACCGCGGTCCAGGAGGCGCGCGACCGGGTCCGTGCTGCGATCAAGAACTCGGGCGCCGAGTTCCCGATGAAGCGCATTACGGCAGGCCTCGCGCCGGCCGACGTGAAAAAGAGCGGCCCGTCCTACGACCTGCCAATCGCGATGGCGATCCTGGTAAGCACGGGGCAGCTTCCCAACAAGCTGGACCGGTCCCTGCTGCTGGGCGAGCTCGGGCTGGACGGCACGGTGCGTCCAACCAGGGGAATCCTGCCAATGGTGGCGGTCGGCAGATCGGAGGGGTATTCCGAGGTCTTCGTCCCGACTGCTAACGCTGCGGAAGCCGCACTGGTGGAGGGCATGACCGTCTACCCGGTCACGGCTCTGACCCAGATCGTGGCACACGTACGGGGCGTGGAGGTCATCTCGCCGTTTGAGAGGAACGGGCATTTCTACGAGACCGAGCTCCTGGACGTACGGCACCCCGACCTTGCCGACGTGCGGGGGCAAGAGATGGCGAAGCGCGCGCTCGAGGTGGCCGCCGCAGGCGCCCACAACCTGCTCATGAGCGGCCCTCCGGGAAGCGGCAAGACGCTGCTCGCCCGCTGCCTGCCCGCGATCCTCCCCAGGATGACCGTCGATGAATCGCTGGAAGTGACGAAGATCTACAGCGTGGCCGGGCTGCTGCCGGAGAGAAGTCCGCTGGTCAATCGGCGACCGTTTCGCTCGCCCCACTACACGATCTCGAACGCGGGCCTCGTGGGAGGAGGCGCGATCCCAAGGCCGGGCGAGATCACGCTCAGCCACCGGGGCGTCCTCTTCCTGGACGAATTGCCGGAGTTCGGACGGGCGGTCCTGGAGGTTCTTCGGCAGCCGATCGAGGATAAGGTCGTGACGATCAGCCGCGCGAGCGGCACCACGACCTTCCCGACGGGATTCACACTGATCGCTGCGATGAATCCCTGCCCGTGCGGGTTCTACGGCGACGCACAGAAGGCCTGCGAATGCGGTCCCGGGGTTGTATCGCGGTATCAGAGGCGCATTTCGGGTCCGATGCTGGACCGGATCGACATCTTCGTCGATGTCCCGCGGGTCGATTACGAAAAGCTGGTGCAGCCACCAGGGGGCGACACCAGTGAGGCGGTCCGGTCGCGGGTCGAATCGGCGAGGGGAGCGCAGCGCCGGAGATTCGCTGGAACGAAGCTGACCGCCAACTCGGAAATGGGACCGCAGGAGGTATGGGCGCATTGCCAGGTTGAACCGGCTGCTCAGGCGCTCCTGCAGATGGCGGTACGGCAGCTGGGATTTTCGGCCCGGGGATTTCATCGTGTGCTGAAGGTCGCCCGCACGGTGGCCGACCTCGCGGGTTCAGAGCAGGTTCTCTCTGCCCACCTTGCAGAGGCACTCCAGTACCGCCCGCGCCAGGTCACTTAGTCGCTACCAACGCGATGCGTCAACGCACTGGTCAGGTCGTTCGCAGATCCGGGAACAAAGGAGGCTATCCGCCAGGTAACTCGTCAGGAAGCTGGGCTCAAGTGTCAGTTGGATCGCACTTCGCAAGCTGGTACCGCTGGACGCCACACCCGGCCCGGCCGACCTTCACGCCCCGACGGGCAACCGGCTTAAAAAACCGGCGGGGAACCGAATTGGTTTTTACAGTATTCGAGTGAATGACCAGTGGCGAATCTGCTCTCGATGGAAAACCCACGCTGCGTACGAAGTCGACCTTGTTGACTACCTCCGAGGCCGGCCGGTTTGAGCCCATTCACCCCGGCGGGCTGCTGCCTGCGGACTTCCTCAAGACTCCGGGCCTTTCGCATTTCCGGCTCGCAAGATCCATAGGAGTGACCCCCCAGGATCGATCCACGGCCTCGGCGCCGCCCGCCTCCGGAATCGAGCCCGGTAGCGGGCCTTGCCTAGGCTTCCATGCCGAAGAGTCGCCGGTTGCGGGTGTGCAGGTACTGGTCGGCCATGAAGGTAAGGGGCTTGCGGGCGGCCGCGAAGTGCTCGCTGAGCATCCCGAAGATATCCGACATGCCCGCCGCGCGCGCGGCCGGGTGCGCCTCGGCCAGGCCGTAGTACCTCTGTCCCTCTAACTGGTAGTCGTCCAGCGAGCGGCGCATTCGCAGCGCGCCCGTAATGGGCCGCATCGTGGCGTGGGCGGGGAAGAGTCCGGTCAGGAAGAGGCAAACGTCGCCGATCCGCTTGTACAGGGCGAGACGGTGTTCTTCGCCGGTCG
>VGZT01000037.1 GCA_016872495.1 SAR202 cluster bacterium
GCCCCGGCAGCGCTACCGGGGCCTTCTTTCTCAGGGTCTTCTGCCCAGGATTTTTACCCGGTCGCAGTGGCCACAAGTCCGCTGCCATCCGATCCTGAGGGTCCCCGGGGATCTGACACCGAGGAACCGCTATCTTGCCCTTCGCTTTAGCTTTGCCTCTAAGAAAACGAACTTCACATGGCAGCAATCCGATCAAGGACATGCCACAGATCGAGTTGTTCGACAGCATGACTTCGATAGACGCCGACCGCGTCAGCCCCGCTCGCTAGCGCGCGAGCAGCAGCCTCAACGAGCAATCGGGAGTCCTGAAAACTTCCCGGGTGGTAGCAAGACAGCTCTGCGATTACCGGAACACGGCCTGCTACCTGCCGGGTCACTTGTGAGGTCAGACGTTCAACCTCTGTGAGGTCAGATGTGGTGCGGAACCACAGATAGAACTCGTCGATGAGGCGCTTGTCCACCCACGCCTCCCAATCCTGCAGAACCTTTATGTAGTCGCTTCCCTCTCTGGCGATGACCACGGTTGAGAATTTGGCATCCGGCGCGAACGCCCGCAAGTTCTTCCGAAAACCCTCCATGAAGTCGGTCACTAGGGACGCCCGAAACTGGAGCCAATCGCGATCGTCGTTCGCAATCTGGCTAGCGTCTTTGTTGAACCTCTGGCGGAAAGCATCCGCTACGGCCGGTTCGTACCCCCCGGTCGATACGCCGCGCTCATCTACGTTGCCAAGTACAAGCTCCATCTGGAGTCCAGCCGCCCCTGTCGAACGCAACATCGCCAGGAACTTTTCTTGCTCAAACGCCCTGACGTCTGGAAAGGCGAGACTGAGTGACAGCCGTTCGCCCGGCACCAGAGCACCTGCCGATCCGTTTCGAGACTTGGTCCAATACTGGGGGTTGGCCTTCGCGTAGTCACTGACGCGGAGCTCGGTCACGGGG
This sequence comes from SAR202 cluster bacterium, assembly GCA_016872495.1. Classification (GTDB taxonomy): domain Bacteria; phylum Chloroflexota; class Dehalococcoidia; order Lucifugimonadales; family Lucifugimonadaceae; genus VGZT01. The sequence goes on from VGZT01000037.1 coordinate 940, forward strand.
TGACTGAATATTGGACGATGGCGATCCAGGATCACCCTCGCCTCCACCGTGTTCATGGCCGGAAGTACGTAATTGCTTGACCATGCATAGTTGATCGACATTCCACCGTGCGTATTCAAGGCGCTGTAAGGATGGACATCGATCCCGGCTGCCTTGGCCGCGTCCACGAGCACCTTGGTGCCGCCACTGGGGAACAGACGTGTTACGCCGTGGTCAGCGCACCTCGATACGAACTTGCGAACTTCGAGTTCATCGGATGTGGTTTTCGGGTCAATCAGACCTCCCGCCCCGCACCATAACGGAACCATTTGTGCCATGCTTCCCCTCCGCTTGAGGATCGGTTAGCTCAGGGTTTCTCGAACGCCCCCGTACCGCGCTAGGTTTCGTACGCGCCAAACTCAGCCAGCGATCTCATCGCGCAAGCCTTCGACCAGGCGGTCCACCTCGTCCTCCGAATTGAATCCGGCGATCGACACCCGAACCGCGACAAGTTCGGCTCGGGGAGGTGCCGTGAGCCACTGGGCCTTGACTACTACTCGCTGCTTGTCCCAAAGGTTGGTGCTGAGATACTCCATCCTGGCTCGGTCGTAGCCCTGAATCATGAAAGAGGTGATGCCAGCGGACGTCCCGGGCTCGAGGGGGGTGAGAATCTTGACACCCGGGATCTCCAACAGGCCATCCCTGAACCGCTTTGAAAGCTGCGCCGCCCGGGCTTCGATGGCACTCAGACCGATCGACGCCATGATGTCTACGGACGCACCAAGTCCAATGACCAGGGCATGGTTGTACGTGCCTATTTCCGCTCTCGAACGGGCAGACGGCTCCTGAGCAGGCGTCCCGGGCACGGTCCATGGATGACGTTCTGGTACGTAGTCAGGATTGAACGCGCCGAGGTGGTCCTCGGAAGCGTAGACAAATCCAGTTCCCATTGGACCCAGCAGCCACTTGTGACCTGAACCTACGTAGTAGTCGCATCCGAGGGCCCGGATATCGACCGGAACCTGCCCAACAGCCTGAGCGCCGTCGACCACGACAGAAACGTTTTTCTCATGTGCCAGCGCACAAGTCTCGGCAACCGGCAGTCGTCGTCCGTCCGCGGAGGCGATTTCGCTGAGACAAATCAATCGCGTCCTTGGACTAAGGGCCGACTTCACGCCTTCCAGAAAGACTGCGTCCCCTTGGTCAGCGGTCAGGGTGATCACCTTTACTTGATGCTTTCTCTCCAGTTCCCAGGAGATCCCCGTCGTGCTGACGTGTTCGAGCGAGGAGACTATGAATTCGTCGCCCGGACGCCATTCGAGTGCACGCATGACGCGTTGCATGGCCTGGGACGTATTTGTCGTAAGCGCGAGTTCCCTGTGTTTCACATTCAGCAGCGCGGCCAGAGCGCGTCGAGCCCGCTCCTCGGGCTCGCGCATCGCCTCGCGACTAGTGCTTGTTGCAGGTCCGTGGTTTGCCTCAAAACGCATCGCGCTGGCCACGACCTGAACCACAGAGTCAGGCGTGGGACCGTAGGTGCCGGTCTGGAAGTAACCGACCTCCTTGGTGAACGGCAGATCGCGGCGCAGATCGGCCAGCGTGGAGATTCGCTTGTAATTGATTCCTACTTCCACTTGACGTTCGCTTCCTTTCCTCGCTGCCTCGTGAGGCCGCGCAGTCTTGCTACCTCGATCCTCTGAGCCGGGGATCCAGCACGTCTCGCAGCCAATCGCCAGTCCAATTAGCTCCCAGAACCACCGCAACGATGGCCACACCAGGAAATAAAGAAGGGCCGAACGCCGAAAGAATGTCTTGTCGTGATTCAGCGAGCATTCGGCCCCAGGTCGGAGTGCTGGCCGAGACACCGATTCCGAGGAAACTAAGGGCTGATTCCGTGAGGATCATTCCGCCGAAAGACAGCGTCGCAGCGATGATGATCGGTGCGACGACATTCGGCAGAATATGGTGGAACATTATTCGGGCCTCCGACGCGCCAACCGCTCGGGCAGAAATGACAAAATCCCGTGTGCGAATGCTTAAGGTTTCTCCGCGCACAAGCCTGGCGTAGCCGATCCACCCGCTAAGCCCCAGGAAGATCACCACGTTTAGCAGTCCGCCGCCGATGAATGTGAGAATCGCGATGAGTAGGACTAGAAAGGGGATCGCCGACTGGATGTCTGCAAACCTGGTGATGATGTCGTCCAGTGGCCGCCCTTTGTACCCTGCAATCAGACCCATTGGAACGCCCACGAATAGCCCAATGAGCGTGGCGCTGATGCCCACGAGTAGTGAGACCCTGGATCCATGTATTACCCGGCTCAGGATGTCTCGACCGAGATTGTCTGTTCCCAGCAGGCCGAATCCTCGGTCAGAGTCCGACCATGCTGGTGGAGCGAGAATGTGCGCGAGATTGATTTCTTGCGGATCGGAGGGCGCCAGCACCGGGGCAAAGATTGCTAGCAGGCTGAAAGTGACGATCAACGAAAGGCCGATCAGGCCCTGCCAGTTCCGCAAGAACGTTCCGACGTAACCTCCCCGCAATAGCCCGAACCGGCCGTCAATAGCGCGACTCTCGGCCAATCGGACCGATGTCGACGACTCAGCCACCAACGGCCTCCCCGAACGCGAGTACGGGAATCACCTGTAGCGAATCCTCGGATCGACGATCGCATACAGAACGTCAACGATTATGAAAACGACCACGGTGATGACTGACATGAACAAAACGCCGAGCATGATCACCGGGTAATCTCGACTAAAAACGGACTGCATCATCAGGCTTCCCAGGCCCGGCCAAGCGAAGACGACTTCCACGATGACGATCGTGCCGACGAGATGTGGAATTGAGGAGCCCACAACTGTAATCAGTGAGATCATGGAATTCCTTAGTGCGTGGCGGAAAACAACAAGCCGCTCCGAGAGCCCCTTCGCTCGAGCCGTCCTCACGTAATCTTGTCCCAACACTTCAAGCATCCCGGAGCGGCCCATCCTCGCGACCACTGCCATCAGACCGGCCGATTGCGTCAGTGCCGGCAAGATCAGGTGCCTCCAGCTTTCACTTCCTGCCGCAGGAAGCAGGTGAAGCTTGACCGCGAAAAGGATGATCAGCATGATCCCAAGCCAGAATCCCGGCACGGTGAGCCCCAGTACAGCGATCGTTGTCGAAACGCTGTCGATCATGGAACCGCGCTTCAACGCTGCCGCGATCCCGAGCGGCAGCCCGACTCCGACCCCGATCACCGCCGCAGCGCCACCCAGTTTCAAGCTCAATGGGACGCGTTCGAGCACGACGCGCGTTGCCGGTATGTGATACCGAAACGAGTTCCCGAAATCCCCGCGTATGGCCACTTGAACGAACAGGAAGTACTGGATGATTACAGGTCGGTCGAGACCTAACGACTTCCGAATCTCAACGAGTTCCAGTTGAATATCCGCAGGCGTCTTGTCGGGATCAAGGCTCACGAAGTAAGTGGCAGGGTCGCCAGAAACGCGGACAAGGAAGAAAACGATCGTGATCACGCCAACGACAACCAGGGCTCCCTGCAGCAGTCGTCGGGCTATGTATGAGGTCACTACGGCATCTCACGGCTCGGGGCTGCGCTTGCTCGCAGCCCACACGCCAGCGCCTCGCCCATCTATGGGCTTGCAGCGGGTATGAACATCTCAAACCCCTTGCCGAACGTGATGAGGGGCAGGCCATTCTTCATCCCGTACACAGTGGGTACCGTGTACCCCCACCACGCGTGGGCCTCTTCGTTGGCATAGGCGATCGCGTCGCGCATCAGCTTCGCTCGCAACGTATCGTCGGTGGTCGCCCGAATCGTGTTCGCCATCTCGGTGAATTTCGGATCGCCCCGTTCGTTGATCGTCCGGTTGTTACTCACGGGATCTTCCGGTCCCCAGTTCATACCTATGTTGTAGATGGGATGCAGCGCGTTGTTGATTAGCGCCTGTAGCCACGCCGCCGATTCCGGAGTCTCCATCTCAACGTCTATGCCGACTTGCTTCCATTGAGCCGCGAGCGCAGTCATCACCTCACGATCTCGGAAGTAGCGTCCCGTCGTAGCCGAACCCTTGATCTTGAACCCGTTGGGGTATCCCGCTTCGGCTAGCAATGCCTTGGCTTTCTTTGGATCGTATGGATATTGCTTTACGTCGGGGTTGTACCCGAATGCGGCGGATGTACTCAGCTGTCCCTCTCCGAAGGACCCGTACCCTCCGACAATGGAATTGAAAATTCCCTGGCTGTCGATCGCATACAGCATCGCTTGACGGACTCGCTTGTCCTTGAGTTCGACTGACTTGCGTCCGGCATCGAGCCAGACGGTTTGTGTCTGGAAGCTGTCGCCGGTATAGACACGAAAGTTCTTGCTGAGGAGCCTCGGTACTTCCTGGGGAGGGATGAACGCGGCGATGTCGATTTGACCCGCTTCCAACGCGACTATCCGCACCGCGGCCTCAGGCATGTGTCGATAGGTAATCTCATCGACGACCGGCTTTTGGCCCCAGTAGCCAGAAAACTTCCTCAAGGTGAGCGAATCGTCTCGTTTCCACTGAACAAACTGAAATGGCCCGGTGCCGACTGGCTGGTCCGAATAGCCGTCGAGGCCGACGTTCTCGAGATGCTTTGGCGCAAGTGCGAAGAGGTCGCGGAACGGTATGACCCAGAACGCAATAGGTGTCTTCAGACGAAAGTCAATGGTTGAATTGTCGGCGACCTCGATCAGGTCGAAGTCCCGAAACCGCGTGTAGGTGAACGCGAACTTGGCAGTCTTTCCGCTCGAAAGGTAGTCGATTACTGCCTTCGTTCCTGCCGCGTCGAGTTTCTCTCCGTTATGGAATTGGACCCCGTTCTTGACCTTTACGCGAACCGTCTTTCCGTCGAACGTCCAAGAACCGAGGAGCGGCGTCAGCGGTCCATCGCCGTTCTGGTCACGCGTTGCAAAACTGTCGTACATGAGGGTCGAAATGATTCGGTCCTGTTGCGATGGCATTGCGCCGCCCAGCAGGTTCACAGGCAATGCGCCGAGGGCCACTTGGAGTTTTACGGCCTTAGCAGGTGGTGGAGTTGGCGTGACTATCTTCTCCACCGTTGCAACTACGGTCTGCACAACCGGAACTTGCTTTTCCACCACCACGGTTTGCGGGATGACCACCGTTTGTTGAACGGGCACCTGCTTTTCGACGACGACGGTGCGTTCGACAATCGTTTCACCGCCCCCACAAGCCGCCGCAAACAACAGGACCACACCCACTGTGAGGATGCGACAAGCAGCGCTCAGACGCCTAATCCCGTGGTTCATCGGACGCACCTCGCTAGGAGATTCAAAGGGCACATCGTCATTCCGTGCCGCCCTGTACTTAGCCCGGAGTTGGACATAGCTCTTTATCATCCGCAGCGCCACCTTGGGATTGGAATCCGGTCATTGCCCTGCTGTGCGGATTGTCACACTGGTATGTGAGCCTCGTCACTGGCCAAGGAATCACGAACCGAATTCGACTCAGATTCCTGTTCGCATAGCGAAGCTCGTCGCGCCGCCCCGGCCGGACACTCCAATCGTGCGGTAAAGCCGAGTCAGGGCATTCCTCACAGACCCTTCTGAGAGACAGAGTTCCGATGCAATTGCCTGGTTCGCCAACCCCCTACGCAGGGCACGGAGGAGCCTGCGCTCTCGGTCCCCGAGTTTCAACGCAATGTCTCGATCCTTCTCCGATAGCCCAGCTGGGGGCAGCACGAGCGACGGCAAGAGTGCCGCCAGCAGTTCCGGCTCTATGACGACCCCGCCGTGTGCGACCCGGTGGACCGCGTTCACGAGTCCGACCGGAGACACGGATTTCAAAAGGAATCCCGAGGCTCCGTTGGCCAGCGAGTCCTTCACGACTCCCAGATCGGCCCGCTCGGCAAGGATCAGCACCTTTGGCGGGTCCTCACCAACCGCGGCGGCTCGCAGGCCTCCCAACTCGACCGAATCGCCATCGTGAATCTCGTAAAGCACAACGTGCGGGCGATACCTTCGCACCAGATCGGGGGCTGCCTCTAGGGTGGCGGCCTGTGCTTCCACTTGAATCGGACTGCTACGGAACAGGGCCTCAAGGCCACGACGGCAAATTGGCTGCCGGTCAATCAGAATTAGCGAAATGCGAGCCGCCCCGTGACTACGCGGCTCATCGGGACCCTCCCCACTCACGGATAGCCAAGCGAGGTCTCGGGCCTCTATCGGAGAATACGTAAACGAGGGGCGGACGCTTGGATCAGCCACGAGAAGTGCACGCGCCCGTGCAAGCGACAGCGCCTTGCCGAGTTCGTTCCCTATCCGCTCCGCCAGGTCCAGCTCACGAGCTCCGTAAGCGCGTATCCGCTTTGAGTAAATCTGGAGCGAGGCGTTGGGCTCGTCCAGAAGTGGAATCGGAACCGCGAGCAGTGACATGTAGCCCTTAAGCAGTCGGACCTTGTGCTCGAGAGGCTGAAGCACCTCGTAGTCATTGGCGTGCGCGTCCAAGATCAGTCCGCGTCCCGCCCTCGATACCTCTGCCGCCACGGAGCCCTGGAGCTGATAGCGCTCATTTCGACCAGACCCATCGGCATCCCGCGAAGACATATAGAGAACAGTGACGACGCCACGATCAGGATCAGTCCAAGTGACGACAAAACGATCGAAGTTCAGAATGGCCCTTATTCGCTCTGCGACGCGCTCGCAAAGATCCGGGAACGCGATGCCGGGCCTGGTCAACCTTGCCAGATCGGCCAACAACTCCCGTTCGGCGCTCTGCCCTTCCAGTTCACGATGCAGACGCAAGTTGCCGATTATCCCGGATATTTGGCCGGAGACTCTGACCGCCGCGTCCTGTTGTGTAAGCCCGTAACTTTCTTGGTCGAGCGAACAGCAGACAAGCGAACCTAACACCTCGTCTCTTACCGTCAAGGGCACTGCGAGCAGGGATCCGAAGACCTCGTAAGGAGCGTCCGACAAGCTCCCAGCACCGTCCCAAGTTCCCGGGTGCGCGGTTCTCCGAACGATCGGCACTCGAACGGCCAGAACTTCTTCGGTCGGACCTCCCCGCAAGGCGTCAATTGCGACCGTGACCTTTCCCGTCCCACCTTTGGGGGCGAACGACCAGCGCGTCGTAATCGCGCGATCTTGCTCGATGGTTACTATGTCCACCCTATCGAAAGGCAGGAGTCTGTTCAGGTGCTCAGAAAAGCCTGGAAGGACATCGACCATGTTCAGCGACGAACCCAGTACACGACTCAGCTCGGCAATAACGGACGTCTCGTAGGCCTTGGCGCGAACCTCGGCGAGAAGACCCGCGTGGGCCACGGCGCCTGCGATCTGCATCCCCACCCGCTCTGCCAACGCCAACTGCCGGTTCGAGTACACACCCGCGCCCCGTGCCCGCAGAGTGAGAACGGCGATGCATTCATCGCGCCAGATTAGCGGTACACAGAGCCATGAATCGAAACCCAGGCCTGGGATCCCCGCCATGCCCGGATAACGGGTGAGAATTGCGTCGCGGTCAAGCCCGTCCAGGATCATCCCTCGTCTCGACGTAGCCACGTCGAGCAGCAAGTGCCCGCTAACCGGGATCTCTGATCCGTTTGTGTCAGCCGGAACAGCCTCTCCGATCGAGTAAATAGTCTTGGATGTGGCTCCGGTGACGTTGACGGTGGAGACGGTCACCACGTTCCAAGGGATGAGTCGTTCCACGGCTCTCGCAAAACGAGGGAAAACGTCATCAATACGGTGGGACGAGGTAATTACCCAGCCAACCTGTGCCAGAACGGCCAACTCTTCTGCCTCGCGCTTCAGGCGTGTGGTCTCGCCGGGCTCGGCCCTCATGGCGCCGGAAGGCACCGAGCGCGTCACACCAGATGCAGGCGAAGCCTTAACCGGGTATGCCCGCTTGAGCGGCGCAGAGTCCCGTCTGGATCCTCTCTGGGAATCGTCCATGGCCCGCGATTGTACGCGCACGCTTGTTCGACTGGCGGAGGGTTGGCGTCCTGGTTTCGGCAGCCCTGAGGCTGATTGTCTGAATACAGGTGGGCGGGGCAAACTAAGCACTTCAGCGCGCGGTCGGCAGGTTGGACTGCCGATCACGCGGGCCGAGTTGTTCGAGATCTCCGTCGTCGCGCTCCCGGCATTGACCACCAACCTGGCGGCGACATCGTGAGCGGGTGGATCGAGTACCAGCACGTCGACGTGAACTCCGCCATGGCCTCCCGCCGAATAGCGCGGGTGGCACCTTGCGGGAGATCGTGTGCCCGACTGGACACACCGGCGGATTCAAGCGCCAGCACCTTCTCGGCGTGTTCACCGCGCTCTTCAACTTGGTCTCGGCCAGATACGAGCGCGGCAGCATCGCCCTGACCTCCAGCAAAGGTCTTGTCGAGTGGGGCGATCCCTGCTTGCCGGGTCACGTCCCGGATCATGTATTAGAATCGCCAATCGCCGTGGAGGCGAGCCGGTGATTCAGCCGGACATGCCGACGTCTATCCTGAAGGGCTGACGAATGAGTGAATCCGACAGGTCGCTGGTCGCGCATCTGATGCAACGGGCCGGTTTCGGCTCTTCGGTTGAAGAGCTCGAGCTGCTGGCCTCCCGCCCGTACGAAGACGTCGTGGAAGACTTGCTCCACCCCGAGAAGTTTCCTCCCGTCGAAGAAGACGTTCTCCGGCGCTATTACCTGGAACTCAACAACGCCGACACGCACGTGGCCTGGCAGGCCGCGTGGGTGTACCGGATGATCAACACCCGGCGCCCGCTCGAAGAAAAGATCGCGCTCTTCTGGCACCACGTGTTCGCGACCTCGGTGGGCAAGAGCGAGCACACGCCGTCCTCGCTCCGCCAGATCGAAACCTTCCGCCAGACCGGTCTCAGCGACCTGCGCACGATCTACATCGCGCTGGCGCAGGACCCGGCCATGCTGTTCTGGCTCGATAACTGCGAAAACCACAAGGGTGAACCAAACGAGAACTGGGGTCGCGAGCTCCTCGAGCTGTTCTCGATGGGCGTCGGCAACTACACCGAAGACGACATCAAGAACGCCTCCCGGGCGTTCACCGGATGGACCTTCACCCAGCCCCTGCCGCTCGACCCCTACGGGCGCTACCCGTCGCAGTTCCTCTACGTAGCCGAGGACCACGACGACTCGCCGAAGACCTTCCTGGGGCGGACCGGGAACTTCGACGGCGAAGACATCATCGACATCGTGGTCGAGCAACCTGCCACCCGCCGGTTCATCTCCCGGCACCTCTACAACTTCTTCGTGGCCGACGAACCGCAGGTCCCGGCATGGAACATCGTCCCGCCCCAGGACCCGGCCGCCATCAATGCGCTCGACAAGGCTTTGAAGGACAGCAACGGCGACATCCGGTCCACGCTGCGGGTGCTCTTCAACTCTGACTTCTTCAAGAAGGCAAGGGGCCGACGCGTCAAGAGCCCGGTGGAGCTGGTCGTTGGAACGGTCAAGCTCACCGGCGACTTCCGGTTCCCCGATCCCGGCCTCGCAAACCTCGCGGTGGCGGTCTCGGTGATGGGCCAGGCCCTGATGACCCCTCCGACCGTAGAAGGCTGGCACACGGGCAAGGAGTGGATCGACGCCGGCACGCTCAACGAACGCGTGAACTTCGCGGTGAACCTGCTCGCCGACCACGGCAAACCGGGCATCAAGTCGATCATCGATCACATTGGCAAGAATGAAGCAACGGTCACGCCCGCAAAACTGGTGGATCGGTGCATCGGAATCCTCGCCCCGCTCTCGGTGAGCCCCGCCACGCGAAAGGGCCTGGTCGAACACGCCCGGCAAGGCGGTCCGATCCGCTTCGACAGCGAGAAGGCGCGGGCACGCAGTGCGGCCCTGGCAGTTGAAGTGTTGCAGGGCCTGGTTTCATCGGTCGAATACCAGCTGGCTTAGGAGCCGGACCAGGAGATCGCGCAATGGCAAAGAATGGGAAGTCGCCCACCCTCGTCGTAGTCCAGCTGAGCGGCGGCAACGACTTCATGAATACGGTCATCCCGTACAGCAACGGCCTGTACTACGACAACCGTAAGACGATCGGCGTGCCCGAGGAATCGGTCCTGCGGATCAACGATGCGGTCGGCTTCAACCCGAATGCGGCGCCGCTGAAGGAGCTGTACGACCTGGGCCGCATGGCCATCATCCAGGGCGTCGGGTACGCGAACTCGAGCCGCTCGCACTTCCGAAGCATGGACATCTGGCACACGTGCGATCCGGACAAGATCGCGACCGAAGGCTGGCTCGGCAAAGTCGTACGCCGGCTCGACCCCGAGAAGTCGAATCCGCTGACGGCTGTCAGCATCGGCCGCGGCCTGCCTCGAGCCCTGTCCGCCCAGGAGGTCCCGGTCACCTCTGTAGCTGACCTCGACAACTACGGCCTGATGTCGGGCTTCAGCGCAGAGCAACAGCGCGCCGATGCGCTCGACCTGTTCAAGCGCATCTACACCCCGGCGATCGGCACGGCCGCGGTGACCGACTACCTGGCACGCACCGGCATCGATGTACTGCGTGGCGCGGAGATGCTGAAAAAGGCGCCAGCCATGTACTCATCCAACGTCGAGTACGCCGACAATCCGATCGCCAAAAGTCTGCGCGACGTAGCCCGCGTACACCTCGCAGACCTGGGGACCCGGATCTTCTACACGCAACATGGCGGATACGACACCCATGCGAACGAGGCGCCGACCCACCCGAAACTCCTGACCGACCTCTCGCGTGCGATCGCCGACTTCTATCGCGACCTCGAAGAGCACGACGCGGCCGACAACGTGGTCATCCTGGTCTTCACCGAGTTCGGCCGCAGAGTCCAGGACAACGGCAGCGGGACCGACCACGGCGCCGGCGGCGGCGCGTACTTGATCGGTAACCACGTGCGCGGAGGCCTCTACAGCGAGTATCCGTCCCTTGAGCCCGGAAAGCTCGAGAACGGCGACCTGCGGCACACGTACGACTTCCGCGGCCTCTACTCCACGTTGCTGGAACAGTGGCTCGACATCGAGCCGACCCAGATCGTCGGCGGCAAGTTCGAACAGCTTCCCATGATCGCCGTCTAGTCGAACCAGGCAGGTAAATTCTCAATGCCGAAAGCAAAAGTAGCTCCCAGGCAGGAAGTGGCCGGACTGCTCAGGGTCGGAACGCCCTATGAGCGCACCGTCGGGATGCGGCGGCTCACGAACACCGCGACCGATATTGCTCTGAGCAAGGACGGGCACCTGCACATCCTCTGTCGAGGCGAGAACCTCGTGTTCGTAAGACGGCTGACACTCGATGACAAGGACCTCGGCGCCTTCAACCTCGTGGGTGGAGGCGGGCCAGTCGGAGGCTCCTTCAAAGTCGAGGCCGACTTCGTGTGGCCCTCGGCGATCGCCATCGACGCTTCCGATCGCCTGTGGGTCTGCGACGAAGGCGCAAACAAGTTCTTCATCCTGACACTCGATGGAAAGGTGAAGGGCTCTTTCGGCAAACAGGGCACGGGACCGGGTGAAATGAATCGGCCGTCCGGGTTCTGTTTCTCACCCAACGGCAATATCTACGTTGCGGACACCCTTAACCACCGTGTCCAGGAGATCACCCGCGAAGGCAAGTTCCTGCTCGAATGGGGCCGCCCCGGTTCAGGCGCGGGCGAGTTCAACATGCCGTGGGGCGTCGCAGCGGACCCGAACGGCGATGTATACGTCTCCGACTGGCGAAATGATCGTATCCAGAAGTTCACGGCCGACGGCAAATTCATCAAGCAGATCGGCGGGAGCGGTACTGGAGAAGGCGAGTTCAACCGTCCGGCCGGAGTTACGGTCGACCAGGATGGCGACCTCTACGTGGCCGACTGGGCGAACCACAGGGTGCAGCTGTTCGACCGGGGTGGCAGGTTCGTGGAGAAGTTCGCTGGCGACGCAACGCTTTCCCGGCAGGCGCGCGAGTACATGATCAGCAACGTGATGGCCATGCGTCTGCGCGAGATGACCCCGATCGAGCAGCAGAAGCGCTTCCGATGGCCGACTTCGGTCCGAACCGGACCCGACGGGCGTGTGTACGTGGCCGATTATGGCTCCCACCGCGTCCAGGTTTACAAGAAAGAGGCCGTGCGGCTGGCGCCGGGCCAGATAGCGCCCAGGCCACGGTCCAACACCCTGTACACCCAGTTCTGACAGACGCGCTCCGGAGAAGACGGCGGCAGGTACTGCGCCGCGGCAAGAGCCAGTCATGGCCACCGGTCTCTGAGCAGGAGGCGCTCGCCGCGGCCGAAAGCGCACCGGTCGCGGAGCCCGTCGACTCGGAACGGCGCCGGCATTGCTGCCCTTATCCGCGGCAGCGGGGACTGTGGCCAGATCTCGTCGCGGGCGTTGACCCGAAAATGTCTCCCGACTGGTTCAGGCGTTGGTGTCCCCCACGGAACATCTTCGCCGACTGGCCGCCGACGTTGTGCTTGCACAGCACCGCCGACATCGAAGTGCCGTACGAGCGGTCGCTCGAAATGGCCGATGCGCTGTCCCGGGCTGGCGTCGAGAATCGCCGCCTGGCCTTGCCCGGCTGCGGACACGGAATCGACCGCGCCGTCACCTGCGCCTGCCTGCGGGCACGGCAACGCTCCCCGGAAGCAGACGCGTGCCTGTCCGCAATCGAGCGCATCGACCAACACCCTCACGGGCGCCAGGGAAGACGCGTGCGCTTGCGCCGGGGATCGCCGCTGACCGGCTCCTAGAGCTGGTTCAGACGGGGATCCAGCTTGTCACGGACCCAGTCGCCCAGGAAGTTGAGCGACGTGACGGTCAGGAAGATCGCGATGCCCGGGAATACTGAGATCCACCACGCGTCGCGCAGGAAGCTACGCCCGTCGGCGATCATGGCGCCCCAGGTCGCGGTCGGGGGCGGTATTCCCGCGCCAAGGAAGCTGAGGAACGCCTCTGTAAGGATCAGTTGGCCCGCCCGGAGACTTGCCAGCACGAGGACAGTGTTGGTGACACCCGGGAGGATGTGCCGTATCAGGATCCGGCTGCCGGATGCCCCGGAAATGCGCGCGAGGGAAACGTAGTCCCTGGTCTTCAGCGTCAGCACCTCGCCACGTACGTTCCTGACGAAGCCCGCCCAGGTAAACAGGGCAAGCAACGTGATCATCGTCGGCAGGCTTGGGCTGAGAATCACCGCGATCACGAGCGCTATCAGGACAAAAGGTAATCCGAACCAGATGTCCACGATGCGCATGAGCACCTCGTCGATGAGGCCTCCGTAGTAGCCCGCGATCAGGCCGATCGTCGTACCGATGATGGTGCCGGTCACCAGGGCGACCGACGCCACCAGCAGGGAAATGCGCGCTCCGTACATCAAACGGCTCATCACGTCCCGGCCGATTGGATCGGCGCCCAGCAGGAAATTGGAGGTCCCGGCCTCGTACCAGACCGGAGGCGCCAGTCGGCTGCGAATATTTGCCTTGAGAGGGTCGTGCGGCGCGATGACCGGAGTCAGAACGGCGATCAAGAAGAGGAACCCGAGGATCACGCCCGGTATGACCGGCCACTTCACGATAATGAAGCTAAGGGCGCGCTGTATCCGGCCGGGCTGGCGGGCAGCGAACGAATCCGGGGTTGCTGCTGGAGTCACCTGGCTGGTCATCGGCAGCGGCGCACCAGTGGCTTGTCAGTTCGATACGACATTACGAGTACCTGATCCTGGGGTCGAGGAACGCGTAGAGGATATCGACGAAGAAGTTGGCCACGATATACACGGTCGTAAAGACCAGCGTGATGATCGCGATCACGGTGAAGTTGTTCTGCTGCACCGCCTCGACGGCGTACCGGGCCAGCCCGGGCCAGGCGAACACGGTCTCGACTGCGACTGAGCCCGTAATGAAACCACCCAGCAGGAGCCCTGCGAACGTGAGAGGCGCGATCGACGCGTTCTTGAACGCGTGCTTCCACGTCACCGTCCAGCTCCCGACGCCCTTGGCCCTGGCCAATTTGATGTACTCGGAGTCGAGAACTTCCAACATTGCCGAGCGGACGATCCTCACGTACCCGGCAACCGGGTATATGGCCAGCGTAATCGTGGGCAAGATGTAGTTTCGGATGGAAAAGCCTTCTCCCATGGTCGCCGACGGCAGCCAACGCAACCAAACGGAGAAGACGAGAATAGCGAGGATCGCTATCCAGAAGATCGGCACCGTTTGCCCCAGCAACGCGAGGCTTCTCGCCAGGTAATCGACCCCGCTGCCCCGCTTCATGGCAGACAGCACGCCGAGTGGCACCCCCATCAGCGTTGCCAGGATGAATCCGGCAAGCGCTAGCTTGATCGTGGGGCCGAACCGCTTCGGAATCTGCGGGGCGATCAGCTGGCGGTTTGCCAGGTCACGGCCCAGGTTTCCGCGCAGCATGTCGGAAAGCCAGTAACCGTACTGGACCGGCACCGCGCGGTCGAGGTGCAGCTGCTTCTCGAGCTTTGCGTACTCTTCCTTGCTGATGCCGTAGCCGTCGGGCGGCAGGAAGAGGACTCTTGGATCGCCCAGGAACCGCGACAGGCCGAAGACGATGATCGTGGCGCCCAGTAACGCGATGATCGAGGTGAAGAATCTGCGGATTACGAAGGTTTTCACTGACTCTCCGAGTACCTTCCAGGCAGCCGGTTCTTCACTTCGCCATCTGCTTTGCTGGTACGCCTGCCCGCCGTTAGAGCGCTGGCTGACGGGTTGCGCCCGCCTCTCAGGAATCGGAACACCTTGCCTGCGCGGTACCGGGCGCCGATTGCTCGCCGCGCGGGCCTGAGGGCCAGGGGGCGCCCGGCAAAGTGCCCGGGCACCCCCCCTCTCAGCAGTCCTCTATCACTTACTTCAACTTGATGAAGTCGAGGTTGTTCCGCATTCCGCCCAGCCGCCACGCGGTGTACGGGCGCTGCTTCCACTCCATCTTCTTTGCGTTGTACAGGGTGGTCGCTGGCGGGCCAGTCACACCGATGTCGATCATCCAGAACCAGTGGTGATCCTGGAACTGAACGGTCAACGCTTCGATCTTCTTGAGGTCCTGCTCCTTGATCTTCTCGTTGTAGATCTTGGTAGCAAACGGCAGTTCCTGGGCGTGGTTGTAGCCCGTCGGCACTGCGGAGCTGTAGATCCACTCTTCGGGGAAGACCCTGGTCCCGGGCGAGCAGCAGTTACGAGTCTGCAGCCAGAGCGAGGTCCGGTCGACCATGTTCGGCCGCTGCGCCGTGTAGACGCGCTTGTCGAATTCGGTCTTGATGCCGAGGTCGGTCAACCATTGCGCCGCCACGGCTTCCGAGACTTCCACTTCCAGACCAGACGGACCGACCCACCACGGGATCGCGGCAGTGAGTCCGTTCGGGTACGCCTGCTTCAGCTTCGCCTTTGCGGCCGCCGGGTCGTACTTCACGTCCCAGCGGCCCGGGTTGGCCTTCGCGATCGGGTCGGTCGGGTTGATGCGGACGTACAGGGGTCCGCCCTCACCATGCGCAAGCGAAGCGGTGATTCCTTCGCGGTCGATGTCTTCGGACATCGCCCAGCGGAGCAACCGCGGGTTCTCCATCGACGGGCAAACAGGGCCGGTCGGCTTGGCATTCATCAGCAGATCGTCAGAGTTGCATCCCTGACCGTATGGGTTGCCGATCCATGGCTTCGACGTGTCGATCTTGCGCTGTGCGCCGTTCGACCCGGTCGTGTCAAGCGGATCGCCCTTGGAGTCGGTCTTGGCCCAGTACTGGCCACCCATGATGATCTCGATACCGTTGGTGATCCCTGCGTTGCTCTTGGCAAAGCCCTTCGAGATGACCGACTTCCAGTCCTTCAGGGGTAACTCACCCATGTCGGCTTCGCCGCTTTCCAGCATGGCGCGGCGAGTCGAGTCCTCGGGGATCTCGAGAAGCTTGATGCGGTCAACATTGGCGACGTGCCGCCAGTGTGTCGGCACTGCCTTCATGTCGATAATCTTCTGAGCCGTCCATTCAGTGATCTGGTACGGACCGGAGCCGATCACGTTAGTTCGGGCCCATTCGACGCCGTTCTTGTCGATAGCGGCCTTGGAGAAGATCCCGATTCCCTCACCCTGGTCGGCAAACTCGAAGAGCGTCAGGCCGTTGTACGCGTTCCAGGTGAACCTGACCGTGTACTTGTCGATCGCGTCGACCGCCTTCAGGGCCGGGTTCGGAAGCGTGTCGTGCCGCGCTTCCTTCGTGTAGGAAGGCATGCCCGCCTGGTAGGTGTACACGATGTCCTCGGACGTCAGCTCTCCGTAGCCTCCCTGGAACATCACGCCCTTGTGGATCTTGATGTCCGTGTAGGTGAGGTCGGGAGCGGTCGTCCATGACTCCGCAAGCCATCCCTGCGGTCCCGGGACGCCTTTCGAGTCGTAGTCGTAGAGGAAGAGGGCGTCCTGGCCGCCGACCATGACAATCGACGCGCACCAGAGACAGTCGGTCGGCCACCCGCTCGGCGTCCCGACTCCGAGTCCTCCGATCACGCCCACAATGGTGCCCGACGGGCCCTTTATCGCTGCTGGCGCGGTAGCCGTGGGAGCGGCTGTTGCCGCAGCAACCGTGGTTGCCGTGGCGGCCGGCGGCTTTGTTGCCGGCACAGGCGTGGCGGACTCACCACCACAGGCGATCACGAACAGGGCAGCCGAAAACGCTGCCGCTATTAGTCCATAACGGAGAAAACGGGTCATGAATGCCACCCCTTTACCAGCCGCCCAAGTAGCGAGCATATTTACCCTAACGAAATCTTTTGTCAAATCCCCGATCCATGGCTGACGACAGACACCGTGAGGTGTTTGCCGCATAGCGCCCTTCATCGCAGTGGGAAAGCGCAGCCCGGCCACCAGTTCGGCTCAGGTCTCCCGGGCCGATCGCTGCCCGGCGTCAAGCAAGCGGACCACTTCTGCTAGCTGACGTTCCGAGAGCGAACCAAGCTTGAGGCTGGCCGCGGCGAAGTCCATCGTCATGGTCATCCGATTAGGGACTACGACACAGTGAAGCCCTGCTGCCCTTGCAGCCGCAAGGCCGTGCGCGCTGTCTTCAATGGCGACCGCCTCCGACGGCCTGACACCGAGCGCGTCGACCGCCTTCTGGTACACCTCAGGATCAGGCTTCGCCAGCCTGACGTCGTCGGACGTGCATATCACGGCGAAATGGTGTGCAAGACCCCGTGGACCGAGCAGCGAATCGATCCACCAGCGCGTCGCGCTCGAAGCGATGCCCACCTTCAGGCCCAGCGCAGGTGCGGCGGTCAGGTAATCCGAGACACCGGGGAGCAACGGCGCGTCATCGACGATCGAGCGCAGGCGCGCCCTCTTCTTCGCCATGACTTTTTCCCGGTCGAGTGGCTGCTTCACGAGGGTCTCGAGATGCGCGATCGGGTCGAAGGCATCGCGCGTGCCGATGGCAGTCATCCACAGGGGCAGGGGCAACTCTTGCCCGTGGGATGCGTACACCTCGCTCCAGGTGACGTATTCGGGCCCTTCGGTGTCGATGATGACACCGTCGAAGTCGAAGATGAGCGCTTTGATCATCGGCTAGACGGGGGCGAGTGGCGTGTGAGGCGGCGGCCCGAATGCCACCCGTATCGCATCGGCCGGCGCTACCCTGCCGCCCTTCCTCACGACTCCCATCACGCCGGACTTCCTGACCACGTTTCCGTGCGCGTCCTTGCCCAGGACGGCCGCCATGAGTCCGGCGGCGACCCCGTTTAGCTGGTCGCACGGATTCCTGAGCCCGGTGATTTCCACGACTGCTTCTTTCCCGATGTGCAGGAGCGTCCCGGTCGGGAGCCCGAGCAGGTCGACCCCGCGGGTCGTGATGTTTTCGCCCATCTGACCCGGGGCTATCTCGAATCCGGATGCCCTCAATTCGTCGTGCAGCTCGGCGTGAATGAGGTGGACCTGGCGCAGGTTTGGCTGGGCCGGATCTCGCTTCACCCGCGAGCGGTGCCTGACGGTCGCGCCCATGTGGGCATCGCCGTCCACGCCCAGACCCTCTAGCAGGAGGATCTCCGCGCGTTGTGGCTTCGACATCGTGTGAGTTGGGCTGACATTCACCGCAACGACCACACCCTTGCTATCGATCGCGGGCATCGTTCGTACCCTGTTCCTTTGCCTGGGGCCTCGTCGGAAGTATAGGAGCTACCCGCGCCGGCGGCGGTACCAGCGGGCAGCGCGGGCCCGTGGCCATTGAGCAGCGCCCCGGGCCGGCAGCGAACCCCGGTGTCGCCGGCCCAGGAATCGTATTCCCCGCCAGTTGACCTTCCCCTGAGGCGGAGCCAGTCGTTCTGTCAGAGACTGGCGTTCGGAAGGGGGTCCGGGAGATCCCTGCCAGGTCGGTTGGGTCCGGCAGGCTTATATGAGCACGCGCAGCGCCCTACCGAAGGGCCACTTCCGCCGGAACTGGAATCAGGGGTCCTGGCCGTCAACGTGGCGAGCGAGACAGTTGTGACGCGGGCGCTGGAGGATGCGGTCCGGGCGGGGAAGCTGCAGAAGGCTGGCGAGAAGGCCGGCCGGGGTGGCTTCCCGGGTTATTTCGCCGACCCCGACGGGTACCTCCGGGAGGTCGCCTTCAACCCGTCATTCCCGGTCAATTCCGATGGCTTAATCACGATCCGGTGAATCACCCAGCCCGAACGATCGCAATGCCGTTTATCAGGATCAGAACGATCCCCACGGAGAGGGCGAGTGGGCGCGCAGGGATTCGACTGCTGAGCCAGGCTCCCGCCGGAGCTGCGACCACGGCCCCGAGCGTAAGGGCCGCAGGTAGTTGCCACCCGATGCCTGACGACGATGTGGCGATTCGTGCGAGAAGGGTGATTGAAACCGCGGCCGCCACCGCCACCTCCACCAGGGTCACCGTTCCGATCGCGTGTCTCGGACGACGGCCCCTGGCAAGAATCAGGCCGGACGTAGCGAAGGGCCCAAATGCGCCGGTGGCTGAGTTGAGGGCGCCGGCCGCAAAGCCGATCACGTAAAGCCAGAGATCTCGGAGGGGCCGCGCAGTGCGACGCCGACGGCGCGCGTGCTGGACGATCGGAGCATCGCCGATCGCTGTGACGGCGCTGCCGCCCGCAACCGGAGGTGAGACCTGGAACCTCCCGTTGACAGCCCTTCGGATGATCAACACCCCCATCACGATCAGCAGCCAGGGAACAATGCGGCGTACGAGCTCGGGGCTCATGGACGTCACGTAGATCGCTCCCGTCACGCCGCCGATCACGCCCGAGATCACCAGTGGGATGACCCAGTTCCGCCGGATGTTGCCCAGCCGCCAGTGTGCGACTGCTCCGGCGATACCGCCCGGTACCTTGGCTATGTTGACGCTCAAGACGACCGTCGCCGGGGCATAGCCGGAAGCGACGAGGATGGTCGTGGAGAGCGCTCCGAAACCCATGCCGGCGGCGGTGTCGACCAGCGATCCGAGCGCACCTACGGACGACACCAGCACCAGGCTGAACAGCGAACCCATCTCTTCTTCTCCGTAAACAAAAACCCCCCGGAAAGCTCCAGGGGGTTCCAAATGGCCGAACGCGCAACGAGGCTTAGGCCGGACCCCCGATTGAAGGTCGACAGAAGCACTCGCTGGCAAACATTCGGACGACGAATGTCACGAAGAAGTTCTCCTCAGCCTGTAAATGCTCTATCCGGCAGTCGATTTCGTCAATAGGTTTAGAACGTCACTGCGATCTCATCACCGGCCAATAGACCTCTTTGACGGTCCCCTCCCTCGCTTCGAGCCGGGATCGGAGCCCTTTGGGCTCGGGGCCAAGTCCGGCCCAGCAGCCTGCGGCCCGCCGAGGGTGACCGCGACCACCCCTTCGTTCTGGCCGAGCTGTTCAGCCAGTCGGTCGAGAGCTTCACAGCTTCCGACATGCCCGACCCCCGAACCTTGCGCGTGTCGGTCATACTCGGGGTATGAAAACGGCAGTTTCGATCACCGACGACGTGTTTCAAGGGGCTGCAAGGCTCGCCAGGCGGTCCGGGAAGACGCGCAGCCAGATCTACAGCGACGCCCCCGCGACTACATCGCGAATCACTCGCCGGAAGAGGTCACGGAGTCCATGAATCGGACGCTCTCGGCAGCCGGCGAGGAGAGGTACGGGCCGATTTCAGATGTGCCGATGCCAATCAGCATGACCTCGAGCACCCGGAGCTTGCCCTGGCCCGGTCATTCAGACTGCCAGCCGGGTCTGGAACTTTTCCGCGGGGCCCTCAAGCGCTCGGGCATGGGCTTCCGGATCGCGGCGATGAAAGCGACGTATGCGCATCTCCGTCACCATCTGTCGCGCGAGGAGTCGATCTTTGAGTGCCGCCTCGCCTGCATCGCGTCCCAGGCCTGAAA
>VGZT01000038.1 GCA_016872495.1 SAR202 cluster bacterium
GACTTCAGTACAACGGCCGCGTGCACGACCTCGCCGTACTTCTGGTCGGGAAACGCAAAGCAGACCGCCTCCGCCACCGCCGGGTGCTTGAGCAGGACGGCGTCCACTTCGAGCGGCGAGATCTTCTCGCCGGCCCGATTGATCAGCTCCTTCAGGCGCCCGGTCAGCGTCAGGTATCCGCGGCTGTCGAGCACGCCCTGGTCGCCAGTCCGGAACCACCCGTTCACGAACGCTTCGGTGTTCGCCTTCGGGTTGTTGGCATAGCCCCTCGTGACGTTGGGGCCCTTGATCACAACCTCGCCCGGCCGGCCCTGGGGCATGAAGTTTCCGGCATCGTCCATGATCTGGATGGCGACCCCCGTGCCGCTGCCGACGGTGCCCGCGTAGCGGTTGCCGGGAGGCAGTGGGTTGGAGGACATCTGGTGCGAGGCCTCGGTCATGCCGTATGCCTCGAGGACAGGCGCCCCGAAGCGCGCCTCCAACTGCTCGAACACGGTCGGAACCAGGGCGGCACTGCACGAACGAATGAAACGGAAGCTCTGCCCGGGCGCCCCGTCGGAATCTGCCCTCATGAGAAGGGTCTGGTGAATCGTGGGGACCGCCGAATACCAGGTGGCTCCCGTTTCCGCCCGGACCGGCCAGAAACGGCTGGCGCTGAAGCGTGGCGGTACGACTACCGTCCCGCCCGAGTTGAACGTTGAAAGGGTGGCGCCCAGCAGCCCGTGTACGTGGAACAGCGGCATGACAATCAACGACACATCGTCAGGCGTCAGCTTGTAGGTCGCCTTGATGTTCAGAAGCGACGCCATCAGGTTCCCGTGCGTCAACGGCACGCCCTTCGGCCTGCTCGTAGTCCCGGACGTGTGGAGGAAGAGAGCCGTGTCCTCTGCCGCAGGCGGCGCAGGGTCCCTGCGTTGCTTCAGGTCCGTCCCGTTCTTTGCCAGCCTGGTCTGGCCCGCAGTGTCGACGCCAGCCGTGAGGATCGGGACCGACAAGGCCTGGGCGGCTTCCGCCCCTGCGACGGCGTCGGGGGCGACGATGGCCAGCTGCGCCCTGGCGTCTTCCATGTAGAACTTGAATTCGTCGACCGTGTACCCGGGGTTTAGAGGCGCGGCGACGGCGCCGGCCCGGGCGACGGCCAGGAACGTGACCAGGAACTCCAGATTGTTGCCCAGGATGATCGAAACCGACCGGCCCCGCTGAAGTCCGTTCGCGGTGAGCTCGCTCGCGATCCTGTCGATCTGCTCTGCCAGGCCCTGGTAGGTGACCGACGGGCCTTCGGGCACGATGACCGCCATCTTCTTGGCCTGGGTGAATTCAAGAACGTTAGACAGGGTCGACAAAGAAATCTCCTCGGTCGGCTGGCCACCGTGGCCGCCTGACCGATTGTAAGCGAGCAGGCAGGTCCGCCGACGCGGCTATGTCCAGGACCACCTCGTGGACGCGTTGAATGGCTTGCCTGGTTCCGCGAACGCCGCGCCCGTGCCAGTGATTCCGGCGCCGGCAAGCCGAAAGGCGTCGATACAGCACGTCTGGGGCTCGATACAGATCGCCGCGCCGGGGTTGTAGACCTGGATGTGCCCGACCTCCGGTGACGAATCGATCCGGAGCACGGCCTCCGGCCAGGCAAGGATCACCGGCTGGCCCGGGCTGACCCGCAGGCAGTTATCCAGGATGCCGGGCGTGAGCGACGCCTTGCCGTTGAGCAGCATCGGGCCGGACGGCGGAAGCGTCTCGCCGGTCGGCGTCATGTCTGCGTCGAGGACCCAGACCGCCTCCACTGGTGCGGTTACCTTGACATCGCCCTGGCCGAGGTTCCGCTTGAACCACGGGTGCCAGCCGACGCCCACCGGAAACCGCCGCTCTGCGGCGTGCACTACGAGCCGCTGGAACAGGCTGGCGCCATCCAGGCGCACCTCGTACACGACGTGACCGCCGAAGGGCCACTCCGGTCCCAGTTCGCCCTTCAGTACGGCGCTCGTCCGGTCAGACTGGATCAGCTCAAACGGCTTGCGTCGAACCGTTCCGTGGATGGCGTGAATGCCCGAGGTGATCGGGAGCGAGTAAGACCGACCGTCACAGCTGACCCTTCCGTTGCGGATGCGATTGGGCCACGGAACCATGAGGAAAGATCCCGTGCCGGGCGGGAGTACCGCTGGATCGTGCGGGCCCTCGCCACCGGCCAGCAGCTCAATGGCCCCGCGCCTGGACTTGATTGCCAGAGAGCGCAGACCGGCGCCAGCCAGCGGGGACACGCCGACTTTGGCATGGTCGTTCTGAAGGAAGATCTGAGGCGCTTGTCTGGGCCGGGTCGTCAGCATCCACCCAGGAGTCCTTCTGACTGAAACACCGGGTCGGGATCATACGCCGAACAGTTAGCTGCAGTGGCACGCGGGTCATCGATCCGGGGGAACAGGCGGCCGGGGGACGCTATTCCTCGTCCTGCCACTCTTCGCCATCATCGGCGGTCCCGACACCAGGGACCGTGGCGGGATCGATCCTGGGCATGTCGAGCATCAGGACTTCGAAGACCAGTGGAGTCATCGCGTTGTGCTCGAGCGCCTCCGCCGTCGCCGCGATCGACCTGATGGCCGCGACGACGTCCCGCGGTTCGACCTGGCCCGCAACGCCCACGAGCTGATCTTTGAAGTCCTCGTGCGCGACCTGGCCCTCGATCCCGTGTTTGACGAGCAGGACGTCGCGCCACCATGCCGTCCATCGGGCCAGCTCTTTGTAGACCGCTTCGCGGTCCTTCCTGTGCTCGGCCGCCAGCATTCGAGCGTATTTGAATCGTTCGTCCAAAGACCCCGTCAGCGCACCCATGATCCGCATGACCGACTGGCGCCGCCCGTCGATCGCGGTCGGGTCGCTGAGCGCCACCACCGCCCAGCCGGGCCGGCCTCCGGAAGCCCGCGCCAGTATGCGTGCCGTAGCCGGCTCTGCCTTCATCCGTTCAACCAGGTGGCGCTCAATGACCTCCGCGGGAACCGGACGGAGGTCGATCCTCTGGCAGCGGCTGACTATCGTGTCAGTGAGCTCTTCGGGCGCGCTGCTCAGAAGGACCAGGAGGACCTGAGCTTCGGGTTCCTCCAGCGTCTTCAGCAGCGCGTTGGCGGCCGGGGCCAGCATGAGCTCCGCACCGTCGATCACGAAGACGTGGGTGCGGCCTTCGAATGGCTTGAGCGATGCGCGGTGCTGCAGATCATCGACATGACCCTTTTTGATGACCCGGCTCATCGGCGTGTCGTCGGACCCGCGCACCTTCTCGGTTTCGATCGTTGTTCCAGGGTTGATGATCCTGACATCGGCGTGGATTCCGCGCGTGATCCGCTGACACTGGCGACAGTCGCCGCATGGGCGGTCGCCGACTTCACCGGCTTCACAGTTCACGGCCCGCGCAAGGTCGAGCGCCAGCGATCTTCGGCCGATCTGTTGCGGCCCGGTGATCAGGTACGCGTGAGCCAGCCGTCCATTGCGCAGTGCCCGCAGGAGCATCGCACTGGCCGCGTCATGGCCAATCGTCTGCCAGCCTGGCGGGGTCGCGCTTGCCTGTTCCGCGCTGCTTCGCACACGCGGGCCCGTCAATGTCAGACCTTGCTCGTCGCCAGCAGGTCTTCGTAGGTTTCGCGGCGCCTGATCAGTTTCGCCTTGCCCTCGCCCACCAACAGGATCGGTGGACGGCGAGCCATGTTGTAGTTGCTCGACATCGGTATCTGGTACGCGCCCGAGGCGGGCATCGCCAGGATGTCGCCCGGTTTCACCACAGGTATCTTCACGTCACGGGCAAGCACGTCGCCCGATTCGCAGTACCAGCCGGCGATCGTCACCAGGTCGTCGTGCGGCTCCCCGATCCGGTTGGCGCAGAACGCCGAATACTTCGAGCCGTAGATGGCCGGGCGGATGTTGTCGCCCATTCCACCATTGACCGAGACGTATTTGCGCACGCCCGGGATGTCCTTTATCGCGCCGACCGCGTACACGGCGACCCCCGCCCGCGCGACGATCGCGCGCCCCGGCTCGATGATCAGCAGCGGCTCATCGAAGCTGTGGGCATCGCATGCGGCCTCCAGGGCCGTGACGATCGTGCGGGCGTACTCGGGGACCGCGGGCGGCAGCCGATCGGCGACATAGCCGGCCGCGAATCCACCGCCGGGAGAAAACTCTTCGAGCTTCAAACCGTGCCGCTCGCGCATCTTCGCCGCGAACGCCATCACGTACTGGATCGCTTCCTCGTAGGGCTCCAGCTCAAAGAGGGGCGATCCGAGGTGAAAGTGCAGCCCCACGAGAGCGAGGTTTGGCAACCCCAGGGCGACCTTCACGGCCTCTTCGGCAGCGCCGGTCTCGATCGAGAAGCCGAACTTCGTGTCGAGGATACCCGTCGTCGTCAGGCGATGGGTGTGCGCGTCGATACTCGGCGAAACTCGCAGCAGGATGCGCTGCTTCTTGCCGCGCGCGCCCGCAATCTCATTCAGGGTCTTGAGCTCGTGGAAGCTGTCGACCGTTATCCGCCCGATGGCGTAGTCGACGGCCTCTGCCAGGTCCGCCGGGCTCTTGTTGTTCCCATGGAAGTTAAGGTGCTTCGGCGGGAAGCGGACCGCGCGCGCGACCGCAAGCTCTCCCCCGGAGACGACATCCATGCCGATGTCCTCCTCCTCCAGGATCCGGGCCAGGGCGGGATTGGCGAAAGCCTTCGACGAGTACGAGACGTGCACCTTCGAGTAAAGGTCGCCAAACGCGCCCCGGAAGGCGCGGCACATGGCACGAATCGTGGCCGAATCGAACAGGTAAAGCGGCGTCCCGTGCTCGGACGCGAGGTCCACGACGTCGAGGCCGCCGATCTCGAGGTGGTGCTCCGCGTTGACACGCGCGGTGATCGGGAACAGCTCTGCACCGGGGAGAGTGGTCAAGTTCGGCTTCGCTTTCTGGAATCGTTGCTCAGGATCGGATGGGATATTGGGCCGGGCCCATGGAACGATAGGTTAACCCGAAATCGCCGGTTTGCTGCGGCCGACACTTGTTCCCGCGGTATTACACTCTGGTCATGACGAACAAGGCCGTCCGCCTCACCACCCTCGCGTCCTGCGCGGGTTGAGCCGGCAAGCTCAGCCAGACTGAGCTGGCGCAGGTCCTGCGCCATCTGCCGCACCTGCCCTCCGACCCCAACGTTCTCGTCGGGTTCGAGGGTTCAAGCGATGCTGCCATCTACCGGCTCGGAGACGACCTCGCGCTGGTCCTGACCGTCGACTTCTTCCCGCCGATCGTTGACGATCCCGCAACCTTCGGTGCGATCGCAGTCGCCAACGCCCTGGGCGACGTCTACGCGATGGGCGGCCGGCCGATCACCGCGCTGAATATCGTTGCATTCCCGCGCAACCTCTCGATGGACATCCTGGGCGAGATCCTGGCCGGCGGGGCCACGAAGGCTGCCGAGGCCGGGGTCGCCATCGTCGGCGGGCACTCGGTCAACGACGCTGAACCCAAGTACGGAATAGCCGTGACCGGGATCGTCAATCCGAAGTCCTATATCCGGAACTCGGGGGCACGTCCGGGCGACCGCCTGGTCCTTACCAAGGCGATCGGCACCGGAGTGATCACGACAGCTGGCAAAGGGGGCAAGGTTGCACCCGAGGTACTGGCGGGCGCGGTCGCGTCGATGACGATGTTGAACCGGGCCGCGTCGGAAGCCATGCTCGAGACAGGTGTCAATGCCGCGACTGACATCACGGGATTCGGGCTGCTCGGGCACCTGAAGAGCATGGCGGCAGCCAGCGGGGCATCGGCGAAGATCACGGTGGGGGCGGTGCCGCTGCTCAATGGGGCCACTGAGCTCGCCGCCGCCGGGGTCGTGCCCGGGGGAACGAAACGGAACGCCGAAGCGCTCGGTGATGCTGTGCGCTGGCATCCCTCGTTATCGAGCGTCGATCGAATCCTGATGTGCGACGCCCAGACGTCCGGAGGCCTGTTGATCGCCGTCGCCCAGGACCGCCTCGAGCTCCTGGTCGCGGCGCTCCAGCGCCGGGGAGTCGGGCATTCGGCGGTCGTGGGTGAGGTCCTGGACGGCCGCGCGGGCACGATCGACGTCATTCCCTGAAGGGCGCCCGCAGCGCTCAGGACTTGCTCAGCGCGAGCTTGATCCGGTGGCCCTCCACCTCGTGACTGGCGCCTGGCGCACCATCCGGCGCCGGGCCAAATGACAGGTCGTCGGCAAGCACCTCTTCCCTTACGTAGGCATCATGCCCACGCACCGCCTTTTCGACTTCCTCCGGCGCTTCCAGGTACACGCGGATCCTGTCGGCAATCTCCAGCCCGGCGTCCTTGCGGAGACTCTGCAGGTGGTGGACGACCTCCCTTACCAGGCCTTCCGCGCGCAGTTCGGGGGTCACGGCAAGGCTCACACCGACCGCGTAGCCGTCGGCCGCCGCGGCCGCAAAGCCCTCCGTCGCCACGCGGTCCACGAGGATCTCTTCCGGCAAAAGGTCGATGTCCGCGGCCCGGAACGTCTTGCCTGCCTCGACCGCCGCCGCAATCGTCGCCGGATCGGCCTCGGACAGGGCCTTCCTGATCCTGGCCAGGGCGCTGCCGTGCTTCGGCCCCAGCAGCCTGAGGTTCGGGCGAACCGAATAGCTCAGCAGGCCGCCGACCTCGCGCGCGTCCCGCACTGCCTTGACATTGAGCTCCTCCTTCAGCTGCTCGCTAATGCGGGGCAGATAGGCCCGCTCCGCATCAGTGCGAACGTCGACCACCAGCTCGGCCAGCGGTTGCCTGACCCGCAGGCGGGCGGACGCCCGCGCCGACCGCGCGAGGCTGGCCAGCCGGCGGCTCAAGCCGGTCGCTGAAGACAGCTCCTGATCGATACGCTCGCGATCGGCCCTCGGCCAGTCGCAGAGATGAACGCTGTCCGTCGCTGATGGATCGATCCGCTTGACCAGGTTCTGGTACATCTCCTCCGCGACGAACGGCGTGAAGGGCGCCAGCAGTCTGGTCAGGGTGACAAGACAGGTGTGCAGCGTCCAGTACGCGGCCTGCTTGTCCTGGTCGTCCTCGCTCTTCCAGAAGCGGCGGCGAGACCGGCGGACGTACCAGTTGGACAGGCCGTCCACGAACTCCTCGAGTGCCCGCGCGGCGTCTTCGGGGTGCCATGCCTCCAGGCTGGCGGTCACCTTGCCGATGAGCAGGTTCAGCTCCGAAAGCAGCCAGCGGTCGAGCTCAGCGAGCCTCTCCCCCTTTTTCTGGCTGGATGGGGTCCAGCCGTCGAGATTGGCGTAAGTGACGAAGAACGAGTACACGTTCCACAGGGGGATCAGGAACTGGCGGCGAACTTCGTCGCCCGGCCCGTAGCCAAAATTCAGGTTTGCGGCAGGCTCCTGCCGGGCGTATAGCCACCGCATCGTGTCGACGCCCATCTTCGCAGCAGCGTCGTCGAACCAGATCGCATTGCCCTTGGACTTGTGCATCTCCTCGCCGTGCTCATCGCGCACGAGTCCGTAGCTGAAGCAGGCCAGGAAAGGTGGCCGCTCCTCGACGAGCGCCGTGCCCATCGCGAGGACCGCGTAGAACCAGTTCCTGAATTGCCCCGGAAAGCTCTCCGAAATCCAGTCGGCCGGGAACCAGTCCTCCCAGAACTGGCGGTTGGTGTCGTACTGGATCGTCGAGAAGGTCACGATGCCGGCATCAAGCCACGGGTTGCCTACATCCGGGATGCGGCTTACCCGCTCGCCACATTTGCCGCACGCGATCTTGACCGCGTCGATCCACGGCCGGTGAGGCGAGTTGCCGTCGAACTCCTCCCAGCCCTCGACCGCCCTCTCCTCGAGCTCCGAACGGCTTCCGATCACTTCGACTTCGCCGCAGGCGGCACACTTGTAGATCGGCAGGGCGAGCCCGTAATAACGCTTCTTGGAGATCATCCAGTCGCGCATGTTGCGCAGCCAGTCGAGCTCCCTGTCCATGCCGAACTCAGGAACCCACTTGATCCGCTTAGTGTTTTCGATCATCTTCGGGCGCAGCTCATCCATCGAGATGAACCATTCGTCGACCAGGCGGAACACGAGTTCGGTATCGCACCGCCAGCAGACCGGGTAGCGGTGCTCGTAGGGCTCCAGCTTGTAGTAGAGCCGCTTTTCCTTCAGGCTGGCGACCACCCGCTCACGCGACTCGGAAACGTTAGTGCCGTCGAGGAAGCCAAAGCCCGTGACATAGTTCCCGAACTCGTCCAGCGGCGCGATGACCTGGAGCCCCTCGCGCGTGCCGAGCGCGAAGTCCTCGGCGCCCGCGCCGGGAGCTACGTGCACGATCCCGGTGCCCTCTGCTTCACCGACGTCCTCCCATGCGACGACCCGGTGCTCGACGCCCCGCTGGGCCGGCAGCTCGTCGAATGGGCCCCGGTAGTGCAGCCCGCTGAGCTGGCTCCCCGCGAGCTCCTCCAGCACCTCCGCCTTGCCCGTCAGGACGCCCATCCTCGACTTGCCGAGGTAGTACGTGTCCTCGCCCTGCCTGACCTTGACGTAGCGGTGCTCCGGGTGGACCGCCGCGGCAACGTTGGCCGCCAGTGTCCAGGGGGTCGTCGTCCAGACCAGGAGCGACTCCCCTTCGTGCCCGGGGTCGGTCAGCGGGAACTTGACGAAGAGTCCGGGGTGAACGATCGACTTGTAGCCTTCGGTCGCGATCTCCATGTTCGAAAGGCCGGTCCCGCACCGCGTGCACCAGGGCATCACATCGGTGCCCTGGTAGAGCCAGCCTCTCTCCCGGCACACCTTGAGGAAGTGCCAGATCATGTAGTTGTTCTGGTCCGACTTCGTGTGGTAGGAGTTGGCCCAGTCCATCCAGTAGCCAAGCCGCTTCGACTGGTCGGTCATGACACCGGCGAAATGGTCGACCCGCTGCTTGCACTTCTCGACGAAGAGGTCGATCCCGTACTCCTCGATGTCCCGCTTGGACTTGAACCCGAGGTCCTTCTCGACGTTGACTTCTACCCACAGCCCTTGCCCGTCGAAACCGTTCTGATATCGCTGGCGGTAGCCCTGCATCGTGAAGAAGCGGAGGAACAGGTCCTTGTAGGTCCGGCCCCAGGCGTGGTGCACGCCCATGGGGTTGTTCGCCGTGATCGGGCCGTCGATGAAGGACTTTTTCCGGGCCGACTTCTCATTTCGAGTGAGGTATCGCTCGACGATCCGGTGGTCGTTCCACCACTTGAGGATCCGCTCCTCCATCGCCACGAACTCGGCACGCGACGGTACCGGCTGAAACCCTGAAGCCCTGGCTGATTCGACCGTCATTTGATGCCCCTGACAACAAAAAACCCGCCCCGAAATCGGGACGGGCGATTGCCCGCGGTACCACCCGCGCTTCCCCCGACCGGATCAGGGGCACTCAGTTAGGGCGATCTAACGGTCGCCAACCGTCCCCGCTTAATCGTCCTGGTTGCCCCGGACTTTCAGGGGGCCGCTCGTGAGAGATATTCGGCATCGTGCGCGCCCCCGGCTTCCACCACCCCGGGTTCGCTGAACGCGTATCGACGCCTACTCGCCTCAGTCCACGCGCTTGTCCTCGTTGTAAGGCTAGCCGCAGCATATTCGGCCGTCAATCGACCCATCAGGCGCCCAGCTTCGCCCCGTCGATCTGCGGATGCCCCCGCAGGAACTCCGCGGCGGCCTGCGGGCTGCGCCCCTCGAGCTGCAGTCTCAAGACCTGCAACATGCTATCGCCGGCGATAACGAACAGGCCACCCGGGCGGCTGCGGACGGTCCCGGGCTCGCCGTCGATCCCGTCCCCGGAAACGGCCGTAGCCTCGAGGACCTTCAAAGATCTGCCAGCCCAGCGCGTGAAGGTCCCCGGCCACGGGTCGTAGGCGCGGGTCATCCTGGCAAGGTACTCGGCCGGGCGCGTCCAGTCGAGCTGGCCGTCGGACCGCTGCAGCAGCCTTGTCACGGTCGCTTTCGCCGGATCCTGCGGCGTCGGCGCGGCAGTGCCAGCGGCAAGGCGTCCCAGGGCCTCGATCAGGAGGGGGGCGCCAACGCGGAAGAGCCTGGTCGTCAGGTTGCTGCCGGTGTCTGTCTCCTCGATCGGAACTGGCTGGCTCTGCGAGACCACCGGGCCAGTGTCCATGCCCTCGTCCAGCAGCATTATGGTCACGCCCGTGACCGAATCGCCTTGCAGTATCGCCGACGATACCGGGCTGGGCCCCCGGTGCCTGGGCAGCAGCGACGGGTGGAGGTTCAAGGCACCCAGCCTGGGCAGCTTCAGCGCAGCTTCAGGGATGAGCCTTCCATAGGCCGCAACCACAAAGGCGTCAGCGCGGAACTGCGCAAGCTGATCGATGACCGCCCGGTCGCGCAGCGAATTCGGCGTTTCGACGTGCAGCCGGAGCTCTTCAGCACGGCGTCGCACAGCGGTCGGCAAGGGGATCCTGGACCTCCCGGCCGGGGTGTCGGGCCGGGTGTACACAGCTACGACTTCATAGCTGGCGCTGGCGAGTGCATC
Organism: SAR202 cluster bacterium; assembly: GCA_016872495.1. Lineage (GTDB taxonomy): Bacteria > Chloroflexota > Dehalococcoidia > Lucifugimonadales > Lucifugimonadaceae > VGZT01. The sequence continues at coordinate 10,480 of VGZT01000038.1, forward strand.
AAGAACGATGACGGCGTCCTCGGGCGACCCCATGAAGACGACCCTGGTCAAGCGGTCTTCCCCTCGCCGGATTCGGGCCGGGAAAACGGGCTCTCCACAGCCCATGTTCGGTATGCGTGTCCAAAGCTGCTGGTGATGCTTCTCACATAGTTACACGCAGATACGGCTTTCCGTCTACTCTTTTTCACCCTGTTGGGGGGGTTGCATTTCCCAGAGTGGGGCATGTAACTTACCTTTCGGTCTCGTGAATCGGCGCGTCGGGCACTTGTTCAAGAACTGGCTCCGGGACTGGCGGCGCAACAAAGTTTTCAGGCGCCGTGCTGTCCCTGTCCGCTTATCGTAAACATCGGGATGGGCATACACGTGACCCTCCCAGCAAGGTCCACCAGCCGTTCAACGGCCAGCCAATCTTAATTCGAGTCCCACTCGAGTCCGGTTAAGTTTTGCCTGTTAGGGAGCCAATCCCCTGAATAAGCCGGAAGCTCAATCCATCTGGTCCGCCGCACTCGGCTATCTTCAAGTTGAGATACCGAGGCCGAACTTCGAAACCTGGCTGAAAGACACATCCGCCACCAGGTTCGTCGACGGGACGCTGGAGATCGCCACTTCCAGTTCGTTCGCCGCGACCATGCTCGAGAAGCGCCTGAAGGGGACCATCGCCCGCGCCGTCGAACGAGTAGCCGGCCGGCCCGTCCAGGTGACGTTCCAGGTGCTATCCGCAAGCTCCGGTGGACCTGTGCAAGGGCAGGCGCCGGGCACCGAGACAGCGCACACGCATTCGACGTCCCGCACCGGCCCTGACGAGGCGGCAGTGGTGCGCCTGAACCCCCGGTTCACGTTCGAGCAGTTCGTCGTCGGCCCCTCAAACGAGCTGGCACACGCAGCAGCAATGGCGCTCACCGAGCAGCCCGGCCGGATCTACAATCCGCTCTACATCTACTCGAAAGTCGGCCTGGGTAAAACCCATCTCCTGCATGCACTGGCGCACCGGCTGGTGGCGCGCGGCCTCTCCGTCATCTACGTTTCCAGCGAGCGCTACACGAACGAGTACATCAAATCCATCCGGGAGGGGAGCGCCGAACGGTTCCGTGAGAAGTATCGCGGCGCCGACGCGCTCCTGATCGACGACATCCAGTTCATCGCAGGTAAGGAACAGACCCAGGAGGGCTTCTTCCACACGTTCAACGAGCTTCACATGCTCGGGAAGCAGGTCGTGGCGACCGGGGATGAGCCGGCCCACAAGACTCTGCTCGAGGAACGCATCAAGTCCCGCCTGGGCGGTGGCCTGGTGGTCGATATCCAGCCCCCCAACTACGAGCTGCGCATGGCGATCCTGAGGGCCAAGGCCGACGCCCTGGGGGTCACGCTGTCGATCTCCGTCCTGGACCTGCTCGCTCGCAAGGCACTGATGAACATCCGCGAGCTCGAAGGTTGCCTTAACCGAATCGTGGCCTATGCGCAGCTGACCCGCTCACCGATCACGGCGGAGCTGGCGACCTGCGCGGTAGCCGATCTGTTCACCGCAGGAAACCGGCAGCCGGTCAAGCCGGACATAGTAGTAGGGGCCGTGGCCGAGCATTTCGGGATCGATTCCGCGGCCATCGTCGGCCGGCGCAGAGACAAGCACACCGCGCTCGCGCGACGCGTCACGATGTACCTGCTCCGAGAGGAAAGCCATCTTTCGTCAACCCGTGTCGGGGCGACCCTCGGCGGCAAGGACCACTCGACGGTCCTTTACGCTCAGAAGCACATGGAAGAGCAGCTGGAGGCCGATCCAGGGCTGCGCCAGGAACTGACCGTGATCCGGCAGGTTATCGGAAACCGGCGAGGCGCCTAGCGGATTCTGCCCGCCCTCGCCGACCCCCGCCTTGTTGATAACCGCCCGCGCCTTGTGGATAACTACCCCGGGCTGTGGGTAACTGCCCGCGCGCGCCCTCGCCTCAACCGGTCCCGGCCCGCGCCGGTCACATGGCCCAACACCCTCACAGCACCTGTTAGTCTCATATCCACCGACGTTCCGGATGTCGTGGTGTCACGGTGAAGCTGGAATGCATGGCTATCCGCTATCTCCACACCGTTATTACATACGACTGTTGCATCTTTCCAAATACGTTCTGTTCCATAGAAAACTAGAGTCATTGAACCAGTGGCAGGAATAATCGATCGCGCCCTGATAGCAGCCAAAGCCGGCAACGGAGGCAATGGACTGGTCACCTTTCACAGCGAGAAATTCCTCGCCAAGGGAGGCCCTTCTGGAGGCGATGGTGGACGCGGCGCCGACATCGTCCTGGTCGCCGATCAGTCACTCAACACTTTGATCTCGTTTCGCTACCGCAAGGAGTTCAAAGGGGATCACGGCGGCCCCGGCGGCAGCAGCAAGAAGCACGGGAGGAATGGCGAGAACGTGCTGATCAAGGTGCCAGTCGGCACGCAGGTGTTTGACATTGGTAAGGCGGAAGGCAACGAGACGCAAGTGGCCGATCTGGTGGCGGATGGACAGAGCCTGGTCATCGCGCGGGGAGGACGTGGGGGGCTGGGTAACGCTCACTTCGTCGGCGCGACCAACCAGGAACCGCTGCTTGCCGAAGCCGGTGAGATTGGCGAAGAAAAGACGCTCCGGCTGGAGTTGAAGCTGCTTGCGGACGTTGGGATCATCGGCATGCCCAACGCCGGCAAGTCGAGCCTGATCGCCGCCATCAGTGCCGCCCGTCCCAAGGTAGCCGACTACCCGTTTACGACACTGGAACCGGTCCTCGGAGTCGTGGAGTTCGGCCGTCGCGCCCTTGTAGCAGTCGACATCCCCGGCCTGATCCAGGGCGCCCACCTCGGAGCCGGCCTAGGCCACGACTTCCTGCGTCACGTGGAGCGCACCCGCGTGCTCGTGCACCTGGTTGATGGCAGTGAAGCGGATGTCGCCGGCAGGGTCGAGACGATCAACGCCGAACTCGAAAAGTTCGACCCCAGGCTCCTCGAAAGGCCGCAACTACTGGTGGTGAACAAGGTCGACCTGCCCGGGGTGGCCGCTCGCCGGAGCGAGTTGAAGGCGTCGCTGAGGCGGTTCATGAAACCTGAGGACCCAACCCGGCCACGCGAGTCCGAAACCCCCTATTTCGTGTCCGCGGCAACCCATGAAGGCATCCCGGCGCTGGTCCCGGCGCTGTTCGAGCTCCTTGACCGGTCGACAACGTCCGGCCAGGCATCATCGCCCCGGGTTGAAGATGACGGAGACCTGCCCATCCTCAGGCCGCGCGGGATCGACGCTGCGGGGGCCGTGGAGGTCGAGGGAGAATCGTTGCGAATCGTCCACCGCCGTGCCGTGCGAATCGCGAACGGCAGCGATCTCACGCTGTGGAAGGCCAGGGCGCAGTTCCGGGAGCAGCTCCGGCGGATGGGGATCCTGCGCGAGTTGGAACGGATGGGGGCTCGGGCAGGCACCACCGTGAAAGTCGGCGTCAAGGAAATTGTCTGGGATTAGCCGGCCGATGGGCAATGTCAGCCGCGTCGGGATCTTCGGGGGCACGTTTGACCCTATCCACACGGGGCACCTCGGTGTCGCGCAAGCCGTCCGGGAAGCCCTGGCGTTGGACATCGTGCTGTTCGTCCCTGCGGCCAGACCTCGTCTGCGCGCGGCGCCCGTTGCGGGCATCGAACAGCGCGTCGAGATGACCAGGCTGGCGATCGACGGGCGGCCATGGGCAAGGCTTTCGCTGGTCGACGTGGTCAGGGCAGGCCCCGCGTACAGCATCGACACGATATCCGACATCAGAAGGGAACTCGGACCGGCGGCCCAGCTCTTTCTGATCATTGGGGCAGACGCCCTGCTTTCGCTGCCCGACTGGCGGCAGCCGGACCGCATCGCCTCGATGGCGACCATCGTGTGCGTCGGGCGGCCGGGCGGCCTTCATCCAGACAGCCTGCCGGTAGGTCACCCCGGGCGATGCGCGCTTTACGTTGAGGGTCCGATGCTTGACGTTGCGGCCAGCGAAATCCGTGAGCGCCTGGCGTCGGGCGTTCACATGCCTGGAATGGTGCCGGAGGCTGTTCAGAAGTACATCGCGTCGCATGGGCTGTACCGGGACAAGGAGAAGGACTTGGGCGCAAAGGGCATTGCGGAAGAAATACTGGCGCTCGCAACCGAGTTGAAGGCCCTGCAGTTCGGGGACTTCACGCTTTCGTCAGGCCAGAAGAGCACCTACTACTTCGATGGGCGGCTGCTCTCCCTCGACCCACGCGGCCTGGCCGCGATCTGCGAGGCCTTCCTGCCCGTGGCCCTTGCAGCAGGCGCCCGGGCGGTTGGCGGCCCGACCATCGGCGCCGATCCAATCGTGGGTGGGATCGTCCTGCTGAGTCAGCAACGCGGTCGACCGCTGTCGGGTTTCATAGTGCGCAGCCAGGCCAAGCAGCACGGAACCGGCCGGCTGGTCGAGGGGCACCTCGAAAAGGGGGCGCCCGTGGCGATCCTTGACGACACGGTCTCGACCGGCGGCTCGCTGTTCAAGGCGATCGAGGCCGCAGAGGCGAGCGGCAACAAAGTTGTGAAAGTGATGTCGATCCTCGACCGCCACCAGGGCGGCAGCGCCGAGCTCAAGCGCCGAGGCTACGACTTCTTCACCGTGCTCGAGGCTACGCCGGAAGGGAAGATCCGGCCCGCCGGCCCGGGGTGAGGGCAGGGCCACAGGACTCTACGTGACTGGCAGTGGAGCCTGAGGACCCGACCTCCCCCGCGTTAGACGTCGAGGTTCTTGACTTCCAGTGCGTGCGTCCGGATGAAGTCCCGTCGCGGCTGGACCTCGTCACCCATGAGCGTCCGGAACACTTCGTCGGCGACCAGGGCGTCTTCGGCATTGACCTGGAGAAGCACCCTTCGCTGGGGGTCCATCGTCGTCTCCCAGAGTTGCTCGGCGTTCATCTCGCCCAGCCCCTTGTACCTCTGGATCGTGACGCCGGAACGGTCGGCGTGCTTCTCGAGCGCGGCATCCAGCTCGTGCCATTTCACACGGTCGGCGACGATCTTGTCCTGCTTGGCGACCTTGACCTCGCCGGCGGTTATGAGCTTCTCGACCTTCGAGTAGAGGCGCCGCGCGCGGGTCAGCGCGGGGTGCTCGTAGATCTGCTTCGTGACCTTGAAGCCCACCACCTCGTACGACTTCTCTTCCTCTGGTTCGTGCTGCGCGTCGCCGTTCGTTTCCGATTCGAACAACGACTTCTGGACGGGCGGCCGGAAGTCCAGGTTCCGCAGCGCCGGATCGGTCAGAAGCCGGTTGATCGCTGCGGCCGGAACCCCGAGCGCGTCGAGCGTGTTGAGAGCATCGCCGTATTCCCGGAGGGGAGAGAGGATGCCGCCCAGGGCGTGTCCCTTGAATGAGAAATCCTCGCTGCGTGAGCCGCTGCGTGAGGCAGTGACCTCAATATCACCGTAGACGCGCTGGGCCATCCAGCGGTCGAGCTCCTCATCGGAGTACAGCCAGGCCTCCGAGCGGCCGCGTGCGGCCCGGTAGAGGGGAGGCTGTCCGATGTACAGGTGGCCGTCGCCGATCAGGCGCGGCATGTTCCTGAAGAAGAACGTCAGAAGCAGCGTGCGGATGTGAGAGCCATCGACATCGGCGTCGGTCATGATGATGACGCGGTGATAGCGCAGGCGGTCCGGGTTGTAGTCCTCACCCAGGCCACAGCCCAGCGCCGTGATCAATGCTGCGATCTCTTCGTGCTCGATCATGCGCTCAGGTCGGGCCTTCTCGACGTTCAGGATTTTCCCGCGCAGGGGCAGGATCGCCTGGAACTGCCGATCGCGGCCCTGCTTGGCCGATCCACCGGCCGACTCGCCCTCGACGATGAACAGCTCGCTGTGGGATGGATCCTTTTCGGTACAGTCCGCGAGCTTGCCCGGCAGCGATCCACCGTCCATGGCGCTCTTCCGGATGACCAGGTCGCGGGCCTTCTTGGCAGCCTCGCGCGCCCGGGCCGCGGTGAGCGACTTGTCGAGGATCTTGCGTGCGTCCTGGGGGTGGTCCTCCAGCCATTCGGAAAGCTGCCGCCCGACGACCGTCTCGACCGCCCCCTTGGCCTCAGGGTTGCCCAGCCGGCCCTTCGTCTGGCCCTCGAACTGGGGGTTCTGCAGCTTGACGCTGATGACCGCCAGCAATCCCTCCCGGACGTCATCGCCGGAAAGGCTTGAATTGGCGTCCTTGAGGAAGTTCATCTTCCGGCCATAGTCATTCAGCACGCGGGTGAGGGCGGCCCTGAAGCCGGTTACATGCGTCCCGCCGTCGGAGGTGTTGATGCAGTTGCAGAACGAGAGGCAGTTCTCCTGGAACGATTCGTTGTACTGGAACGCGACCTCGACCATGATCTTGTCGACGGTTTCGTTGGTGTAGAACACCTCTTCGTGGATCGCAGTCCGCCGGCGGTTCAAGGCCCGGACGAAGCTCTGCACCCCGCCATCAAAGCAGTAGGTGACATCGTTGAACGGGTACAGCTCTTCATGGGCGTCGCTGTGGAAGTGGATGGTCAGGCCCTGGTTCAGGTAGCACATGTCCCGGAACCGACTCGAAAGCGCTTCGAAGTCGTAGGCGATCTCCGGGAAGATCTGTGGGTCCGGCATGAACGTGACGGCGGTCCCGGTAACGTCCGGGTCGGCCTCGGTGGGTTCTCGGGACGTGAGGGGGCCCTTCGGGACGCCACGGGCGAACTCCATCTTGTGGACGAGGTCGTCGCGCCGCACCTCGGCCACCAGGCTTTCGGATAGCGCGTTCACGACCGTCGCCCCGACGCCGTGGAGGCCGCCTGAAACGGAGTACGACTTCCCGCCGAACTTGCCGCCGGCGTGCAGGTGGGTGAGCACGGTCTCGAGCGCCGACTTGCCGGTCGAGGGGTGGGTGTCGACCGGTATGCCCCGGCCGTTGTCGACGACCGAGACCGAGTTGTCGCGGTGGAGCGTCACCTCGATGCGGTCGCAGTAGCCTGCGAGCGCCTCGTCAACCGAATTGTCGACGATCTCCTGGATCAGGTGCTGGAGGCCCTTGAGGCCGGTGCCTCCGATGTACATGCCAGGCCGCAGGCGGACGGCACGGAGGCCCTCGAGGACCTCGATGTCCTTGGCTGAATAATCCCCACTTGCCTTCTGCCGGACCTGTGTCATGCCTTCTCCTCGTTTGCGATTGATTTCTGGACGCGTGCGCTGCATGGCGTGCTCAGACCCGCTCGCCATCGTTTGGGAGTTCACGTGGGCTACCGGCGACCGCGGACCCGGTCGCGGCGTATTGCGTGCATGGCCCGTTCGCGGGCGCGCGCGCCTGTACATTTGATAACGACTCAGTTCACATGATAACAGATCGCATAGCTGAGGGCACGCGTTTTCAAAGCCGGAATCCGGTTTTTCAGGGCGAAAGGCCCAGCAGGAGGTTCGACAGATACAGGATTTGGCCTGAAAGGGTGCTCGTGCAGGCCGGCGCAGGCAGGTTCCTGGCCGTACGACTATAATTCCCCCGCCCATAGGGGAACAGGGAACCGTGGCATACGTCGTAGGCACGCCGTGACGGCGTTACAGGAGAGGCGACTGGCGAATGGCCATTGAAAAACAGAAGCTGATGCTGATGTTGCGACGCATGTGGCTGATCCGCCACTTCGAGGAGACCGTTATCAAGGTCTACACCTCGGGTGAGTTCGGTGGCGCAGCCCACCCCTACATCGGGGAGGAGGCGGTCGCAGTAGGAGCCTGCGTGGCGCTCCGAGACTCTGATTACATTGCCGGCAACCACCGCTCGCACGGCCACCCGATCGCCAAGGGAGGCGACGTCAAGAAGGCGATGGCCGAGATCTACGGGCGCCGCGACGGGTACTGCAAAGGCAAGGGCGGCTCGATGCACCTGGCCGACTTCTCGATCGGAATCCTCGGCGAATCCGGCATCGTCGCATCATCGGTGCCCGTGGCAACCGGGGCGGCGCTGGCAGCCAAGCTGCAGAAGAAGGACTTCGTATCTGCCGTGTTCTTCGGCGACGGCGCTTCAAACCAGGGCGCATGTCACGAGGCGATGAACCTGGGCTCGGTATGGAAGCTGCCGGTCATCTTCATCTGCGAGAACAACCAGTACGCGGTGACCACCCCGTACAAGTCGACGGTTTCCTCCGAGCACATCGCGGACCGTGCGCAGGCCTACAACATGCCGGGCGTACTGGTAGATGGCCAGGACGCCATCGCCATGTATGAAGCCACCACCGAGGCGGTCAAGCGGGCGCGCGCGGGCCGGGGCCCGACATTGATCGAGGCGCTGACTTACCGCTTCGAAGAGCACTCGCTAGGCCTTGGCCGGATCCGGCGCAGCGAGTACCGGACGGCCGAGGAGGTCACGGACTGGCGCAAGCGCGACCCGATCGTGATCCACGAAAAGAAGCTGCTCGAAACCAAGACTGCGACCCAGGCCGAGATCGACGCCATAAAGGCGGAGACAGGGAAGGAAGTGGACGCAGCCCTGGAGTTCGCACGCCAGAGCCCGTTCCCAGAAGCTGCTGAACTATACGAGGACATGTGGGCAGACAAGGCGATGCCGATTCCCTGATTCCGATCCATGGCTGATCCGGGTCCTTCCTCGGGCGTAGGTAAGTAGAAGAGGCGAAAATTTGGCACAGATCCTGTTTATGCAAGCGCTGAACCAGGCGATCGCGGAGGAAATGCGCCGCGACCAGAAGGTCTTCCTGATGGGAGAGGACGTGCGGGCGTCGGTCTACGGCGCAGCCGCCAACCTCTCGAAGGAGTTCGGTCCGGACCGGGTAATCGACACACCGCTTTCTGAGAACGGCTTCTTCGGGGCCGCGATCGGCGCCTCGGCGGTGGGGATGCGCCCGATCGTCGAGACCCTGACCAGCTTCATGTGGGTAGGCATGGACCAGCTGGTGAGCCAGGCCGCCAAGATGCGCTACATGTTCGGCGGGCAGGTGAACCTCCCGGTCGTCTTCCGCTGCGTCATGTACTACGGCGGTGGCTCGGCAGCGCACCACTCCGACCGCTCGTACCCCGTCTACATGAACATCGGCGGGCTCAAGGTGGCGGTCCCGGCGACGCCGCGCGACGCCAAGGGACTGCTCAAGACGGCCATCCGGGACGAGGACCCGGTGCTGTTCTTCGAGGACGGGACCCTGCTCGGGACGCGCGGTGACGTACCCGAGAACAGCGAGGTTCCGGGCGGCGATCTGCTGGTCCCCTTCGGCAAGGCAGCGGTCCACCGGCAGGGCACGGACTGCACGATCGTGGCGATTGCCGGAGCGCTCCCGCACGCTATGGCGGCTGCCGCCGAACTGGAGGCCGAAGGCGTCTCAGTAGAGGTCGTCGACCCCAGGACGCTCGTCCCGCTGGACAAGACGACGATCCTGGAATCGGTTGCCAAGACCGGGCGATGCGTAGTCGTGGATCCGGCATCGAAGGTCTGCAGCGCGGCCAGCGAGATCATGTCGATCGTCGCCGAGGAAGGGTTCTGGTCTTTGCAGGCACCCATGATCAAGGTCGCCTCCAAGCAGGTCCATGTGCCGTACACGCCCGTACTCGAAAAACTCATGTACCCGACCAAGGACGACATCAAGGCCGCCATCAAGAAGACGATGGAATAGGGTTGGCGCAGAAGCCAGGTCTAAGGGCCTGCAAGGCGCTGACCTTCGACTTGTTCGGCACGGTCCTTGACCTGGGCGGCAGCCTGACTCCTTTTCTCGCCCGATTCCTGAAACAGAAGCGCTCAAAGGTCGATGCAACCACCGTGTGGGAGACCTGGCGGGCCCGCCAGCGGCTGGAGCAGTACCAGGACAGCCTGCTCGCGCTCGGACATAGCGGCTACCTGGAGACGGCCAGGCGTGCCCTCGTGTACTCGCTGGAGTTGCACGGCGTCAGGGCCGGTCAGGAGGACGTCGCCGGCGTCATGGCCGCGTGGCGGGAACTCAAGCCGTTCCCCGAGGTGGCGGCGGCCCTGAAGAGGCTCGAAAAGAGGTACCGGCTGGTAGCCCTCTCCAACGGGGAACCATGGTTCCTCGATCATCTCGCCCGCAATCGGATCAAGTACGAGTTCGACGAGGTGATCTCGGTCAATGTCGCAGGTGTGTTCAAGCCGCACCCCGCCGTGTACCGGTCGGCCGCTGGAATCCTGGGGCTGGAACCGGGCGAGATCATCATGGTCTCGGCAAACTCGTTTGACGTACTGGGCGCGCGGGCGTGCGGCTACCGGGGCATCTACGTAAACCGATACTCGCTGCCGTACGAAGACATGCCATACCGGCCCGATGTCACCGTAAAAGACTTCACCGAAATGGTGGCCGCCCTGACCTGAATCCCCGGGGCGGAGGCGCGGTGCCCGTCTACATGGACCG
>VGZT01000039.1 GCA_016872495.1 SAR202 cluster bacterium
GCTGCATGTCACCTTCTTTGAGACGACCGGCGGCGATGTCATTCTCATCACGACACCCGGGGGCCGCCAGGTACTCGTTGACGGCGGCGATTCGGTCTTCGGCGCGGTTCGCTCACTGGGCGGCCGGCTCCCTTTCTGGGACCGCACCCTGGATCTCATTGTGCTCACCCACCCACATGCCGATCATGTGCGTGGACTGCTCGCCGTACTCGACCGGTATCGGGTCGCCACCGTGCTCGACTCGCCATCCAGGTACGACAGCGACGTCTACGCCGAATGGCTCGCTGCGGTGCAGCACGAAGGCGCGGCTCGTATCTTGGCCGTCCCGGGCACCACCATCGAGCTGGGCGATGGTGCGGTAATCGAGGTACTCCTGGCGCAGTCCGAGGAAGTGGCGTTCGACCCCAACGATCGCTCGGTGGTCTTGCGCCTTCGCTACGGAGGCAATTCGTTCCTGCTGATGGGCGACCTGTCGTCGTCTGGGGAACGGAAGTTGATTGCCACTGGCGCCGACCTCCGAGCTGAGGTCTTGAAGGTCGGTCACCAGGGCAGCAAGACCTCGTCCTCGAACGAGCTCATTGCTGCTGTGCTGCCATCCCTCGCAATCGTTCCGGCGAGTATCGGTAACCGGTATGGTCACCCGCATGCGGAAGCCATGGACCGGATCTCGGCGCTCGTCTCCCCGGACCGCGTGCTGGTGACCGGCGTCCGTGGCACGGTCGATGTCGCCTCCGATGGGCGGCGCCTGGTCGTGCGCACCGCCCGCTGATCCTGTTAATGGGACCGGTTTGGAATATCCGTCAGCTACTACCTACGTAAGTTCTTGCTCAAATTTGCGCATGGACGGAACCCTTCGTATTCACGTTCGGCTGGGAGGGCGACAGCCCGATCAAGCCAGGATCGACGACCATCGAGGTGGCGCGCGCGCCGGACGCTGATGACACGGTCGCAAGGCTCGTGCACGAGGGCCTTCCGGCCGGCGCCGGTGAGCTCCACGGCCAAGGTTGGACGCTTTGCCGCGGGAGGCTGGAGAAGGTAGCGACGGGACGAGACCCCGGCCCGGACCCGAACGCCAGGGCTCGGACCAGATGCACCGCTAGCTCCAAGAGAAGTGCCGGGCGCGCCCGGCGGGACGGTGCGGCGTTTCGCAGGGACCATCAACACGAACACGATGGCTCCGGTCGAGTTCACTGGATACGTCCGGGATGCGACAAGGACGGTCAGGCCCCGGTTGCGACCAGCGGCGTCCGGGCCACGGGCACTGGCCGCTCAGGCCAGACCCAGATCCTCGTAGATCGCGGATGCCGTCAGGCGCAGGCGCTCCTGGTGGGACGCCTCGCCCGGCATGCCGTTGAAAGCCAGGGCGACCACCAGGCCATGCTCCGGGTCTGCGAACGCGACCGATGACTGCGAGCCCCCGTGGCCGAACGTGGCGGGTGAGGCGTGATCGCCGTACCCGTAGGGGATCGTCGCGGCGCCATACTGCTTGGAATCGACGATGAACCCCAGCCCGTAGTCGAGAGTGTGCTTGAAAGTGTGGTCGTACATGCCGGCCCTCTGGCGCCGGACGAACTCGGCCACGGTCGAGGGCCGCAGGATGCGAGCGCCCCCCAGTTCCCCTCCTCCCAGCAGCATCTCGTAGAAGCGCGCGAACTGGGCAGCCGGGCCGCGGCCGTTGGCGCCGGGGCGGACTGCAGCGATGAAGTGCGGCGAGTTTAAAGCGGGGTCGACTGCCAGCTCGCCACTCGACGTGTCGAACATCGTGCAAAGTCGATCACCGAGTGCCTGCTGTTTGTCATACGCGATGCCGATCGACCGGCCATCCCGAGCGGCGTGAATATCTCATCACGGACGTACTCTTCGAACGGGCGGCCGTCGATCCGCCTGATCAGCTCGCCCAGCAGATACCAGCTTGAAGCCGGATGATATCCCGCCTTCTCACCAGGAACCCAGCGCGGCTCCAGCCGTCCCTTGCACACTTCCGCGATCGCCTCGTCCCAGGTCTGCCCGCGCCAGTGCCGGATCGGCATGCGGAAGCCGCCGGTGTGAGTCAGCACATGGCGCAAGGTGACCGCTTCCTTGCCGTTAGCAGCAAACTCCGGGATATGCAGCGCGACACGGTCGTCGAGTCCAAGCAACCCCTGTTCCCACAGCTTTGCGATCGCGACCGCGGCGATTGGTTTGATCGACGACAACCAGAGCATCAGGGTGTCGGCGGCGATCGGCACCCCCGGTCGAGCATCGCCCAGCTTCAATTCGTGTGATCGCCCGGCGAGGGACACGTACAGCTGGACGCCTGGGTGCAGCCCTCTGAGCATCCCGTCGCGGGCGATTCGTTCGGTCCGTTCAAGCGTCATTGCAGGATAGAATCCCACGATCCACTGGAGGGTTTGATGAAGATTACCGACGTCAGGGCTTATGTGGTTGACCCGGGCGTCCCGGTGTTCGGCAGCGCCCGTGAGCCTGTTCAGAACCGGGAATGGACGTTCGTCCAGGTCGACACGGATGAAGGTATCAGCGGTTTCGGGGAGTGCACCAATTATCCGGGTGGCGGGAGCCATCTGACGGCCCGCACCGTGCTCGCCTGCCGGGAAGCCCTGATCGGCGAGGACCCATCCGATATCGAGCGCCTGTGGCACAAGTTGTACCGCCGCTACACGTACCTGGGCGCCAAGGGGTTGCCCACGACCGCCATCAGCGGCGTGGATATCGCGCTCTGGGACATCAAGGGCAAGGCGCTCGGCAGGCCGGTCTTCGACCTCCTTGGGGGCAAGTTCAGGGACGACGTGCGGCTTTACGCCAACGGCTGGTTTGCGGGCTGCAGTACGCCGGCCGACTACGGGCGTGCAGCAAAGCAGGTGGTACTTAAGGCGGGTCACACGGCCTGCAAACTCGATCCATTCCTCGAGATGCGGCCCTTCCACACGGGCTACGTGACCGGGCAGATCTCCGCCGACGGCGAGCAGCTCGGCTATGACATCGTGGCCGCCGTCCGCGAAGCGGTGGGGCCGCACCACGAGATCTTGATCGACGCGCACGGGCATTACAACGTAGGCACCGCGATCAGGCTGGCCAACAACCTCTACGACCAATCGAAGATCGAATGGTTCGAGGAGCCCTGCCCGCCCGAGAGCATCGATGCCCTGCGGCAGGTGCGCGAGCACGCCCGGCCGCGGATCTGCGTGGGCGAGCGGCTGTTCACGCGGTTCGAGTTCGTTCCGGTGCTGCAGGACCGCCTTGCCGACTACATCATGCCGGACGTCGTCTGGACGGGCGGCATCAGCGAGCTCAAGAAGATCGCCACCATGGCCGAGACCTACTACGTGCCGATCTCGCCGCACAACGCGATGGGCCCGCTGCAGGTTGTCGCGGGCGCCCACGTCTGCATGACCGTGCCCAACTTCTACCGGCTGGAGCACAGCATGGCCGCGATCCCCTCCTACCAGAAGTTCCTGGCCCAGAAGCTGAACTTCCACGACGGCGCCGTCACGCTGAACAGGAAGCCCGGGCTCGGCTACGACCTCGACCTCGACCAGGTTTCTGCGTCGATCAGCAAGGACTGGCTTGCCAGTGGCGGCACCGTGCCGTCCAAGTCCGCAAGTTCGACCCGGAAGGCACGCAAGTGAAAATCACCGACGTTCGCGCACATGTCGTCCGCCCAGGGAAGACGAACAACACCCTGCCCGCGGACTGGCAGTGGACCTTCGTCACCGTCCATACCGATGAAGGGATAACCGGTTGGGGGGAATCGTCGAATGTGCCACGCGACACCTCGCTGCTGACGGGAGCCGGCGTGCTCGCATGCCGCGAGGCGCTCGTTGGGGAAGACCCTTCCGATATCGAACGCCTGTGGCACAAGCTCTACCGGCGCTACACCTACCTCGGCAGCCGCGGATTCCCCACCACCGTCCTGAGCGGGATCGACATCGCCCTGTGGGACATCAAGGGGAAGGCGCTTGGCAAGCCGATCTACGAGCTCCTGGGGGGCAAGTTCCGCGACGACGTTCGACTCTATGCGAACGGGTGGTTCGAAAACTGCAGCACGCCCGCCCAGTACGCACGGGCGGCGAAACGGACCGTCGCCTCGGGGCATGACGCGCTGAAGCTCGACCCATTCCTGGAGATGAACCCGTTCCACACGATGTACCAGACCGGACAGATCTCACCCGAGGGCGAGCAACTCGGGTATGACATCGTGGCGGCGATCCGTGAGGTGGTGGGGCCAAAGGTGGAGGTGTTGATCGACGCCCACGGCCACTACAACGTGCCGGTCGCGATCCGCCTCGGGAACAACCTGTGGGAGCAGTCGAAAATCGGCTGGTTCGAGGAGCCGCTGCCTCCCGAGAGCTTCGTCGGACTGAAGCAGGTCCGAGAGCACTGCAAAGCGCCGATCTGCGTCGGCGAGCGGCTCTTCACTCGTTGGGACTTCCTGCCCGTCTTCCGTGATCGGCTGGCCGACTTCATCATGCCCGATGTCACGTGGACCGGCGGCATCAGCGAGCTGAAACGCATAGCGACGATGGCCGAGGCCTACTACGTGCCGATCTCGCCTCACAACGCCCAGGGGCCGGGACAGATCCTGTCAGGAGCGCACGTGATGATGACCGTGCCGAACTTCTACCGGCTGGAACACGCCGTCTCGTTCATTCCGCTCTACCAGTCGCTGCTGCAGGAGCCCATGAACTTCCACGACGGCGTCATTACGCTGCCGAAGAAGCCGGGCCTGGGCATCGATCTGGACATGGACGCCGTACGGGCTGCCCTGGACCCTCGCTGGAAGGACTCGGGCGCCGCGTCCACCTGAGACGCACGCCTGTGAGCCGCAAAGACCGGCTCAACAGGGGTCTATTTGCGCTTCCTGGGAGGGCGACTCCGGCCGGGCTCGCCGGCCCGGCCGTACTGCGGGAACTGGATCCGGCCCACGTTCTTCGCTGACACGCCGAGGACCTTGAGAAAGCCTTCCGCGTCCTCGTGCCCGTATGAGCCCAGGCTTTCCATCGAAGCGTCGTCCGTGAAAAGCGAATGCGGTATCGAACCTTCACGGGCGATCGGGTTGGCCGACTCGAAGTAGATCGCTCCCCGGTAAAGCCGGACCGACACCGTCCCGGTCATGAGCCGGGTGATCGGCGCGAGCGCAGCCAGCGCGGAAGTTGTTGCCAGGTCCAGCCAGTAACCCTGGTAGATCTGCACGCCGATTCGGGCGGAGATCTGGTTGAAGAACTCCCGGGCGCGGCGGTCCAGCACGAACTGAAGCAGGAACTCGTACGTCCTGGTCAGCAGTTCCATTCCAGGCGCTTCGTAAATGCCGCGTGACTTGACGCCGACGAACCGGTTTTCCACCACATGGGTGCCGATCCCGATGCCGTGTCGCCCGGCGAGGCGGTTGGCGACTTTGAACGCAGACACCTTGTCCACTTGCTTGCCGTTGATCTCGACCGGCACGCCCTCCTGCCATCGCACCGTCACGCTCTCGGGCTTGTCGGGCGCGTCCCACGCCCAGACCCCCATGCCCGGCTCGACGAAGAACGGTGGGATCGTGAGATCTTCGAGGTCGCCTGCCTCATGGGTCAGCCCCAGAAAGTTGGCGTCGGTCGAATAGCGCGCCGCGCGGCGCGCTCGAATGGGCAGCTTGTTGGCCTCGCAGTAGTCGAGCATCTGTTCCCGGCCCGGAAATTGCTCGATGTACTCCGGATCGCGCCAGGGCGCGTACACGTCGACCTCGGGCGCCAGCATGTTGGCGGCAAGCTGAAACCTGACCTGGTCGTTGCCCCTGCCGGTCGCACCATGGAAGAGGACCCTGATGTCGCGCTGGCGCAGCGCGTCGAGGACAACTTTCGTCGTGATCGGCCGCGCGATCCCGGTCGTGTTCCAGTAGCCGCCCTCGTAGCCGGCGAGCGCCTGGACGACCCTCAGGCCGCCGTCGGCCAGCGCCTCCTGGCCGGGGAGGACCTGCGCGTCCGCCGCGCCGCAGCGCTTCATGCGGTCGGCGACCGCCTCCAGGTTCTCCTCATCGGGCTGCCCGAGATCGACCGTGAAGCAGTGGACTTCGAACCCCTTCTGGCTCAGCCAGTGGGTGACCGTGCAGCTGTCGAGGCCACCTGAGACCGCGCCGCCTACCAGCTTCACGTTCTTCTTCTTGAGCTCACGCCAGTTCATGTCTACCTCGGTGGAAATCGCCGGAATCGCTCAAGTATTACATCCCGAAAGTCGGCGTTCGATGAGCCCGGTTCCCCTGCCCGGCTTCGAAAACCGCCGAACTCCCGCTTCGCGAACAGGTCAATTCGCCCATGGAATCGGACCGGCCACCGCGCATAATATCCGTGCTACCACGATCCGAGGAGGCTCTGACTTGGCTCAAGGGCGCGCGACGGAATCCGCTAAGATGGCCAACATGAAGCGTGAATCCCTGTTCTCTTTTCCAAATCCGGTCAACGAGCTCTCGGCTCGCCTGGTTGCCGTTGGGGTCGTGACCCTCACGGTCTCCAGCATCCTCCTCGGACACTACTTCGACTTCCACTGGCTACTCATCCCGCTCGCCTACGGATTCTGGGCGCGCGTGCTGACTGGCCCCAAGTTGAGCCCGCTGGGCCTGCTGGTGACTAAGTGGATAGTGCCGGCGCTCGGCAACCCCGGCAAACGCACGGCGGGCCCGCCCAAGCGCTTCGCGCAGGCGCTCGGCACCGGATTTTCCACCACCGCGCTCGTGCTTCAGTTCGGCTTCGGGCTCACCGGCCTCTCGTTCATCGTCCTGGGCGGCCTGGTCTTCGCCGCCACCCTGGAGGCGGCCTTCAACTTCTGCCTGGGGTGCAGGATCTTCGGAGTCCTCATGCGCGTCGGCCTGATCCCGGAGTCCGTTTGCCGCGAGTGCACGGAATACCTCCCGGCACGGCTTAAGCCTGGCTTCTAAACTCCAGCCCTGTGAGGCCGGGTCGCGGGCGCCCTAGCCGCTCCTTGCGATCGAAGGCGGACCGCCCTTCCCGGGACCTTCCGCCTCGCCCTCGGGCAACGGCTTGCGAATGAAACCGAGCACGCTGCCCCATGCGACGCCGAATCCCACCGCGGAGAACGCTCCCACGACCATGTTGCGGATCATCGTGAACGAAGTCAGCGCCTCGAAGCCGCCCTGCTGAAGCGTTAACGAGATCAGGATGCCCGTGATCGTGCCCAGCATCGATCCTACGACCGTCTTCTTCAACGACGGCAGGGGGAAGTAACGGCGCCAGCCGCGTTGCCGGCGTCTTGCGACGGCGATCTTCAACGTGGCTTCGGGTGTCATCGCCCCGGACGCTGCGCTCGACGCGGCGTTCGAGGCCGCAGTGGTAGCTGCGGCCCAGCCTGCGACTGCCACCGTGCCGACGGCGGCAACGCCGGTGGCCACTGCGGCGGTGGTCGCTACTGGTCCCCGGATCCCGGCTTCGCCAACCCGCGCCTCGAAGGGGACCGTGCAGAGTACGGAGTCTCCGACGGACATGTCGACTTCCAGCGGGTACGCACCCCGTACCAGGTTCACGTACTTGCCGTAGTCTGCGGGCCCGAACGTCTCGACGTGCTCGGAGCCGGCCACGAGGCCCGACCAGCTGAACTCCCGCTTCACGCTCTGGCCGAAGGGAAGCCGGACGAACAGATCCACGCTGCCCTGAGACGGCACGTTCTTGACCCGCAGGGTCATCGTTGCTTCGGGATCGAGCGCGAATTTCTGCCCGGCCTGCGCAGGCAGCTCAAAGACGACCGCGCCATCTTTCTCGAGCGTCATCGTGGTATCCCCGCAGCGGACTCCGGCCTCCTGCGACGGCACCGCTGCGGCTGCCTGGGACACGAAAAGGAACATTGTGGATGTGGCCATGAGCGCCGCGGCGAGCAGTGCGAATCCTGCCGAACGGGTAATGCGCAGCGCGACACCCATCTCCGCGACTACACCGGCCAGTTGCGGCTGGCGAGCGCAGAGACCAGTGCTGCGGGCAGTCCTGCGGCGGCACGGCGCAGACCGCCGTTCCGAGTCAACACAAGACACCTATGCTTCGCCGCGCTTCCGGTATTCCTCGACCAGCTTCTTCGTGTTCTCGTTGAACGGGTAGTAGCGCCCGGGCGGCCCGGGGTTCTTCGTCAGCTCCTTCTTGATCACCGCTTCGGTCGCCTCACGCTCGTGGGCGATCCGGATCACCTCGTCGACCGCCGAGCGCGGGACCACTACCACCGCGTCGTTATCGCCGCAGATCGCGTCGCCCGGCCTCACCACGATGCCGCCGCAGGTGATCACCTCGTTCACGCCCCACGGCTGCTGCACCGCCGGACCTTGCTTCGCGGTCGTGCTGAACGAGTAGACCGGGAAGCCGTACTCCTTGAGCGCTGCGGTATCGCGCACGGAGCCGTCGGTCACCAGCCCGCCGATGCGCCGCTGTGCAAGGCGCAGGAACTTGATATCGCCGCCGATGGATTCCCATGGTCCGACCGCCGACGCCACCAGGACTTCGCCGGGACCGCACAATTCGAACGCAACGTACTCGGGCGACTGTTCGCCCTTCGGCTTGTCGGCCAGGACATCGGGGCGGTGGTGTACGAAGCGGAGCGTCACCGCCCTGCCGGCCATACGCTGTCCGGTCTGGAGCGGCCGCGCGCCATGGATCTGGGCCTGCGGCCAGTTCATTACCCAGAGTGCGTCGATCAAGGTCGGCGTTGGGATCTCACGCAACTGCGCCAACGTCGCGTCCGATACCGGCTTCGATTGGGGGGTAGTCACCGCCTGCCTCCGGTCCTGAATCCGTACAGAGCGCCGTAGAGCGCGGCGCTGGCGGGCACCGGCACGCCTGATTTGCGGCCAGCCCGCACGACCGCGCCTATGAGGTCGTCGAGCTCCAGGGGGTTGCCGGCGTTGAAGTCCAGCTGTAACGACGACACCATCTCCCTGGCTTCTTCCCGTGCGCCGGCCATGCGCTTCGTAACCACGTCTGGCGCAAACTTCACGCCCTGGCTCTTGCCGACCAGCACGATCTCTTCCATCAGCGCCTGGACCGTGCGCTCACCTTCGGGGTTGGCAAGGACATCGACGTAGCTGGACCTAAACGCGGTCATCACCGTGCCGATCGCGGCCACCGCCACCAGCTTCGACCAGAGGGTCGAGCGAATGTCCTTGCTGACTTCGACCTGGATCCCTTCCTTCGTCAGGACCTTTTCGATCATGCGCACCCGGTCCGAAATTGAGCCATCCTGCTCCCCGAACGCGATGCGGGCAGTAGATCCTGACTGGTGGATGTGTCCGGGCGCGACCCGCGCCGTCTCGATATACGTGGTGCCGGCCACGACCCTGTCCCAGCCATAGACTTCCGCCACCTTTGCCGGGCTCTCAGCACCGTTCTGGATCGGGAGGATCACCGTTCTGGGACCGAGCAGCGGCTTGATCAGGGGCAACGCTTCCGGGTTGGAGTACAGCTTTACGGCGTAGATAACCAGGTCAACCGGTCCGACTCCCTTCGGGTCGGGCATCGCCGTGGGTTTCACCGTGAAGTTGCCCCAGTGACTGTCGACCTTAAGGCCGTTCCTGGCGATCGCGTCTCGATTGGCGCCGCGACAGATAAGGAATACTTCTTCCCCGTGCCGGGCCAAGACGCCGCCGTAGTAGCCGCCGACCGCGCCCGCCCCGATTACAGCTATTCGCAAGCCATGCCTCCTCGAAAAAATCGCAAGGAGGAAGGCTATCAGGCCGGCGGCCAGCGCGTCGCGCTGGGCTGCGGCGGGGACGGCGGCGTCCATCGGTTAACCTTGGACGGTTGGCGTGGGCGGCCGGCGACGCCGGCCTGCTTCCCGGGGGTTGCATGTGGCCAGGATCAGGCTAGATGGTCGGAGTGCGTCTGAAACCCGCCCGATCTCGATCGAGGTCGGTGTCCAGCGCTATGCAGAGGGGTCGGCGCAGATCGATGTCGGCAATACGCGCGTCATCTGCTCCGCAAGCGTCTCCGACGCGCTGCCCGCATGGCGCCGCGACTCCCGCCTGGGCTGGGTCACCGCCGAATACGGAATGCTGCCGCGCGCGACCCATACCCGTTCGTCGCGCGAGGCACGCGAGGGTCGACAGGGCGGGCGAACCCTGGAGATCCAGCGCCTCGTCGGTCGCTCGCTGCGGGCAGTCACCGATCCCACCCTGCTCGGCGAACGCACGGTCACGCTCGACTGTGACGTGATCCAGGCGGACGGTGGGACCCGGACGGCCGCCATAACCGGGGCCTATGTCGCCCTGTTCCAGGCGACCAACAATCTGGTCCGCGAGGGCAAGCTGGAAAAGTCGCCGCTGCGGGAGGCAGTCGCCGCCATCAGCCTGGGTTATGTCGACGGCGACCTCATGCTCGATCTCGCTTACGACGAGGACTCGCAGGCGCAGTCCGACTTCAACGTGGTTGCCACAGCCAGTGGCCGTCTTGTCGAGCTCCAGGGTACGGCCGAGGCTGCGCCATTCGAGCGCGCTCAGCTGAACCAGATACTCGACCTCGCCTACCAGGGGATCGAGTCGATGCTTACCGCCCAGGGGAAGGCGATCAAGGCGATCCATCACGCCGCCCTGAAAAGGAACAATTGAAGCCGATGATCACCATCACATCCGTGTCCGCACGCGAAATCCTCGACTCGCGCGGCAATCCGACCGTCCAGGCCGAAGTGACCCTTTCTGATGGAACCGTCGGGGTCGCTGGAGTGCCGTCCGGCGCCAGCACCGGGAGCAAGGAGGCCGTGGAGCTCAGGGACGGCGATCCCAGGCGCTTCGGTGGAAAAGGCGTGCTCAACGCGGTAGCCAATGTGAACGGTCCGATCAGCAAGGCGGCGATCGGGCGCGCTGCCTACGATCAGGCGGGCCTGGATGCCGCCCTGGTAGCGCTCGATGGCTCGCCGAACAAGTCGAAGCTGGGCGCCAACGCGTTGCTCGGCGTGTCGATGAGCGTGTTACGAGCGTCTGCGTTGAGCATGAAGCTCCCGTTATACCGGCGTATCGCCGAACTGGCGGGGGCGAAGGCCGACGAGTTACCGGTACCGATGTTCAACGTGCTCAACGGCGGAGCCCATGCCGAAGGCTCAACGGACTTCCAGGAGTTCATGCTCTATCCGACCGGCCTTAAGTCTTTCCCGGACGCGCTGCGCGCCGGCTCCGAGGTCTATCAGAGGCTCAAGCGCATCCTGCACGACGAGCACCTGGCGACCACAGTAGGTGACGAAGGAGGATTCGCGCCTGCGGGCATTAACACGCGGCGCGCGCTGGAATTGCTTGCGAAAGCCGTGGAAGGGGCCGGCTATCAGCTAGGCAGCGAGATCGCCATTGCGCTCGATCCGGCGGCCACCGAGTTCTTCAAGGGCGGCAAGTACCGGCTGCAGCGTGAGAACCGGGTGCTCTCGACCGGCGAGATGGTCGACGAGTACGCCACGCTGTGCGGCATGTTCCCGATCCTGAGCGTGGAGGATGGCCTGGCCGAGGACGACTGGAAGGGCTGGACCTCGATCACCGGCCGCCTCGGTGACCGTGTCCAGCTGGTGGGCGACGACCTGTTCGTCACGCAAGAGCGCTTCGTAAGGGAGGGCCTCGAGCGCAAGGCAGGCAACGCTGTCCTCGTGAAGCTGAACCAGGTCGGCACGGTGTCCGAAACGATCGCCACCGTGAAGCTGGCGCAGAGTTACGGGTGGGGCACCGTGATCAGTCACAGGTCGGGGGAGACCGAAGACACGACGATCGCGGATCTTGCGGTGGGGCTCCGTGCCGGCCAGATCAAGACCGGCGCGCCCGCACGAAGCGAGCGTACGTCCAAGTACAACCGGCTCCTGCGCATAAGTGAAGAGCTTGGCAGTGGCGCCAGCTATGCTGGAGGGCGCGTGCTGAGGCGTCGCTAACGGGTGCTCCGCTGCGCTGGTTTTGAGCTAAGCTGGCGAGGTTACCGCTTCTGAATTCCGCCAGCGTTCCGCCCCATCGTTTGACTGTAGACGAACAATTACCGATCTCGACCTGGAAGGAGTAGGCATGGCCGCCACAAAAGTAGGCATCAACGGGTTCGGCCGCATCGGCCGGCAGGTCCTGCGAGCGATCATGGAGCGCCAGGCCGGCAAGATCGAGGTCGTGGCGATTAACGACCTCGCGGACGCCAAGACGAATGCCCACCTGTTCAAGTACGACACCAACTACGGCCGGTTCCCGGGCGAGGTCACGGCCAGGGGCGATCAACTCGTAATTAACGGCAAGGCGGTCAAGGTCTTCGGTGAGCGCGATCCCGGCAAGCTTCCCTGGGGCTCGGCCGGCGTCGAAATCGTCGTCGAATCGACCGGCTTCTTCACCAACGCCGAGAAGGCCAAGGGCCACCTGCAGGGCGGCGCCAGGAAGGTGATCATCTCCGCGCCGGCAACGGGAGAAGACCTGACCGTGGTGCTGGGCGTGAACGACCAGGAGTACAACGCCTCGAAGCACACCGTCATCTCCAACGCGTCCTGCACGACCAACTGCATCGCGCCAATGGTGAAGGTTCTGCACGACGGGTTTCACATCGAACGCGGGCTCATGTCCACGATCCACTCGTACACGAACGACCAGAAGATCCTCGACCAGGTACACGATGACCTGCGCCGTGCGCGGGCAGCGGCTCAGAACATCATCCCGACGACAACCGGGGCCGCGCGTGCGGTCACCAAGGTCATACCCGCCCTCAAGGGCAAGATCGACGGCATGGCCTACCGCGTCCCTACGTCGACCGTGTCTGTGACCGACTTCACGGCAACGGTGGGCAAGGAGACCAGCGTCGCCGCGATCAATGCGGCCTTCCAAAAGGCGTCCGAGAGCGGCTCGCTCAAGGGCATCCTTGGCTACTCCGAGGAGCCGCTCGTCTCGGTCGACTACAAGGGCAATCCCAGCAGCTGCACGCTCGACGCGCTGTCGACGGCGGTCGTCGACGGCAATCTCGTCAAGATCGTGGGCTGGTACGACAACGAGTGGGGCTACGCCTGCCGCACGGCGGACCTCGCCGCGCTGGTAGCCGCCAAGGGCGTTTAACCCGCGCGACGGAAGTGGCCGATGGCCGCGCGTCGTGATCTCGATCTATAATCCAAGGTGCCCAGACAAACAGGGAAAGGCGGGTTCGGTGTCGCTTTTCCCATCCCGGCCGATGTGGCACGGGAAACTAGTCCGGAGAAAAAGCCGATGGCGACCAACGCGCGCAGGACTCAATCCAAGCCCCCCATATCGACTAACGGCGCCCGCAAGAATGGCGTCGCCCACTCGGCGACCAAGGGCGTGCACGGTCGCCTCTGGAAGGACAGCCCGAAGCCGGAAGTCGGCAACTGGCGCGTCAAGTCCGGCCTGGCCCAGATGCTCAAGGGAGGCGTCATCATGGACGTCGTCACCGAAGAGCACGCCCGCATTGCCGAGGACGCCGGCGCGGTTGCAGTCATGGCCCTCGAACGCGTGCCGTCGGACATTCGCAAGGATGGCGGCGTTGCCCGCATGTCCGATCCCGAGTTGATCGTCCGGATCATGCAGTCGGTAACGATCCCGGTCATGGCGAAGTCCCGGATCGGTCACTTTGCCGAGGCGCAGGTCCTGCAGGCCCTGGGTGTCGACTACTGTGACGAGTCAGAGGTCCTCACCCCTGCCGACACCGAGTTCCACGTCAACAAGTGGGACTTCAAGATGCCCTTCGTCTGCGGCTGCACCAACCTCGGTGAGGCCCTGCGCCGCATTGGCGAGGGCGCCGCGATGATCCGGACCAAGGGCGAGGCGGGCACCGGGGACGTCGTCCAGGCCGTCACGCACGCACGCTCCGTGCTGGGCGAGATCCGCCGGATCCAGGCAATGAAGGAAGAGGAGCTCATGACGGAAGCCAAGAAGCTTGGCGCGCCGTACGAGCTCGTACTCGAAGTCCGGCGCACCGGCCGCCTGCCGGTCGTCAACTTCGCAGCGGGCGGGATCGCGACCCCGGCCGACGCATCTCTCCTCATGCAGATCGGGGTTGACGGGGTCTTCGTCGGCTCCGGGATCTTCAAGTCGGAGAACCCGGCGAAAATGGCCGCGGCGATCGTCAAAGCAACGACCCACTACAAGGACCCCGAGGTGATCGCGGAGGTCTCAAAGGGCCTCGGCGGCGCGATGCGGGGACTCGACTCGAGCAAGTTCGCACCTGATCAGCGTCTTGCCGTCAGGGGGTGGTAGCTACGGGCGGCTCCCGAATCGGTGTTCTGGCCCTGCAGGGAGACTTTGCGGAGCACCTCGCAGCCCTGAGGTCGATCGGGATCGAAGGCGAAGAGGTCCGCAAGGTCTCACAGCTGGAAGGACTTGACGGACTCATCATTCCCGGCGGCGAGAGCACGGCCATCACGAAGTTGATGGACGCCTACAGCTTTCGCGCTGCCCTGCCCCGGGCGGTGGCGGATGGGCTTGCCGTCTGGGGGACCTGCGCCGGGATGATCGTCATGGCGCGGTCGTTGACCGACCCATACCCGAAGCCGCTCGGGCTACTCGACATCAAAGTGTCCCGGAACTGGTTCGGCCGGCAGGTCGATAGCTTCGAGTCCGACTTCAAGTTCAAGGGGATTCGTGGCAAGCCGATCAGGGCGGTCTTTATCCGCGCGCCGGTCGTCGAGGAGATCGGCGACGGGGTCGAGGAACTGGCGGTCCTGCCGGACGGCCACGCCGTAGCAGTGCGCAGCGGCCGGCTGATGGCAACCGCGTTCCATCCCGAACTCACTGACGACAGGCGGGTGCACCGGTATTTCGCCGACCTCGCCGCGGCCAAGGACGGTAAGACAAGGGACTGATGATCCGGCACCTGAGGCCGACCGATACCGCTGCCCTGCTGCCGTTCCGTCGCGCGGCCGGGACAGCGCAGGCCTTCACCGTTGCCGGCGCCCTCCATTCGACGAATCACGGGTTCCCGGTGGCCCGCTACGCGGCGCTCGCGCTTTCGCCTCGCGCCTGGCGGCAATGCTGGGTAGACGCGGACGCTGGTGGCCTGTGGGCACTGACCAGCGTAGGCGCGCGCACTACCGCCACCACCTGGGAGACGCGCGACCTCTTCACGGTCGATCGCGATGAAGACCGATGCGCTGAGCTGCTCCACGAGGTCGGCGTAGCTGCCGGCGAGCACAAGGTGATGCGCGTGTTTCTCCGCGCTGAGCACGGGTCGTGGCTGACGCACCCGGCCAGGCGGGCTGGATACGAGCCTGCCGCGACCGAGACGCTGTATGTCCTCGTGCAATCCTCGCGGGGTGCGCCCGCGCACCGCCCACCGTCGTCCGGAGTCCTCAGGGCACGCGCGGCTACCGATGATCACTCGCTGTTCCGGCTCTACTGCGCGGCAGCGCCCGTCCAGCTACGCGCCGAGAGCGGCATGACCGCCACCGAGTGGTGGTCGGCCCTTGAGAAGCCCTGGCGAAAGCCTTCAGAGGTGGTCGACGAACACAACGGCGAGGTCGTCGGCTGGCTGCGTCACGGAGGCGTCGATGGCTGGTGGTTCTTCTCGCTCCTCGCCCGGCCGAGCGCCGTGGACCGGATTCCAGCGCTGGTCCATGCGGCGGTAGTGGCTGCCAACGGCAGGCCGGTGGCGACGCTGGTCGCCGACTTCGACACCGCCCAGGCGGCAGTCATCGAAAGACTCGGATTCGTACCCGAGCGCAGGTTCCAGGTAATGACCCAGACGGTCGCGACCCGCGCGCGTGAGCCAAAGGGAGTCGTCGTTGCAGCTTCATGACATGAATGCGTCCAGCCAGCGCGGACCGATCGAAGAGGAGGCACCGCTGAACGAACCACGACCGACCCGCAAGATCGTCGACGACCTGGATCGCCTGGTCGCGGTACTCCCTCTCAACGTGCAGACAGCCCTGAGCGGACAGGAGTCGCTCGACAACCTCCTCGAGGTAGTGCTTGACCTCGGCCGTCCACCGGAGGCCCGATACCCGAACTCGGTAATCATGCTCAGCGATGAAGAAGTCGGCCAGGCCGACATCCAGTGGGTGGTCGACCGCGTGGGCGCCTTCGGCGACGACAACCGTGCCGGCATCGAGCGCACCCTGCATCGCATCTCGGTCATACGGAACCGCGCGGGCGTACCGGTGGGGCTGACGTGTCGCGTCGGCCGCGCCGTCTACGGCACGATCAAGATCATCGAGGACCTCGTGCTGGGCGGCCAGAGCGTGCTGCTCATGGGGCGTCCTGGCGTGGGTAAGACGACCATGTTGCGCGAGGTCGCACGCGTGCTGGCGGACGACGCCCGCAAGCGTGTCGTGATAGTCGACACCTCGAACGAGATCGCCGGCGACGGTAACGTGCCGCACCCGGCGATCGGCAAGGCGCGCCGCATGCAGGTGCCAAACACGCCTCTGCAGCACCACGTGATGATCGAGGCGGTCGAAAATCACATGCCGGAAGTCATCATCATCGACGAGATGAGCACCGAGCTCGAAGCTTTGGCCGCTCGCACGATCGCCGAGCGCGGGGTCCAGTTGATCGCCACCGCACACGGAAATACGCTCGACAACCTGGTCAGCAACCCGTCGCTCTCCGACCTGGTCGGCGGGACTCAGACCGTCACCCTCGGCGACGAGGAGGCCCGGCGAAGGCGCACCCAGAAGACGATCCTCGAGCGCAAGCAGCGGCCGACGTTCAACGTCGTCGTTGAGATTCGCGACTGGAATCACGTCGGCGTGCACAAGGACGTGGCCCCGGTCGTCGACGCCATGCTCAGGGGCTTCCCGGTGCGCCCTGAGGTAAGGTGGGTCGACAACGAGGGCGAAATGCACGTCGAGGCCGCGCAGCAATCTCACCAGGAAGGCGAAGCGCCAGAGCGCGGCCGGCCGTCGTTTGCGCCATCGTCCCGACCGGCGGAGGTGCGCGAACGCAAGGTCGAACAGGTCCGGGTGCTGCCATTTGGCATCCCGAGCCCCATGCTGCGGGCGGAAGCCTCCCTGCTTGGTGTGCCGGTGGAAGTGGTCGATGACGCTTCAAACGCAGACGTCCTGCTCACGACCAAGGCGCACTACGGGCGGCGGCCCCCGGCGGTCCGAACCGCCGAGCAGGGTGGAACGCCGGTCTATGTGCTGCGCAAGGGATCGACCGAGCTGATCCGGCAGTTCCTGCGACGCTTCGAAACCAGCGCAGGCGGCAACGGGCACGCGGGCCACTCGTCCGCGCCCGAGGTCCCTGCGGAGCGTCCCCCGGAGCGCGGGCGCGCCCGGCCCCGTGGCCGGGGGCAGGCGGCGTCTTCGGACGACACCATCGGGTTGGCCATGGCGGAGGCCGAATCGGCAGTGCGCAAGGTCCTCGACGGCGAGGCTCGGATCGAGCTGGCGCCCCAGACCGCATTCGTGCGCCGGCTCCAGCACGGGCTGGCCACGCGGTACAACGTAGGTTCGGCCAGCGTGGGCGCCGACCCGGAACGGCGGGTCGTGCTGCGGCGTCGCCGGCAGTAGGGTGTTCATAACCTTCGAGGGCGGCGACGGCTCGGGGAAATCCACCCATGCCTCTCGCCTTGAGAAGAGACTCCGCGCCGAGGGTTTTTCCGTGCTGCTCGTGCGTGAGCCCGGTTCAACCGGGCTTGGCCAGCATTTGAGGGAGTGGCTCAAGCGGGACGAAGGGACCGTCCCAATGGCCGAGCTCCTGCTCTTCGAAGCGGCCCGCGCGCAACTCACCGCGGAAGTTATCCGCCCCGCACTGCAGGCGGGCTCGGTGGTCATTGCCGACCGCTTCAGCGACTCCACCCTTGCCTACCAGGGATATGGACGGGGTCTCGACCTCGCCTTGATCCGGACCCTGAACGAAGCTGCCACCGGTGGCCTTGTCCCGAACCTGACGGTCCTTCTCGACCTGCCCGCTGAAGCGGCCCTGGGCAGGGCGGCCGTCCGGTCACCTGGACCCGATGGGTCGAAGTTTGAGGACCTGCCCGGTGGCTTCCACCAGGCGGTCCTGCAGGGATTCCGTGCCCTCGCTGCGGCGGACAAGAACCGCTGGGCCGTGATCCGGTCCGACGTTGCCGTGGAAGAAGTGGAACGACAGGTCTGGGCTGCCGTCAGCGCCCGTCTCCGCCGCTCTCCCGGAGTGGCTGGCCAGGCCAGCCCTTAGAACCCGGGCGGCGGGTTGATGGTCACCGGCACGCCGTACTTTGAGACCGTCATTACCAGGTCGAGGTTCGCAGGTCCCGTCGGCACCGGCATCTGCCGATCGCCCGAGTCGCCGAAAACGCCGCTCAGGTCGACCTCCCCCGACATCGTGATCTTTCGCGGCAGCTTGTCATCGACGCCGATGTACATGTCGAACATGAGATCGCTGCCCTTCCTGCCGAGCTTCTTGGCCGACACGACCGCCGAGTAGTGCCAGGTCGACACGCCGTCGATCATTTCGGTCCCAACCAGCTTGAGTTCGCTGACCGCCGAGTCGGGGCCGGAGAAGAACTCGTCGCCCAGGAAGTCCTGCGGGCTGAACGGGGCAAATCCGGAATCGTCCTGCGACTCCATCCACTGGCCGGTCTGCGGGTCTTTGACCCAGGACATGGCGCCGATCTTGACGAACTCGGTCTCCAGCGTGGATCCGAGCACAGACGCGGCGAGCTTTCCGTTCATCTTGTCGGGCGCCGAGAAATCACCGGCGAGCTGGAACGGGACGTCAAGGGTGAAGCCCTCCCCCGCGACCGCCATCATCATGTCCATGTTGAAGTGGAACGAACCGGCTTTCTCCATGGCGGCTCGTACCTGCTCGGCCAGCTTGGCCGCGCCAGGACCAGCTGCCGGCACCGGAGTAGGACTCGGAAAGGCCTTCGCGGTGAGTGCGGCCGCCGGCGCCAGGCCTTCGCATGCCAAGGCGGCGATCATGAGCAGGCCGATCAGGATGGGTGCGAGTTTCCGAATCATGGGTGTTTTTTCCTTGCAGGCTGCTCAGCACTTATTAGCTTACAAATCCGCCATGCAACCCAGTTCCATCCCCTACACGGTATGCCCCACGCCGATTACGCGGGAGTTACGTGGGCTGGCGCCCGGTAAAGATCTGGCAGTTTGACCGCAAACCGTGGCCAACCTGTACCTTATGCGCCTCTAGCCTGCGCGTATCCCCGTCCGGACCTCGGAGGGGTGGCACTTGAGGTTGCAATGCCAGCGAACGAGAAGATCGGCTTCATCGGCCTTGGGATCATGGGTACGCCAATGTCGCGCCACCTGCTCAACGCCGGCTATCCGGTGACGGTTTGGAACCGGACCGCGGCCCGCATGAAGCCGCTGGTCGACGCCGGTGCGGCGGCCGGTACTTCCCCCGCCGATGTCGCCCGCAAGTCCACCGTGACGATCACCATGGTTGGAGATTCGCAGGACGTCGAAGCGGTGATCGCCGGCAAGAATGGCGCGATCGAGGGCGCCACAGCCGGTTCGGTAGTCGTAGATATGAGCACGATCTCCCCGGTGACCAGTCGTGCGCTCGCCAGGCGTCTCGCCGAGAAGGGCGTTCAGCTGCTCGACGCGCCGGTTACGGGAGGCTCCGCCGGGGCCCAGGCGGCGACCCTCTCGATCCTGGTCGGCGGGGAGAAGGCGGCCTTCGACCGTTGCCTGCCGATATTCCAGAAGCTTGGCAAGGCGATCACCCTGGTCGGCCCGAGCGGATCGGGCCATACGGCCAAGCTTGCAAACCAGATCCTGGTCGCAGGCTGCATGAGCGGAGTCGCCGAGGCGCTGGTCTTCGCAAGGAAGGCCGGCCTCGACCTCGGGACCTGGTACGAGGCAGTGAAGAATGGCGCTGGCGCATCGTGGCACCTCACCACCCAGGCGCCCAGGGTGCTCGATGGCGACTTCTCGGCCGGCTACATGGTCAAGCACCACCGCAAGGACCTGCGGCTCATCCAGGAGACCGCGCACGAACTGGGGGTGCCCCTGCCGGTTGCCAGCGCGGTCCTGCAGCTGTACCGGTCGCTGCAAGCGACCGGCGGCGACGAGCTGGGGCACCAGGCGCTGGTCAGGGTCTATGAGCAGCTTGCGAAGGTCGAAGCCCGCCGCTGACCCAGCTGACATGGCATCGATGTGACGTCATGGTGACACCACCATGAAGTTAGACGCATGCATCGACGCCATTCCGGGTGACCTCGCACAGGTGGCCGCGGTCGGCGACGAAACGGCTGCCAGAGTTGCGCGTCAGGTGACCGCTGCCCTCCAGAACTCCATCCGGTTGGGCATCCTGGCAGCGATGTCCGAGGCGGCCGTCGAGATCTCATCCCAGCTCCCGAACGGGCACGTCAGCGTGCGGCTGGACGGCCAGTACCCTTCGCTCGTCTGTACCAGCGCCCGCCTGGGACCGGCCGCCGCGCCAGAAGACGACGCCCCGACCGCCCGCATGAGCCTCAGATTGCCCGACTCGCTCAAGGCCACGGTGGAGTCGGCGGCGGCGCGGGACTCTGGCTTCAGAGGGCCGGGCAGTCGACTTCGGGGGTTCTCGAAGGCATAGCAGCGGACCAGATGCCAGAAAGCAGGTTCC
>VGZT01000040.1 GCA_016872495.1 SAR202 cluster bacterium
GCCATGTTCTCGATCTTCACGGGTTCTATGGAGTCTGCGGGCTCGAACCCGAGGATGCGGCCGTAGAAGTAGAGTTCCGCGTCCAGCGAACGCTTGATGTTCTCCGCCTTCCGGAAGCCGTGCTGCTCGCCCTCGAACGTGATGTAGGCAACCGGCACGCTCTTCTTCCGCAGTGCGTCGACCATCATCTCCGCCTGGTTCGGGGGTACGACCTTGTCCTCGAGCCCCTGGAAGAAGATCACCGGTCGCGAAAGCTGTGCCACGTGGTGGATCGGTGACCGCTCGTCGTAGGTGTCCTTTCGAGCGGGGTAAGGACCGATCAGGCCGTCCAGGTAGCGTGACTCAAACTTGTGGGTTTCCGTGGCCAGAGCCTCCAGGTCGCTGACCCCGTAGTGGCTGGCGCCCGCAGCAAATACCTTCTTGAACGTCAGCGAGGCAAGGGTCGTGTAGCCGCCCGCGCTCCCACCGGTTATCACCATGCGGTCGCCGTCCACCCGCCCTGTCTTCGCAAGGTGGGCCGCGCCGTTAGAACAGTCCTCGACGTCCGCAATGCCCCACTGCAAGTCGAGCGCGTGCCGGTACTCGCGGCCGTACCCCGCGCTGCCACGGTAGTTGACGTCCAACACGGCGAAGCCGCGGCTCGTCCAGAACTGCTTTCTGAGGTTTAGTGACGGACTGGTCGCGCCGGTTGGCCCGCCGTGACTCATCACGATTAGCGGCGGCAGTTCTCCAGGAGGCGCGGTGTAACCGGGGTTCCTCGGTTCGTAGTAGAAGGCGTGGGCGGTGGCCCGCCCTGCCGTTGGGAACTCGATCGGCGTGGGTATTGAGAAGAACGCCTTGTCGAGATCAACGACTCCCGATCGCGCATGGACGGTCGCCGCGCCGGTGTCGACTTCGATGGCAACGACCGACGCCAGCTCGGTTTCAGATGCGGCAGTAACGACCACCGTGCGACCGCTCGTACGGACGCCGCCGATTTCCGAGAAGGCAGTCTTGACCGGATTCAGCTTGCCGTTGGTATCAACGAGCCCCAGTCGCGTCCCACCTCGCTCCTGGTAAGCGGCCGCGATTCGGCCGTCCTCCATGAAGGCGTATGTTCGAAGCCCGAACACCCAGTAAGGAACTCCGAATTCGGCCGGCCGCGCGGCGAGCGGTACAGCTTTCGATCCGTCAAGTCGATACAGGTTCCACCAGCCGCTGCGATCGGAAACGAAATGCAGCTGTCCAGCCGGCGACCACTCGGGCTGGAATATCGACTCCTTGATCCCGCCGGCGACCTTCCGCTCGCCCTTCAGACGACCGGACCCATCAAAACTCCCGACCCACAGCTCACAGCCATCCCACGGCATGTTGGGGTGGTTCCAGGTCAACCACGCGAGTTGCGCCCCGTCCGGGCTCATGCGCGGGCAGGCGTAAAAGTCGTTCCCAGATACGAGTACCGATGGTGGCCCTCCGCTGGCCGGGACGGAGCCAATCGAGTTGACCGCCTCACCGCCCGCGCTGTGGTCCTCAGTCACCCAGATCGTGCGCTTTCGGGCCCGATCGAAGATGCCGTCCGCGTACCTGATCGGAAGATCGGGAGTGATCGCCAACGGCTGAGCGCCCGGCGTGACTCGGTAGATGCGTTGATCTGCGAAGTTGCAGAACTGGACCTCGCCGCCGTCCACCGCGAACGCGCCACCGCCGTACTCGTGGACGCGGGTTCGCACGTTGAACGGCTGTGGCGTCAGGTCCTCGCGCCGCCCCGCGCTGCTGAGGCGGACGAGTACGTTTCGGCCACCCTCAGACGGTCGAGCTTCAAGCCAGTAGATGTCCTTGCCATCAACGGCCGGACTCGAAAGCCCGACGGTGCGTGACACGATCAGGTCCGAGGTGATTGGTGACTTCCAGGATCCGTGCGGTGCAACTGTCATCGGCCGCGCCCCCCCGTTCGATTGCCGTTTTTCATTACCGGCCATTGAACCTGGGCGGTCGCTTTTCCATGAACGCCCTTCGCCCTTCCACGTAGTCTTCGCTCGCGAAGCACCGGGCCACCATCGCATCGATTGCTGGCAGGTTCCGCTCTTCGGGATCCTTCACGCCTTCATTGATGGCCGCCTTCGCCGCCTTGACCGTCAATGGAGCGTTGCCGGCGATCAGTTCCGCGAGTGCGCGGACCGTCGGTTCGAGCTCCGCCGCAGGCACCACACGGTTCACGAGTCCCATTACCCTGGCTTCCTGGGCGTCGAAACGACGCGCGGTGAAGAAGATCTCCTTGGCAAAGGACGGGCCCACAACGTTCGATAGTTCCTTGATCCCGCGATACGCGTAGCCGAGGCCCAGCTTTGCCGCCGGTATCGCGAACTGGCCGTCATCGGCCGCAATGCGGAGGTCCGCCGTTATCGCGAGGCCGAGTCCGCCGCCGATGCAGTAGCCACGAATCATTGCGATCAACGGCTTTGGCAGCGCCTTCAGGGCGGCGTTGGCTGCGGAGGTCGCCTGTTCGTACTTCTCGATCGCGTCCTTCGCCGAACGCTTGTCCTCGAACTCCGAGATGTCGGCGCCGGAGACAAAAGCACGATCCCCGGCGCCCTTCATGACCACTACGCGCACGTCGTCGTCACTGTTGAATGCCTGCACGATCTCGGGGATGGCCAGCCACATGTCGTACGAGACGGCATTGCGCTTCTGCGGCTGGTTGAAAGTTATCCAACCCACGCCGTTCTCGACGTGAGCGAGCATCCGATCGGTCTTGAGTTCGAGGTTCTTCATCTGTCCCCTACCGCTATTAGACGATTCCGGCTTCGCGTAGTGCAGAGATCCTGGCCGGGTCGTAGCCGAGTTGGCCAAGGATCTCATCGGTGTGTTCGCCCAGGCGAGGCGTGGCGCTGCGAATCGACGACGGCGTCCTGCTCAGCTTGATCGCCTGGTTGACGAGGTTGAAGTTGCCGAGTTCCGGGTGATGGACCTCCGCCGCCATGTTCAGGTGCCGCACCTGCGGGTCGGCAAACACCTGGTCCATCGAGTTGATCGGACCGCACGGGCAGCCGGCCTCGTTCAGCAACTCGATCCAGTGGGCGCTCTCTCGGGTCGACGTCACCTTCGCAATCGCTGCGTTCAACGCCTTCCTGTTCTCTGATCGGAGCGAGCCCGAGGAGAACCGCGCGTCATCGATCAGTCCCGGCGCCCCGAGCGCGTGGCAGAAACGCTCGTAGATCTCCTGGCCCGCAACGGCGATGTTGATATGCCCGTCCCTGGTCGGGAAGACGCCGGTCGGAATGCTCGTCGGGTGGTCGTTCCCGGCGCTGACCGGCACCTCGCCGTCCTTCAGATATCGCGCGGCCTGGAAATCCAGCATCTGGATCTGGGCCTCAAGAAGCGAGGTCTTCACCCACTGGCCTTTGCCGGACGTCTCCCGTTCGAGGAGCGCGAGCAGGATGCCCTGGGCGCAAAACATGCCAGCGCACAGATCGGCGATCGGGATACCGACGCGCATCGGTCCGCCGCCGGGCTCGCCGGTGATCGACATCAACCCGCCCATGCCCTGCGCGATCTGGTCGAGGCCCGGGCGGCTCGCGTATGGGCCATCCTGTCCAAATCCGGAGATGCTGCCCAGGACGATGCGCTGATTGATGGCTGACAGGGTCTCGTAGTCGGCCCCGAGCCGTTGCTTCACGTCGGGGCGGTAATTCTCAACGACGACATCAGCAGCCCTGACGAGACTGTGGAAGATCGCCCGGCCTTCATCGGCCTTCAGGTTCAGCGTCATCGAGCGCTTGTTCCGGTGAAGGTTCTGGAAGTCAAAACCATCGCGATTGCCCCCCAGGCCTTCGTTTCCGGCATCCGGCATCTCGATCTTGATCACGTCCGCGCCCCAGTCGGCCAGTTGCCGCACGCAAGTCGGTCCTGCCCTGACTCTGGTCAGGTCCAGAACAGTGAATCTGGAAAGCGGCATCCCCTGCGTCTTCAATTGCGTTCTCCTCAAGGGCGTCGGATCGGGCCATCACAATCTACAACGGCAATCCGCCCCTGAACGTCAGATCGTCCGCACACCGTCCCTCGTTCTGGTGTGGATTAGACTGTGCGGCGCGGCCGCGCTGGGCGACCGCCTGAGGTCATCGAAGTGCAGCACGTCTTTTCAGGGAACCCGTTCGATCGCGGCGAGGTGGAGCGCCGAGATCCCAAGTGGATCGAGAGCACCGCTCGCCAACCAGGGACACGCGTCCTTCCACTATGGAAGTTGAACGTTCTGATCAACCGCAACTCCTCCGCATCTCTCGGCTGGTTAGGCCCGGAGATCCTCGAGGCGCGCTCGCCCCACGCCCCTGCGCCAATCTTGCTGGGCCTGATGAATGGCGTCGCCCACTACGCGGTCGACGTCTCGGACGTCGAGGATCCTGGCAAGCTCGGCTTACCCGAACGCCATCGTTTCGAAGAAGCCCGGGCCGCGGCTGCCGACGTGTCTGCCAGCGAGACCGGGATCATTGCCCAGGCGAAGGCCCAGCTTGACTGGCACATTCGCCATCGCTACTGCAGTGTGTGCGGACACGAGTCGGTACCGGAGCGCGGTGGGCTGCAGCGGCATTGCCTCAATTGCAACGCGCTCCACTTCCCGCGCACCGACCCGGTGGTGATCATGCTCGTGTATATCGGGGATCGCTGCCTTCTCGGTCAGACGAGAGCAAGGGCGTCGGCCGGCTTCTACTCTTGCCTGGCGGGATTCATGGATCAGGGAGAGTCGATCGAAGAAGCCGTTCGAAGGGAAGTCCGAGAGGAGGGGGGCGTCGAGCTCAAGAGCGTGCGCTACCACTCATCACAGCCATGGCCATTCCCTTCTTCGCTGATGATCGGATGTCACGCCGAGGCGGCCTCTGACCACCTCAGGTTCGATGCCGAGGAGATGACTGACGTCAAATGGGTCAGCCGTTCGGAGGCCCTGAGCGCCCTCGAAGGCAAGCACCAGACCCTCAAGGTGCCAGGCCCGATCGCGATCGCTCACCATCTCATCAAGGCGTGGGCCACGGGCCAGGTCGCCTGACCCGATCCTGGAGCGCGGCCAGGTTTCGTCGCGCAGCTGGCCCTCAGCGACTCCTTTCGACGCATGATTGACACTTGCATGCCATGAAGGTACTTTTTCGCGATCGAGGTTACCGATTGCTGCACGGAGGCCGGGCATGCCGAGCTACCTTTCGCTCGTCAACTGGACCGAACAGGGCATCAAGAACGTAAAAGACAGCCCGCGGCGTCTCGACCAGGTGAAGCACGTCATCGAACAGGCGGGGGGCCGGCTGATCTTCTTTTACATGACCATGGGACAGTACGACCTCGTAACCCTGATGGAGGTCCCCAACGACGAGGCGGCCGCCAGGGTTGCCATTCAGCTCGGCATGGGCGGCAATGTGCGAACGACCACATTGAAGGCCTTTACCGAGGACGAGTACCGCTCGATCATCGGCAAGTTATAGGCCTTAGCCCTCAACCATGGCGGCTTGTTCGCGCCACCATGGCCTGCGCCGCGCTATTCCGAGAGCAGCCGCTCACTACGATTGAGCCTGGCGCTACCGCCCGGACGCGGGCAGCCAGGGAGTCGCCATGAGCGACCAGCATTAATCCGAGCTCAACCAGAGAATCCATGGCCTGGAAGAGCAACGGCCGACCATCAACGACCCCAGGGTGAGCGTCAGCAAACTCGAACGCGCTCCCTGCCAGGTCGAGCGACTCGAGACTCAGCTGGCCCGGGTGAAGGGCCTCGAGACCGAGCACCAGGCAGTCTCGCTACCTCATTCCAGCGGCTTTGGCGGGACTGCCCGGGGTAGCCTCGGCGACCTCCACGGCTTCTCCGGCAGGCAGGCCAGGGGCGTTGACCACCTCTGACGGGATCTTCGGATTCTGCGCAGCGATACCCAGAAATTCGCGCAGGACTCGCCCGTCCTTGATCAGCGCCGGCGCGCCCCAGCGGGCGGTGTTGACGGGAAGGGGCGGTCGCGGGACTGGTAGGTGTGCGCCGCTCCCGGCCGGTGGCTGAGCCTGCTGCGCCCTGAGCATGTCGAAGGGTCGAAGCCCGTCCTTCACATGGCGGTGACGGGCACGCCTGGGAACAGCCGGGCACCCTTCGTCAAGCTCAGGGAGCGGATTAAGTCCCTGGCTACCGTGCTGGCGGCGTGCGCGGCCCAGGAGTCAGCGCTTGCGAACGCTCCGCTTCGGGGCCGGCTTCGGAGCATCCGACCAGACATTTGACTTCTTCTGCCCTGGGTCGATGAATCCCGGCCAGTTCCACTCGTAGGCCTGGTCACTCACCTCGATCGTCGCGTCCGAGCGCTCCAGCACCGACTTCTTGAGGCGCGTCCCCAGTCCGGGGCCCTCGGGTGGCATCAGGAAACCGTCCCGGATGACCACGTTCGGTTCGATGAACTTGTCGTACCAGCCCCGGTAATAGGCCCGGTTCGTCTCCTGCACCATCAGGTTCGGCACCGCCATGCTGATGTGGGCGCAGGCGAACACATTGACCGGCCCCGTCCAATCGTGCGGCGCGACCGGCGTCTGATAGGTCTCCGCTAGCGTCGCGATCTTCTTCGTTTCGGTGATCCCGCCCGTCCAGATCAGGTCGGGCATGACGATCTGGGCGGCACCCCTCTCGATGAACTCTCGGAAGTGGTACTTCGAGATCAGCCTCTCGGCCGCGCAGATTGGCGTCCGCGTCTCCTGTGCCAGGCGAAGATGCGTCTCGACGTTCACCGGCCTGATCATCTCCTCCTGCCAGGCGAGGTCGTACTCCTCCATCGCCCGCACGATGTTGATGGCCGCCGGTAGCGACCACTGCCCCGCCCCGTCGTGGGCGATCTCGATGTCGTCGCCTACCGCCTTCCGGATCATCGCCAGCGGCTTGAGAGCTTCCTTGATCTCCTTGTAGGTGATCGAGTTGCCGCCGTTCGAGCGCGCGGCAGGCAGCATGTAGTAGGCCTTGAACATCCGGATGCCTTCGTCGATGTAGCTCCTGGCCAGGCCGACCGGGTCCCGCATCTCCCACTCGTTGTCCTGGTATTTGCCGTAGCTTCCGATGGTGTTGTAGATCGGGATCTTCTGCCGGCACGCCCCCCCCAGCAAGTTGTAGATCGGCTGCCCCATGGCCTGCCCCGCGATGTCCCACAGCGCCGTATCGACCGCCGACAGCGCCCGGAACTCGGCGCCGGCATAACCAAAGCCCTCGGCGATGCCGTACATGAGGTCCCAGAGCGCCTCGCGATCCAGCGGATTCCGGCCGATCAGGTGCGGTGAGTAGACATCGTGAATGACGCTGCCGACCGCCCGTGGCAGGTACCACGTCTCCCCCAGCCCTATCTGGCCCTCGTCGGTATGAACCCGAACCCAGAGAACGTGGAAGAACTCCTCGATGCGGACCGTCTCGATCTTCGTGATCTTCATGTCGTGGCCACTCCGTCCTTCGGGAACCACAGGGTCATGGCAGTCTTGCTCAGGACCCCCTCCTGTTCAGCCTTTGAGAGACCGAGCGCGTCGGTGAAGAGCGACAGGTTCTCCACGTAGCTGGTGCCTTTCGACCACAACGCGTTCGGGAAATTCGATCCCCAGACGCACCGGCCAGGTCCGAACCAGTCGATCACCTTCCTTAACGGAGCGTGCATGTCCGTGTGCGGGTACACGCGCGCCGAACCGTGGGTGCCGCTGGTCAACTTCGCAAACAGGTTCTTTTGGCTGGAAAGTCGCTTGAGCGCCAGCAGCGTCTCCGGTTGCTTTCGGTAGTGGTTGAGCATAAAGCAGTGATCGATCACGATCCTCAGATCTGGCAACTCCTTCGCGATTCGCTCGATCTCCGGAACCCGGTCCAGGTCGTCGAGCACCATGCAGTTCACCACGACTCCAAGATCCCTTGCCCTTGTCCATAATCTGAGCACCGTTGGCGTCCAGATCCGCCCGGTCCGGTCCGACGTGCCGCGCAGCCCCCTGACGCCGTAGTTGTGAACGGCATCCTCCAGCACCGCAAGGTGCCCTGGATCATCGGGACTCAGTGTGACGACACCGGTGGCCCACTTGGAATACTTCTTCGACATCGCCATGACGTAGCGGTTGTCCCAGCCGTAGAAGGTGC
Organism: SAR202 cluster bacterium; assembly: GCA_016872495.1. Classification (GTDB taxonomy): domain Bacteria; phylum Chloroflexota; class Dehalococcoidia; order Lucifugimonadales; family Lucifugimonadaceae; genus VGZT01. The sequence continues at coordinate 8,084 of VGZT01000040.1, forward strand.
TCGTTTGGATAAAGACAGCACGCGCCACGCCCGACTCATCCATCTTCCGCTTGAGGTCTTCGGCGGTCGCCGGTTCACCCGGCTCCCAGGGATCTGGGATCGGGGGGTAACGGCGTCGATCGGTCGAATAGATATGGGGATGCGCGTCGACGATTCGCATGAGGGTGTTCCTGCTTGCTGGTGCGGCTCGGAAGTCTAATGCACCACCGGCAGGCAGGGCGCCAGGAACCGCTTGGGAACCGGCATGGGAACGCTTAACGTGGGGCCGTGATCAGTAACTCTTTCATCCATTTCAAGGGCATCGGTCCAGTTGGCGAGTCCCGCCTGTGGTCCCGTGGCTTCATCTCGTGGGACGACGTGTGTGAACGCGGCGCCACCGACCGCCTGGCCGGTCGTGCGATCACCCAGGCTTTCGAGTCGAGGCTGGAGCTCGCCCGCAGGAACGCAGGCTTCTTCCACGTCCGGCTCCCCGCCCGCGAGCGCTGGCGAATGTACGAGGACTTCCTGGGTGAGGTCGCGTTCCTCGACATCGAAACCAGCGGGGGATACGGGGAACCGGAGCTGATCACACTGATAGGCGTGCTTGACCGACGCGGTTACCGGTCATTCATACGGGGCGATAACCTCGACCAGTTCCCTGAGGCAGCGCGGGACTGGAAGCTACTCGTTACGTTCAACGGTGCGGCATTCGACGTCCCAATCATCGAAGGCTGCTTCGGCCAGCGGATCTTCGAGGGCGCCGGACATCTCGACCTCCGCTTCCCGCTTGCGCGCATCGGTTATGCCGGCGGCCTGAAGTCCATCGAACGCCAGCTCGGCGTGGGACGACCAGAGGAGCTCTCCTTGCTTTCCGGCCAGGATGCCCTCCGGTTGTGGAGGCTGCACTGCGAAGGAGAGCCCGAGGCGCTGGCGACGTTAATCAGATACAACCTGGAGGACGTCCGCTCGCTTCCACGGCTGGCTGAAATCGCTGTCGACCGACTCGCCCAGGCCGCGCCGTTGAGGTCCACTTCGCCGCGCCGCTTTGTCGATAACAGCCAGGGCGACCTCCCATTTGATCGCGGACTGGTCGGATTCCTCACCCGCGGGCGAGCGCTTTCGGAGATCTCGCTCGGCCGCATATAGCCCCCTTTGCTAAACTCGGGTCTGCTTCCTGTGAACCTGAAATCCCCCCGGGACACATGCGTTGGGTGACCTGGAATTCGCCGAGCGGCCGCAACTGAATCGAACGATCCTGATCGCCGCCTTTTCCGGTTGGTCAGACGCGTCCGAATCGGCCACCCGCGCCGTAGAGTACCTGGCCCGTGAATACGGAGCCCGCAAGTTCGCATGGATCGACTCCGAGGACTTCTTCGACTTCACATCCCTCAGGCCGACCGTTGCGATGCGGGGCGGGCGCGGGCGCGTCATCAACTGGCCTACGAACGAGTTCCTGTACGCTTCCGCCCAGGAATCGGGACGCGACCTCCTCTTCCTGTCTGGCGTAGAACCGCACCTGCACTGGCGCAAGTTCGCATCTCTGTTCGTCGAGGTGGCCGAAGCGGCACAGGTTGAACTCGTGATCACGCTGGGCGGCCTCCTTGACGCAGTGCCACACACCCGCCCGGCGCGCGTGATAGCTACCGCCACGTCCGAAACGCTGGGCGAGGGGTTCGAACAGGTCCACTTGCCGGCATCTCGCTACGAAGGCCCGACCGGAATCATCTCGGTGGTGCTCGATCTGATGACCCGGAAAGGCGTCCCGTGCGTCAGCCTGTGGGGCCGGGCGCCGCACTACCTGCAGGTGAAGCCAAATCCCCAGGTGACCCTGGCGCTCCTGCGCCAGTTGCAGACGTTCTTGCCCGTCCCCCTGAACCTCCAGGGGCTCGGCAAGGCTTCGGATGAGTTCCTTTCAGGGCTTGGGCGCGCCCTCGAAGGGCAGCAGCAGATCGTCGAACACATAAAGCAGCTGGAAGAGAAGTACGACCGTGAAACTCCGGGTGAGCTCTCGGTCCCGCAAACGCCTTCCGAAACTCAGGCGCTGATCAGCGACCTCGAACAGTTCTTGCGCCAACGCCACGGCGAAGGCGACGGAGAGTCAAATCGTGGCTAAGTTGACCGACAAGTTGCAGGAGCTAGGCAAGCAGGCGCCAGGGCCGCTGGGGTTCGGACGGCCGCGCGCCGCCCGAAAGGCTCCCTCCATCCTGGTTATCGGCGAGACCGGGCGAGCTGGCCTGAAGGACCGGCTTGCAAACGCCGCCGATGCCTCGCTCGATGCGGTGCTCGTACACCTCGGGGAGCAGGCGCAACTCCAGGAAGACGAAGTTGCGGCGCTTAAGGCGCATCTGTGGGGGGTGGGCGTCAAATCGGTCTCAGACGAGCAACTGACGGCCCTGGCAGACGCCGGATGTGATTTCCTGCTGGTTGAGTCCAGATCGGCGCCTGCTGTCGTGTTCCGGGAGGACGACATGTCCAGGGCGTTCCCGATCCACGCGGGCATCAGCGAAGAAGACGCCCGGCCGCTCGAGGACTTGCCGATCGACTTCTACGTCCTGGACATAGACCCGATCTGGTGGCCTTTGACCGTGGAACACTTGATACACCTCCAGGCGACCGTTTCGATGGTCAGTAAGAACATCCTCCTCAAGGTCAACTCATGCCCCTCGGCAACCGACCTTCCCTTGATTCGCGACCTGCCCGTCGATGGCCTGATCGTTGACCTGGACACTGCCAGCAAGGAACTCCTGAGCGAGATCAGGACTGCGGTCGACGCGCTCGCGCCGCGCAAACCCAGGTCGGACCGGGGAACGGCTGCGCTGCTGCCCCAGACCGGCCACACCAACGCGGATGACGAAACCTACGAAGACGACGACTATGGCGACGACGACGAGTAGCCCGGGATGCTGCTTGGCTCGCTAGACCTGCTGACGCGCGATCCGTCGGCCTGGCTGGCCCTCATGCTGGCCAGCGTCGTTGGCGTGGTGCTCGCGGTGACCGTACATGAGGCCGGCCACGCCTGGTCAGCCCTTCAGCTCGGCGACCGCACCGCGCAGCGCCTCGGCCGCATAAGCCTGAACCCGGCACGTCATTTGGATCCTGCTGGCAGCCTGCTCTTCCTGCTGGTCGGATTCGGCTGGGGCAAGCCGACACCCGTCAATCCGGCCAACATGCGTGGCAACCCCGTCAGTGGCATGGCCGTGACCTCCTTCGCGGGCCCCGCGGCGAACGTCATTACGGCGCTCTTGCTGGGACTCCCGATACGCGCCGGCATCCTTCCATGGAACCCGCCCTTCCAGGGTGTGCCGCTTCTGTCGGGCGGTACGGACGCCATCCTCGGAGACATAGCTGCCTATGCTATTCTCTTCAACATCCTCCTGGCTGCATTCAACCTGATCCCGCTGCCGCCGCTGGACGGCTTTGCGGTCGCCCTTGGCGTATTACCTCGCAGGGCGTCCAGCGTGTTTGCGACTATCGGACGGTACGGACCGGCACCCCTGATAGCGTTGATACTGCTGGACCTGCTGATCCCCGTCCCACTGATAGCAAATATGCTTTCACCGATCATTGACGTGTTAGGCCTGGTAATCGTCGGTCAGTCACCCAGATAGGCGGTCCCACATGCAACGAATCGCGATCATCGGTCTCGGCTTAATCGGTTCCTCGATCGGCCTGGCACTCAAGGCGCGAGCCAAGGACGTCGAGGTGGTCGGCTATGACATCGAGACCAAGGTTCAAAACCAGGCCAAGAAGGACGGCGCGATAGATCGCGCCGAATGGCGGCTGCCAGATGCAGTGAAGGGCGCCGATATCGTTGTTTTTGCCGTGCCGGTGCCCACGATGAAGGAGCTGTTCACCGACGTCGCTCCGCACCTGAAGCCGGAAGCCGTCATCACGGATACCGCGACAACCAAGCGTGAGGTCATGCAGTGGGCCGCCGAGTCGTTCCCGGACACGGTTGGCTTCGTTGGCGGCAACCCGCTGGCGGGTGGTGGAAAGAACGGCGCGGCCAACGCCAGGGCCGATCTTTTCGTCGACGCCGCCTACGCGGTGATGCCTTCCACCAGGGCGCCGGAACGTTCGGTCAAGTCGGTCGTCGCCATGGTCGAAGCCATCGGGGCAAAGCCCTACTTCGTCGACCCCCACGAGCACGACACGGCGATGGCCGCGGTCGGCCACCTCCCGATCCTGCTGTCGAGCGCCCTGATGATGGCCACGGCTGCCAGCCCTTCCTGGCGCGAGATTTCGAAGTTTGCGGCCGACGACTTCAAGGGCATGACGGCGCTCGCCGGAACCGACCCCCAGGTCAGCGCGGGAATCGCGTCCAGCAACGCGGACATGCTCGTCTACTGGCTCGAAGAGATAATCCGTGAGCTTACCGATCTTCAGAAGATGATGGCGCACGAATCTCGAAGCGAAAAAGACGGTCCGCTGATGCAAACCTTCGTCAATTCGTGGGAAGCCCGGAAGCGGTACGAAGCAGGCGTGACGATGCTCGACTTCACCCGGCCGGCATTGCCGTCAGCTGGCGACGGCATGGTCCAGATGTTCCTGGGCGAACGCCTGGGTCGCATCTTCACGGACGCTGGCAAGCGGGCCAACGACCCGACGCAGTACAGGCGCTAGCTCGTGAGCAAGGCCGTTACGGTTTCGCGTCCGCGTCGGCTGAGGGGGACGATCACGCCGCCCGGAGACAAGTCGATCTCCCACCGATCGTCGATCTTCAATGCGGTTGCCAACGGCACCGCGCGGGTAACCAATTACTCGACCGGCCAGGACTGCGCGTCAACCCTGCGCGTCCTGCGCGGCCTAGGGGTAAATATCGACGCCAAACCGTCTCCTGACGGCAACGGAGACACCCTTACCGTGCACGGCGCCGGCATGGACGGGTTCCGTGAACCAGACGATGTCCTTGACGCGGGTAACAGTGGAACCACCACCAGGCTGATGTCCGGGCTGCTGGCCGGGCGTCCGTTCCAGGCGATCCTCACGGGAGACGCCTCTATCCGAAGCCGGCCGATGGGCAGGGTCATCGAGCCGCTGCGGCAAATGGGGGCGGAGATCTCCGCGCGCAAGGGCCGGACACTCGCGCCGATCGTCTTCCACGGGGGCTCGCTCCGTGCGATCGACTACGCCATGCCGGTTGCCAGCGCTCAGGTCAAATCCTGCCTTTTGCTTGCTGGCCTGCGCGCCGAGGGACGGACACAACTCCGCCAGCCCGCCCAGTCCCGCGACCACACGGAGCGCATGCTCTCCGCCATGGGCGCCCGCGTCGGTTCCGACGGATTAACCGCCTGGGTCGAGCCGGGCGAACTCAGGCCGCTGGACATGGAAGTCCCCGGCGATATCAGTTCCGCCGCGTTCTGGCTGGTCGCGGCGGCGATCCACCCGGACGCCGAGATCACCGTCCGCAATGTCGGACTAAACCCCTCGAGAACGGGCGTGCTGACGGTGCTGCGAGAAATGGGCGCAGACTTCGAGATTCGAGGTGAGCGCTCAGTTGCCGGAGAACCGGCAGGCGACCTGATCGCCCGGTCGAGCGAACTACGTGGGGTCGAGATCGCGGGCGATATCGTCCCGATCCTGATCGACGAAATCCCGGTGCTGAGCGTTGCGGCCGCCCTGGCCGACGGAAAAACGGTCATCCGGGACGCTGCCGAACTGCGCGTCAAGGAGACCGACCGGATATCCGCAACCGCCACCTGGCTCAAGGCGGCCGGCATATCCGTTCAGGAGTCGAACGATGGCATGACCATCGTAGGCGGCGCCCGGCTGAAAGGCGCCCACTGCCAGAGCTTCGACGACCACCGGATCGCGATGTCGCTTGCCATCGGTGGCCTGGTCAGCGACGGACCGATGAAGATCGAAGGCGCGGGCGCCGCAGACATCTCCTACCCGACCTTCTGGCGCGATCTCGAACTGATTGGCGGCTCGCTCGGCTAGGAGTTCGGCATGCCCGCCAGCGGAGGCATACCCATTCTCGTCGTCGTTTCCGGACCATCGGGGGTCGGGAAGGACACGCTCATAGATCGACTGCGAGATCTGGACCATGCCCTCGACTGCCACTTCGTAGTAACTGCCACTACCCGGGCGCCTCGCAGCGGCGAGCAAGAAGGGGTCAACCACCACTTCGTCGATCGACGCGAGTTTGAACGGATGATCGAGAACAACGAACTGCTGGAATGGGCCAGCGTGTACGGGAACTACTACGGGGTGCCCAGGTCCCAGGTGCGCGTGGCGTTGAACGCCGGCAAGCACGTCCTGCTGCGGGTCGACGTGCAAGGTGCCGCCCGCCTGAGGCTCGTGGCGCCTGAAGCTGTCTTCGTCTTCGTCATGCCCCCTTCCTTGGAATCGCTGAGAACCCGGTTGAAGCTGCGTGGCAAGGATTCGGCCGAGTCAATCGCAACCAGGCTGGCCGCGGCCGAAGACGAGATCGCCCGGGGCAAGACGTTCGACTATCGGGTCGTCAATCGCGACGGCGGCCTGGACGACGCCGCGCGCGAGCTGGTCGACATCATCCACAGGGAGTCCACCCGAATACCCCCGAGGGCGGTGAGCGTGTAGCGATGACTGTTCAGGTGCAGAAGCTGAGGACCGGCGCCCGGCTCGCAGGCGACGAGACGATCAGGCTCGATGCGCTCGAAATCGCACCTTTGAGCGCCTGGCCGCTCCAGGCTCACCCTGACTCCGACGCCGTCCTGCTTTTCTACGAGGGACGCGGGGAGATCGCCACGGCCGACCGGGTCCACGCGTTCCAGGCGATCCGCCATGCGTTCGTACCGGCCGGAACCGCCTACGAGCTACGTAACACCGGCGAGCGTGCTCTCAAGCTGGCGTTTGGGCTGTGCCCGTTCGGCCCCACCGAGCGGCGGGACCGCCATGATCGCAAGGCAGGGCCTGGGGGCGTCACCCTCCTCGGCATCGAACAGTTCGATCGCTTTCCGGATTCGGGCCTGGTCCGGGGCGGCATGTTCTTCCTCGACCCCGGAAAGGCCGCCTCTTACCACAGCCACGACGGCGCCCCGGAGGTGTTCGTGTTCCTGCTCGGGCACTGCGAAGTAACCGTCGAAGGGGAAAAGGCCAGCGTTGGGCCCGGGGATGTCGTCTACGTCCCCGCCGAACTGAAGCACACTCTGAAAAACACCTCCAGATCTGAGCGGCTGAGCGTCTGGTTGACCGTTACCCCGAATGTGACGCCCAGCCATACCTTCTATGAGGAACTCCCCGACGGAACCTGGAAACGGGTGACGCCTCGCCTGGACGGAAGGCCGGTTCGACCGCCGTCCAGATAGGCCGCAGCCGGCGCGATCGGGGTCACCTCGCTTCGACCATCGAGCGCAGAGTTGAAACGGAGACGTCCGTGGCATATGACTTCATCGCTTACGAGAAGCACGACCAGATCGCCTTCGTCACCATCAACCGCCCGGAGCACAGCAACGCCTTGCACACGGATGCCAGCAAGGAGATGCGGAGGGCGTTCGAGGACTTTCGAGACGACTCGAAGGTCAGGGTCGCCATCCTGACCGGGGCGGGCCAGCGCGCCTTCTGTGCCGGATACGACTTGAAGGTTGCCGCGGCGCGCGCGGAGCGGACACCGGCGGAGTCGGTACCGCTAGGGGGCATCACGCGCGACTTCGTGTGTTGGAAGCCGATTATTGCCGCCGTCAACGGATTTGCGCTCGGTGGCGGCATGGAACTCGTGCTTGCCTCTGATATTGCGGTCGCTGCAGATAACGCGGAGTTCGGACTGCCAGAACCGCGGGTTGGCTACGTTGCGGTCGCCGGCGGCGTCCATCGCATCGTGCGGCAGGCCCCCATGAAGCACGCCATGGGAATGCTGCTGACCGGCAGGCGCATATCCTCGGCAGAAGCGCTGGGTTACGGCCTCGTGAATGAGGTCGTCCCCCGCTCTGAATTGATGACGGCCGCCCGACGGTGGGCGGCCTTGATCCTGGAATGCGCCCCTCGCTCGGTAACAGCCAGCAAGCAGATGGCGATCGAGGGATTCGCGATGCCGTTCGAGCAGGCCGTTCGGCGGTCGTATTCCGAATATGAACTGGCCAGGCAATCCCCCGACTTCCTCGAGGGACCCAGGGCGTTCGCCGAAAGGCGCAAGCCGGTGTGGCGCGGCTGAGCCGAACGACGATAAAGGGTGGCAGGCCCGTGTAGCTTGGATTCGTTACACGCAAGTCCAAACGGTGTTGTGGCCCGCGTCGGCAAGGTGTAATAGAGTGTCCCCGCCCGGCCCCCACGCGGGCAAATACATCAACCAGGAGTATCTGATCACTTGACTACGATCAAAGATCGCCTGAAGGCCGGGAAGACAGTAGTAGGCACTGCTGGATCGATCGCGACCGACGTCGCTGTCCTGGCCGACGCCGGGTTCGACTTCCTGATTTTCGACACCCAGCACACCCCGGTGGAGATCAAGCAGCTAAAACCTGGCTTGGACGCAGTCCGTGGCAAGAAAGCCACCCCGATCGTCCGCGTGAGTGACAACCGCCCGGACTTGATCTGCTTCGCGCTAGACCTGGGCGCCCGCGGGATCGTCGTGCCGATGGTCAATACGAAGGCCGAAGCGACGGCCATAGTGCGGGCATGCCGCTACTCACCTCTCGGGGACAGGAGCAATGCCGGCGTCCGCGGCGAGTGGGGCGAACACAGGAACTACCGAGACTATATGGACCATGTGAACAGTGAACTCCTCATCATCCCGATGATCGAAACGAAACGCGCGGTTGAAGCTATCGACGACATCCTCAGCGTCGACGGCATCGACGTGCTGCTCGTCGGCCCTTCCGATCTATCGATCGAGCTTGATGTTCCGCTCGAGTACGAGTCACCCAAATACCAGAGAGGCCTCGACAAGATTGCGAACGCGTGCCGGAAGCGAGGGGTCGTCGCGGGGATGTACTTCATACCGCCGAAGATAGATCCCAACTTCTTCGTGGAGAAGGGCTTCAGGTTCTTCACGCTGCCGTGGGCGCCATGGGCGACCGAGGGGATCCAGAAGGGTCTGGGAGGTATCAACGGCAGGTAGCCTCCTGGCCCGTCAACCCGCGCGCATGCCGAACACTGGCGGATCGCCGAGGTGGTCGCATGCAACGTGTCGATCAACGTAGTCCCCTACGCTGGCGCAACGCTTCTAGCGCCCCGGCCCCCTGCATCGACCAGGCCGACCCGTTACGTCAAGCCAGTGACGTTCGAGGGAGCCCGGCACTCCCAGCTATGCAGGTGGATCGAACAGGCGGTACGGACTCCTGGCTGGGAGTGGCAGTCCAAGAACAATCCGACCCGTATCGGGAACGTCCGTAAAACTACGGAAGCCGCCGGTTTACTCCCTTGAAACCTCTACATCGCTGCCAGATGTCATGGTCAGGGCGGGTCTCAATCCGGAGCCGCTGCCGGCGTCGGCCATGTAACCCTTGACCCACCTTACGGAGGGTGCCGTTACAAGCGGGCGCCGCACCGGGTCCTGGTTGGTGGGGGGGGCGGGATTCGAACCCGCACGTCGGTTAAGACACATGCTCCTAAGGCATGCGCGTCTGCCATTTCGCCACCCCCCCGCGGTCCTGGAGCCGTTGCCCGTATTTCGCCAAACGTTTCAGGGCCAAGCGTCGGGCCGCCTGCAGGGCCCCGGCGACACCTCAGGCGGATCTTCTCACCGGCTCCCGTCCTCCGCGCGACCGCTGCCTTGACGCCGGTTCTCAGTCGTGACCGGCTGAGAAACGGGTCCCGCCTGGCGATCCGGCGTACCTCCGAACAACTGGTTGATCGACTGCCTCAGTTTCTCGGTCACCGAATTCCAGCCGAAACCGGCGAGAAAGCCCAGACCAAGATATCCCATCTGGGCCACTTCAGAGTCGGAAGGACCTGCCCCGCTGGCGAAGACAAGAAGGCCATCCTGGAGGAGTGCAAATACGTTGCCCCCAGGCGCCATGGCAACAAGCGCGCTCAGCAAGAAACCTCATGCGTCTACCGGGCTGAAGTCCTTCCTTACCGACACATGACGATGTAAAGCCAGAATCGAGCAGGTGGCCCCGCCAGGACCACCCCCGGCGACGCTGAACATGAATCCGCCAGGCGTCTCTGAGGCGACGCACTCGCCGGGCAGCATGAATAGCGTCGACGGAATCGAGAATTTCCGCTCCACGCATCGCATAGCAGGAACAGGAAGAAGCTGGTCTCAACGATCTGGGAATCTAACGTTCCCGAGCAGGAACGGGAATGGGGTCGCCGAGTTTTCCTGGATGTACGAAAGCGGACCCTCCTGCTGCCCGCTTGTCTACATCTGCCTGCACCCCAGGTGTGAGATCAGCAGCCCAGCTTGTCCGCCAGGTCGTTCATGTCTTCGGCGACCACGTCCATCCAGGGTTCGGCAATCAGGTCGGCTTTCGCGACGTCCCCGTACTCGAGCGGACGCTTGACGAGCGCCGTCTGAAACCCTTCTTTGCGGGCGGCGGCGAGGTCGCCGGTGTGCGCCGCTACCATCATTACCTGGGATGGCTGGAGTCCCAGCCACTCGGCCGCCTTGCGGTAAACGACCGGCATCGGCTTGTAGTTGCCCACCAGCTCGGCCGAGAGGATGCAGTCCCAGGGTAGACCGGAATGCTTCGCCATGTTCGTAAGCAGGGCCACGTCCCCGTTCGACAGGGTGGAAACGATCAGCCGCTTCCTGAGGCGCTGCAGACCGGCTACCGAATCGGGCCATGGGGTCAGCCGGTGCCAGACTCGATTGAGTTCCAGGATCTGCGCATCCGAAAGGTCGGCGAGTCCAAAATCGCCGACCAGTTCCCGGAGCTTTCTGAGATGAAGATCGTCAACGCGCGTCCAGGCCGGCCCCTCTCGATTGGCGCGGGCAATGGCGTCCCGATATCCCTCCATCCGCCAGCGATCGGCGAACTTCGCCCAGTCGACCTTTCTCGCAGACGCGTTCTTGAGTGCCTGGCCGGCGTTGATCACCGAGCCACGCCAGTCGACCACCGTCCCGAACACGTCGAACGTCAGTGCGCGAACCGCTGCCATTTCCTTCTTCATCGTTCTATCCCCCACTGGCAGAGCCGGTCAGGTCGCAACAGGTCCATGGAGCGCGGAGGCCCCGCGCGGAGCGCCTGCAGATACCCGTCGACCTGCTCCTCCTCTACCTGCTTCTCAACGACAAGCCGCGTCTTTATCCGTATCCAGGCCGCGCGCAGCACTGCCCTGCCGTTTGCATCGACAACGCCGTCCTCGCGGTCGATCAATACCAGGCAGCGGCCGTCCTGCTTCAGGTGTGCCAAGCGCCG
>VGZT01000041.1 GCA_016872495.1 SAR202 cluster bacterium
AATCGGGTTCCACCCCACGGAAGCCATCTCCTACTCGGTGGCGCCCAAGTACGGAGAGCAGGCGGATGCTATTGCCACGATTGGCAAGGCACAGTTCGAGACGTGGAAGCAGGGGGGCACCAGCTAGCCGGTATTTTAGGGTCGGGTCCGGGTAAGGCGCAGAGCCTAACCGGCGTAGAGGTCCAGCCATGCCGGAAGATGCTCGAAGGCAAAGGCGCGCGTATAGCCAGAGAGTAGAACTGCTGGGCGTAGTGAGATGTCTACGACCGGACCCGGCCTTCTAATCAGGTGTGGGCCGGGGGCGTAATGCTCCCGGCCCTGAGAGTGAGAGGAGTAATACACCGTGTTGAACATTCGACGAAAGCTGTCCGGAGGAAACAACAAGAAGCAGGGCGACAGCATCAACACAGAGGCTGTCGATCAGCTCATGGAACACATCGGCAAGGCACCAGTCCGGGGCGTGGGCTATCCGGGACGTGGAACATCACACCTGCGCCCTCAGCTGGACAACAAGAAGCTGCTGGGCTGGGAGCTAAATATAGGCGAGCACAGCACGTTCGACGACAAGCTGCTAGCGGCATACCGCATGAAGGAGTCGCCGTTCAGGGAGGCTGCCGACATCGTCGACCACATGCGCTACAACTTCTGGGAGTTCTGGGCAGAGATTGAAGATGCTCGACTGGCTAACCGGGCAGCAGACTGGTATGCAAGGCCCGCGATACAGGATGCACTTCACGACATCATAGCCAAGCAGGTTGGCCCCACAGCTCAGGAGCTGCGGGGGGGTGTCCTGTCTCTGTCAATGTGGGCGGTGCGGAGGATTGCGAACGGCCTAGCAGTCACTCCCCCTCCGAGCGGGGCGTCCGGAAACCCCATCACCGCACTTGAATACATCTGGCGGTATGTGGACTTGATCGAAGGGCAATTCGGTGACGATATCCGGGATGCCGTCAAGTCGAACGACGGGGACAAGGCCATGGTCACGGCCGCTGCCATCGCATCCCTGTTCCCACCGACCACAGACTTGGGCACGATGCTGCCGAAGCCGAAGCCACAGGGGGGCGCGCCACCCCACGGTTGTAAGCTGCCCGCCGGATCTGTGGCCAAGCCGGCCTCTCCAGATGCCGACAAGTCCTTGAAGTACGAAGCATGGGCTGCCGGTATGCGTAAGACCGCGATGGAGAACGGTACCGCAGAGCTGGACCGTGCCCGCGAAGCGGTTGAGGCTACCAAAGCCGAAGCAACCGGGACACGCCAAGGTTCATGGTGGGACTTGGGAGAGTGGGGCGAATGGGCGCAGGAGGATGGCCAGGGCGATCCGCTCAACAACGTATTCGATGGAATCAGCACGGCAGGCAAGAACCCCGGAACGGACGTCTGTCACGACCGACACGAAGCAATCATGCTGTCAGGCGTCAGGGAGGAACCGACAACCCTGCACTCGGTGACTAGCCTAGCGATAGAGGACACCCGTGATGGGCTGGCAACCGTCTTGTCGGAGCTAGGCTCCGTGACGCCCAGAGCGTGGCGTATCAACTACGGCGACATGAAGGTGTTTGTCAGGCCGCCAAAGCAGCGCGGCCGTGTCCTTGTGATGATGGATACGTCAGGGTCCATGGGGTGCCCGTGCGAACTCTGTCGCAGATACAGGCCCAGTAACTCAGCCTACCTTGCCTGGCAGGCAGCCGCAGCCATAGCACGGCGGCTGCCTGACACTCAGGTGTTCACGTTTGCCGACATGGGTGGGATTGTAAATATCGCTCAAATGACACCCGGATACCAGCCGGACCACCTTGAGACTGATCGGTTGGGTGGCGGCACGCCCATCTGTGGGGCACTCCTGTTTGGTGAGGAACGCCTGAGGAAAGATCTCACAGGCTCGGCCATGGTGTTCATCACGGATGGTGAACCGAACTCCGTGGAACACACGCGAAGGCTGGCAAAGGCGTTCTATCTGGACGGCATGAGGTTCGCGGTGATTCTGGTGAACAACCCAACCGACTCGCTCAATGTGTTCCCGAACGCCGCGACCTTCTCGCTGGTCGGGGTGGATGATCTGTCCGTAGTCGGGGACGCCATCGCATACCTGAACACTTTGACATAAGGGGGAACCGTCGATGTTAGACAAAGAGATCAAGACTGCCATCATGCCCATCCTGATCGACATCATGAAGGACCGGGCGAACAGGAGCTCCTGCGGGGGCCTCTCAAGGCCGAGCGCACTCCCTTCCGCTCACCCGGGCTTGGTGAAGACGTGCGGATCCGCGGCAACGGCGGCGTCGGCGCCGCGCTGGTGTGCGACAGGGTAGTCGTCCACACCGCCCTGTTCCGGCACCGCCGTGACGGCACCGAGGGCCCGGGCATCCGCCAGCCGGGCCACCGCTCGCTGCGTTTCCAAAGCTGGATCGCCTAGGCGTGCGTGGTCAGGGGGGCGCAACGAGCGCATGGGCACAGCCATCACGCCGCACGTATGCCTGGAATCGTACGGCCCATCTGCGCAAGCTCGGTAATCCGCCGGAGGGTCTGGAGCCGCTCCACTCCCTGCGTGTGAAGCTGGAAGCCGCCCGGCCGAAGGTGCAGGACGAGTACAAGAAGCTGCTGGCCATCGCCCGGACGGGGATGCTTGACGTGAGGCCCAAGAAGAAGCGGCAGGCACCGCCTCACGTCGCGAAGTACGCCGCGCAGCACAACGGACTGCCATGTCCAATGGCTCACCCCGGCCAGCGTCACGAGGAGTTGCTGCTTCTCAGGGCGTAAGGTGGGCCGTTCAGAAACCCCGTTCGTCCCTCATCTTTTCCTGTGCAAGGATGAGGGACGAACGGGCTAACGCTCAGGCGATCAATCTGCCAACCACAGGGGCACGCAACAACGCCCGTGGCGCGTTGGGTTGGGTTCAACCGGCCAAAAACAAGGGCCGGAGGGTTAGTCCGGCCCATATCTGAGTCTTAGCTGGTCGGGGTGACAGGATTCGAACCTGTGGCCCCCAGTACCCCATACTGGTGCGCTACCAGCTGCGCCACACCCCGACAAGGCTCAGGTTACCACCGCATCCCCAAGATTCGATTACGTCAGCAGCTGGATTGCGTTCCGCCATGCCATGATTCGCGGGGTCCTGAAACGCCCCCCGGGGAGGTCGCACGCCTGATCTCTACTTTTCCACAACCATTCCGCGACCGATTCTCAAGAGCGCAAGAACTGTCACCGTATCCGGGGCGTGCCGAAATCCCGACAGGCAAGTCCACGCATCCACACAGTCTTCAACTTCCATCGAGCCTGAAAAGGCGGTCCCGTCGGACCACCTTCTCGTTTCTGGCAGGTCCCGGGCGCGGGGGATCGCGACCCGGTCACCTTATAATCAAACGTAACAATTACCACCCGGGAGCAGTTATCTCATGCGTGAAATCGCGGACCAGGCGGCCGAGATAAAACGCCGCGTCGCCGAGATCGTGGGGCGTCTTTGACCTCCCTCGGCTTGAGAAGCGCGTTTCAGAACTGGAACATGCCTGCTCGCAGCCGACGTTCTGGTCCGACCAGCGATCCGCACAGCAGCAGCTGAAAGAGCTATCCGGGGTCAAGGCAACGGTAACTGACTGGCGTGACGTGGAGTCGCGATCGAGCAACCTGTCGGAGCTTGCCCAACTGGCGCTCGCCGAGTCGGAAACCTCCATGGAGGCTTCACTCCGCGCGGAGTTGACCGGTCTCTCCGACAAGCTCAAGGGTCTCGAGTTCTCGCTGAAGATGTCAGGCGAGTTCGACGACCGCAACGCGATCGTCGCCCTCAAGGCTGGGGCGGGCGGCGTCGACGCCCAGGACTGGTCCGGCATGCTGACCCGGATGTACCTCCGGTGGGCAGAGTTGCGCGGCTTCAAGGCAACGATGCTGGACTCGACCCCGGGCGAGGAAGCCGGGATGAAGTCTGCGGCGATTCGTGTCGAGGGCCGCTACGCCTACGGAATGCTCAAGTCCGAGCGAGGCGTCCACCGCCTTGTCAGGCTGTCACCATTCGACGGTGACCACCTCCGCCACACGAGCTTCGCCCTGGTGGAGGTGTTGCCGGAGTCGGACCCTGTCGCCGACATAACGGTGAACCCCGACGACGTGAATTTCGAGGCTTTCCGGGCCGGCGGGCACGGTGGACAAAACGTACAGAAGGTTTCCTCGGCTGTCCGACTGACCCACATCCCAACCGGAATCGTGGTGTCGGTCCAGAACGAGCGCTCGCAGGGGCAGAACCGGGAGATCGCGTTCAGCATTCTGCGTTCCAGGCTTCTTGAGCTCGAGTTGCGGCGTCGAGAAGAGGAGCGCGTGCGTCTCCGAGGTGAGCACGTGTCGCCAGAGTGGGGGCGCCAGGTGAGAAGCTACGTACTGCACCCCTACCAGATGGTCAAAGACCATCGCACGGACTACGAGACCGCTGATGTGACAAAGGTGCTCGACGGCCACATTGATCCACTGCTCGAGGCGTATTTGCTCTCTACGATCGAAGGCGCACCTGCCTAGGGAACCGGGCGCGGTCGGAACGGCGGGAAGCAGGGGCGCCGAATCCCGGCCGTTGCCTTCAACGTACTCGTCTATTGATCTCCAGTTGCGACTCCCATGGTTCGATATCCTGATGCAAGCCCGCTGAGCAGATCCACCAACGACCCACGGAGACTCAGGTGAAACCAGGCAAGACAGCATTCGTGGCCATTTTCATCGGGGCGGCACTTGCCCTCGCGATGGCGTGCAGCGGCGGCGGAAACAAGGGCGGGGAAGCTGCGACCGCGAAGTCTGGATCGACGGCCACGGCGACTCAACGCCCGGCCAGCGGCGTACAGATAGCGCCAGAGCTAAAGCAGACCCCCGCTCCCTCGACGGGTACGAAGCAAGGTGGCGTTCTAAAGCGCCTGTGGGCTGATCCCCCCACCCTCGACCCTCACCAGGTGTCAGATACGACTTCCGCATCGATCATCGTCGAGATCTTCTCCGGGCTGGTCAGGCTCAATTCGGATCTGAAGATCGAGCCGGACCTCGCAGAGTCGTACACCGCGAGCCCAGACGGCAAGACGTATGAGTTCAAGTTGCGGTCCGGGCTGAAGTTCTCCAACGGTTCGCCGCTTACCGCGGCCGACTTCAAATGGTCGTTCCAGCGGGCCGCCCACCCACGCACGGAGTCCTCGGTCGCGGAACTCTACCTGGGCGACATTCTCGGCATCCAGGAAATCATCGACGGCAAGGGCACGGTCACCGAAGCGCGCGGGATCGAGGTCATCGACGAGCGGACGCTTCGAATCACGATCGACGCTCCAAAGCCCTACTTCATTGCGAAACTCACTTACCCGACGGCCTACGTGCTGAACCGCCAGAACGTCGAATCCGGCGGCAACAACTGGACTCGCAAGCCCGTCGGGACCGGCGCGTTCAAGCTGGAGGACTACCGCATCGGTGAACGCATGGTCCTCGCAAGAAACGAGCACTACTGGGGCCGGAAAGCGCTGCTCGATCGCGTTGAGTACAACCTTGCGGGCGGCGTGGCCATGGCGATGTACGAGAACAACGAGATCGACATCACGGGCGTCGGACTGCTTGATATCGACCGCATTCGCGACCCTCGGGAGCCACTCAACAAGCAGCTGGTGAACGTTCCTCCGGGCTTTAGCGTGTCCTACATCGGTTTCAACACGACCAAGCCACCTTTCGACGACGCGAACTTCAGAAAGGCGTTGAACCTGGCGGTCGACAAAGAGCTGATTTCGACGGAGGTGTACGGGAGCCTAGTGCTCCCGGCTTACGGGGTGATCCCGCCCGGCTTCCCCGGATACAGCGACGACATCAAGGGGCTCAAGTTCAACCCGGACCTCGCCAAGGAGTACCTCCGGAAGTCGAAGTACGCCAGCGCGACCAACCGCCCACGAATCGTGATTACCGTTCCCGGTACCGGCGGGTCTCCCACGCTCGACGTAGAGGTGGTGACAGACATGTGGGAGCAGACGCTGGGCGTCAAGTCTGAGATCCAGCAGGTCGAATGGGCAACCTACCTGCAGGACCTGAACCGGCGCCGCCTCCAGGCATACGCAGGCCTGGGCTGGAACGCCGACTACCCGGATCCGCAGGACTTCATAGATATCCTGTTCTACAGCGGGAGCGACGCCAACCACGGCGCGTACGCAAACACCGCGGTCGATCGCATCATTGAGAAGGCGCGGACCGAGCAGGATACGCAGAAGCGCTTCGCTCTGTACCGGGAAGCGGAACAGATGATCGTCGATGACGCGGCCTGGGTTCCGATGTGGTTCGACACCCAGGGCTATGCCCTGATCAAGCCCTGGGTCAAGGGCTTCAGCTTCACTCCCCTGATCGTCCCCAAGCTCAAGGATGTCTGGATCGACAAGTAGGACTCTGCCTTCCGATCATGGGGCTCGGGCCGAACGCGGTGGCCGTAGCCGAATTCCCAGGGGCCGCGCAAGGCGCGGGGCCTGACGCGCCGTTCCGGCGGCCTTAGTATTCCCGCATGCTGATCTATATCGCACGCAGGCTGCTCTGGACGCCGGTGTTGCTGGTCTCGGCATCCCTGTTTGTCTTCGTGCTCGGTCGCTTCGGTCCCGGCGATCCCGTCGAGGTCGCGCTTGGCCAGCACTACACGCCGGAGGCGGCCAGCCGGCTTCGCGAGCAGCGGGGCCTCGACGACCCCGTGGCCGTCCAATACGGACGCTACGTGTGGAACGCGGCGCACGGCGACTTCGGAACCAGCTACCGCTACCAGGGGAAATCGGTCTCCAGCCTGCTGGGACCCAAGCTGTGGGTTTCGGCCCAGCTGTTCCTCGCCGGAATGCTGATCACCGTGTCCATCGGCGTGCCGATCGGCTTCTACGCCGCCCTGAGGCAGGGCAGCTGGATCGACCCGGCGGTTGTCGGGGCGGCGCTGGTGCTCTACGCGCTGCCGATCTTTATCGTCGCCCCTGTCCTGATCATGGTCTTTGCGCTGTGGCTGGGCTTTGTCCCCACCTCGGGCTGGGGCGGATTCTTCGACAAACGAATGATCTTGCCGGCGGTCACCATCGGCGTTCCAGGTATCGCCGTGTTCGCCCGGTTGATGCGGGCCAGCACCCTGGACGTCCTCGGCCAGGACTTCATACGGACCGCGCGCGCCAAGGGGCTGCGAGAGAGGGTAGTCAACACCCGGCACACCGCTCGAAACGCGCTTATCCCGATCCTGACGATTCTCGGATTCTCACTGGCCGGGATGCTTGGCGGCGCGCTCATCACCGAGCTGATCTATGGAATCCCCGGGGTGGGCAGCTTCTCGCTGGATGCGATCTTCCAGCGCGACTATCCGGTAATCACGGCGCTTGCGCTGATCGGAGCAACTT
The DNA here is from genome assembly GCA_016872495.1 of SAR202 cluster bacterium. Classification (GTDB taxonomy): domain Bacteria; phylum Chloroflexota; class Dehalococcoidia; order Lucifugimonadales; family Lucifugimonadaceae; genus VGZT01. Next base: position 7,350 of record VGZT01000041.1, read on the forward strand.
CGCTGGTCGTGGCGAACCTCGTAGTCGACATCCTTTACGCGGCGGTTGATCCACGGATTCGCTACTCGTGACGATGACCGCTACCACCACCGACTCCGCACCGCCTCAGAGCCCGTTCCGCAGGGCGGTGCAGCGCCTTGTCCGAAAGAAGGTAGCGATGGTCGCCCTCGCGATCATCGTGCTGCTGTACCTGGCCGGCATCTTCGCCCCGCTCGTAGCGCCACACGACTACAACGAGACCAACCTGCGCCGGGTCAGACAGGGTCCGAGCGCGGAGAACTGGCTGGGTACGGACAGCCTGGGGCGCGACATCCTGAGCCGCGTGATCTGGGGTATCCAGACAACGGTGATCGTGACCGGGATAGGACTGGCGACCGGCAGCTTGCTGCTCGGCGTCACCCTTGGACTCATCGCCGGGTTCCGCGGCGGCTTCGTCGACACGCTGATCATGCGATTTGGAGAGATCGTTGCCTCGTTCCCCGACGTCCTCCTGATAATCCTCCTGGCAGCGACCCTCAGGCCGCGCATCGTAGAGACAGTGCGAGGAATTGAGGACTTCACGGGTATCTCAGGGCTAGTCTCTTCAGGGGTCGTCGACTACTTCGTGGTCGGCGTCGCACTGCTGCCCCTCAGCTGGTTCGGGATGATGCGCCTGGTCCGTGGCCAGGTGCTGTTCCTGGGCAAGATGCCGTTCGTCGACGCTGCCCGCGCGCTGGGCGTTTCGACCCGGCGCATCCTCTTCGTGCACCTCCTGCCAAACACGCTCGGTCCGATCATCGTGAGCGCATCGTTTGGGCTGGGCGCGGTAGCCGGATCAGAGATCTTTCTCAGCTTCCTGGGCCTCGGGGTACAGCCCCCCAGGCCAAGCCTGGGCGCCATGATCGCCGATGTCACCGGCCGGGGTGCCGGAAGCGTTTCGGTCCTTCGTAACCATCCCGAGCAGCTGCTGGCGCCGATCGTGGTCGTCTGGCTGTTGATCTTCTGCTGGAACCTGCTGGGCGATGCCCTGAACGACGCCTTCAACCCCCGTACGCGCTGAAGCTCCCGTAAACGGGCCCGGCTATTCGGAGTCCCGGGCTGCATGGCGCTGGGCCTCGTAGCAGGGCTCCTCTGCAAACGTGTCCCGGACAAGGAGGCTCCGCGCCTGGATCCGGGCCCGCAGGTGACGGAGCCAGTATCCGATCAGGCCCCACCGCTTCAATTGCGAGCTGTGGCACAGCTCGTGACGGACCAGGGCCAGGTGGCGCCCGTCGGCGAACCATCCTGCGTCCTGACCAGGTACTTGCGCCTCATGAGAATCACCGCGCGCGCCACAGGCAGGTAATGGTGATCGCGCCACCCACTTGCAGATCGAAAGCGTAGCAGCGCGCACTGCGGGGCTCATCATCGGTCACGCCCCAGCCGAGCAGGCGGCGCCCGGCGGCAGTGACCGGTGAGACCTTCATATCTTGATCCGCTTCCAGCGGGACTCCGGGACCGCCCGAAGCAGACCCATCACCCACTTCCAGAACCAGGGGTGATAGATCACGTCGCGTCGTCGCTCGACACCGCGCGTGATCGCCCGCGCCAGCGACTCCGGGCTGGCGATTGGAATCCGGCCCCGACGCAGGCCCCAGGTCATCGGCGTGTCGATCAGGCCAGGCTTAACCGTCAGTACGTGTACGCCCTCGTGGTACAGGCGGGCCCGGAGTCCCTGGAGGTACAGCGAAAACGCGCCCTTCGAACTCCCGTAGAAGTAGTTGCTGTACCTTCCCCGCTCTCCAGCGACCGAACTGAGCCCCACGATCGTCCCCGAGCGCCGGGGGGCCATGTGTTGCGCAAGGGCCTCGGCGGTCGACGCGGCGCCCACGAAGTTCGTCTCGAGCACGGCCCTGGCCGCAGTCGGGTCGGTGACCGAGCGTTGCCAATCGCCGAGATCTCCAAACGCGATTACGCCGACCTCGATCGGCCCGAGGTCACGCGCTGCCTCGGCGACCGTCTCACGGTGTCGGTCGTACTCCAGAGCGTCGAACGCATAGCCCCTGGCTTTCACCCCGTACCGGATCGTGATGTCGGACGCGTGCCTGGCTACTTCGGCGACGTCGCGCGCGGCCAGGGCGATCGGGTTGCCCCTCATTGCGTACTCCCGGGCGATGGCCCGAGCGATCGGCGAAGTTGCACCCAGGATGAGGACGGTCATGAGGCGTCTCCCACCAGGCCCAGGCGCCGGCCCAGGTCGGACTGGAACACCTGATCAGGGTCGGCGGCATCCCGCACTTCCTTCCACCGTGACCAGTCCGGGTACATCCGACGGAACGACTCCCGGCCCAGGCGTGCATCCTTGGCGAGGTACACGCGACCGCCCGCGCTCGCCACCGCGTCGTCCAGGCGGTCGAGCAGGTCGAGCAATCGGGTCCCGGTGTTTGGGAAGTCGAGCGCTACGGTGATACCAGGCGCCGGGAATGACAGCCCCCCGTGTGCGCGCTCGCCGAACTCCTTGATGACGCCCAGCGACGCCGCGATGCCCGACGAGGCGATCGCTTCCAGGATCGCCGCGACGCGGTCGCCGCCCCCGCCGGGAGGCACGACGAACTGGTACTGCAGGAACCCCCGCTTGCCGTACAGGACATTCCAGCCCTGAACGGCGTCCAGGGGGAAGAAGAATCGATCCGCGTCGACGGTCCGGGCCGTTGCCCTCCGAATGTGACGCCGGTAGTAGAAGGTGTTGAACGATTTGATGGTCGCCGAGTTGATGAGCCAGCCGGAGCCCAGATACCTGGCCATGCTTGCGCGCGCGGCGCGCCTTCGGACGGCTCGTCGCGGGGCGGCGCTCCAATCGCCTCTCATCAGCACGCCGCGTCCGGTGCCGCGGCCCCGCGCGGTTCCGTCCACCCAGCCCACCGTGTACTCGCGCTGGTGGCTCGCCGCGCTCACCTGCAGGAACGTGGCCAGGTCCGGCACACGTATGGTCTCCACATCGATCATTGGCACCTGGTCCGCGTCGCTGGCGGTGGTCGAAGACCGTACCCGCCCCAGCCGGACGTCCATCGCCAGGATCATGCCGGTCAGGCCCTGTCCTCCGGCCGTCGCCCAGAAGAGATCGCTGTTGGTCGCGCGGTCGCAGGTAACTACTTCGCCGTTTGCCGTCAAAAGCTCGACGCGCCGCACATGGTCCGACCAGGAACCGGCAACATGGTGGTTCTTGCCGTGGATGTCACTCGCCAGCGCCCCGGCGACCGTAACGTATTTGGTGCCCGGGACGACCGGTGGAAACCACCCCCGCTCCAGGAACACATCGACGATCTCAGCGATCGTGACGCCAGCCTCGCAGCGCAGCCATCCTTCGTGCTCGTCGAAAGACAGCATCCGATTGATATGCGTGAAATCGATGACCCGGCAGCCTTTCAGCAGTGCGGCATCACCGTAGCTTCGACGCATCCCCTGAGCCAGGACAGGTGACCCTTCGCGGTCCTTGAACGCAGCCTCGATATCTCGACGAGTTTCTGGCCTGGCCACCAGGGCCGTGGTGCTTGGATATCTCCCCCAGCCAGCAACCTGTTGCTCCGCCCACCGTCCCAAGATCAGGCTCCCGCCGCGCGCGCCGGCAACAGTCAGCGCCCCGCCGGCTCGCCGCGTCGGTTGGCGAGCGTGCTTGGTGAAAGGTCGTAAAGGGTCTCGTGGCCGGCGAAGAAACGCCGCAACTCCTCGACCATCAGCGAGAAGAACCTGGTGCGCGACGCCGCCGTCACGCCGGCGATGTGCGGTGTGAGGAAGACGTTCCGCATCGTCCGGATCGGCGAATCCACCGGGATCGGCTCCGGATCGAACACGTCGAGGCTGGCGACTATGTCGCCTAGCCTGAGCCGTTCCACCAGGGCGGCCGAGTCGACGATTGCTCCCCGCGAAACGTTGACGAAGACCGTGCCCGGACGCAGGAGTGCGATTTCCTTCCGACCGATCATGCCGCGCGTTTTCGGGGTCAGTGGCGCGAGGCACACGACGACGTCGGATTGCGAGATCGCCGTTTCCAGTCGTGTAAGCGCGAACCCGTAGATGTCAGCCACCTCACGTGGAAGGTACGGATCGTGCACCAGGACTCGCACCCCGAACGGGCGGAGGAATTCGAGTAGCCTCCTGCCGATGTGGCCGCACCCGATGAGGCCGACCGTCTTTCCGGAAAGCTCCCCGCGCAGGTAGCCGTGATCGGCCTTGCGTTCGTCCTGGGAAAAGACTGGCTTGCCCGCGATCAAGTCCCGAAACAGGGCGCCCGCGTTTCTAAGGCCGATCAGCATCATCGCCAGCGCCCATTCGGAGACCGGGTACGACGACCCCTGCGTCGTATCGACCGTGCGGATGCCGAGCGCGGCGCAGGCCTCGACGTCGATCCGCCGGGCGAATCGATCGCCTTCCAGCTCACCCACGAACTTGAGGCGCGGCGCTCGGACGAGTTCTCCCGTGATCCTGGGCGCACCATGACAGACGACGAGGGCATCGATCCCCTGCAGCCAGTCCATGACCTCCCGGAGCTGCGCGGGCTTGATCGTCGGAGGAGCATCCCAGCTTGACGGCAGGTCAAGCTCAAGGAACTTGAAGTCGGCGATGCGCGCGAGTTCGTCGGCGTCGTGCCGGGCGATGTACTCGTCCCGCACCTGCCGATTGGCGCACAGGCCAACCACCGGCCGGCTGTCCACTTCCTTGCCACCTCCGTATGTATCGTCGACGCGCAATCTACCACGACCGTCTGCTAGGATGGCCCGGCGCCACAGGCGCACGGGACGGCCAGATCAGGACGGTTGGGGTCTTCGCCTAGTAGGGGCGCACCGAATGCGCCCGGCCCTGGAGCACTTCATTGACCTGGTTCAATTCACGCCGCTCTGCAGTTGTGGCCCGGCGCGGTGCCGTGGCGACAAGCCAGCCGCTGGCCGCCCAGGCCGGACTGAAGATGCTCATGGACGGCGGCAACGCCGTCGATGCGGCGGTCGCTTCCGCAGCCGCGCTCAATGTGCTCGAACCGATGTCGACTGGAATCGGCGGCGACATGTTCGCCCTCATTTGGAAGGCCGATGCCAGGAAGGTGCTTGCACTCAACGGCAGCGGGCACTCGGCTGCCGGCGCCAATCCTGAAGACGTACGCAAGAAGGGGCATTCCTCGATTCCGCACTCCGGAAAGGATGCTGCGCTCTCGGTGAGCGTTCCCGGAACGGTTCACGGATGGCAGACCGCCCTCGAGAACCATGGCCGTATGACGCTCAAGGAAGTGCTCCAGCCGGCGATCGAGTATGCAAAGCACGGCTATGCCGTGTCCGAAATCATCGCCAACGGCTGGCAGCGGAACGAGGAGAAGCTGAAAGAGCGGCCATCCGGCGCGGAGATGCTGCCTGCAGGCAGGGCGCCGAAGTTCGGCGAGGTGGTCAAGCTGGAGAAGCTTGGACAGTCTCTGCAGGCGATCGCCGAGGGAGGGTCCGACGCGTTCTACAAGGGAGAGATCGCCCGCAAGATCTCAAGTTTCGTTCAGTCCGAGGGCGGCTGGATCACCGAGAACGACCTGGCCGACCACCATTCCGACTGGGACGATGCGATCTCGGCGAACTACCGCGGGGTCGATGTCTGGGAGTGCCCGCCCAACGGGCAGGGGATCGCGGCGCTGATCGCACTGAACGTAGCTGAGGGGTTCTCGATCCCGCGCATGGGTGCGCAGTCGGCCGACCGGTACCACTACTTGATCGAAGCGATGAGGGTCGGCTTCGCCGATGCGCTCCAGTACGTGGCCGACCCGCGCGTCACCGAGGTCCCGATCCGCGGGTTACTCGCAAAGGAGTACGCGGACAAGCGGCGCCACAAGATCAAGCAGGCCAGAGCAATGGGCGACGTCTCATACGGTCGCCCCGGACCCGCAGCGGACACGGTTTACGTGACGGCGGTCGACGGGGAGGGGAATGCCTGCTCGCTCATCAATAGCCTCTTCGAGGGCTTTGGTTCCGGGCTGGTCGTCCCCGGTACAGGGATCGCGCTTCAAAACCGCGGCTCCCTGTTCTCATTAGATTCGAAGCACCCGAACTTCCTGCAGGGCCGGAAGCGACCCTACCAGACCATCATCCCGGCGATGGCGACCCGCAATGGCCAGATGTGGCTGAGCTTTGGAGTCATGGGCGGGTTCCAGCAACCGCAGGGCCATCTGCAGGTGGTCTCCAACATGGTCGACTTCGGCATGGACTCGCAGAAGGCGCTCGATGCCCTCAGGTTCCACGTCGATGTCGAGACCGGCTCGGGGCTAACGAAGCTTGAGGCGGGTGTCGACAGGTCGGTCGTCGAAGAGCTCAAGCGGCGCGGCCACAATGTCGAGGTGCTCGACAGCTACGAGCGGACCAGGTTCGGTGGCGGACAGGTAATCTCACGCGACCCCGAGACCGGCGTGCTGGTCGCGGGCTCCGAGCCTCGCAAGGACGGATCCGCGGTCGGCTGGTAGCGCCACCGCCCGGACTCCCGCTCCGTCGCCCGGCGCGTCGACGGCTGATCCTTTGCCGGCCGGATCAATTCGAGCCCTTGCATGATTCCCGTCAACAGTCTACTATTATGGAATATAAGGGAAGTTAACTCCGTCAGGCAAACCTTTCTTTGCTCACCCTCAAGCCACGCGACATTGCCGCACGCCTGAACGTCTCGGAGAAGACGGTCTACAAGTGGCTGAACGATGGTGTGATCCCCGCCCGTCGCATGGGCCGCACATGGGTCGTCACGGAGGAGGGGCTTGAGGCCGCGCTGAGCCCGTCGCGCCAGGCGGCCGCGTCCACCCGCGCCGTCGCTACTCAGCCAGCCGCACGCGCTGATCGCGACTCCGCGGTGGCAATGCTGCAGCGCTTCACGTCGCTCGCCGAGACGGCTATCGACGAGGGAATCCTGGCTATCCTGCGACCACGCCGGCTCGCCGACGACGCCTCGCGTGCTATCGACCTCGCCCTGGACACGGCCACCGGCGAAGTGCTGCTCATGGGCATCGGGCTGCGCGACTTCTTCGGCGACCAGGGGCACACGCTGCTCATTCAGCGGATGATCGACGAAGACCGGCCCGTTCATCTGCGTGCTGTCCTCGTCGATCCGTCCGGAAACTTCGCCCGCGCCCGCGCCGTCGCAGAACAGGGCCCCGCTTACGCGGAGGACAAGCAGTTCCTGTCCGGTCCCCTTTATGGTGACTCGTGGCGCAGCCTGAATGTGATCAGCGCAATGCAGGACCGGGCGCGGTCCGGCAGAGGTGAACGCCGTTTCCGAATGGAGGTGCGCTTTGCCGACTACTGGCCCTCCGCACACCTGGTCATGACGCCGGATTCATGCTTTGTGGAGCCCTACTCCTTCGGTCGTCCCCCTGGGAGCCTCACGGGCTCGACCATCGACGGCCTTGTACCGATGCTCCAGCTCGCAGCCCGGTCGCGCTACTACGAAACGATGCGGGCGCACTTTGAACACATCTGGGGCGGCCAGAACCGCCACGTCAAGATTTGCGGCGTCGACGACATGCGGGCCCGCATGCGCGAGCAGTGAAGCGCTCGTTGCCACCGGAACTTTCCGGAACATGTGGCCCAGTTTCTGTAGAAATAACGCCCCAATCCGCCGTTTCGCCGCACCTACCCTGACAGGCGGCCGTTGCCAGCGAACCCCGGTCATCGGACCGCGCTTCGCTTCCCTGAACTGCCCCGCCAGCGCGCGGGACGATGGAGTGGTGGATTGGGACAGATCAACGTAGCGATCATCGGCGTGGGCAACTGCGCCTCTTCGCTTGTCCAGGGCATCTACAAGTACGCCGAGGTCGCCGAGGACGCCCAGGTGCCAGGGATCATGCACCCGGTCGTAGGCGGCTATCACGTGGGCGACATCAAGGTCGTTGCCGCGTTCGACGTCGACAAGGAGAAGGTCGGCAAGGACCTCTCGCAGGCGATCGCCGCCAGCCACAACAACACGGTCAAGTTTCACGACGTCCCGCACACCGGCGTCAAGGTGTCACGCGGGATGACACACGACGGCCTCGGCAAGTACCTCTCGGAGATCATCGAAAAGGCCCCTCCGCCCAGCGATGACTTCATCCAGGTCCTGCGCGACCGGAAGGTCGACGTCGTCATCAACTACCTGCCAGTCGGTTCCGAACAGGCAACGAAGTACTACGTCGAGCAGGTCCTCGCCGCCGGCGCCGCGTTCGTGAACTGCATTCCCGTGTTTATCGCCGGCGACCCCACCGGCTACTGGCCCAAGCGTTTCAGGGACAAGGGGCTCCCGATAGTCGGCGACGACATCAAGTCCCAGGTTGGTGCGACGATCGTGCACCGTGCTCTGACCAGGCTCTTCGAGGATCGCGGCGTGCGGCTCGACCGGACTTACCAGTTGAACTTTGGCGGGAATACCGACTTCCTGAACATGCTCGAGCGCGAGCGCCTGATGTCCAAGAAGATCTCGAAGACCAACTCCGTGAAGTCCCAGATGGACCACGAGATCCTGCCTGAGAACATTCACATCGGACCATCCGACTTCGTGCCGTGGCTGCTGGATCGCAAGTGGGCCTACATTCGCCTGGAAGGTACGTCCTTCGGGGACGTCCCGCTGAATGTTGAGCTGAAGCTTGAAGTGCACGACAGCCCCAACTCGGCCGGTGTGGTTATCGACGCGATCCGCTGCGCGAAGATCGGGCTCGACAAGGGCATCGCCGGGCCCCTCGAAGCGGCGTCCGCTTACTTCATGAAGTCGCCTCCAAAGCAGTTCCGCGACGACGAGGCCCGCAGGATGGTCAACGACTTCATCAAGGTCGGTCCGGCCGGGCCCAGGCCGGCGCGCAAGGCGACCGGTTCGACCAAGGTGGCGCCGAAGGCTGCGAAGCCGCGCCGCTCGAGCAACCGCCGCAAGCAGTAGTTCCCCGGGGCGGTCTGGATCACACTCCGTGTATTGCGGCCAGGTTGGCAAGTGCCAACCTGGCTTTCCGTCCGTTTCGGGTGGTCGCGACGGGACGTCCCGGCCCAGGCCGCGGCGGTCGCGGTCACTTTGCCTCCCGCCTCCGTATAATGCGGCTCGACGTGCCAGGCCAGATTCGTACGAAGGAGGACCCCAGGCGCGTGAAGATCGCGCTCATGTCGCCTTACGACTTCGCTTATCCGGGCGGTGTGACCAGTCACGTCTCGCATCTGGCCGAAGAGTTCGCCAGGCTGGGCCATGCCGTAACTGTCATCGCACCCGTCTCTCAGGCGGTCGATCCGCCTGCCGGCGCCAAGCTGATTCAGGTGGGGCGCCCGATCCCCGTGCCGACCAACGGCTCGGTGGCCCGAATATCCGGCTCGGTCTGGCACGAACCCCGCATCAGGGGCCTCATGAAGCGTGAAGAGTTCGACGTTGTGCACGTTCACGAACCCTTCATGCCGATCATGCCGTGGCTCGTCATCCACGGGGCCCGTGCGACTACGATCGGGACTTTCCACGCATTCAGCGAGCGCGGGCTGCGCCTCTGGTTCTGGAAGCCAGTCCTCCGCTATGTCGACCGCAGCCTCGACGGCCGGATCGCCGTCTCAGAAGCGTCACGTTCCTACTTCAGCCGGCGGTTCCCGGGCGAATATACGGTCATTCCCAATGGCATCGACTACAACCACTTTTCCGCTGTTGCGCCCCGCTTGCCGGCGTTTAACGACGGACGAGTGAATATCGTCTTCGTTGGACGCATGGAAAAGCGCAAGGGCCTCAGATACCTGCTCGCCGCATACAGCAACCTCAAGTGGGAGTTTCCGCAGCTGAGACTGATCGTCGTCGGGCCCGGCGCGATCGATCCTGAGGCGCAACGGGTCATGAGCGAACGAAACATCAAGGACGTCGTATTCACGGGCCCTGTCCCGTACAAGGATCTGCCGATGTACTACCAGGCCGCCGATATCTTCTGCGCTCCCGCAGTCGGGCGTGAGAGCTTCGGGATCGTGATCGCGGAGGCCATGGCGGCCGGCAGGGCGATCGTCGCAAGCGACATCCCCGGATTCCGGAGCGTAGTGGCCCACGGGCACCAGGCGTTGCTCGTAAAGCCGCGCTCTGAGGAGTCGCTGACTGCCGGCCTGAAGACCCTGATACTCGACCCCGAATTACGATCCCGGCTGGGCCATCGGGCACACGCATCGGCCGAGCAGTACAGCTGGGATCGAGTGGCCGTCCGCGTCCTCGAGTACTACGAGACTGTGGCCGCGCAGAAACGTGCGGCCGCAACGGTCGCCACCATGGCCGCAGCTGAATGATCCAGACCAGTCGCACCCCCGCGGTCGCCCGCTAATGCCGATTCTCCAGCGCCTTCGCCAGTTCATTCGCGACGCCGTCGGCCGGTACTTCGAGCAGCCCTTCGCGTCCGCCCTCTCCAGGCTCGGCGTGACACCAAACCTCGCGACCTTGCTCGGGGTAGTCCTGGCGGCGGCGGCGGCCTACTTCGTCGCTACGGGTCGCTTCCAGCTCGCTTCCGTCTTCTTGCTGGGTGCAAGCGCCTTCGACCTGGTCGACGGCGCGATCGCGCGGCGCTCGAACACCGTATCCAAGAGGGGGGCGTTCTTCGACTCCACCGCCGATCGCGTCAGTGAAGGCGCCGTTCTGCTCGGGTTCCTGGTCTATTTCGTTCAGCCGGCGACCGCCAATGGCACCGCGGCCATCCTTGCTTTTGT
>VGZT01000042.1 GCA_016872495.1 SAR202 cluster bacterium
CACCCTCTCCCCTTCGGGGCGAGGGGTTCGAAGGGGACGCATGGGTCGAATTGCGCAAACCTTCGCCCTGAAAGGGAGAAGGTGGTCGAACGAGGGCTTAATCAAACCTTCGCCCTGGAAGGGAGAAGGTGGTCGGAGACCGGATGAGGGTCCGGAAGCCCCCTCACCCGATCCCGACGGCTGCCTCGGGATCACCCTCTCCCCTTAGGGGCGAGGGGTAGGGGGATCCCGGCCACCCTCTGCCCGCCGGGGCGAGTGGCAGAACGATCCCGGTCACCCTCTCCCCTTAGGGGCGAGGGGTTCAGGACGATCCCGGCCACCCTCTGCCCGCCGGGGCGAGCGGCCGTCTTCGATCAGGCCTTCCATCGCCCACGAAAGCATGTTGATGAAGCCTGGTGCGACTGCCAGCCCGGAGACATCGAGTTCCTTGGTCGACCGCACGCCGGAAAGGTCGCCAACAGCGGCGATACGATCGCCAGTGATCGCGACATTTGCGGTCAGAGGCCGACTCCCCGACCCGCCGTAGGCCGTCCCGTACCTGAGGACCAGGTCGGGCCGTTCGGCCACTGGACGGGACTACCTGCGGCGGGGGTTCGACGCTTTGCGGAGCGGGCGGGTGGGTGTCTTCTTTGCCCGCGCCTTCTTCGCCTTAGGGGCGGCTATGGTCTTCACGTACCTGGCGGACTTGCCGCTGGAGTCGCCGATTCCCCTCGAAAGCAGGTACACGATCAGCTGATTGACGCTGGTCCCCTGTGCTTGCGCAACGTCTGTCAGTTCGGCATGCAGCGCCTTCGGGAGACGAGCCAGGATGCGTCCGCTGAAATCGCCTCCGGCTCGGGTAGGTCGTCTGCCGCTGGTCGTCATGACAACTTCCTTTGTCTGAGGGGTGAATCCGGTCGTTGGACAGTACTGTACAAGATATCGCCCGGGGCCTTCCCTCAGGCAATCGCTCGACTGTCTGGATAGGCCTTTTGATACGTCTTCAGCGCCGCCGAGATCGCGGCTGCGGCTGCCACCGGACCCAGAAAGTCCTGGACTTTCACCTCCTTGCGTTCGAGCTTCTTGTAGTCGTCGAAGAAGGCACGCAGCTCAGCCAGGCGGTGGGAAGGGAGCTCGTCGATGTGCTCGTACTCCGTGAACTCAGGGTCATCCAGGTGGACGCAGATGATTTTTTGATCGTCCTGTCCCTGGTCGAGCATGTTCATCATGCCGATCGCCTTCAGGCGAAGGATGCTCAGAGGAAGTACGGGCTCCTGCATCAGGGCAAGGACATCGAGCGGATCGTCGTCATCGCCAAGGGTGCGGGGGATGAAGCCGTAGTTGGCAGGGTAGTGGACCGACGCGTAAAGCACGCGGTCGACCCTCAGCAGCCCGGTCGACTTGTCGAGCTCGTACTTGACCTTGCTGCCCTTAGGGATTTCGATCACGCCCAGGAACTCGGAAGGTGCGCCGGGACCGGGGTCGATGTCGTGCCAGGGATGTGCCATCAGCGGGACCTTGCTCTAGCGGCCGAAGCGCCACCATTCGGAGAGGCCGAGCGGCGCGTCGGGAGAGGCGGGATTCTGGACGAACTCGGCGGCCAGCGTTCCGGTGTGGTATTCGCCGGTCAGGAACGTCTTGTGACCGAAGATCCTGAGCAGCAGCGGGATGTTCGTCACGACGCCTTCGATCACGTAGTCGCGTAGAGCATCCCGCATCTTCTGGATCGACTGGTCGCGCGTTTCCGACCACACCACCAGCTTGGCCAGCAGGGGATCGTAGTGGCTGGAAACCTCGTATCCATTCGCAACGCCGCTGTCGACCCGTACGCCGTCGCCCGAGGGCTCCCGGTATTCGCTGATCAGCCCGCCGGTGGGCAGCAGCGTCTCCGGGCTCTCGGCGTAGATGCGCGCCTCGATGGCGTGGCCCCGTGCGCGCAGCTTCTCGGGCGGCACGGTCAGCTTGAAGCCGCTGGCAACGCGCAGTTGCAGCTCGACGATGTCGAGGCCGGTGACCATTTCCGTCACCGGGTGTTCGACCTGGATGCGGGAGTTGACTTCGAGGAAGTAGAAGTTGTTGCAGCGGTCGACCAGGGACTCCACGGTGCCTACGTTGTAGTAGCCGCCCGCTCGCATGATCTTGAGCGACGCATCGGCGAGCTGCGTGCGCAGCACGCTGGATACCGCAGGCGACGGCGACTCTTCGATGACCTTCTGGTAGCGCCGCTGGATCGAGCACTCGCGCTCGGGGAAGACGATCGCCGTGCCGCTACGGTCGATCATGACCTGTGTCTCGATGTGGCGGGCCAGTTCGACGAACTTTTCCATGTGCAATATCGGCTGGTTGAAGAACCGCTTGCCCAGGGACAGGGCGAGTTCAACCGCGTGGGGTAGCTCTTCGGGGCGCCGAACGATGCTGGTGCCGATTCCTCCGCCCCCGGCCGAGGGCTTCACGACCACCGGGAAGCCAAAGCTCTTCGCCGTTTCTTCAACCCTGGCGACATCGTCGGACGGGATGTGCGTCCACGGCACGGTTGGCACGCCATCCTTTTCAACGAGCTGGCGCGCTCCGGTCTTGGTCCCGAGCGCGCGCGTCGCGGCGGGTGGCGGTCCGATGAACACCATCCCGGCGGCGGCGGTCGCCTCGGCGAACTTCGGATTTTCCGAGAGGAATCCGTAGCCGGGGTGGATCGCCTCGGCGCCGGCGGTCTTCGCCACGGAGATGATCTTGTCGATATTCAGGTAGCTCTCGAGCGCGGGCGCCGGCCCGATGTGGTGCGCTTCGTCCGCCAGCCGCACGTGCTCGGCCTTGAGGTCGGCGTCGGAATATACGGCCGCAGTCTTGATCCCAAGCCTGCGGCAGGTGCGAATGACACGGCAGGCGATTTCGCCGCGATTGGCGATCAACACCTTATTGAACATCCGTGCCTCCTGTTCGTCCTTCGCCGGACAGATTGTATGGCCCGCACTGGTGAATCCCTCACGTGGGTCAACTCAATAACGGGCGATTCGAGCTCAACGTTTCCAAACGACCTCCTCAGGGGTCGGCGGAACCTCGTACAGTCCGGCACCCTGGCGGCGCGGGAACGGCATGCCGGGCCGCATCGGCGGCGCCTTGACCTCGATCTTCGCCAGCTTCGCCTCGTCGATCTCGATCCCGAGCCCGGGCTTGTTCCCGAGGTGGATCCAGCCGCCCTCGATATGGTTATCGAATGTGAAGCACGGCTCTCGGCCGGGGTCGACGACCTCCAGCGCCAGGTGGTTTGGCAGCGCGGCGCCGAGGTGCGCCATGAAGTTGGCAGGGCAGTTCATGAGGGCGACCGGCAGCTCAAAGGCATGCGCCATGTTCGCGACCTGGATGGCGCCGGTGATGCCAGTTGTCCCCGAACCAACCTCCACGATGTCGACCGCCTCATTGGCGATCAGCCCGTAGAAGTCGCTTACGTCGTTCACGTTCTCGCCCGTGGCCACCGCGGCCTTGATCGACTCGGATACGAGCCGCAGCCCGCGATAGTCCCAGCGCCGGGCCGGCTCTTCGGCCCACGTGATGTCGAACAGCTTCTCGAGCTCCTGGATGTGCCGGATCGCCTGCTTTGGCGACCAGTATTCGTTGGAGTCGATCGTGAGCATCGGGCGCCTGGACGCGACCGAGAGTGCCTCCTTCATGATGCCGAGCCGCCGGATGTCGGCCTCCATGTCGAGGCCGACCTTGAGCTTGCCGCCATCGACTCCGGCCTCGGCCATCCGCCGGTAGAACTTGAAGATCTCGTCATCGGTAAGGCACAGGTCGATTCCGCTGGCGTACGCCTTGCACTTGCCCTCCCGTGCGCCGAGCGTCCGCCAGAGAGGTTCTCCGGCGATCTTCGCCTTGAGGTCCCAGAGGGCGATGTCGATGGCGCAGATCGCGTTCTGGGCCTCGCCCTCGTTGCCCTCCTTGAAGACGTAGTCGACCATCTTCTTCCAGAGGCCGACCACGCCCCGGGGGTCCTCGCCGACGATCAGGTGCTCCAACTTGCGAATGGAGCCGCCGCCGAGCGCGATTCCGGTCAGGCCTTCATCGGTGTCGACATACAGGATCGATCCGATGCCGTGGTCGGTGCCGGCCGGCGCGTTCGCGTCGCCCAGCTTGCGGGCCATCTTGAACTCGTAGGTCTTGGTACGAAAGCCAGTTACCTTCACTTGCGCGTCCCTCGTGCCATGGCGACCTCTTCAGGAGTCGGCGGGAAGTCGTAGAGGCCGGCGCCCTTGCGCCTGCCGAGCGGGCTCGGGCCAGATCCGGGGGACGCCTTTTCCACGGCGTGCTTCTTCAGCTCTTCGTGATTGAACTCGATTCCGGTTCCTGGCTTGTCGCCGCACACGGCCCACCCGTCCTGGATGGTCACGGCAGTTGTGAAGACCGGCCCGGAGGTCACGTCCTGCGTCTCCAGGGTCATGTGGTGCGGCATGACCGCGGCCAGGTGGGCCTGGAAGTTGCCCGGCGAACCGCCGACCGTGACCGGGTACTCGAAGCCGTACGCTGCGTCCGCGATCTGGAGCGCGCCGGTGATCCCGGTCATCCCGGCGCCGACCTGGATGATGTCGGCAGCTTCGGCGGCAAAGTAGGGGAGGAAGTCTCCCAGTGTGTCGAGGTTCTCGCCCGCGCACACGGCGGAGCGGATCGACCGCTTGATGCGACCAAGCCCCAGGTAGTCCCAACGCCTGGCCGGCTCCTCGATCCACGTGATGTCGTAGATCTCCTCGATCTCGCGCATCTTGCGAATCGCCTGCTTCGGAGACCAGTACTCGTTGGCGTCGATCAGCAGCATCGGGCGGCTCGAATTCCTGCTGAGCGCGTCCTGCATGATCCCAATGCGCCGGATGTCAGCGTCCTGGTCGAGGCCGACCTTCAGCTTGCCGCCCTGGTAGCCGTGCCTGGCCATCTCCGAGTAGTAGTCGGACAGCTCCTTGTCGGAGAGCGGCATGTCGAGGCCGCTCGCATACGCCAGCACCCGGTTATTGCTCGCCCCTAGCGTCCGGTAGAGCGGCTCGCCATTTGCCTTGGCCTTGAGATCCCACAGCGCGATATCGAGCGCCGAGATAGCGTCATTGATGAGGCCGTCGTGGCCGCCCTTGAACGCGCGGTCGACCATCCTCTGCCACAGGCCCTTGACGCCGCGGGGGTCCTCTCCAACCAGGATGCCGTCGCAGATCGACGCGATGAGCGGCCGAACCGTTGGCGATGCCAGCGAGACGCCGATGAGCTCATCATCGGTCGAAAGTTCGACCGCCAGGTGGCTGGCTTTTGTCCGGCCGCCCGGGGAGTTGGCGTCGCCGTGCTTCCGGCTCATCGTCGATTCGAATAGCGTCGTCTTGACGCCGGTAATCTTCATTCGTTGCCTCACCGTATTCCCAGATTGTCCGCCGGACAGCTTAGCCTCCGGTGCTTCCTGTGTCACGAGACGATACTTGCCCGCCGCGCGCCATCGGCATAGCATCAACTACGCGGCATCCCTGCCGCGGCATGCTCGAGGAGGCGTCAACTGCCAGAGGATCGGGTCCGGCAGGAAGTTGAAGAGATCCTGGCATGCGAAGATAAGAAGGAGGGGCGGGCCGGCGGTGCCGGCGCGCGCTTCCGCAAGCCAGGCGGCAGGCAGGGCCGAGGCATGAGACTGACCGGCTGGCTGGTCGTCGTGGCGGCTGCCCTACTCATCACCTCGCTGGTAGTCAGGAACTTGTTCCTCCCAATCGCGCTAGCAGGCGTCGCACTTCTGCTCACCGGCTACTGGCTGGCGATGCGGTCGCGCTCCGGAAGCGAGACGGCGCGCATCAGGCGCCTGTCCGACATCATCACTGCGCCGCGGCTGCTGACGGTGGCCCTGGGGCTCCTGGTGGTCGGGCTCGCCGTCAGGCGCTGGTTAGTCTTCTTCGCAGCGCTGGCATTCTTACTCTTCATCTGGGCGTACTGGATCGCCTGGCCAAAGACCACGCGCTCAGGGAGCCGATGGCGGGGCGAGGCGGTCGAAACTGAAGGTTTCCTGGCCCGGCTGCGCAGGTGGCTGCGAGGCCGCTAGTCGGGATCGGGCGACATGTGGCCCGGTTCGAGCGCCCGGTTCAGCACGAAGGCAGAGCTGATCAGCGCCAGGTAGGCCAAAGCCTGCGGGAAGCTCCCGGGTAGCTTGCCATGATCTCTCCGAAGAGCCCGCCGCGCTGGTCCTTAAAGGCGCGCCGATCGGTCATGCCGGGGCCGGCTTGCCGCATGATGGGCCGATCATCCTCGGGCAACCCGTTGAGCTCACGCGCCGCCCGGCGTCACGGCCGGAGGATAGTCAGCGACGGCGCGCGATGACCCGCTCTGCGATGCCCAGGCGCCGCCGCTCGAGGTGCTCGACCTCGAACCCCACCGACTCCAGGTAGTCCATCGGGTCGCGTGTCTGGTGGTCCCCCTGCAATCGCACGGAGAGGGGGTTGATCAACCTCTGGACCAGCCTCACCGGCAGGCAGGGGCTGCGCACGTGCTCAAGCAGGATCAGCCTGCCTCCCGGCCGGAGCACCCGGTGGATTTCGGACGCGGCCCGGCGATCATCGGGGATGTTGCAGAGCGAAAGCGTCAGCACAACGGTGTCGAATGACTGGTCCGGGAAGGCGAGGTTCTGGGCATCCCCTTGCCGGATCGCGGCCGTGAGACCGAGGCGGCCTGCCTTCTCACGCGCGAATCCAAGCATTTTCTCGGAGATATCGATAGCGGTGAGATCGGTGCCCGGCGGGTAGTGCTGCAGGTTGAGCCCGGTGCCTGCCGCTACTTCCAACACCTTTCCTGAGGCCTGGCCGCAGGCCCAGGCTCGACCACCTCGAAAGAAGAAATTCTCGGCTACGCCGATCGTGCGGTCGTACTTCCCGGCGAACCTGTCCCACAGGCGGCGCACGCGCTCGGTTTCACTGTGTTCATGGTCCATGGCGGCGGTCCGGGCTTTCTTTAGTCAGCGCCAATGCAAAGCACATCTTGTCATCGTGCGTTCACCCGGTGCATGTCGTGCGCGTGGATCCATCGCAGGCCTGTGCGTGGACTGGATTCGCACAGGCCCTTACGGCCCCGCGCGGGGGGCCGAATATTCTCCAAAACGAACAGGAGGCGGGCTGCACTTCCCGCCTCCTGTCGTGTGGGGACGAAGGGATCTAGACTGCGCACTCACCCTCGCCGCGTTCCAGCTTGTACAGGACCGTGCGCTCCCAGTCCATGTAGTGCTTGATGTTGTCGCGGTTGAGTGGTCCGACTTCCTTGAACTCCGCCAGCAGGGCCTCGAACGGTGCCGGTCCCTGGCGGTCGACGAACTTGTTGAACGCTTCGCCGCTGGACCGCTCCTTCTGGTAGAAGCCCAGGACGGCGCGCAGCGCTTCGGGGGCCCTTCGGGCTGGCACGCGGGTCTTGATGCGAGTGCCGATCCGCACATTGCCGCCTTCGTACTGGCCGCCGAGGAAGAGCTCGTAGGCCGGCACCTGGCCGCCTTCGCCCTTCATCGCCGCGCCGTGGAAGCCGATATTTGCGATGTGGTGCTGCCCGCAGGAGTTCGGGCAGCCGCTCGCCTTGATGTGAATGGCCTGGATCAGGGGGTCGCTGAGGTCCATCGTCGCCAGGACCTCGCGCACCGCCTTGTTCAGGCCCATCGAGGACGTGATGCCCAGCTTGCAGGAGTCGGTCCCCGGGCAAGTGACCATGTCGGTGATCGTGTGGCGGCCGCCTGCGGCCAGCCCGGCGTCCTTAAGCGTCTGGTAAAGGTCGAGCAGCGATTCCGGCCGTACCCACCGCAGCACGATGTTCTGCTGGATGTCGAGCCGGGCGCGCCCGCCGGCGAACTTCCTCGTGATATCGGCGAGCTTCGGGAACTGCGGGGCAAACACGTCGCCCCGGTTGAGCGAGATGTGGACGATCACGAACCCCTCTTGTCTCTGGGGCTCTACGTTGGTCTTCTTCCAGGCGAGGAACTCTGCCGGGGCGTCGCCGTTGAGGTGGGCGTGGCCGGACGCAGGCTTCGGCGGTGCGTCCTTCGACTCGTCCTCCATGAACATCAGCGTGTCCATGGGGATCGGACGCTTTGCCCAGTCCTTCTTGAGCTCTTCTTCGACCAGCTCGCGGAACTTGTCGATCCCGAGGCGCTCGATCGTGAACTTGACGCGCGCCTTCATGCGGTTCTTGCGCTCTTCGTCCTGGCGGTTGAAGACCCGGCAGGCGGCCTCTATGGCCCGGATGTAGTCGCCATCGTCGGCCGACTTGAACTCGTAAAGGGTTGGTGCGAGGCGAGGCATGATCGACAGGCCGCCGCCCATTACGAGCTTGAAGCCCTTCTTGCCGTCCTTCATCACCGCGATTGCTCCGACATCGTGGATCGCGGTTACGGCGCAGTCCTTCGGGCCGCACGAGATGGCGGACTTGACCTTGCGCGGCATCATCTGGGTGACGGGGTTGCGGAGGAAGTGGCGGGCGTAGGCTGCCGCGTAAGGGGTGACGTCGAAGACCTGGTCGGGGCAGACGCCAGCCTTAGGGCAGCTGGTTACGTTCCGCATCGTGTTGCCGCACGCCTCGCGGGTCGTAAGCCCGGCATCGCCCAGGATTCGGAGCAGCTCGGGGACGTCGTCGAGATTTACATGGTGGAACTGCACGTTTTCCCGCGTGGTCACGTGGCCCTTCTTGAGGGGCGCGAACCGGTCGGCTACGACGCCCAGCGCATCGAACTGCGCGGCCGTTACACCGCCGTAGGGGACCTTCACGCGGATCATCTGGCGGTTCGGCTGGCGCTGGCCGTAGATGCCCTGGCGAAGGCGGAACTTGATGAACTCGTCGTCGAGCCAGGCGCCGGCCCGGAAACGCTTGACCTCGTCTTCGAAGTTCTCAATCTCTTCCGGGATGATGCGAGCGACGCGCTCGTTCCTGGGGTTTGGCACCCACCGGGTCTGCGTTGCCATCAAGGGCTCCTTACTTCTCGGGACGGGACCTGATCAGGCTTCAAAGAAAACGCCCCACTTGCCGTGGGGCGGGTGCACTTAAGGTGCGGACCGACCCAGGGGATCGCAGCAGCCTCCCCGACAGGTCAGTCTCAGGCCTCTCATAGCTCGGCCAGATTAGCAACGGCCATATTTGGTGTCAAGGCAACGCTGCTTTAGCAGCGAGAATGCGTTTTTTGCAGCGGGAGGACAGGAAAACCGCCCGAATGTAACCTGTCACCTGTTCTCGGTGACCCCTCGAGAGGAGAGTCCAAAGTGCCTGAGCAATCCCTGGCCGGGATCCATTTCATGCTGCCGACGCCTTACCAGGCGAACGGCCAGGTCGACCTCGACGCCTTCCAGCGGCTCGTCGGCAAGGCGCGCGAGGTCGGCTGCCGGGGCGTCGTTTGCCTTGGCGTGATGGGCGAGGCGCACCGGCTTTCCGACGACGAACGGGACGCGGTGATGGCTGCCGTGATCGCGCAGGCGGGCAAAGATGTCGCGGTCACGGTCGGTGTTTCATCCGAGGCCAATCATCTGGCGGCGCTGCGGGCCGAAGAGGCGCAGAAGGCTGGCGCCACCGCGGTCATGGTTGCGCCGCCCCGGATGGCCAAGCCCAACGACCAGGTCCTGTTCGGGTACTACGAAGCGGTAAGCAGGGCCATCACGGTCCCGATGGTCGTGCAGGACCTTCCGCAGGAGACCGGTGTCCACATGTCGCCGGAGTTCATCGCCCGCCTGAACAAGGAGGTGCCGCGTGCCGTCTACCTGAAGCTGGAAGACTCACCGACGCCTCCCAAGGTGTCGCGGGTCCTCAAGGCCACCGGGCCCAAGATGGGCGTCTTTGGCGGGCTCGGCGGCTCATTCCTGTACGAGGAGCTTCGCCGCGGCGCAATCGGCACGATGACGGGTTTCGCGTTTCCCGAAGTGCTGGTCGAGATCTATCGCTCAAATGCCAAGGGCGACATCGAGCGGGCCAGGGCTACCTTTTACCGGTGGCTGCCGCTTATCCGCTATGAGAATCAGCCGGGCATCGGCCTGTCGATCAGAAAGCACATCATGAAGCGTCGCGGGCTGATCAACGACGCCGCGGTGCGGTTGCCCGGTCCCAGTATCGACGACGCCACCAGGGCCGAGCTCGAAGACCTGCTCGACGCGATGGCGGTTTAAGGGGGCAGGACCCGGCCAACGGGGGTCGAATTTGAACCGAAGGGAAACCATGAACGACGTAAATCTGGTTTCGGACGTCATGGTCGAAACACGGGACGGGGTTCGGCTCGCGACCGACATATACTTCCCGGCCCGCAACGGGCGGCGGGTCGCCGGGAAGCTTCCGGCGCTCCTTCACCGCACGCCTTACAACAAGACCGAGGTCGAAGCCACGCTCGGCTATTGCAGGTATTTCGCGTCGCACGGTTACGTATCGATCATCCAGGACTGCCGCGGCTGCTACCGCTCCGGCGGCGACGTGAACTTCCTGTTCCCGGAGGCCGAGGACGGCTGCGACACGATGTCGTGGATCGACGCCCAGCCGTGGAGCGACGGCCAGGTTGGCACGTGGGGCACATCCTGGGCGGGGTGGACGCAGACTGCGCTGGCTGCGCTGGGGCCCCGGAACCTGAAGACCATGGTCCCGAACATGAGCGGTTCGGACGGTTACTCGAGTTCGATCCGGCAGGGCGGTGCGCTGGAGCTTCGTTTCCTCGCCTGGGCCTTCTGGCACTCGGCGGTCAATACGCAGAAGGCGCTCAAGTTCGAGCCGTGGATCGACGCCGCGCTGAATCGCGGTGCGACGCGATTCAGGGAGTGGCTCACCCGCATGCCGATTCGCCCGGGACAGACCCAGCTCAAGCTGGTGCCGCAATACGAGCGCTGGGCGTTCGAACTGCTGAAGAGCGCCGATTACGGAGACTACTGGAAGCATCCAAGTCTCGCACCGGAGCTCTACTGGGAGAAGTTTCCTGACATCCCCGTCCTGTGGGTCGGTGGCTGGTACGACTCCTACGCGCGCGCCACCTTCGAGAGCTTTCTCGGCATGCGCCGGCTCAAGAAGGCGCCGCAGTACGTGCTGGTTGGCCCTTGGACGCACGGCTCCGAGACGGTTCAGCAGCCGTTTGCGGGCGACGTCGAATTCCCCCGGGAAGCGGGGTTAACCAGCTTCCGGGACGTCCACCTGCGCTGGTTCGATCACTGGTTGAAGGGCGAAGACAACGGCGTCGCGCGCGACCCACGGATTCGTGTGTTCGTGATGGGCGGAGGGGATGGCAAGAAGGCAGCGACCGGTCGTCTCTCGCACGGTGGCAAGTGGCGTGACCTGGACGAGTGGCCACCTGCCGGGACGAGGCGGAGTTCCTTCTATCTGCACGGCGATGGCAGCCTGGACGAACGGAAGCCCGGGACAGCAGGCGGGCGCACCACGTATCGCTTCGATCCGGCAAACCCCGTGCCATCGATCGGAGGGAGCGTGTCTTCGCTCGCCGACCTGGAGGACCTGCCGGCCGGCATCAACGATCCGGGCCTCGTGCCGAGGCAGGCGAGGTCGCGCGACATCATGTCTGCGGGGGGATTTGACCAGCGGGAAGCCGCCCGTTTCTTCGGCTGCAGACCGCCTTATCTGCCGCTGGCGTCGCGGCCCGACGTCCTGGTCTTCCAGACCGATCCTCTGCAAGAAGAACTGGAGGTTGCTGGACCGGTCGAGGTGAAGCTGTGGGTCGCGACCAGCGCGGTCGATACCGACTTCACCGCGAAGTTGATCGACGTCTACCCGCCGGGCTCTTCGTATCCGGACGGCTACGCCTTGAACCTGTCGGACAGCATTCAGCGCCTCAGGTATCGCGATCCCAGGGGGCGGCCCGCGCTGGTCAAGCCGGGCGAAGTCGTGCCGATCACGATCGTCCTGTATCCGATCGCCAACCTCTTCGCCAGGGGGCACCGAATAAGGCTCGACGTGTCGAGTTCGAACTTCCCTCGTTTCGATGTGAACCCGAACACCGGCGAGGCGATCGGCTTCGAGCGTCGCCGGGTGGTCGCCGAGAACACCGTCTTTCACGATTCGACGCGTCCTTCGCACGTCGTGCTTCCCGTAGCCTGAGCGCCGCCGTCCCACGCAGCTGGCGCTCGCTATCTGCGCCGTCGCACGCGAGAATGTTGTCAGTCGAGGCGTGCCGATACTCTCGGGGCGCGGATTTGGCGTAGGCCGATGTTCTGTCCATCATGCGGGGCTGAGAACCGTTCCGGACGCGAGTACTGCGACCGGTGCGGCGAGCGAGTGGCGCCCCCGAATCAGGAACGCCTGAACCGCAGCGACCTGGCCAAGTGCGCGAAATGTGGCGCAATCAATCACGCTCGCGCTCCACACTGCATAGGGTGCGGAATCCTGCGGGACCAGACCAACGCGCTGCCGCTTCCGGCGATTTCCGAGCCGCCCGAAAGGCCTCGCCCCGTTCAGCCACGCGGGGAACCGCGCGGCGATCCGCGAGTCGACAGCCGCCCTGAGGCCCGTTCAGAACCACGCGCCGAGCCCCAAGGTGAACTGCGTGGCGAACCGCGGGCGGAACGACCCCCGGAAAAGAACGGCGAGCCGGGCCAGGAATCCCCCGCCAGTGCACGCTCCGAACCGCCTCCTCCTGCTTCGGAAGCCAGGCGCCCTGCCGAGAAGGCAAGAACGCGGCGCGACGAGACACATGCCGGGGGCCGCTTCGGGCCACCCCACCGAAGCCCGGAACAGGTCGCCCAGCCAGAGGCAGCCAATGCTCACGGCGCGGACTCGGCCGCCAGGATCGAGCGCGGCCCCTTCGTCAACGACTCCGGGGCCCGCGACGCCACGCTTCCCGAGGAGCTGAAAGGCTGGAACTGGGCCGCGTTCATGTGGGGCATGATCGGTTTCGCGCCGATCTGGGGCTATCTCAACAGAGTCTGGATCGCCCTCGTCCTTGCATTCGTCTGGCTGTCGCCGTTCATGCCCGCCGGCTGGCGGGGTCCGATGATCGTCGCAGCGCTCGTGGTCACGGTGTACCTGGGATTCAAGGGCAACGAACTGGCATGGCGGGCGCGCCGGTGGGAGAGTGTCGATCAGTTCAAGCGGGTCCAGCAGAGCTGGATGACCTGGGGCATGCTGATCGCCGTCGCCCAGATCGTGTTCTACCTGATCTTCGTCTACATGGCACGCGGTTAGACCTGACCGGCGCCGCGTTCTAGGCCGGCGGAGCGACCGCCCTGGCATTCCCGGAAGCGTTCCACTTTTCGCGGTGCTCGCGATCCAGCCGGCGCAGCCGGACCTGGAATTTCTGGTCGGCGATGTGAGGCGTAGTCATGATGATCGCATCCTCGCCATTGTCGACGTAGTAGCGCTTGCGCAGGCCAACCTCTTCGAATCCGTACTTGCCGTAAAGGGCGCGCGCGCCGACGTTCGATTTCCGCACCTCGAGCGTCAGCTCCTTCATGTGACGCCGGTGGGCCACGTCAAATGCGCACAACAGCAACAGCTCGCCGACTCCTCGCCTTCGCTCGCTCGCACGCACCCCTATCGAAACGATGTGTGCTTCATCGACTACGAACCAGATCGCTACGTAGCCGGCCACGTGGCGAGGGCCGGGATCGTGCGGCACGGTCCGCGTGGGGGGCTGGAAGGCGAGCCGCCGCGCACCGTGTAGCAATCGCCAGAGAGCCCGCGCCTGGGGGCGTGGGTGCGCCTCGACGGCCGCGCCGTGGTCAGCCGCCTCGTCGGACGGTTCGGCGGCACGGAGTAGCGCGCTGCCTTCGCCCGCGATTGCGACCAGGTAGGCCGTGTTCGCCTTCCGAATCTCGCGTGGGAAGTTCGTCGGCGGCCATTGCTCTGGGAACGATTCGTGCTCCACACGCGCAAGGCCTACGACGTCCGACTGTTCGGCGGCGCGCACCGCGTAGCGCGTATCGGATGCTATGAACACCCCCGGGGCAACCGATTCGGTGATATCCAGGGCAGTCTGGGCGTTCATGAACTAATGTTAGCCCTCCGGGTGCGGATTTCAGGCGCCGGCCGTTCCCCGCGAACCGGGTGCCGGTACCTTCAGTGGTGCGTGCTAGACTCGGCCGCGACCCGCTTAGAAGGCGGCGCGCACGGCGCCGGGCAAACCTGACGAGCGGTCACGGGACTAAGGTCAAGATGTGGTTTAGTAAATCTGCGTCTCCCGCAGGGCTGATCAAGGCAATACACAAGTCGCCGCACATGGCGGTCCTGGCGGTCACCGGGGCGGGCGCGCGCTCCGTGGCCTGGCTGTTCGCGGAGCCCGGGGCGTCCCGGACGGTGCTCGATGCCCGGATACCCTACTCCGTCCAGGCGCACGACGAGTACGTGGGAACGCGCGCCGAACAGCATGTTTCGGCGGAACAGGCGCGGCTCATGGCAGAGGTCAGCTACTGGCGCGCCCTGGCGCTCCTTGCGAAGGCCCGGCAGGACCGGCTCGGCAGCACGCCCGCGATCGGGATCGGGTGTACCGCAACAATCGCGACCGATCGTCCCAAGCAGGGCGACCACCGGTGCCATGTCGCGGCGCGCACCGCAAGCGGGATGGCGAGCTACTCCATCACGTTCAGGAAGGCCGCGCGCCCGCGCGATGGCGAGGAAGAGATCGTCAGCCGCGTGATCATCAACGCGCTGGCCGAGGCATCCGGGCTGGGGGAGCGCCTCGAACTTCGCCTGCTCCGGGACGAAGAACTGGAGGCCAGTTTCACTCCCAGCGACGAGCCGCTTTCCCGGCTCTTGACCGGTGTGCTGAAGGTCGTCGTGGTCCATGCCGACGGCTCCCAGTCCGAGGACGGCCCGACGCACGCGACGCTCCTGGCGGGTTCGTTCAATCCATTCCACGAGGGACACCTGAAGCTGGCTGAAGTCGCCGCGCAGGCCACGGGGAGCGACGTCTACTTCGAAATCTCCGTTTCCAATGTGGAAAAGCCGGACCTCACCCTCGCCGAGCTGCATGCTCGCCTGGCCCAGTTCCGCGGCCGCTGGCCGGTCGTCGTCACACGCGCCAAGACCTTCGTCGAGAAGGCGGCCCTCCTCCCCGACTCGACCTTTGTGGTCGGGTTCGACACGGCAGTGCGACTCTTCGATGAGCGCTTCTACCCGCCGTACGACGCCGCCAGCGACCCGGACGCGTCCGGCACGTGTGCCGGGTCGGCCATGGGCCAGATACTTCGATGCGGCGGTGCATTCCTGGTGGCCGGACGTGTCAAGGACGGCCAGTTCAAGACGCTGAACGAGATCGCCGTTCCGGCGCTCTACCGCGGGATGCTGCGGGGACTATCTGAGCGAGAGTTCCGGTCGGACCTTTCGTCGACCGAGATTCGCACCAGGACCGGCGACGGGGCCTAGTAGCCTGGTGTAGAACGGGCTGCGCCTGAGCCCGTTTCGACCGTGAAATTGCCCGGGTGGCTACGTTCCTTCCCGGCGCTGATCCGTCTCGCGACGTTGTGAAGGCCCGTCTCGACGGCGGTGAGCAGCGCCCGCGTCCGGTCGATGGGGCTGTCGCGCTGCTCAGGGCCTGTTGACACGGTCTTCCCTCTACAGTCTTCCTACGCGGATGCGGCGGCCGTCGTCCACTGGCCCGCGATGGAGCGCAGTCCGAGGACAGCCAGCCGCGCCAGGTTCACGGCGGCGCGCATGCTGGGAGCCCTCGCGGCGGTTGCAGTCCTGGCCGTGCTCGGGTTCCTTGAGGGGTCGCACCGGCTGGCAGCGCTGATCATCCTGCGGGCCGTCATCCTCTCCGCCTTCTTCTGGGCCGCGGCAGAGCTTTTCGACCCGCGGCTGGAGTCTTCCCGCTAGCCCTCAAGTCGGGCGCCCCCTCCCGCCCGAATCCCGCTGCCGGAGACCAGGAAACCGGTCAGCTCCAAGGCCACGCCGTGGCAGAGCACTTGACCATTGTGACCATTGCCCGGCGCGGCCTTCGCTTCCTCCCCTGCGGACCAGGCTCAGAAGA
Source organism: SAR202 cluster bacterium (assembly GCA_016872495.1). Lineage (GTDB taxonomy): Bacteria > Chloroflexota > Dehalococcoidia > Lucifugimonadales > Lucifugimonadaceae > VGZT01. Next base: position 15,890 of record VGZT01000042.1, read on the forward strand.
GGACCAGCAACAGGACCGCGATGATGATCAGCAGGAGCGCGCCGCCGCCTACGTACATGTGCGCCCTCTAAAGCAGGATCAGGAGCAGCACGACCACCAGGATCACGAGCAACAGGCCGCCGCCGATGTACATGGATAGCCAGCCCTTCAGCTAGTTGGCGCCCACCCTCGACGTCAATCTAGCCGCGGCCCGGTTACCCGGCCGATGAATGCTTCCCAGGGCAGTCCAAATTCCACGTAAAGGCGGCGTGCCGGTCCGATGCGGATTCCGTAGCGCCAGTGGTGGAAATCTCCATCAAGCGCCACCCGCTTTCCCGCCGGATACGGTTTCTGATTGACGCCCCCTTTTGGGCGATGCTATGGTACCGCGATCGTCGGCCGGGGGCAGAACGTTTCATGCTGCGTTAGCTAGCTCCCCCGGGCAGCGACGGCAACGGAGGCTGGCGATGCGTGGTTTCCTTCTCTTG
>VGZT01000043.1 GCA_016872495.1 SAR202 cluster bacterium
AGCTGTCTACGTCGACCCGAAGGCTGAGAAGGCCGTCGTCGCCATCCGGCCGAAAGGGGCGTTCCGGGCGGTCTTCGAAGTCGCCACGGCACGCACCGGTTCGGGAGTAGAGCTCTCAAAAGCCGAGCCCCCGGCGCTCACGACGACCGGGGGCGGCCAGGAGCGTTGTTTGTGGTGGAGACGGGGGAGAGTCGAACTCCCCGTCCAGAAAGGTTTTCGCTTTGACGTCTACAGGTTTAGCCGCTGGGTGGTTTTTCTCGCCGCCTGAGTAACCCGTCGACACTCGCTTCAGGGCGGCCAGCCGGAGGTCTTAGGCGGTCGCTACCGGCGTCGCGACTGCAGCACCCCAGGTTTTCGTCGCTCCTAACGGACCCCCCGGGGTTGGATCCGCAGGAACGTCGCTACTTATTAGGCAGCGAGGGCAAGCTTTGGCTCGCCAGTTACTTTTGTTGCCACCGGATTAACGAGGGTAGATGGCACCTCGACCTGCAGTCTCGTGATCACCTCACTGTCGAGACCACGCGTCCCCATAGCTGGATTATAGCTGAAAATGCGACCTGATTCACGCGGCTCGGCTCGACCGACTCAGAAACCGGGCGGGCGGATAAAATGCGACCGGAACCGTGGGAGATGCCCGGGACACGGAACTTCCGCTGTAAACGACCTGCGGGCTGCGAAGAGGGAGCGACCATTGGCTGGCAAGAAGTTTCGAGTCCTTTATCTTGGGCCGCAGGAACGGGGCACTCACAATCCGGCCAGCACCGACCCGCAGTCGCGGGCGGTTCGGGAGGTCGGTGGCGAGTTCGTCCCGTACACCGGCTCGTCCGAGGGTGAGTTGATCGAGGCTTTGAAGGACTCGGATGTGGCCATGGCCGCCGGCCATCGGTTCAGCCCAGGGCTCTTCTCGCACATGGGCAACAACGGCCGCTGCAAGGGCCTGGTGTCTTTTGGTCACGGATTTGACGGCATGGATCTGAAGACCGCCGTCGAAAACGGCGTGATCCTCGCGAACACCGCCTCGTTTGGGACTGAGGAAGTTAGCAACCAGACGATGATGCACTTCCTGGTATGCACCCGGAAGTTCGTCCTGCACGACAAACTCGTGAAGCGAGGGATCTGGACGCGCGAGCACCTGGCGCCGATGGGTCACGTGGCAGGGGAGACCTTCGGAATTGTCGGACTCGGCAACATCGGCCGCGCGGTGGCTCGCAAGGCGCGGGCGTTCGGGTTGGAAGTCATCGCCTACGAGCCTTACAAGTCTTCCTGGGACGCCAAGGAGTACGGCGTTGAGCTGGTCGGCACACTGGACGAGCTCGCGACCAGGTCTGACTACGTCTCGATTCACACCTACCTGAATGACGAGACTCGACACATGATCGGCGCGGCATTCTTCAACAAGATGAAGCCCACGGCCTACCTGATCAACTGTGCACGAGGTCCGATCGTCGATGAAAAGGCCCTCATCCAGGCACTGCAAAACAAGAAGATCGCGGGTGCCGGGCTCGACGTTTTTGAGAAGGAGCCGGTAGATCCCGGCAACCCCTTGCTCAAGATGGACAACGTGTCGGTCACGAACCACTACGCCTCCTACAGCGAAGTCGCCTGGGAACGGGCAAACACGCAGCTCGGGGAAGAAGCGGTCCGTATCGCGCTGGGCTACTGGCCGATGTCGCTGATAAACCCCGACGTCAGGCACACGGTGGAGCCACGAAAAGACGCAGTGGAATGGCGCGTCCTGAAGGCCAAATTGAAGGGCAAATAGCACGTCCTGGAGCCCTTCGACCCTGGGGGTGACCTCAGGGCGCCACAGGCTCAGGGACGGGTGTTGTCGGTGGCTGAGCTTTCGAAGCCGCTGGGAACCCTGCGAGTGACTGCCGAAGTGATCGGAGTACGAGCAGTCGCCATCCTGAATGCAATGTTTGACGTTACGGTACGACGCTATGAAAGCCGCGGCCGAAGCTATCAGGTTCCGCCTGGATGGGCAGGGCAGGGCACAGCACGCGCTCTGCCCTGCCCGGCTCTGGCCGTCGAGGCCGAGCCCCTGAGAACTCCTACTTGAAGGTCTTGCCGTAGATGCAGATCGGAACGCCCTCGACTCCGGTCGGCCGCTCCTCGACGACGGTCCAGCCGAACCGTTCATAGAGGGCGCGTGCGCGGCGGTTGGCCTGGATCACGCCCAGGCTCGCCCTCTGGTAGCCGGATTCACTTATGAATGCTTCGGCTCTTCGCATCAGCGCCTGGCCGATACCCCGCCCCTGGCAGTCCGGGTGCACGTGGATGCTGGAAAGCTGCGCCAGGCCGTCCTCCGGCATGCGGATGATCCGGACGATGCCAACGACGTCGCCGACGCGCGGCTTGCCCGGCCCCTCAACCCTTTGCGCGACCTGAGGGCGGCGCAGGTCAGCGATTGGGCGTGACCCGCCGGGCTCGTGCAGGCGCGCAAGCCAGGCCCGGCTGCGGGGGTCGCTCTTCTCAAGGAAGCCCGCCCACTGCGCCTGGTAGTTTTCCAGGCGGCGGGAGGCGACCCACTCCGCGGGTGTGAACGCCGCGAAGGAACGTGTGTGGCTGACGAAGTGGAGCCGTGCCGCCTCATCGGCATCGCTCATCGTCGCGACGGCCAGTTTGAACTCAGGTTCGGCCATCACGAGACGGATCAGGCGCGCCGGCGAGAGGCCCGCTGCATCTCGCGCTCGGCGTCCCGCTTGGCAATGACGTCGCGACGGTCGTACTTGCGCATTCCTCGCACAAGCGCAATTTCGACCTTGGCTCGGTGCCCCTTGATGTACAGCTTCAACGGGACCATCGTGAGCCGCTGCTGCGCGGCCAGCAGCCCCAGCCGCCGGATCTGCTCCTTGCGAAGGAGGAGCTTCTTCGGCCGCCGCGGGTCATGCTGCCCCCAGGGGCCGGCCCCGGGCCACTCCGACACGTGCAGGTTCTGGAGCCAGAGTTCGCCGCGACGTTCCTGTGCGTACGCCTCAGCGATCTGTACCTTGCCCGCGCGCACCGATTTGATTTCGCTGCCCGTCAGTACGAGCCCCGCCTCCAGCGACTCGAGAACCTCGTAGTCGTGGCGGGCCCGTCGGTTGACCGCGATCGTGCGCGAGCCATCCTGCGTCATTTGCGTTCACAGCTTGGCTAGCGACCGGCCGCCGCGCTGCCGGTCTGGAAGTTCAACTGCTTGATCGCGGCCGACATCTGTGTGTCTTCAAAGTTCGGATTATTGCGGTCCGCACGCGGTAGCGACACGACGACGTCGGGCTCGATGCCACGGCCCTCGATGAGGCATCCGCCCGGAGAGTACCAGCGCGCAACCGTCATGTAGAGACCGCCATCATTGCTGAGCCCACGCATCGTGTTGACGCTGCCCTTGCCAAACGACTTCTGACCGATAACGACGGCCCGAGCCTGGCCGCACTTTCCCTGCAGGGCCCCCGCCAGGATCTCGCTACCGCTCGCGCTTCCTCCGTCGATCAGGACGACCAGCGGGATATCCTTGGCGGTGCCACCCGTTTTGACCTTCCAGTCACGCCGGTTTCCGCGACCATCGACCTCGTAGGTCACGAGGCCGGCGCTCAGGAACTCGCTCGAGATCTCGACCGTCGTGCTGAGCAGGCCGCCGGGGTTACCGCGTAGATCGATAATCAGGCCCTTCGCGCCCTTGGCCTTGAGCTGCGCGATGGCCTTGCGCACTTCGGGCCCGGACTTCGCGGTGAACTGGTCGATGACAATCACCCCGTAAGGCGCGTCCTCCAGCATCCTGGACTTCACACTAGGCTGATCAATGACGCCACGAACGATGCGCACCGTCACCTCTTCGCCCGAATTCAGGCGTCGTATCAAGAGATCGACCGGGATCCCCTTTGGCCCCCGTATCTTGGAAACGGCCTCGATGACGCTCCAGCCCTCGGTGTCTTCACCATCCACGGTCAGGATCAGGTCGCCGGGCTTGATGCCCGCTGCTTCAGCAGGGGAGCCCTTGATCGGCGCCACGATGACGATGCGCTTGCCATCCGGAGAGTTCTGGATCTCGGCACCGATGCCCTGGAACTCTCCCTGAAGTTCAGAGCTCTGCATCAGCAGGGCCTGTGGCGAAACGTAGGCCGTGTGCGGATCTCCGAGCGTCGCGACCATCCCCCGGATCGCGCCCTCCGCCATCTTCTTGGGATCGATCTTCTCCCGCTCGACATACTCCTGCACCAGCAGCGTGTACGCCTCCCATACCGGTTCCAGGCCCTTTGGAACTTCGCCCGGCGCGGCGATCGCCGGCAAGGCGGTCGGGGTGGCGATTTCGCCCTCTGGCAGCATCGTGGCGTCGGACGACGGCGCGCTGGTGGGCGTGCTCGTCTTCCCGCCCGTACAGGCAGCAAGCACGGCCACGGAGCTGAGCGCGATGATCAAGAGAACGAACTGGCGCATCAATAGCTTTGGCAACTGTGACCTTCTAAAGCTGTTGGGAATAACGAGTTTAGCATCGAGATACGTCTGTAACGGCCGTCCGGGCTCAGGGGTGACGCGACGCAACTCCATGAAGATCCTCACCTGCGTCCAGGATCACTAAGCCTGCATCCGGCGCCGGGTGTTGCGACACGGCAACGCCGGCCGGACGACCGGACACAAGGACCGGACCACGCGGTTGCTCGAGCCGATTGGGATATCCAGGGTGTTTTGTAAGTCCCAGATACGGACGCACCCCGCCGCACTTTACATAACTGTTATAGTGCGAACCAGACCCCGGGTATGCCCCAGGACCGCTCTACACGGATACGAGTAGCGAATCCCCGGCCTGGCGCTGGCGCTCCAGGACAGCCCCGTTCACCGACCCCGTAAGGCGAGGTTGCGCCGACCGCGCCGAGGGAATTGAGGACACTCATGCCAGCTAAGCCGGCCATGGCCGCGTCAGTCCGGCAGACCCGGGGCGCGAACCTTCGGGAAGCCACGCGACCGCGCTTTGCGCCCACCTCAATGTAAGGTTCCTGCAAGGTTTCCGGTCCTATCTGGGCGCTTTACATAACGCGGGATAGCAACGGACTCGGCCGGGGGGAGGCAATGTGCCGGAGGGCCAGTCAGCCGCCCAGAGAGACCCCGACGATGCGCCCGACCATGAAGGTCACCGCGGCGGCCGCGCCGCCTGCAATCAACATCCGGGTCATGCCCCACAGGACGTTCCTGGAGGTCATGAGCGCCAGCGCACCACCGACGATCGCGAGGGCGAGGACGCTCAGCCCCGCGCTGACGACGAGCGCGGGATTCCCGGTCCCGAGGAGAAACGGCAGCAACGGCACCGATGCTCCCACAACGAAGGCCGCGAACGAGCTGATCGCCGCGGTCCACGGTGATCCGAGGTCAGAGGGCGACAGGCCAAGTTCCTCACGTGACATGGCGTCGAGGGCCGCATCGGGATCCGCCATGAGGCGTCCCGCAACCGCCGCCGCCTCTTCGCCGGTAAGTCCCTTGCTCTTGTAGATCTCTCGGAGCTCGGCCTCCTCTTCCTCAGGCCATTCGGCGAGTTCTGTCCGCTCCAGTTCGATAAGTCGCTCGTATACCTCGCGCTGCGACCGGACTGAAACGTACTCGCCCGCCGCCATCGAGAAGGCGCCGGCGAAAAGGCCAGCCGCCCCGGCGAGCACGATGATCGACGGGTCCGTGGTGCCCCCCGCAACGCCCATGACCAGGCTGAAGTTGGACACAAGCCCATCGTTAACGCCAAGGACGGCCGCCCGGACCGCACCGCCCCTGGCCGCCAGCAACCCCTTTTCGAGCGATGCCCGCTCGGACGGACCCACCGCTCCGGCCATCTCGAGCAGTTCGATATGGTGGGAGCGTTCCTCATGCGCGATCTCCCGGGCCTCCGGGTCGCGCGCGTAGGCGCGCACCCCGTCGGCCTTGGACCTGACGACCCATGGCAGGACGCGCTTGACCCCGAAGATCCTTGCCGCAAGACCGACCGTGGACGTACGGATCTTGTACCTGGTTGGTTTGAGCTGCCTCGGGTCGATGCCCAGCTTTTCCGCCCAGGTGCGGGCATGCCTGAGTTCGGCCAGCCCCATCTCCCACAGCCTGGCCGCGCGTTTCGGGTCCCGCTCGATTGCGGACAGGTGCATGTAGGCGCCAGCGGCCTCGAGTTCGGCCCGTAAATACCGTCGGTAGCGGGAGCCTGGGACTTCAGTGGTCAATCTGGGACCGCCCGTTTGCTGCGGCATCGAACGCCACCACACCACCGCGTAGCTCTTCGTCGATCGCCAGGCGCAGCGCTTCGATCCCGGTCCCGGTCACCGCCGAAGTAAACACCGCCTTCTGGACCCCGAGCGAACCGGTCGCCCATTCCGGCAGCTGGCCATCGAACCCTCCCGGGACCAGGTCGATCTTGTTCAGGACCAGGATCCGGGGGATGTCAGATAACTCCAGGTCCCTGAGGATCTTGTCGACCACCATGGCGTGCTGCGGGGCAAGCGGACTGCTCGCGTCGACCACATGGAGCAAGATGTCGGCCTCGCGCAGTTCTTCAAGCGTCGCTCGAAACGCGGCAACCACGATCGTTGGCAGCTTGTGAATGAAGCCCACCGTATCCGTGATCACCGCCGAATCACCTGACGGCAGGTGGATGCGGCGGGTGGTCGGATCGAGGGTTGAGAAGAGCTGGTTCTTGACCAGCACGGTTGCGGCGGTCAGCCGGTTGAAGAGCGCGGACTTGCCGGCGTTCGTGTAGCCCACGAGGTCGACGATCCGGGTCTCCCCTCTTGCCCTGTTCCGGCGCTGGCGGGCCCGCTGCTGACGTACTTGCTCCAGCTCTCGTTTGAGGCGCGCAATCTTGGTCCGGACGAGGCGTCGGTCGGTCTCGATCTGAGCCTCACCCGGCCCGCGGGTCCCGATCCCGCCGCCGAGGCGCTCGAGGTGAGACCACTGGCCCGCGAGCCTGGGAAGGAGGTGCTCGCTCTGCGCGAGGTCGGTCTGCAGTTTCCCCTCCCTGGTCCGCGCCCGCGCGGCAAAAACGTCGAGGATGAGCCCGCTGCGGTCGATCACTTTCGTGTGCAGGGCGTCTTCAAGGGCCCTCTGTTGTGTCGGGTGCAACTCGTCGTCAAAGATGACGACGTCGATCGAATCTCGCTTGATGGCCTCCTTCAGCTCGTCGATCTTGCCGCTGCCCAGATACGTTCGGGACGGCTTTGGCAGCATTTGCGAGAAACGGCTTACGACCACCGCGCCGGCGCTGGCAGCGAGGTGCGCCAGTTCGTCGAGTGACTCCCCGAGGGCCAGCGGACCATCCCGTCCGCGCACGCCCACCGTCACGAGACAGGCCCGCTCGGGCTCCGGGCGGGTCGAAATGGTCCGGGCGCGTGCCATATGGAGGGTTGTCCCTACCTCTGCGTCCTGGGCGGGGGCGGAATGGTCCAGCCTTCGAGCCGCTTGAGGCCAATCTCTAGCCGCTCGTCGGCGATCGTAAGTGAAAGGCGAACGAACCCCTCGCCGTGCTCTCCGTAGCCGCTACCTGGCGTGACTACGATGTCCCGCTGGTCGAGCAACAGCTGTGCGAAGCTTGCCGACGTGTACCCGCGCGGGACGCGTACCCAGATGTAGAGGCCGGCCTTCGGCTCGTTCGGCGCAAGGCCGATGCCGCGCAACGCCTTGATCACCTTGTCGCGGCGGCGCTGGTAGACGGCGTTGTTCTGCTTGATCCAGGCCTCCGGGGTTGCCAGGGCCTCGATCGCCATCTCCTGGATGGCCTGCGGCGCGCCGGAATCCAGGTTCGATTTGACCCGCATCAATGCGTTGACCATGTCGGCGTTGCCGACCGCCGCACCCATGCGCCAGCCGGTCATGTTGTAGGTCTTCGACAGCGAGTGGAACTCCATGCCGACATCCAGCGCGCCGGGCGTCTGCAGGAAGCTGACGCCCTTGTAGCCGTCGTACGTGACTTCGGTGTAGCAGGCGTCGTGCAGGATGGCGACTTCGTAGGCCTTCGCGAACGCCACCACCTTCTTGAAGAACGCGGGGGTAGCAGTAGCGCCTGTCGGATTGTTCGGGTAGTTGATCCAGAGGACTTTTGCCTTCCTGGCCACATCTTCCGGGATACTGTCGAGGTCGGGCAGGAAGCCGTTCTCTTCGTTCAGGGGCAGCGGATAGACGTCGCCGCCGGCGAACATCGTCCCCACGCCGTAGACGGGATAGGCGGGGTCGGGCACGAGCGCGAGGTCCCCCGGATCGAGGAAGCACAGCGCGACGTGCCCGATACCTTCCTTGGCGCCGATCAGGTTGATCGCCTGGGTCGCCGGGTCCAGCGAGACTCCGAAGCGATGCTGGTACCAGTCGGTGACGGCCTTTCGGAATTCGGGCAGCCCCTCGGATTCCGGGTAGCGGTGGTTCGCCGGCTTGCCCGCCCCGGCCTTGAGGGCCTCGAGGATGTGCGGCGGCGTCGGAATGTCCGGGTCGCCGATGCCGAATGAGATGACGTCGATCCCCTGCGCTCGCTTGGCGGCGATCGTACGGGAGATGCCGACGAACAGGTACGGCTTCAGTTGCTTGATGCGATTGGCAAACTGCATGGATTTCCTTCGTTATTCTGGCCTAGTCGGGCCAGACGCCTTCGAACACTTCTACCGTGGGGCCGTCGAGAAACGCCTCGCCGGTGCCGGAATAGCGGATCTTGAGCATGCCGCCCGGAACCAGCACCTCAACTTCCTCGCCAGTAAATCCGTGCAGCCTGGCGGCGATCGCGACCGCCGTGCTGCCGGTCCCGGAGGACAGCGTTTCGCCTGCCCCGCGTTCAAAGATCCTGGCCCGAACATGCCCGCGATCTATGACATTGGCGATCTCAAAGTTGATCCGCTTCGGAAACATCCTGTGGCGTTCGACGAGCGGACCGACTTCAAGCAGGGGAAAGTCTTCGACGCGGCCTTCGGGAAACGCTACCGCATGGGGGTTTCCGATCGACAGACAGGTCACCTTGATAGTCCTGTCGCCGACCTTGAGCGGGAAGTCGAACACCCTGGTCGGGTTGCCGGCCATGGCTGCATCCACCGGGATCAGCGCGGGCTCGAGGATGGGTTCGCCCATGGCCACTCGCCCGGCTACCATTCGCCCGTTCTTTATGGTCGGAACGACCGTTCGGATACCTGCGAGCGTTTCGACGGTGAGCCCGTTCGGGCCGGGCATTGCGATCCGGCGGTCAATCACGAACTTGGAGAACAGCCGGATGCCGTTCCCACTCATCTCGGCTTCCGAGCCGTCGGGGTTGAAGACACGCATCCGGATCTGAGCTCGGCTGGAAGGGATGGCGACGACGATCCCGTCGGAGCCCACGCCGAAATGAAGCTCGCTCATCGCCTTCGATAGTGCGCCCCAGTCGCGGTCCTGACCGTGGCCGTCCACCGCGATGTAGTCGTTGCCCGCACCATGTAGCTTTGCGAACCTGATCGGCAAATCAATCTCCAAATTGTGGTGTGCCCTGCCCGTCCAGGGCCGCGGTCCGTGTTTATGCGCCCATTCTAAAGGCAGTTCCTGAAGGCGGTCCCTACCGGGACAGGAATGCGCGGGCCAGCGCAATCGCTGCCGTCGATGGGTCTTGGCCGGCATCAAGCCAGCTGATCCTGGAGTCAGAGAGCTTGAACCAGTTGTACTGGTGTCTGACCAGTCGACGTGTGTCGTGACGGGCCCTTCGCACGGCATCGTGCAGGGTTATCTCGCCGCGGGCGGCGGCAACCATTCCCGGGTAGCCGATCGCTCCGAAACAGGGCGCGTCTGCGGGAACCCCCTGCGCCAGCAGGCCAGCCACCTCAGCCTGCCAGCCGGCGGCGACCATCGCGTCGATCCGGCGGTCGATCCGTTCGTACAGGGCCTTGCGCTCGAGCGTCAGCCCGATCACCAGGTACTCATACGGCGGAACGGTCGCACGTCCTGGGCCTCGCACGGCCACCGGGCCGAGTTCCCGGGCGACTTCGATTGCCCGGATCACCCTGCGCACGTTGCGGCCGTCGATCCTCTGCGCCGCGACCGGGTCGAGGGCCTGCAGGCGGGCGAAAACCGCCTCGTGGCCCTTATCAGCCGCTTCTCGCTCCATCAGCACGCGGAACTCCGGGTCCGGTGGGACCCGCGCAACGGTCCAGCCTTCGAGAAGGCTCCAGACGTACTGCCCTGTCCCGCCGGCGACGATCGGGATGCGGCCTCCGGCGTGGACGCTCGAAATCGCTGCTTGCGCCCTGTCGATGAAGTCGCGCAGGCCGACATTCCCCCCGGCCTCGACGATGTCGACGAGGTGGTGAGGAACGCCTCGACGGTCCGCCGCAGTTGGCTTGGCCGTCCCGATGTCGAAACCACGACAGAACTGCCGGGAGTCGGCATTCACGATCTCACCGCCGACGGCGAGCGCGATGTCCACTGCGAGACCGGTCTTGCCGGTTGCCGTCGGTCCGACAACCGCCACGACACGGATCATTTTGCCTTCGCGCGGGAAACCGCTTCGACGATCCGCGTGAAATCGTCGACTTTCAGGCTGGCGCCGCCCACCAGCGCGCCGTCCACGTCGCGCTGCTCCACAAAGCCGGCGATGTTGCCGGCGTTGACGCTGCCGCCGTACACGATGGGGATCCGGTGTGCGGCGTCCTGGCCGTAGATCGACAGCAGGGTTGAGCGGATCGCCGCGGCCGCCGACTGCGCGAGGTCAGGCGTGGCGGCCATCCCGGTCCCGATTGCCCAGACCGGCTCGTAGCCGATCACCAGGCTTTCGGGCGGTGGTACCTTTTCCAGGCTCGCTTTCAGCTGGGCTGCGATGTGCGCTTCCGCCCTGCCGGCCTCGCGGACCTGGAGCGACTCCCCCACGCAAACGATCGGACGCAGTCCGCCCGTGATCGCCGCCGCTACCTTGGCCGCGACGATGGCGTCGGTCTCACCAGAAAACTGGCGACGTTCGGAGTGCCCGACGATCACGTAGGAGCACGATAGCCGGAGCATCGACACCGAAATCTCGCCCGTGAAGGCGCCCGAAGCGGCCTGGTGCACGTTCTGGGCGCCGACCTTGATGCCGCTGCCCGCAACCTCGCGTGCCACGATTCCCAGCGACACGAATGGCGGGCACAGGATGCGCTCGACTCCAACAAACGGCTCAATCCCGCGCTTGAGCCCGCGCGCCAGATCCTGCGCCTCCTCCGGCGTCGTATTCATCTTCCAGTTGCCGGCTACTACCGGTCTTGCCATGTTTGATGCCCTCTATGCGTCCAACAAAGCCGCCACACCTGGCAGCGCCTTACCTTCGAGAAACTCCAGCGACGCTCCGCCGCCGGTTGAGACGTGCGTCATACGGTCGGCGAGGCCGAATGCTGCCACCGCCTCGGCCGTTGACCCGCCCCCTACGACAGACACAGCGTCCTTGTTGGCGGCGATCGCTTCGGCGACCGCCTTAGTGCCCCTGGCGAACGCGTCCCACTCAAACACGCCCATGGGGCCATTCCACAGAATCGTACGGGCCCGGGATAGCTCGCGTGCGTAGATGGCGCTCGTCCTCGTGCCGATATCCAGGACCAGGGCGCCGGCGGGCACGGCAGCGGCGTCGACTACCTGCGCCGGCGAATGCTCTTCGAACCTGGGTGCGACGACCGCGTCGACTGGCACGGTGACGGCCGCCTTGTTTTTCCCCGGCGCCATGAGTTCCCCGGCGGCCTCGACGTCAGCCGACAAAGACGCCGATGCGCCGCCCGAGTGCCCCCGGGCCCGCAGGAACTCCGCCACCATCCCCCCGCCGATCAGGATCCGGTCCACGCGTGACGCGAGGTTGACAAGCACGGCCAGCTTGTCGGAGACCTTGGCCCCGCCGACCACGGCCACCACCGGCCGGTCCGGGCTGTTCAGGGCCCGGCCCAGCATCTCGACTTCCCGCGCCATTAGCATGCCGGCGACCGCCGGCAGGAATGCCGCCACGCCCGCTGTCGAGGCGTGGGCCCGGTGAGCCGCGCCGAAGGCATCGTTCACGAACAGATGGCCGAGGCTCGCCAGCTCGCGCGCCATCGTTGGGTCGTTCTTCTCCTCGCGCGGGTCGAAGCGCAGGTTCTCCAGCAGCGCGACGTCACCCGGGTTCATTCGCTCGGTCGCCGCGCGAGGCTCCGCTCCGGTGGGCCCGCCTGCGTCGATGACTTCCTTGCCCAGGAGGTACGAGAGCCGGTACCGGATCGGGGCCAGGCGCATCGTGTCGACGACCTTGCCATCGGGCCGGCCGAAATGTGAGCAAAGGATCACCTGCGCCCCGCGATCCCGCAGGTACCCGATGGTCGGCAGCGACGCCCGGATCCGGGCGTCGTCAGTGATCTGGTCGCTGCCCTTCTTCATTGGCACGTTGTAGTCGACCCTGACCAGCACCCGCTTGTTGTGGACGTCCACGTCCCGGATCGACTTCTTGGCGATGGGCTTCTCTGGCATCTAGCCCGATGTCCTCGTTGCGAACTGCGCCGCTTCCAAAAGCCGGTCCGCTTCGGGCTGGCCGATTCCGGCGTCGGCCAGCGCGGCCGAGGCTTCCTGATTCAGCTTCGCAATCACCTGCTCCGTGTATGCGCGGCTGCCGGCAGCCTCGAGAATCCCGCGCACCTTCTCGATATCGCCCGGGTCCAGGACGCGTTGGGCGTAGATCTCGCCGAGGGCCCGTTTCGTCTTCACATCTGCCTTTTCCAGGGCGTGGATAACCGGCAGGGTTTTCTTCTTGGCGAGGATCCTCCCCTGCAGCGGACCGGACCGGTCGGAACCGTCCCAGAAGGCCCGCAGATCACTGGACAGGCGCATGGAGATCCCGCACTTCTGACCGAATTTTTGCAGGGCGTCCAGCCTGGAGGAACCTGTCTCACCTGCCGCCATCGCTCCAAGGCGGGTGGCACACCCCACGAGGGCGCCGGACGCCCGGGCGGTCATCTGGAGGTACTCGTCCACCAGGATCGTGACGCGCTCCTGGTACACCGTGTCGAAATAAGACCCCTCACACAGGTCAAGGGCGGCGAGGTCCAGGGCCTGCAGCGCGTCCGACACGAGCTCCGGGGCGACCCCATCCTTGCTGAGTTCGAACATGGCCAGTCGTGCAAGCGCGTGCATGCCGTCGCCTGCGTTAATCGCCTGTGCCGGTCCCCAGACCCACCACACCGAGCCTCGCCCTGCCCGCTCGGTATTGCCCTCCTGCACGTCGGCATGCATCTGGGAGTAGTTGTGGACCAGTTCGATCGCCACGGCGTGGCGCAGCGCGTCCTTGAAACGGCCGGAAATAGCGCTGGCGGCAAGGAGGCACAGGGCGCCCCTTACCCGCAACGGCCGATTCGCTTCTCGCGGCGTGCCATTCTCGTCGACCCAACCGAGTTGGTAGCCCATCATTCGATAGAGGGGCAGCGACCTCCCCTCCATGAACAATTCCATCGACTTTTCGACGGCGGTCGAAGCCTGCGCGAGGAAGTCCGGCGCGCTCACAGCGGGGCCACTCAAGAGAGGCCTCTGGTGCGGCCTGAGCCTGCGCCCGGTGCGAATTGCCCGGCCGCATCCCGCGCGCCGGGCCGGCGGACCGGCGAGGCACGCGGAGCGCTCCTCTTCAGGCCCGTAGGAACGCGTTCAACCGAAGCTGGACTGAAGACGTTGGCGTCCGGACCGTATGAAGTGGCGTCCGGGAAGGCCAGAGAGCCGTCGCGGAGAGGGAGAGTGACCGTCTGTCTGATCTGGGCTTCGGCGCGCTCTGCGCCGTCGCTCGCTGGCAACCTCGCCGTTCCCTCCTGTAGTGGGCGCGAAAATACCGGGAAAAAGGGCCGGCGGAGCCCCGCCTGCTCAGATATGCAATAGCTTGACGGAGTGTAGCACAGGTGCTACGTTTGGCTGACCTTCACCTCTATGTCTGAGACCCAGTCTCCGCAACCCAGCCATCGCGTCGCGACCACAGGTGACATTGAGGTCGCGACATATCTCGAGATCGCCTCCGCCGACAGGGTACGCGGCAAGCCCGGCAAGCCTGCCGGCCGCGAAACCCAGGAAGGGGTGGCGATCTTTGATTTTGGCTCGCAGTACAGCCACCTGATTGCCCGTCGAGTGCGCGAGGCGAACGTCTACTGCGAGATCCTGCCCCATGATGCCCCGCGCGAGGCGGTCGCTCACCTCCAGCTGCGAGGGATCATCCTGTCGGGCGGCCCGAACAGCGTCTATGAAGATGGCGCTCCACTCGCGCCCGCCTGGGTCTACAGCGCCGGAGTACCGGTCCTGGGGATCTGCTACGGCATGCAGCTGATCGCCCATCAGCTGGGAGGCACGGTTGCGGCCGGCATCGCCCGTGAATACGGCTTTGCCGTGATCCACAAGGAGAGTGAGCCCACCGCGCTCTTCGACGGGTTCGAAGATCCGATCCCGGTCTGGATGAGCCACGGCGACCGCATCGAGAAGGTGCCGCAGGGATTTCGCTCGCTCGCCTACAGCGAAAACTCGCCGATCGCGGTACTTGCCAATGATTCCGGCATCTACGGGATCCAGTTCCACCCCGAGGTCGCCCATACGCCCCACGGCTCCCGGCTCCTGAGGAACTTCGTCCTCAAGATCTGCGGGTGCTCCGGGACGTGGACCCCGGGCAACTTCGTCGCCGACACGGTCCAGCGGATCAAGCAGCAGGTCGGCAAGGGCAAGGTCATCTGCGCCCTTTCAGGCGGGGTCGACTCGGCGGTGGCGGCCGTGCTCATCCATCGCGCCGTCGGCGACCAGCTCACCTGCATCTTCGTCAACAACGGCCTGCTCAGGCGGGAAGAGCCCGAGCGTGTGCAGCAGGTCTTCCAGAAGCACCTGGGTTTGAAGCTCGTTTACGTGGACGCTTCCGAACGTTTCCTGTCAACGCTCAAGGGCGTGACCGACCCCGAGATGAAGCGCAAGCGAATAGGCCAGGAGTTCATCGAGGTCTTCGAAGAGAAAGCGACCGAGATGGGCGAGGTCGACTTTCTTGCCCAGGGCACGCTCTACCCGGACGTGATCGAGAGCAAGTCGAGCGAGAACAAGGCGTCCCACAAGATCAAGACCCACCACAACGTGGGTGGCCTGCCGGAGCGGATGAAGCTGCGGTTGGTCGAGCCCCTCCGCTACCTGTTCAAGGACGAGGTCAGGCTCGCCGGGCTGGAGCTGGGGTTGCCTCCGGAGGTACTGAACCGGCAGCCGTTCCCCGGGCCGGGCCTTGCGATAAGGGTGATCGGGGAGCCGACTTACGAGAAGCTCGAGATCCTGCGCCAGTGCGACTGGATCGTCATGGATGAGATCAAGCGTGACCGGCTCTACGACAAGATGTGGCAGAGCTTCGCCGTTCTCACCGATACGAGGACGGTCGGCGTGATGGGCGATCAGCGCACCTACCGCTATGTCGTGGCGATTCGCGCGGTTACGAGCGAAGACGCGATGACCGCGGACTGGGCGCGCATACCGTACGAGACCCTCGGGCGCATCTCCAGCCGCATCGTAAACGAAGTTGACCAGGTAAACCGGGTCGTCTACGACGTGACGAGCAAGCCGCCCGGCACGATCGAATGGGAGTAGCGGGCACTACCGACGTCCTGGTAATCGGCAGCGGAGGCCGCGAGCACGCGCTCGCCTGGAAGCTGCGCCAGAGCGCCCGTGTCGGCCGCATCCTCATCGCTCCCGGCAACGGCGGGACCGCCGGTGTCGGCCAGAACATAGCGATCGCCGACACCGATATCCCAGGCCTGCTGAAGGCAGTGAAGGAACACGGGATCGGCCTGACCGTCGTAGGCCCGGAGGCCCCGCTGGCAGCCGGCGTGGTCGACGCCCTGCAGGCAGCCGGTCACCCGGTCTTCGGCCCGACCCGCGCTGCTGCCCGCCTCGAGTCCTCGAAGGCGTGGGCCAAGGCGTTCATGGTCCGCCACGGGATCCCCACGGCCGGGGCGACCGCTTTCAAGAGCGCCGCTGAGGCCGTGGCCTACATCGACCACCTCGGGGCTGACCGGAAGGTGGTTGTCAAAGCTGACGGCCTTGCTGCCGGCAAGGGGGTGATCGTCGCCGATTCACGCGCGGACGCGCGCGCCGCAGTGCGGTCGCTGTACTCCGGGGCGGTGCCAGCGTCCGCTATTTCGCAGGTGCTCATCGAGGAGCGCTTGTCGGGGCCCGAAGTCAGCGTGTTTGCCTTCGTGGACGGCAGCCACGTTAGCGCCGAGGTGGCCGCGTGCGACTACAAGCGCGTCGGTGACGGCGATGTCGGCCCCAACACGGGCGGTATGGGAGCGTATT
>VGZT01000044.1 GCA_016872495.1 SAR202 cluster bacterium
GCGCCTGGACTCGGGCTGGAGGTGGACTGGCCTATGATGGATCGGGCGACAATTCACAGGATCGACGTCGGCTCGTGACCGCCCTTTCGCTGGCGGCACGGGTTTCAACCAGCGGTCCTCGATCCCGTTCGGGATCGCCCGTGCAACGATGCCCTGCCGTTGCATGACGTACTTCTTGTACCGGTTGACGGTCGTAATGGTCGCCGCTTCCCGCAGGACGGCCCAGTCGATCTTTTCGAACCCGGGTGTGTCGTTAGCGTTCCAAACGAGCCGGACCTGCCGGTGCCAGTCGCTGTGTGACACGACCTTGTGGAGAGTGATGAGGACATTCGCGGCCTGCCACTCTTCTCCGATGATCACCGCTACCCTTCCGGAGGCGATCACCTCTGGGAGAAGTTTGGTGAGCAGGAAGGCTGGAAAGGAACGCTCCCAGTCCCACAGCTTGCCCGGCTCGCCGTCGTACGCGCCGCCGAGATGATGCTGGCTGATCCACTGGCACCACCGGTGGAGGTGGAGCCGTCCGTCTTGCTGGACCTCGTGGCCGGGAAGCGCGGGTCGCCCACGAAGAAGAGGTGTGTCTCGGACCCCGCGCTGCGCGAGCTTGCTTAGGAGTCCGGTCACGCGAGTCGCGAGCCCGCCCATGCGCGAGTACTTGTCTGGCCCCTCGAAGCTCAGAAAGACGAACTCCGTGTCAGACACGGGAAGGGCTTTCGGGCATGGTCGTGGTTACTCTCGGCCGATCGTGGGCAGAGTCTGCCACGCGCTTGTGCGCGGCGCAATTGCCCTCGCCCGAGTCAACGGCAGGACCTGATGGATCCCCGCCCCACCGTCCGCCGACTCGGGCTTTTCGCTCTACACCGAGCCGTCGATTGCTACATCCAACAACGTCGGCTTTCCGGAGTCGAAGGCGCGTCGCAGCGCGGGGACAACGTCCTCCGGATCGGTGATGCGCTCTCCCTGGACACCCATGCCACGCGCGATCAGCGAGAGATCGAACGGCGTAGGAAAGTCCATGTAAAGGTATCGTGGCGACGGTTCGGTCTGTTTCAGGACGTCTCTCCTGTAAATGTCCGTGTTCGTCTTGAGTACGCGGTATGAGCCGTTGTTCATCACGACCATCACCGCTGGGATACGTTCGTTGGCGGCGGTCCACAGCCCCTGGACGGTCATCATTGCACCGCCGTCGCCGAGGACTCCGAGCACGGGCCGATCGGGCCTGGCCAGCTTCACCCCGAGGGTGGCCCCAAGGCCCCAACCGATCGAGCCGCTGCGCTTCGATACCAGTTCGTCGGGTGCCAGCGACTGCATGTAGTGTGCAAAGGCGGCGCGGTGGCTGCTGGAATCGTCGATCACGACCGTGCCCGGGGGCAGCGCGCCAGCAACCTCTGACATCAGCCGTTCGGCCGTCATCGGGCGGTTCTCCCAGCGCTTTTTCGCGGCCGCCTCGAACTCAGCCCTCGCGCGCGTCCTCGCAGCGGCGGCCTCCGCGGCGCGCTCTCCTGCCGCGGCGCGCATCGCCGAGGTCATGCTCGCTTCGATCGCGTCAGCCAGCGCCCCGAGGGCAAGCTTCGGGCTGGCAAGGATGCCGATCTCTGTCGGCTCGGACTTGCCGACCGCGCCCGGTTGCGAGTCGATGTGGATCACGCGCGCCGTTCGCGGCATCAGGACGTCCGAGAAGTAGAAGATGTCTGCAAAGACGTCCGCCCCCACGGCGAGCAGCACGTCCACCGAATCCATAAGGCGGCGGTGTTCCCGCCTTCGCGGGGCGAGCATCCCCATGTACTGCGGATGGTCCGCCCGGAAGCTGGAGTCGGAACCCCTCGTCGTGTAAACCGGGACGCCCAGCAGTTCGGCCAGGCGAACGGCCTCCGGCACCGCGTTCGCCCGTGCGACCCGGTTGCCGAGAAGCATCATCGTGTGCTCGGACCCGAGCAGCGCCTCGACGACCCTCACGAGACCGTCAGGGTCGGGAGCGCCGCTCGTGTACATGGGCCGGGATGCGATCAGGTTCATGTCCGCCTCGCCGTCCAGCGCGTTGGAAGCCAGCGCGACATAGACCGGCCCCTTCGGCTCGCTGTTGGCCTCATTGAAGGCCCGCCTCATCACGCTCGGGATCTGGTCGGGGTGCGTCACCTCGACCGACCACTTCGTGACCGGGCGCACGAGCTCAGGCAAGTTTGCACGATGCTCCGCCAGCTTGCGGGTGTCGTAATTCCCGGAAACAACGACCATCGGCGTGCCGTCGTTCCGGGCGTCGATCATCAGGCTGATCCCGTTGGCGAGGCCGGAGTCGATATGCAACTGGACGAAGGCGGCGCGCCCGGTCATGCGGGCGTACCCGTCGGCCATTCCCACCGCCACGCCTTCCTGCAGGGTCAGTATGTAGCGAAGGTCGGGATAGTCCTCGAACGCGTCCATGAACGGGGATTCGCTTGTACCGGGGTTACCGAAGATGTGCCGCACGCCCTCGGCGCGCAGCATCTCCAGGAACGCCTTCTTGCCGCTCAGCCTGGTCATTCTGTCTCGCCGCGGACTGAAAGACGGGCGCCCATTAGCCTGCGACCCCGCCCTGCATTACCGAGAGCTAGACAAGCTGGCGGAGGCGCGGGTCCAGATTGTCTCTCAGCCAGTCGCCAAGGAAGTTGAACCCGAGCACGGTGAAAAAGATCGCCGCGCCGGAGAACAGGGCGATCCACCACGCAGACTGGAGGTACTGGCTGCCATCCGCCACCATCGCGCCCCACGCCGGAGTGGGCGCGGGGACTCCCACGCCGAGATAACTGAGCACCGATTCCACGAGGATCACCGTGCCGATGGTCAGCGTTGCGATCACGATGATGGTGGAAAACACCCCGGGGAGAATGTGCTTGATCATGATCCGCAGGTTGGATGCCCCCGCGACCCTTGCGGCCATCACGTAGTCAAGCGTCTTCAGGTGCAGGGTCTCGGCGCGCACCTGGCGTGCGAACGAACTCCAGAAGAAGAGCGCAAGCAGTATCACGACCAGTAGCAGGCTGGGCTTGAAGACGATCGCGACCACGAGCGCCACCAGAATGAACGGCAGCGACAGCTTTATGTCCACGAGGCGCATCAGCAGCTCGTCGGTGTTGCCGCCGAAGTAGCCGGAGATCAGCCCGACGGTGGTACCGATAACGAGCCCGGCGGCAAGCACGGTTGAAGAGACCAGCAGCGAGATACGCGCGCCGTACACGATCCGGCTGAACACGTCCCTGCCGAGATGGTCAGTCCCCAGGAAGAAGATGGACTCATCGTCCATCCACGAAGGTGGGAGAGTACGGTCGTCGAGCGACCTTGCCTGCTCGGGGTCATGTGGTGCGATCAGCGGGGCGAAGATCGCAAAGACCGCCAGCGTCGTGATGATCACGATCGGGACAACGGGGTAACGGCGAATGCTACTCCACGCCCTTGCCAGGGAGCTCTGAGAGCCCAGAACGCCGACCGTTGCCGTAGGTGCATGGACCGCCATCGGTTACCCGAACCTGATCCTGGGGTCCATGAGCGCGTAGATGACGTCGGTAAGGAGGTTCACTGCGAGATAGACCGCAGTCCCGATCAGGACGACGCCGGTAAGCACCGGGAAATCGTTGTTGAATACTGCGGTTACAGCCAGCCTCCCGACGCCCGGCCACGAGAATACCGTTTCCGTCACGACAGTGCCGGTGAGATACCCGGCCAGCAGCAAAGTCGAATAGGTCAGCGGCGCTATGAGCGCGTTCCTGAAGGCATGCTTCCAGACGACCAGTGACGCGGTCACCCCTTTGGAGCGCGCGAACTTGATGTACTCAGAATCGAGGACTTCGAGCATCGCCGAGCGTGTCAGGCGGAGCAGCCCTGAGGCGGCGCCCCACCCGAGCGTCAACGCGGGCAGGATGTAGTGGTCGATCCCGCCTTTGCGACCGCTCGGGAGGACATCGAGGCTGACCGCGAAAAGGAGGATCAGCATGACGCCGAGCCAGTACGGCGGCAGCGCCTGGCCGAAGAGCGCCAGCGTCCTCCCGACGTAGTCCCAGAAGGTGCCCCGCTTGACCGCAGACATCACGCCGAGGGGCACGCCGATAAAGATGGCAGCAATGAACGACGCACCGGCAAGCTGAAGCGTCGCGGGCACGCGCTGCATGATCACGTCCAGCGCGTTGATGTGGTCCCTCAGTGAGTGCCCGAAATCGCCGCGCAGAGCCTTGCCCAGCCACACCACGTACTGGATCACGAGGGGCTTGTCCAGGTTGTATTCCCTGCCCCACGCGTCCCAGGTTTCTTTCGTCGTGTATTCGGTCAGGAACAGATTGCGCGGATCACCCGCGGCGCGCGAAAGCCCGAACACGATGAAGCTTGTCGTGAGCAGCACCACCAGCGAGTAGATGACTCGCCTGCCGATGAAGCGCACCATCTAGCGCGGACGCCCGTTGACGAGACGGCCTGCCGCGATCGGGCGGCAGGCCGTTATCTCACCCTTCATTGCTGCAGGTAATCGCCAAGGTTCGCTACTTGAGCACGACCGTTTCCGGGGAGTTGAACATGCTCCACGCGAGCTGGTGTGGCTTCCATTCCACGACTTCGGGCCGGACCACCCAGTAAGGCTGCATGGTCACCGTGGAAGCCATCAGCTGCCAGTGGCTCAGGTAGTCCTGCAGCTTCAGGTTGTTCTCGAGCCGCTTGTTGAAGTCGGGCTCGGTGATGTTTTTCCAGCGGATCATGCCCATCTCTTCGGGCAGCTCGATTCCGTGGTTGAAGCCTGCCGACGGCACGAGCGTCGTCGCCTTTGGTTCATCGACCGTCAACCAGAATGTGTGGTGTTCCCAAGGAATGTCGATCGAGCGGGCCACGAGCGTCGGCCTGCGTGCCGCGTACGCAGTCTTCTCGACCGTCGTCTTCAGGCCGATCCCCTGCCACATCTGCGCGATCGCTTCGCCGATCTCCGGGTCGACCGCTGCTGTGTTGTCAGGCGAAACCCACATCGTCAGCGAGAAACCGTTGGGGTAGCCGGCCTCGGACAAGAGTTGCTTCGCCTTGGCCAGGTCGTACGGGACTTCCCATTCCTTCTTGAAGAGCTTGTTGTCGGGCAGGATATCCGTGTACGTGTAGGTCTTGACGCCGAGGCCCCTGAAAACGTTGCGGTTCAGTGAATCCCGGTCGATGGCCATCGACATCGCCCACCGGACCTTGCGTGCGTTCTCCATCGAGGTCGCATCGTCCGGGTTTCCTATCCACGGATGGTCCTTGTCGGGCTTGAACCCTTCGCGCTTGTCGATTGGCTTGTCGTCGAACTGATACCCACGCTTGGCCCAGAAGTTGCCGCCAAAGTAGATGGTCTGCGGCTGGTATTTCCCCAGCATCTGCAGACGACTGCCTGGAATAGCGTCCTTCGTTTCTTTCAGGAACTTCAGCGGGATGTTGGCCACGTGAGCTTCGCCAGTCTTGAGCGCGGCGATTTTCGCGTTGGTTTCCGAGATCTGGACGATCTTCAGGGTCTGGATCTTCGGATCCGCACGGTAGTGCTTGTCGACCGCGTCAGCGATGATCTCAGTCTCAGAAGTCCACTTCTTGATCGCGAACGCACCGGAACCCGCGAAGGTGCCGATGTCCTTGTCGCCACCCTCGTCTTTCAGCTTCTTGCTGACGATTGGCGTGCTACCCGAGCCGTGGTTCGCGAGCGCGTACCACCACGTCGGCTCCATCTTGCCGGGGACCAGGTTGGCCACCAGCGTCGCGTCGTCGACCGCGACCCATTCCTTGATCCAGACCGCGAGCCCGGGGCCGCGGGTGTTCTTCGTTCCCTGCGCCATCGACTCTGTGTATGAGTACGCGATGTCGTGCGCAGTGACGGTCCCGTATCCGCCCTGGAACTTTGCGTCCTTGCGGATCGTGAACGTGATCTTGCTGCGGTCGGAGGCGACCTCCCAGGCCGTCGCAATACCGGCGTTGCTGAGCTCACCGAAATCCGGCGGCGCCGAGTACTTGGCGTAGAGCAGGAAGTCGTAGAAGCCCCAGTCCATCAGCCCGAACGCGGAGTGCGCGCCGCCCGTGATCAGCGACGGCCTGAAAACCGGCGGTCCGATGAGGTCGTTCACGACGATGAACGTCCCCTTGCGGGCGGCGACCGGTACGGCGGTCGAGGTGGGCGCCGCGGTCGGCTGTGCAGCCGTCGTGGGCGATGCTGCCACCTTGGGCGCCGCGGTCGGCTGTGCAGCCGTCGTGGGCGACGCTGCCACCTTGGGCGCCGCGGTCGGCGTCGCGGCCTTCTCCTCACCGCACGCCACGGCCGCGATCAGGATCGAGGCCACGATGGCCAGTATGAACAAGGGCCGACGGACCAGAAGACGGGATATGCCGAACATTACCCCCTCCAAGCCTCGTGGCAGGCGAGCGTCATCTCACGTGCCAGAGACGGCTGCCCCTAGGTGTCCGGTGCGCGGCCGGGATTCTAGGCCCGCCCCATATGCTTGTCAAACAGGCGGCTGGCGGGCCGACTCGTTTTCGGTTGCGGCAGAGGGCGCATGGCGCTACGCCCGGTCATGGCGCATGGCTCGTTCGAACGCGCCCGTTCCATCCAAACGCCCGAACGAATAGAATTCCGCCAGGAGTAAGGGTAGATGGCAGGGCGCATGGCTGCCCTGAGCGAAGCCGAAGAGGCAATACGCCCTGAGTTTCTGAAGCCCGCAACGTCCGGAGGTCATGTCGATGCTCAGTGCGACAGAAAGAAAACCCGCACCCCCCACCGACGCGGCTCTCATGGCCCACCTTCTCAGGCGGGCCGGCTTCGGGGCCACTCGTGACCAGCTGGATCGCTATCTGAAGGACGGCTATGAGGCGACCGTCGAGGCGCTGCTCAATCCGCCACACTCAGAGCCTGCCGACCAGGACCTCGTGGATCGCTACTTCATTGCCACGGTCGAGGCGCGGTCGCCGGGACACGCGGTACCCCACTGGGCCTGGCGGCTCGCGACCAGCGAGCACCCACTCGAGGAGAAGATCGCACTCTTCTGGCATGGCCTCCTCGCGGTCGGTGGCATAAAGCTGGACCATGGGCTGGAAATGCTGCGTGAGATCGACCTCTTCCGGCGCCACGGCCTCGGCCCATTCCGAACGCTGCTGGTCGAGATCTCGCGCGACCCGGGCATGATGTACTGGCTGGACAACCAGAACAGTCACAAGACGGCTCCGAACGAGAACTACGGCCGGGAGCTGCTCGAGCTGTTCTCCATGGGCATCGACAGGACCGGGGCGGGGGCCTACACGGAGGCCGACGTCAAGGCCGCGGCGCGTGCCTTCACGGGCTGGGCAGCGAAGCCCACGATGCCGCCGTTCTTCCTGGGGCCGTTCGATATGGAGTTCATATTCGACCCGGCCGACCATGACGATGGCGAGAAGACCTTTCTGGGGCGAACCGGGAACTTCAATGGCGACGACATCATCGACATCATCGTCGAGCAGGATGCCACGGCACGCTTCGTCGCCCGCCGCCTGTACCTGTTCTTCGTTTCGGACACTCCGGACGAGGCTGAGGTCGAGCGCCTCGCAGGAGTCTTCCGGAGCAGCGGCGGGGAGATCAGGGCGATCCTGAGGGCGATCTTCCTCTCGGACCACTTCAAGTCCGAAGCGCTGCGCTTCCGCAAGGTCAAGAGCCCCGCCGAGCTGGTCTGGGGAGTCGTCAGAACGGTCGACCGGTACCGCATCCCCGAGCTCGACGTCTGCGACCTTCCGGCTTACTCGACCTATATGGGGCAGATGCTGCTCAATCCGCCAAGCGTCGAGGGCTGGCACGAAGGCGAGGAGTGGGTTGACAGCGGTGCGCTGATCGAACGGGTCAACTTTGCCGTCAACGAACTTGGCCGGACCGATAGCCCGGGCGTACGCCGCATGATCGATTCGGTGAAAACGAGCGGGCGCAGGCTGTCGCCGACCGCCCTGGTCGACCGATGCCTGGACGCGATGGGCGCGCTCGCGGTGTCTGAACGCACCCGGGCGATCCTGATCGATCACGCCGGCAGGAACGGTTCGCTCGACACCACGTCGGAAGAAGCCGATGACCGCGTCGTCGAACTGCTGCAGGCGATCGTCGCGACCCCTGATTTCCAGTACTGCTAAGCGAAGTAATCTCAAGGAGGCGCATGGTGGCAGCAAAGGGCAACGGGCACCGGCGGACCACCCGTCCCAAGAACCTCGTGGTCATCCAGCTCTCGGGTGGCAACGACTACCTGAACACGGTCGTGCCATACAACGACGGCCGTTACTACGACTACCGCCCGGTGATGGGGCTCAAAGGCGAATCGGTCCTGCCGCTGGACGATCGCGTCGGGTTCAACGCTGAGATGCGCCCCATAAAGAGAATGTTCGACCAGGGCAAAGTGGCGGTGGTCATGGGCGTCGGTTACCCGGAGCCCAACCGTTCGCACTTCCGATCGATGGACATCTGGCACACCGCCGAGCCGTCCGCCAGCTCGGCCGAGGGATGGCTGGGCAAGACCACCAAGGTGCTCGACCCGGAAGGCGCCAATCCGGTCACCGCGGTGAACTTCGGTCGAGGCCTGCCACGCGCGCTCGCATATCCGGGGGTTTCAGTCGCCTCCGTCGGCCAGCTGGAGGCGTATGGATTCCTTACCGGGATTGCAGGCGCGGCCAAGCGTGATGCGCTGCTGGACGTGATGGCCCGGATCTACCAGCCCTCCGGTGAGCAGGGATGGGTGTCCGAACGCTTGCTCGGCACGGGACAGGGAGCGCTGCGCGGGGCGGACATCCTCCAGGAGGCGCCGGCGAAGTACAAGTCCACGGTCGAGTATCCCGCCGACAACGCGATCGCGCAGAGCCTGAAGGGGATCGCCCAGGTTCTGACCGCCAGGGTAGGCACTCGGATCTTCTATGCCAACCATGGCAGCTTCGACACCCACACCAACGAGCTGGTGAACCATGCCAGGCTGTGGAGAGAGCTGTCGATAGCCCTGGATTCGTTCTGGCAGGACCTCGAAGAACACGACGCCGCCGACGACACCGTGATCATGATGTTTTCGGAGTTCGGCAGGAGGATCGCCGACAACGGTAGCGGGACCGACCACGGATCGGGCGGGGTGTCGTTCCTGATCGGCAACGCGGTCAAGGGTGGCCTGTACGGGGAGTACCCGGGCCTCGCCCCTGCCGAGCAGCTCGACGGCGACGTTCGCTTTAACACCGACTTCAGGCAGGTCTACGCTTCGGTGCTGGAGCAGTTACTGGACGTGGAAGCGACGGCCGTCCTGAAGTCCCAGTTCGAGCAGCTCCAGATGGCCCGGTAATGGGTCTTACCAACTTCACATACAGTCACACGATCGGCCTCGCGTCCTTTGAGGGACGCGGCTTCATGAACCCGGTCGATGTACGGGTGAACAGTAAGGGCGTCCTGTACGTCCTGAGCCGCTCCAATGCACAAAACAAGGACGTCCGGGTCAGCGTCGCCACGCTCGACTCCGACTACAAGTTCGAATTCGGCCGGTGGGGGACTGATCCCGGCAAGCTGACCATGCCGACCGCTCTCGTGATCGACCGGCAGGATCGCGTCTACGTGGCCGACGAACACATGCATAACGTGTCGGTCTTCGCGGAAGACGGCAAGTTCATCAGTCGCTGGGGGGAACCTGGCACAGGCCCGGGCAAGCTCAACCGCCCGGCCGGCCTCGCATTTGATTCGCACGGCGACCTGCTCGTCGTCGACCACCTGAATGCCCGGGTCCAGAAGTTCACCCCGGAAGGCGCGTTCATCTCAAGCTTCGGCGAGTTTGGCTCCGCAGCAGGCCAGTTCAACTACCCATGGGGGATCGCGCTCGATAATGCCGGCGATATCTGGATCGCGGACTGGCGGAACGACCGCGTGCAGAAGTTTCGCCCCGACGGCGAATTTGTGGCTGCGTTCGGACGCACCGGGTCCAAGCCCGGGGAGTTCCGACGGCCTTCCGGGCTGGCGATCGACGACGGCGGCGACATCTATGTTGCCGACTGGCAGAACGATCGCGTCCAGGTGTTCACCCCACAGATGAAACCCAGAGAAGTTCTCAATGGAGACGCCACGCTCTCTAAGTGGTGCGAGGAGTTCCTCGCTGTGAACCCGGAGCAGCGCGACCAGCGCATCGCCAGCGGAATCCCAGGGCACGAGGAGAGGTTCTTCTGGCGCCCGAGCGCAATCTGTACCACGAGCGATGGCCTCGTCATGGTTGCCGACAGCTGCCGCCACCGCATCCAGATCTACCGCCGGGTCAGGGTGCCGGTAACTGCCCCTTAGCCATCGGGCCCTTTGTGAAAAAGGGCCCGAGTCAGCACTTGAACTGAGAGGCGCTCCCCCGGGATCAGGCGGGGCCGCCGTCCGAAGACTCCGATCCCGACGGGGCCAACGAGTGCAGGACCGGGCGCACCACCCGATCGTAAAAGATCGCGCCTATCAAGCCACCGGCTAGTGGGCCGATGATGTACACCCAGAAACCGGAGCGCGGCCCCGGGATGGCGATGTCACCCCAGCCTGCGAAGTAAGCCACGATCCTCGGGCCGAAATCGCGGGCCGGGTTCCAGCCCGCCTGCGTCAGAGGAGCGAACAGGCTGATCAGCACGGCGAGGGTGAAGCCGATGAAGAACGGCCCGAGCCGGTTACCGGGCCCCGCGAAGTTACGTCGATCGGTGATCGCGAAGATGACAATGACAAGGATGGCGGTCCCGAACCCCTCGACCGCGGCGGCCTGTAGCGGAGAAACAAGTTCCTCGGCTGGGGCGCCAGTGCCAAAGAGGGCCGGGTTCGGGAAGTACTCCCCGAATCCCATGGCGGACAGTTCGCTGCCGGACTCGCCCCTCACGATCGACCGTTCGGCTTCAAACCGTTCGATCAGGACCCCGTAGGTCCAGAAGATCGTGAGACCCGCCAGAACAGCGCCAGCAAGCTGAGCAGCCCAGTAAGGAAGGACCAGAGAGAAGGGGAAATCCCGTCCACGGAAGATCGCAAAGGCCAGTGTGACCGCAGGATTCAGGTGTGCGCCGGAGATCGCGGCCGTCACATAGATGGCGATCGAAACCCCAAATCCCCAGACCGCTGCCACCTGCCACAGGCCGACCTGGGCTCCGGAATAAACCGACGCAGCGACCGCGCCGGTCCCGAACAGCACCAACAGGTACGTGCCGAGCGCTTCGCCCAGGCAGGCCCGCAGGGTGGGTATGGATTTCTTGGCCATAGATTGAATCATCGTGAATTCCTGAATAGGGGTAGATCACAGACGCGGTCGACATGCAGGACGCCCCGGGCGACAACATGGCTCGGTCGCATGGCGGCGAAATGAAGTCAACCGGCCAAATTACCATGTCTGTGGTCCTGCTGTCAGCCATGAGCGGCGAGGATCCGCAAAGCAGGGCGGCCGGCGGGCGCTAGAGGTCTGCGTGCCCCTTGGCGGCGACCTGCGACGGTACTCGGCTGCGCGACTTGAGTCTCCAGAGTTCCGGCACCGCGATCAGGATGCCCGCCATCGCAAGGACATCACCCGGGCTGACGGCGTTGGGTGATGGCCAGCTGACGACGACCGAATCGGTGATCGGAGAAAGCCGTGTCGAGCCCGATTCGAGCACCCTGCTTTTCGGGGAGGGAGGCTCAAGGGCCAGCGCGGCCTCGATCGTCTCCGCAACTCCGATCCGCACAAGCGATTCCGGCGCCACGGGCATGCGCCACCCGTTGAATCCCATGGCGAGAGCATTGAGCAGCGCAGCGACCACCAGGATCCTGGCGAACCAGTAGCGGGCGTTGAACGCGAAGCCCGCAACCAGCAACACGTAGGAGGCGACCAGCAGGGACGTTACCTCGGCCCCATCGCCGAAAAAGTCTCGGGCAGGATGGGCGGCCAGCTGGAGAAGCAGGGCCGCCACCAGGACGAGCGGATAACGTACCGGCACCCGGTAGACCTCCGTTCTCCATACCTACGTAAGGAGCATCGCAGGGGGTGCATTCCAGCTGCTTACCACCACGAGCTTACCGGGCTGGCGTGTCCTGCATCTCCAGCATGACGAATCGCTCGAGCCCGGACAGCATGCCCCCGAAGACCATGGCATGCACCGGGTACAGAAGCCACCAGTAGAGCAGGCCGAGGAGCCCCTTCGGGTCGAATGCCGCGGTCTGAGTGAGGACACAACCGCCCTCGGCCTCCGTGGCCTCGAGCTGGAGCCACGCCCGCCCCGGGAGGCGCATGTCCGCCCTCAACCGCAGTCGTACCGGCGCCTTGCATTCAAGTACCGTCCAGAGGTCGACCGTGTCCCCGGACACGGGCACGCCCGGCTTGCGCGCACGCCGACGTCCGCCCACCCCTGCGACGACTCGATCCATGGCAAAACGCAGGCGCCAGAGGAATCCGAACGAGTACCACCCGGTCTCGCCGCCGATGCGAGCGATCGCGCCAAAAACACGCGTGCGGTCGGCTCGAATGAAGCGAGAGCGCCGCTCGACGATCACGTTGCCATCGCGCCAGCGGGCAATAGCTGACTTTCGGGGTGTGACTGGGGCGAGGCGTCCATGCGAAAGGAACCGGAGACGGGACGTCTCGTCTGCGAGCGCGCCGTCGATCGCGGCTTTGACCTTCATTGGTCGGACCTCGAAGTCGATGAGGCTCTGCCGGTCACGCTGGACAGGTCCATGCTTGATGCCATCGACGATGCGCCGGGCGATGCGGTAGCGCGCGGGTGTCACCAGCCTGAGCCACCATGAGGACAGCGAGGGCGTAACGACCGGCACGGGGATCATGAGGCGCCGTAACCTGCGGGCCCGCCCGTACGTGCGCATGACCGCTCGGAAGGAAACGACCTCGCCACCCGCGATTTCATAGACGTGATTGCCTGGTCGGGGCGGATTCACGGCCGCCAGCAGATAGGCCGCAAGGTCTCGCGAGGCGATCGGCTGGACCGGCATGTTCACCCACCGCGGCGTAACCATTACAGGCAATCTCTCGACCAGCGCGCGGATGACCTCGAACGGCATGCTGCTGGCCCCGATCACGATCGCCGAGCGAAACTCGATTACCTGGGCGCCGCTGCTCTTGAGGATCTCGCCGACCTTGCTCCGGCTCTCGATATGCTCCGAAGCTTCACCGGGGGGCGCGGTGCCAAGCGCGCCGAGATAGATGATCGTACGCACGCCGCCCCTCCTGGCTGCGTCGGCAAAGTTCCTTGCGGATCGTTCTTCCAGCTGCGCGAAGTCTCCGGTCTCGTCGAGTGAATGGACCAGGTAGTACGCGATGTCGGCACCACGGAGGGCGGCCTCGACCCCCTCTCCGGACGCAAGGTCGGCCCTGAGCACAACCGCCCCTGCAGGAATCGATCCGTGCAACTTCGACGGATCCCTGGTCAGGCAACGAACCTCGCTTGCCACGTGCGTGAGCGGCTCGAGGATCAGCCCGCCCACGTAACCCGTCGCGCCGGTCAGGACTACCACCGGCCGCGTGGTCGAGTTCCCGTCGTGGTTCATCTTGACTCCCGGGTCTCCTTGATTGCCGAACGATAGACCTCCAGGGCGCGGGCGCGGGCGAACCTGTGGTCGACCATGGGAGGCGGGTAATCGGATAGCTCAGGCAACCGGTCGTGAACGTCGGCGCCCCGTACCCCGCGCAGCTCGGAAACCCAGGCACGGACGAAGTCGCCCCCCGGGTCGAAACGGGCTCCCTGCAATGCCGGATTGAAGATTCGAAAGTAGGGGGATGAGCTGGGGCCGGTTCCCGCCACCCACTGCCATCCGCCGACGTTGGCGGCGAGGTCCCCGTCGACCAGCTGCTCGCGGAAGTATTTTTCACCCCACCGCCAGTCGATCAGGAGATGCTTTACCAGGAACGAGGCGACGATCATGCGGCTGCGATTGTGGATCCAGCCCGTGGATGCCAGCTGGCGCATCCCTGCGTCTACAACCGGGTAGCCAGTCGTCCCGGACTTCCAACGGTCGAATTCCCCCTGGTCATTCCTCCAACGAATCCTCTGGCCGAACGGTGCGAAGTTGCCGGTCGCGGTGGCGGGGATGTGATACAGCGTCGCGATATGGAAGTCCCGCCAGACCAGTTCGTCGATCCAGGCGCGGGAGGAATCCGGTCCGGCTCTGCCCGCCGCCGCCAGGAGCCTGGACGGGGCGATCATGCCGAAGCGAACGTAAGGTGATAGCCGGGAGGTCCCGTCCAGGTCGAGTCGATCTCGCCTTGCGGCGTACTCTTCGATCCTTTCTGTGACGAACTTCTCGAGAGCGGCCCGTGCCGCGCACTCGCCAGCGTCGTGCCCGTTCTGCCTCGAGCGCGAAGAAGGTGCCGGTTCCGAGCTGACCGCCGGCGCCGCAGGCAGCCGGGCCGGGGCATCATTCAGGGCCTGCAGTTTCGGGCTGGCCAGCCAGGCCTGCCTGAATCCCCTGAAGGTCACGAAAGGCCGACCCTGTCGATCGAGCATGTGCGCCGGATGCCTGAGTGAGAGCCCGGGAAGCAGTCGTAGTCTGACCACACCTGACACGGCCTCGTCACGACGCCTGGCGTAAGGGGTGAAGTCCTCTTCGGCGAACACCGGGGCGCCTCCGAGCTCATGCGCCAGGCGCGCGACCTCCCTCGCGGGCGCGCCTTTCCGGACGATCAGCCTGCTGCCGCGTGCCTCGAGTTCGGAAGCAAGCGCGGTCAGTCCGCTCGTCAGGAACTCCCACCTCCGGGAACGCTTCGCCGACCTTCCGGTCAGGGCCGGATCAAGGACGAAGAGGGGCACGACTGAACCGCTCCGCATGGCAGCGCACAGCGCGGCGTTGTCGGCCAGCCTCAGGTCCCGCCGGATCCACCAGATGGCATGCGTCACGGACTACCGCCGCTCGAAGAAACTATCGACCGGCATTCCCGTGGCGTCGCCCAGCTTCTTGAGCGCCGCGAGCGTGACGTTCTGCTTGCCGCCCTCGACCGAGCTGAGATAGGTGCGATCGAGCCCGGCGGCGGTCGCGAGCTCCTCCTGGCTCCACTTGAGCTCCTTGCGCCTTGCCTGGACCCTGCGGCCTGCGTCGGACAGGATGGTCTCGAGGGTATCGGAAGAGGGTCCTTTCCCGGCCAGTTGAGCCGCGACCTCCGGGGAGGACCGCGCGGTTTCACAGGGCGCGTCGCCTCCTAGCATGCGTTCATCGGCGGTCAGGTTAGCGGTGCCGGCTCCGCCAACGATTACCTTCGGCGGCTTCGGCAGCTTCTTAAGGGCGGCAATCGCCCGACGCGCATGTTTCGGGTTGGCGGGCATGGTCACCGAGATGCAGACGAGATCAGGTGACCCTGTCTCGACGATCCTTGTGAGATCGCGAACCGGGGTATCGGGTCCGAGGAAGTCCACCTCCCAACCGGCCGCGATGAGCATGTCGGCGGCCACCCGCGCCCCGATGGCGTGGCGCTCACCCTCCGCACGGGTGACGAGGGCGGAACCCACCTTGATCCCGGGCCGCGCCATCGTTCGCCTGACGTTTTCGATATGCGACAGCGTTATCTGCGTGGCGTGATGCTCGTCGGCTATCGAGATTGCCCCCTCGTGCCAGGGCTCGCCGACCTTAGCGAGGCAAGGTGTGAGCAACTCGAAGTAGAGCAGGGACGCTGAGGCGCCGCCCGTCAACCACTTGCCGACCTCTGCGCTGGCCGCCTGTTCGTCGCCCGAAACGACCGCGGAGACGTACCGCTCACGGCCGAAAGGCAGGCCTCTTTCGTTGCTCACCGACGGCACCTTGTTGTTGGATAAATCATGCATTGACACAGTCCTTCGTAGGTTATAGGCTACCGACGGTCAAAGCGAGTTCCACGGCTGACTGGTTGCAATGAGGCCAGAGATCAAACTCTGGCAACAAAATGTGGCAATCAGTGGACAAGTCCGGTCACCATGACTCGCTTAGTGTCTGCGAAGGTAGACAGGGGGGGAGTTGAGAGATGGAAGCAATTAAGATCGTCTCGATCATCCTGGCCGCAGTAGGCGCTATCAACTGGGGCCTCGTCGCCCTGTTCAAGTTCGACCTGGTTGCATTTATCGCCGGCCGGCAGGCCTTCGGCTCGATCAATACGATCTCCAGGATCGTCTACCTGCTCGTCGCCGTGGCTGGTGTGATCGCAGTTATTACCAGCCTGTCCTAAACAGACCACCCCGCCTTTCCTAAGCCGACGCGTCCGGCGCCCTTGGACGACGCCTATGCCGGACGCGTCCGCTTAAATTGCGATTCCTGATATCTCTCCG
>VGZT01000045.1 GCA_016872495.1 SAR202 cluster bacterium
GTCTCAGATAAGAGCTGGGATTTACCATTTTGGCGGCTGGCGCTTGATACGCGGTCCACTGGCCTCGCAATGCGAAATCGACCACCACTGCCGCGGACGGCAGGTCAGCTGGCTTTTCTCAATTGTGCGAGGCCTGCCTTCAGCCGCTCTGGGATGTCCCGGCTGATGCCTTGCGCATAGAGGCTCAGGCCCTTAGCGAAGGACGCCCACCTTCTTCCACGCACATGCTTCCATGCTCACATTCACCCTTTCGGTCTCGAGCAAAAGATGGCGGTCACGGATTGCGCCCGCAGCGACCGGGCACGTGTGGCAGGGTGTAGATTGGTGCGCTCATGACAACGCAGCGCTGGGACCCCGATCAGAACCCGGACGACCCGTACCGCTGGCGCGCGTTCTGGGCGATTGCGCTGTCCCTGTTCACGATGGTCATGAGCTTCTCCATCGTGTTCATCGCGCTGCCCGCCATCGCCCACGATTTTGGCGTGACGCTGCGAGAGGTCTCGTGGGTCATCATCGCCCAGTCCCTGACGATCAGCGCGTTCATGCTCCCGCTGGGACGCGTCTCCGATATCACGGGTCGAAAGAAGTTCCACCTGGTCGGACTGGTGTTCTTCGGTGGCGGGGCGCTGCTGACCGCGTTCGCGCCAACGTTCGCGCTGCTCCTGGTCGGACGCGTCATCATGGCCATCGGCGCGGCCATGGTCCAGTCCGTGTCGACCGCAATCGTGACCGCAGTCTTCCCTGGAAAGCAGCGCGGCACGGCACTCGGCAGCCAGACGACCGCGGTGGCGGTGGGCGGCGCGACCGGGCCGATCCTCGGTGGAGTCCTCCTCCATTTCTTTCCCTGGCAGGCGATGTTCATCTTCATGGCCATCCCTACTGCAATCGCCTTCTTCTGGGCGCTGCTCGTCCTCGACGACGAGAAGATCGGTTCGAACCTCGGGACCAAGAAGGAGCCCTTCGACTGGATCGGTTCAGGCCTGTCGGCATTCGGCATCACCCTGGTAATCATCACGATCAACAATCCGTTGGGGCTCGCCTGGACCTCGCCACTGATCCTCCTCGGGGCGCTTTCGAGCGTGGCAGTGCTGGCCGCATTCGTCTGGTGGGAACTCAGGACTCCCTACCCGATGTTGCAGCTGCGCCTGTTCACCAACCCGATCTTTCGCTACGCCACGGTCACGCGCATCACGGCGTTCATGAGCTCCACCGCGACCTTCTTCCTGTTGCCGGTCTTCCTGCTTTCCTTCATGGGGCTCGATGAGGGGCCGACGGGCCTGATCATGTTCTTCGGCGCACTGGGCATGGGGATCGCGTCGCAGGCCAGCGGCCGGCTGTCCGACCGGTACGGGTTCATGCGGTTCACCCTGCTAGGCTTCACGGTGCTGATCCTGACATCGACCACCTTTGGCTTCCTCAACGGCGCTACTCCAGTCATCCTGATCGCACCACTGCTCTTTTTGAACGGCATCGGACAGGGACTCTGGAACTCCCCGAACACGAGCGCAACCATGGGGTCCGTACCCCGCTCGCAGTACGGTTCGGTAAGCGCCTTCGTGAACCTCACGAGGAACCTTGGCAACGTTACGGGCCAGGCCATCGCGGCGACAATCGTGACAAGTGTGATGGTGGCACGGGGGTTCGACATACAGCTGAGCGAGGTCGCAGTCGTGCCCGGAGCGGGCGATGCCTTCCTGGCAGGGTGGCGCGCCGCGTACATCGCGGTGGTCGCATTTGCCCTACTGGCCTTCGTGTCCGCTGCGATGACGCGGGATCCCCGGAAGCAGGGCGAGGGTGAATCACCTGGCAAGACACCCTGGGATCGATCGGAATCGACGGTTTCAAGGCGCGACCTGATACCCAGAAAGTAGGCGATGTGATCTCGTCCGTCCACCTCCTGGCCGGTATCGCAGTGTTGTTCGCCATGGCCCTGGGCTGCGGGCGGGGAACGACCGCCGGCGAGCCATCCTCCATGCCCGCCTCAATGACTGCGACCAGCGAGGCGCCCACTGCACTTGTCGTCGGGACGAGCGCTGCACCTGCCCCGAGGCCCACTGCTGCCCCTACCGCACGGCCGGCCGGCACGATCAATCGGATCGCCTTCTCTTCGCTCGACGGCGCCATCTACACGGTTGCGCCCGATGGGACCGACCTGCGCTTGACTGCAGCCCCGGTCGCCGACGAGGGTGCGCGGACCGGATTCCGGGGGGCATTCATGTGGCCGGTGTGGTCGCCCGACGGCAAGCGGATCATGTTCTCGTCACTGGTACCCGGTGCCCGCGGTCTCACCGTATCGCTTCGCATCGTCGACGGCGATGGTGGCGAGCCGGAGACCATCTATCAAGACGACCCTGGGACGACCGGGATCGGCTCAGGTGTCGCTCACTACGCGTACTGGTCGCCCGACTCGCGACAGGTAGCGCTGATCGCAGGCACGTCGCGCGGTCTCACGGGCAAGATCATCGACGTGGCCACCGCAAAGCGGAAAGCGACCGTTGCCGACGGCGCGCCGATGTACTTCGCCTGGGGCCCGAATTCGAAGAAGTTTCTCGTACACCACCAGAACTACCTCCGGCTTTACGAGTTCGATGACGATGGCCAGGCCACCGGAGGGCCGCGCCAGATCGGCGGTTCGTCGCTGGCCTACTTTGCACCCAGCTTTTCGCCCAACGGCGAGGGCGTGCTGTACGCCGACTCCACTTCCGAGGGCGCTGGCGTGCTCCTGAGACGGCTCGACGACACCAGCACGTCGGTTCTCATGCGGGCCGAGGGGCGTGTCGCATTTCACTGGGCACCCGACGGGAGGCGTGTGGCAATCCTTTCGGTGCCCCAGGACGGCCTCTTCGGCCGCCTGAGCGTGCTCAGCGCCGGGGGCAGCCACCTGTTCGACATCAACCGGCCCAACTTGATCAGCTTCTGGTGGTCGCCAGACTCGACCCGGCTTGCCGTGATCGGAATCGTCCCCGAGGACGACGGCACAAACACGCTTGAAGTGTTCATCGTCGATGCGCGGGACGCTTCGCAGCTGTCGATCGGAACCGTGCGGCCGACCGAGGAGTACCTGTTCATGCAGCTGTATTTCGACCAGTACGCCCATTCACTGCAGCCGTGGTCGCCGGACAGCCGCCGCCTGGTGGTGTTCGGCGCGCTCGGGCCCCGGTCAGCCAGAGTCGCCTCCACCCGAAACCAGGTGGCCGAGCTGGGGCACGCCTGGGTGCTCGACGCCTCCAACGTCCAGGAACCCGTCCTGGTCGGTAAGGGCTATGTGGGCAGCTGGTCGCCCCGGTAGGGAGGAGGCTCAGCGGCGCCCGTTCAGCATGCTGATTGCTGCGGGCAACTCGGCCAGGGTACGGATTTCCAGATCGGGTGCGTGCGAACCAGCCGGGAGGACCTCGCCGCCGCGGTTCACCCACACCGACTTCAAGCCGGCGTTGCGCGCGCCAGTTATGTCGGCATGAAGGCTGTCACCCACGTGAACCGCCCGCCCGGCCTCGATGCCGAGGCACGATAGAGTTTCGACGAAGATCTCGGGCCGTGGTTTCCCGAAACCCTTCTCACCGGCGATCGATACGTGGTCCATCAGCGGATAGAGCCCGCTGCATTCGATGCGGGGATGCTGCGTACACGCCGTGCCGTTCGTAATGATCGCCAGCTTGTAGTGCGCGCGCAGTTTTGCAACTGCGGGCCCGGTATCGGCAAACAGCGTACAGCTGGTGGTGTAATGCGAAAGCCAGCGCTCCACCAGGGCCTCGATCGGTGGCGGTGATGCCACGCCGGCCTCGCGGATGGTGTCCTCCCAGATCAGGCGCAGGATTCGCCTCGGGTCCCAGGCCTCCGGTTCGGTGGGCGGCGGGGACGCGAGTACGGGCGCCCACACCCGCGTGTGCGACTCGGCGTGCACCGCCATCAGCTTGCTGAGCGCAGGGCCTGGGGCAACCCCTAGCAGCTCCGTGGCAACCGCCCTGGTAGCGGCCCGGTCGTCTGCCGGGGAATCGAGCATGGTGCCATCTAGGTCGAATGTGATGGCCTGGATAGTGCCGGTCATGGGCAGGACCGCTCCGTGAGTGGTGGTTGGCGAGCGTAGGCGCAGAATACAGGACTAAGTCGGGCCTGGATCCGGCCGGGCTGGCCAGGCGCGCTCATGAACTCATACGGCCCCGGAACCTGTTGCGACCGCATCGCCAACGTTTACGACTCAACGTACGCGGCCACTGCGGATGTCGATCCAACCGTCGCGTTGCTGGCCGAACTCGCGCACGGTGGGCAGGCCCTGGAGCCTGGCATGGGCACCGGGAGGGCCGAACTTCACCGTGAAGCTGGCTGAGGGCCCGACCTAGGGCAAGAATTTGAGACAGACGGGCGAGGGCACCTCCGTGATGTCGCCCGTGTCCTTCAGCTTGCCGGTTGCCCGGTCGATGCGGAACGTGTGGATCGTGTCACTGTCCTGGTTCTCGGCATACAGGAACGCACCGGATGGGTCGATCGCGAAGTTGCGCGGGGTCTTGCCCCCGGTCGACTGGTGACCCACGTACGTGAGTTTTCCGGATGCGCCATCGATCGCGTAGATGACCAGGCTGTCATGGCCGCGGTTCGAGCCGTACACAAATTTGCCATCCGGCGAGATGTGAATGTCTGCGGTCGTATTGCTCCCGTTCCAGTCGGCCGGAAGCGTCGGGACGGTCTGGATCTCCTTCAAGCTGCCCTTGTTCGAGTCGT
The DNA here is from genome assembly GCA_016872495.1 of SAR202 cluster bacterium. Taxonomy (GTDB): domain Bacteria; phylum Chloroflexota; class Dehalococcoidia; order Lucifugimonadales; family Lucifugimonadaceae; genus VGZT01. The sequence goes on from VGZT01000045.1 coordinate 4,717, forward strand.
ACGCATACGACGTGATCATGTTGCCGAGCTCGTGTATCACCACGACCAGCTTCCCGTTCGGATGGAAGTCGAGGTGCCGGGGACCGAATCCAGGCTTGACCGACGTCGGCGGCACGTCGTTCGGCACCAGCTTTCCGGCCTTCAGATCAAGGCGGTAGACGATCACCTTGTCGGCACCCAGGTCGTTGACGAACGCAAACTTGTTGGTCGGGTCGGGGATGATGCAGTGCGCGTGCGGCCCCGCCTGCCGGTCCTTGTTGATGCTCGACCCTTCATGCTGCCGGGAGTCGCTGGCCGCGCCCAGGCTGCCGTCGAGTTGAATCTTGAAGATCGCGGCCGACCCCGACTGGTAGTTGGCGACGAGCGCATAACGCCCGGTCTTCTCGACGCTGACATAGCAGGGGCCGGTTCCCTGGGTGGGCTGCACATTGAGCTGCTTGAGCTTCCCTGAGGCACGGTCGATCGCGTATGAAAGGATGGTGCCCGTGCGGCGGCCATCGTGCTCGGTGATCTCACTCACCGAGTACAGGTACTGGCCGTTAGGGTGGATCGCCAGGAACGAGGGATTGTTGATCCCGGTCGTGGCGTCGACGAAGGCGAGCCTGCCAGTCGCCTGATCCATCCGGTAGCAATAGATGCCCTTGCTCTTCCCGGTGCGGGTGTAGGTGCCGATGTAGACAAGCGTGCCGGACTTCGAGGTCATCGCCGGACCTTTCTCTGCTAACAGGTAATCAATGCGCAGCGATCAGGCGCGCAATTCTAGACAAGTTCGCCGTTAAGGCAAGGCAAGCAGGTAGGCGAACAGGTCTGCTCGGCCCTGGTCGGATACGCCAGCATCCACGGCGTGGGGCCGGCCGATTGCCAGCAGACCACTCGGAGTCGCGGCGCCCTTGTCGTGGCAGTACGGCGCCGTCATCCAGATGCCACGCGGCGAAGGCGTGTCGTAGCGCGCTTCAAGTGCCCGCGCCCGCGCGAAGCGCGAGTGGATTGCGCCTGGCAGCGGGATCCAAGCACGTGCGGCCTCTGCTTCCAGGCGCTATCCCAGTAAAGCGCTCAGCCGATGACAAACCGATGACCTTCGGCTTCAAATGCGGACTCGACCTGCTGCCACTTCGTGCTGCCCGGCATCAGATCGACACCCAGGTACAGGGCGTCCGTGTTGGCGGCAGTCCTCTCGGTTCGCAGATCGAGGAAATCCGATTCATGATTCTTCGCGGGGTCTGCTGCGATGAGGGCCAGTGCGGGAGTCGCCAGGCCTGCGTTACGCCCCGGTCGGCCCGAAACGTTCGGTCCTGATGAGAGAGGCATCCACGCCGGCTTCTACGGACAGCTTCGCCACTGACTCCACGAAGCCGTCGGAGCCGCAGCAGTAGACGTGACGCGGGCTACCGGTTGCTGCAATGGATTGACGAACCAGAGCAAGGTCGATCCGGCGGGCCGGTCCCGGCCACCCGCTCGGCGCGGACCGGGTCAGGGTGGTGATCACGTTAAGCCCGGGGTCGGCGCTGGCCATGGCTTCGAGTTCTTCACGGTAAATGACGTCGGAGAGTGAACGAGCGCTGTACAGGAGGGTGGCTCCTGGCCGGTCGCCGGCGTTCGACATTGCGCGATGGCGCAGCATCGACATCAACGGGACCACGCCGGAGCCGCCACCGAGTAGCAGGACCGGGCCGCCATCGGCCGTCGACCAGGTAAACGGGCCGCCGATGGGGCCGCGCAGTTCGATCGCATCTCCGGGCACGACGACGTCGTGAAAATAGGGCGAGACCTCGCCGCCAGGCATGAGCTCGATCGTGAGTTCGAGGACACCCGTGCGCTCCGGGGCGCTGGCCACCGAGTAGCTGCGCTGAGCCTGGTAGCCGTCCGGCGCGGTCAGGCGAACATCGAAGTGCTGGCCCGCCCGGAAGGCGCGCCAGGTTGCCGGACGCAGCAGGAACGACTTGACAGTCGGCGTGTCCCTTCGGATCGACTCGACCCGGGCCTGCTGCCATATGACGCCCTGCGGCACTGTCATTCAGGGCCAATCGACAATTGCGAGAAACCTGTGGCCGGCTTGCGTTGCTGGCCCGAAGCGGGGAATAGCAGTTTCAGGGCCTCCAGCTCTTGGAGTGTCCGATGGTCGATTGACCCTAGTCGCCCCAGTAGCGCTCCTCGTTCCACGGGTCGCCTCGCATGTGATAGCCGGCCTGCTCCCAGAATCCGGGGGCGTCCTTGTCGATCAGCCGCAGCCCGCGCACCCATTTGGCGCTCTTCCAGAAGTAGAGGTGGGGCACCAGCAACCTGGCCGGGCCGCCATGCCTGGGTTCGAGCGGCTCGCCATTGAACTCCCAGGCTACGTACGCCTTACCTTGCCTGACGTCTGCCATCGGCAAATTGGTCGTGTAGCCGCCGTAGCAGTAGGCCATCACGAACTGTTCCGGCACGTCCAGGCCGGACGCCTCCAGAAAAGTGTCGATCGAAACACCCCGCCACCGGGAGTCGAGTATCGACCACTTGGTCACGCAATGAATGTCTACCGTGATATCGGACTGCGGCAGCGCCAGCATCTCGTCCCAGGTCCAGGTCTTCAGCTCGTCGTTATCGCGCGTGATCGAGAAGCGCCACTCCTTCAGGCTGATCTGTGGCGTGACACCTGCGGTGAGCACCGGAAACCCCTGTTCCCAGTACTGCCCGGGCGGCAAGGGCCGGGATGGTTGGGGCCTTCGCAGCCCGAAGAAGCCTCTGCTTACCACGTGCCTCCCCTTTCCGGGATTCTGTTAGTCCGGTCTTGATGCGGCCGGGCGCCGGGACTCGACGCCCATCCGGGACGTATAGGATGGAACCAGGCGATTGTATCGGTCGGATACGGGCGGCCGAGCACTTACTGCCGTCGCCGTTCCGCCAGCAAGGGCGTGGAGGATCACATGAGACTCGAAGGCAAGGTCGCGATCGTGACCGGCGCGGGCGCCGGGATCGGGCAGGGGATCGCCGAGTTATTCGCCCGGGAAGGGGCGAAGGTGGTGGTGGCCGAGCTGGACGAAAAGGGCGGCAAGGCGGTGGCTGCAGGCATCAGCGCGGCTGGCGGCACCGCGCTGTTCCACCGTACCGATGTCTCAAAGGAGTCGGAAGTACAGGCCATGGTCGAGGCGGCCGCACGCAAGTTCGGCGCCATAAACATCCTGGTGAACAACGCCGCTGCATTCGTGTTTGGCAAGGTCGAGGACGTGAAGGATAGCGACTGGCAGCGGGTGTTTGGTGTGAACGTAATCGGTTCGTCGTACTGCGTGCGAGCGGCGCTCCCGCACCTGCGGAAGGCCGGTGGCGGTTCGATCGTGAACATCGCTTCCGTGAGCTCGTTCATAGCCCAGCCTGCGTTCATCCCGTACAACGCGTCCAAGGGCGCCGTGCTACAGCTGACGCGGTGCCTGGCAATGGACCTGGCGCCGGACCGGATCAGGGTGAACGCGATCTGCCCGGGCGCGATCAAGACCTCGGCCACGGACCGGCATATCGACTACATGGGCTGGGACCGGGAGAAGTCGTATCGCGAGTTTGGTCAGAGCGCACTGCTCAAGCGCATGGGTACCCCCCGGGAAATCGCCTACGGGGCACTGTTCCTGGCGTCCGACGAAGCCTCGTTCGTGACTGGTGCTCACCTGGTCATCGATGGCGGGGCAACGATCGACTGAACCTGCATGCCCTGGCGAAAAACCCTGGCATGCCGATCCCGTTCACAGTGGCGGCATCCAGGTGTTCCCGGGCAGTGGTGGGGTATCGTTGACGCTGCAACGGGTGACGCCCAGGTTCCTCGATGGCGTGATGAATCTCCACTGGCCAGATCGCGTGAAACCCGGCCGCAATCGACGAAGGATCCAGCATGCACGCACAGCTGACGCAATCGCAGATCGCGCTACTGAAAGAGCCGCACATCGGATTCGTCGTAACACTGATGAAGGACGGGTCCCCCCAGGTCACTCCGGTCTGGCTGGACACGGACGGCCGGCATGTGCTGGTCAACACCGCAGAAGGCAGGGTCAAGACGAGGAACCTGCGGCGAGACCCGCGGGTCGCCGTTTCCGTGGTGGACGCCGACCAGCCCTACAGCCGCGTCCTGAACATCGCAGGCAAGGCGGTAGAAATCACAACCGAAGGCGCCGAGGACCACATCGATGCGCTCTCGAAGCGCTACACCGGGCGCTTCCCCTACCCCTCACACGACCCGAACCACCCGCGGCTGATCGTGAAGATCCTGCCGGAGAAGATCTCGGGCAGGTAGCGGTGAGCAGAGGGCGAAGACTTCCCTGTTCAGCTGGAGCGGGACGGGAAGTCACGCGTCCGGCGCACGGGGGAGAAGAACAGCGAAAGGCCGGCCAGGACCGTCAGTGACGCGCCGACCGCGAGCGTTGACCGCAGGCCGAACGGGCCGACGATCGCACCGGCGAGGCGAGATCCGAGCACGTTTCCGCCCAGCGATGCCGTCACCGTGGCGATGTTGACGCGCCCACGCATTTGGTCCGGGGTGACCGCCTGCCTGAGACTCAGCTCCGCGATGTCGTGCACCGTCCACAGGCCGTCACCGACGAGCTGCGGGACGACCATGAAGACGACCCACAATGGCCGGTCCGCGGGCCAGCGGAATGAGGTAGGACACGATCCCGTATGCCAGCAGGCCAAGCACCATGACCGGCCCGATGCCTATTAGCCGGGTCACTCGGGTAGCGATCAGCGCGCCGCCCAGTGAGCTGATGCCCCCGACGGCGTAGATCGTCCTCGGGACTCCGGCGCCGAGGCCAACCACGTATAGCTGTCAGATCGTGAGGGTCCCCGCGAAGTAGTTAAAGGGACGGAAGCCAGCAGGGCAGCGCGCCCGAAATCGGCCACGATCAACACCGGTCGCCTTCGGATGCGGTCGACCCATACGCCAGCAAAGAGCCCCAGCGCCAGGCCCGGCGCGTAGGAGAAAGCGCCGAGCAGGGCAACCTGTTAGGGCTCCGCTTCCACGACCAGGATCGCAGTGAGCTGGGTCGCGCCCATGAGCGCGCCCAGCGTAGCCGCCGTACGGGCGACCCAGAGCTTCAGCAGGTCGCGATCGTGCCACAGCTCGGGCGCCGGAACGCTACGCGACGAGGGCTCGGCGTTCTCGCCCGGGCCCTCGCCCTCTGATTCGTGTCCTGCTACCAGTTGGTGAAGGCTCCGTCGTTACGACGCAACTGCGGCGGCCAGCCGGTCGGGTCGACGATCCGCTTTTCCGCAGCCTTGACGTTGAATTCGATCCCAAGGCCCGGTGCGTCGTTGGCCCAGGCATACCCGTCAGCCCAGGAGACCTGCACCGGGAACAGATCCGAAGCGTACGAGCCCGGCCGGCGGGGCATCTCCTGCACGCCGACATTCGTCGAGGCCATGCAGAGCGAGACGCAGGCCGCGGCGCTCACTGGCCCGAGCGGGTTGTGCGGGACGATGTTGATGTAATGGGTCTCCGCCCAGTGGGTGATCTTCAGCGCCTCGGTCAGGCCGCCGACGATGCACAGGTCGATCCTGGCGTAATCGATCAGGTCTTCCTCGATCACCTCCCGGAACGGCCACTTGCTTGACCACTGTTCGCCGGCTGCGATCGGCAGATTGACGTGTTGTCGCAGCAACTTGTAGCTACCCGGGTTCTCGGACCGGATCGGGTCTTCGATGAAGAACGGCTTGTACGGCTCGAGGTCGCGGCACATCTGGATCAGCTCCGGGGGGTCAAGTCGCGTGTGGACGTCGAGCAGGATCTGGATCTTCGGGCCGACCGCCTTGCGGACGGCCTCAACCTGCTCGACTGCCAGCATGATCGATTCGACCGGCTCGAGTACGGCTTCCCCGGGAGCTTCGAGCAAGCCGCCGGTCTCGGGCTGTCCCCAGCGCACGAACTTCCAGCCGTCGTCGACCGCCTTCTTGCAGTTTTCGATCAGCGATTTGAGGTTTGAGCCCTGCGTGTGCGGGTAGCACACGACCTTGTCCCTGACCGGTCCGCCCAGCAGCTTGTAGACCGGCATCTTCACCGACTTGCCCTTGATGTCCCAGAGGGCGATGTCGATCGCGCTGATGGCGCAGGAGTAGACCTTGTCGGCCGGGAAGAACCCGCCCCGGAACATCTTCTGCCAGAGTCGCTCGGTCGCCCACGGGTCCTGGCCCACAACCACCTGGGCGAGGTGATCGATCGCGTTGGCGATGGCCTTGCCCCAGTTCCGAATTCCGATCTCGCCGAGGCCGTAGATGCCGGCGTCGGTGTCCACCTTTACGAAGAAGTAGCCGCGACCGGTGCTGTCTTCGATCGGGTAGCTGGTGATCTTCGTGACCTTCATCAAGTTGCTCCTGTTCAAGTCGCCGCGTTGGGGGGCGAAGGCGCTGAGCGCCTCCTCCCGGCACGGGCACGTTACACACGGTGCACCGATCGTTCAACAGGAACGCCTGCGCGAAGCCGGTCCGGCCCATCTCGGCCAAACCTTGCAACAGATTCCGCTTGAAGCGGCGCACCGCAGATTTCTAACCTCAGGGCTACATCATGAGTCATTGTTCGCGCGCGCCATTCGGAGGGATCACATGCGGCTCGTCACGCTAGTCACTGGAGTAATTGTTTTAGCGCTCGCGCTCGCGCTCACGCGCGTGCCGAGTGCACAGGCGGACGGGAGAGCCGTGCCCACGACAATCATCGCAGTCGATCTGGGCGCGGCAGCCCAGACTCAGCATGACCGGGACGTCGCGCTTACCGCCAGTCGGGTGATCGCCGAATCCCGGAAGGACGGCAAGTTCGCCATTCTCGCCTACGAGTCCGCCGTGCTGGAGATCGAGGCGTACTCCATGCCCGGCACGATCGAACCGGCCATGGGCCGCGTGAATGGCATGCTCAACCGCGCGACGCCCGGCGCCTCAGGCCAGTTGAAGGCATACTCGGCCGCTTATGAGTACCTGGCCGAGGTCCGAGCGCCGTCCGGCAGCCGCCTCGTGGTGATCACGTCCGACGGGCTGGACCGGGAGACCTCCGACACCCGTCAGCGGCTGGTGGGCTACGGCTCCCTGTTCGCTTCCCAGGGCTGGCATGTCGACGTTGTGATGCTGGCATCGGCATCACCAACTGCTCGCGCGTATCTCTCCCGGATCGCGGAGGTGGGCGCAGGGCGCGCGTACGACCTTGGCACCCTGGATGGCCTCAAGAACCTGACCGGCGACTCCCTTGGTGTCGGCGGCAAGCCTGCGATCGAGACGACGCTGGGCGTTGGCGATGCCGCGCTCGCCCAGATCGAAGTCGCCCCCCGCGCCGACCGCATGACCGTCACCTTCCTGCAAGAGGTCCCGGGCGCCAGCTTCGAGCTGTACGACCCGCGTGGCGCGCGTTCGGACCACGTGTCCAACCCGAACGTAAAGCTGTTCTCATCACCATCGATTGCTGTCCTGGAGGTCAAGGCTCCGGAAGCCGGGACCTGGTCCCTCAGGGCGTCTGGTGGCGGTTCCACCGTCAGGGCCGACATTCAGATCGACAACCCCATGAAGCTGGCGATCGTCCCGCAGCCTCCGATCCCGGTTGGCCAGAGCGGTTCTCTGGTAGCCGCGGCGACGATCAATGGCCTGCCGACGCCCCTGCCGGGCGCGATCATCGAAACCACCATCCGGGACGCTGGCGGAAAGGCGGTCGTGTACAAGCTGCTCGACGATGGACGCGGCGTTGACCGGATCGCCGGCGATGGCCTGTTCTCCGTAGCGGTCCCTGCAACCGAAGTGCAGACCAGATACGACGTCGACCTCAAACTCTCCTGGGCCAACTACGGCGCAGTGATAAACGGTCGTGGCTCACTCCAGTCGGAAGTCTTCCCGAAGATCGCCATCGAATCCGTGGCGGTCGAACCGATGCAGGAGGGTGGCAAAGCCGCCGTCGCGCGGATCCAGATCAAGGTCGGGGAGTACCCGTACCCGGTCAAGGCATCAGATCTGACCGTCCGCGTGCAGACAAGCGAAGGCGCCTCGGTGGCCTCAACCCTGCAGGCAGTCAATCCGCTGTCGGATGGCAGCGCCTGGCAGTACCAGGTCCTTGCTGCTCCGGCCGAGTCGGGGCAGTACATCGCGACCGGACGGTTGGACGTGGTGCACCTTGGCCGCCTCTTCACCGCGACTGCCGTTGGGTCGCCTTCGAGAGTTGAGATTCTCCCGCCGCCGCCTATCCCTGGGACCCCCATGTGGGTCTACGGCGCGGCAGGGGCGGGCATCCTGACGGTACTGGCCGGCATGGCGCTCGGGCTCAACGCGCGCCGCACTGCGCCGAGCGGATACCTCTACGACGACAAGGGACGGATGCTCTACGACTTCTCCCGCGTCAAGCAGACCCGGCTCCACCGACTGCTGGCACGAAACTACGTCAATTGCGCCGACGTTCCGGGCGTCGGGGTCGACTCCGGAATGTTCGTCTTCCGCAAGAATGGCCTGGAGTTGCGCTATCGCGGCAACGGCCAGAGCCTGCGCGTCAACGGCCGGCCCGCCAGCAAGCGAGTCGAACTCCACGATGGCGTATGGCTGGGCATCAGCGGACGTTTGATGACCTACACGGTCGGGCACCAGACGCGTGAAGCGGTGGCGGCGCAGGGCGCAGCAGCGGCCGCTCCGGTCGCAGAACACGAACAGATTCGACGACGGGTCCTGCCCGGCTTCGTGCCCGGACGACTGCCGGTACAAGATGCCGCCCCCGCGGCAACTGACAGCGGGCAATCAGCGAAGTCAGCGGCTGAAGCCCGAAAGGACGAGCCACCCACGCAGCGAGCGGCATCGCCGGCACCTGCAGGCGACTAGTCCAGAAGTTCTGAAAAAGAGGGCGCCCCTTACGGGCGCCCTCTTTGTTTCAACCGCTCTTCGTGGCGCCGGGATCGCGTGTCCAGGACAGGTAGGAGACCAGCTCAAGCATTGCCTGGGTGGCGCCACGTTGCATTGTGACTTCGGGTGATGGCATCGAACGCCCCCTGAAGACCCTTGAGCCGCGCGGTCCGGTGATGCCGATGTGATAAGTGCCGGCGGAATCGGCCTCTTTCGAGGCCACCGTCACGCCCAGGCCGACCGAAGCGCTCGAGCTTGCCATCACTGCAGAGGCCAGGCGGATGGCGTCCTCCTCGCGAAATCCCTCCGCAAACTCATCAAGCGGCCCCGGGACGCCCTTCGAAGCACGACCTATGACGTAGCCGCCCAGGAAGCTCCTGCCCTTCCGCAGATGGGGAGCCAGGCCCGCCGAAATGAGCCCGGCGGTCACGCCCTCGCCGATCGCGACGGTCAGTTTCGCAGCGTCCAGCAGCGTTGCGACCCGGCTGCCTGCGCTGTCGCCGTCGTAGCCCCAGACGGCTCCCCCCAGGATCGTGACGATCTCGGATTCGATTGGAGAGATAAGCGACATCGCCTCGGCCCGTGAGGGGGCATGCGCAATCAGCCTGAGGTGGATGCCATCGGGGCGCGCGTAGATCCCGAGGTAAGGGTTCTCTTTTCCAAAGAGGTGAGCCAGCATTTCATCGATCCCGCCCTCGGTGATGCCGAAGGTCTTGATCGTGCGCGTGGCGACGGCTCCCGCGCCGACCGCACGGGCGAGGCCGGGACCGACCGTCTGCTCCCACATCAGCTGGAGCTCGCGCGGGGGGCCAGGCAGAAGCACGATGTGCCGCCCCGCGTGTTGCGCCCACCACCCGGGAGCGGTCCCGGTCGGATTGGGGATCGGCGCAGCCGAAGGGATCAGCGTGGCCTGCTTCAGGTTGGTCTTCGGCATGGCGATTCCACGCTGACGAAAGACCCCTTCCAGCCAGTCCAACTGCGAGGGGTCAACCTTCATCTCCTCGCCAAGGACCTGGGCGACCGCTTCCCGGGTCAGGTCATCCGAGGTCGGACCGAGGCCTCCGGTTGAAACGACGACGTCGGAGCGGGCATGGGCGCGTGCGAAGGTCTCCACGAGGTGCTGGATGTTATCGCCGACCTGGCAGGAGTAGCGCGGCGTGATCCCTAGATCGACCAGGCGTTGCGCCAGATAGGCGGTGTTCGTGTCGACGATTTCGCCCATCAGGATCTCATGGCCGACCGCGATCAACTCGCCGTAAATCAAGCGGCCTCCCGGCAGACTGCCAACGAACCCGGCCTCGGATCGCGCGCCCCCGCCCGCCTGGCCGGCAGAGGTCTGGTTTTAAGGAGCCAGAGAGTCGCGCACGAAGAAGGCCTGAATCAGCTTGCCCCAATCGGCGGTGACCCTGGCGACGGTTGGCTGCTCGTTGGCCAGGACGAACATCTCTTTGCCGTCGGGCGTGAGATTGCCGAGCGTGAGCGTGGTTACGGTCACCTCGGTGATTCCCTGCCGGTTTTGTTTCTCGATGCGCACCGTCACGTAAGGCGAATTCAGATCAAGGCCGTAGTCGCCGTGGCGCGCCTCTTCGATCGATCGCGAGACCTTCTCGGCGCGGGTGAAGCGAGGCGCCGAGACGGCGCTCAGGAAGTTGTTCAGCCGGTCTGCGTTGACCGCTCGGGATCCCTCACACGGATCCCCCGCGATCGGGAGGTCACAGAGAACCCAGGTCTTGGTCTCATCGTTAAACGAGACGCCCTGGATGACGTCGTTCTTGAGGTAGAACAGCACCTCGTGCGCCTTGGACTTGTCGAGCGTGTAGTACCAGAGCGGCAAGGGCGGCTCGGCGACCAGCCTCGTCAGGACGTCGCCCCAGGTGGAGTCCACCAGGACGAGCTCCGGGAAGCCCGCGAGCTGCGCGTAGTGGGCGCCCCGGTCGGGCGTGGGGGCGCCGAGGATCAGGGTCCGCACGCTTCCATCGCGGAGCGTCATCGTGATCTCTGCGGTTGGCCGATTCAGCCCGTACTGCGCTGGATCATCGATGGTTTTGGCCAGGATGCGTTGCGTCTTGGGGCCGCCGAGGAGGAACGTGATGCCGCCCCAGCGGTCGAAGTTAACCGGGATCCCGGCCGGGTCCTCGAAGTACCAGACGCTCGCCACGTTGCGGCCATCGTCGACGAACGTGGCGTAGAAAGTCTTCTTACCGACAGGGGTCGTGATCGAGATCTGCCGCAGGTCGTCGGGCGACAGCGTGTAGAAGAAGGGAAGATCCGCCTCCTTCGAGCTGCCGATCGGTGGGTTCTTGATGACCCAGGTCAGGGCGATTCCGGCCAGTGAAACGACGATGATCAGGACAAGTGAAATCCTGAGGCTCACTGGTTTAGCGCCTCCGCCACCAGACGAACACGCCTGCGCTGCCCACCAGCACGGGCATGAGCAG
>VGZT01000046.1 GCA_016872495.1 SAR202 cluster bacterium
CGCGGGGTAGGGGAGAAGTTGCTTGCGGACCCGGTAACCGGCCTCCAGCGCCCGGGGCGCTTCGTCGATCAGCCTGTCCACGCTATCGCCGGCGATAATGACGCACGCCTCACAGCGCGCCCTGATCCCCCCGGTAACTGCGCCATTGGCCAGACACGCGACCTTGTCCGCGATGTCTCGGAGACAGCTGTCGAACCCGCCAAACCAACTGGCTCGTCGAACGTCAGCCTGGTCGCCAACTCCAGCTTTGTGTTGAGTCGCTCCGGGTCCAGCGGGTCCTCACCGAGCACCAGTTCTCTGAGCCCGGCCAGGCGCCGGGGCCGCATTTCCGTGCGTCGCCAGTCACCGACCGGGCAGGATCTGCCGGCTCCCTGGTCGGTCCGCACCCGCATCACCTGGCAGGGCACAGGGCGGGACGAACTGGGCCCGAGATTCCATCGAAAGCCCGTTCCGATCCCGCTGGACGTGGCTGAGAAAGCCTACGGATGAATCGGTATCTCGAAAACCGAGGCTTCGATGGCAGTGGTTTTCATGCGCGGCGATCGCCCTCCGGAAGGCCGAAAATGTCCTCAGCGCACCTTGCCGCGGCCTTCGACTCTCCAGACGAGTTCGACTTCGCCCTTGCGGAAACCGGTGATCTCCTCGTGAAGGTTGGTGACGCCTTCTTGATAGAGCGGAATCACGGTCAGCCGGTCGCCCACCTTGAACTTGCGGCTGCACTTGCTCACGTCGACGTGCCCGTGTTCCACCGACATTCCGTAGATGCTTGCGTCTGGCTCTTCGATGATCTTGCCGTACGGGTACGTCGGGAAGAGCCTGAATGTCTTCATCCCGCCATCGATGATCACGCGGTCCCTGGTGGGCACGCTCACGACGGTCGTGACCACCCTGAGAGGGCAGCGTTGAGGGTCCAGGTCCTCGTTCCTGGAGATTCGAGAAAGTCCTTCGTAGACGTATGAACCCGACCGGTGCTCCGTGCATCCAAGCTGCTTCGAGATGGCCTCGTGCCCCGTGCCGCCACCACTGATGATCGACGTCGGCAATCCAAGCTCGTGGAACTTCTCGACCGCGGCATCCATGAAGGCCTTGCCCGACGTCAGGCTCGGGTAGGTCATCAGGCCGCGCAACTCAAGGCCGGGCAGTCCCATTACCAGCTGGCCCAGCTGCGCCGCAGCTTCCGGTGACTGTACGCCGGTGCGCTTCCCACCGGTGTCCATCTCGACCAGCACGCCTACCCTGACGCCATCGATCCGTGCCTGGTCGGAGATCCCGCGGACCACCTCCTCGGAGTCAGCCGTCACCGTCATCTTCCGCCAGCGCGCCAGTTCGGTAAGCCGCCGGACCTTTTGCCGGCCGACGATGTTGTAGGTCATCAGGATGTCGTCGAGGCCGGCCTTCGCCATGACCTCGGCATCGCCCAGCTTCTGGCACACGATGCCACGGGAGCCAGATGCCACCTGCATCCTGGCGATTGCCGGGTTCTTGTGGCTCTTGGTGTGCCCGCGCAAAGTTATGCCAAGCCCCTTGCAGTGGGCGGCCATCTGCTGGATGTTGCGCTCCAGGACATCGATGTCGATAACGACCGCCGGGGTGTCCAGGTCATAGATGTGCACGTGTTCTTCCTTGGCGAGGTAACTCGCGACCGCCCGAGCATCGATGGTCTCGAACTCCCTGGTGGGGTCCGATCTCCGGGTCAGTCGCGCCGATGGCTGTCATAACCTGCAGCGGAGCACATCATAGGTCAGCCCGCGGTGGTGCCTCCGCTCCCTGCCTCGCCGGCTACGCCCCCTGCCCACTCCGGGGCAGGCGTGCGGCGGATTCACACCGCCCTTCGACCAGCTCAGGGAGCGGACACGATCGCGACGCCGGCGGCCCGCCTTCCCCTTTCCCGCCTCCGCAGAAGGGGCTGCCCCGGTGTGCTGGGACCGGGGTGAGGGCCACAGTAGACTCCAGGGGTTCGGTTTGCGAACGGGCGCGGCGGGCTTGCCCGGGGCACCTTTCGGCGTGCAAACGCCATGGGAGAAGACAGCGCGTGGCACTCGAGCACACTCACACCAGTTTCACGGTCAGTGACATCGAACGTTCAATACGTTTCTACATCGAGGCGCTCGGGATGACCGCTGGCCGGCGATGGGAGCGCACAGGACCCGAAATCGCGGCGATCGTTGGCGTCGAAGGCGCGCGGCTGAAGATGGCCACCGTCCACCTCGGCAACTTCACGCTGGAACTGATCCAGTACGCCGGCGGGGGAGCGCCACGGATCAACCCCAGGATCAATCAACCGGGCACAGCCCACATTGGCTTCAGGGTCGCCGACATCGAAGGCATGTGCGAGCGCCTGCGCTCCCTCGGCGTGCGGTTCTACGGGACGCCCGCGTCCCTACCGCCCCCGGGGTCGCCGCCAGGGACGGTTCCCCCGCCCGGGGCACGTGCCGTGTACCTGGCCGATCCCGACGGAATTACGGTCGAGATAACGCAAACGCTGTAGCCGGCCGTACCTAGCGCGCCGTGTAGCCGCCGTCGATCACCAGTTCGGCGCCGGTGACCCATGACGACTCGTCGGAAGCCAGGTAAAGCGCGCCGGCGGCGATGTCCTCGGGCTGCCCGACTCTCCCCAGTGGGTGTAGCTCGAGGTTTCGCTTCATCGCCGCAGCGTCGGCCAGGCTCTTGGCAGTCAGATCGGTACGCACCACGCCCGGATGAATCGAATTGGCGCGCACATTAAAGGGCGCCAGCTGGATGGCCAGGTACTTCGTAAACACCCGCACAGCACCCTTCGATGCCGCGTACCCGGCGCTTGCAGAAATGCCCACCAGTCCCGAGATCGACGAGATGTTTACGATCGACCCGGATCGTCGCTCCTTCATCAGCGGGGCGACCGCCCGCGCGCCGAGAAACACGCCGGTCGAGTTCACCGCCATGGTCTTCTCCCAGTCGGAGGGTGTTACCTCGAAGAACGAGGGCCTGGCGATCGCGATGCCAGCGTTGTTCACGAGGATGTCGAGCCGGCCGTAGTTCCTGGACGCTGTGGCAATGGCGCGGTCCCAGTCCGCTTCAGCTGTCACGTCCATGCGTTCGAAGCGAGCTCGCCCACCCGAACGCACGATCTGGTCGGCCGTCGACGCGCCCTCTTTTTCAAGGAGATCGCCGATCACGACAGCCGCGCCTTCGCGGGCAAAGAAACTGGCGCACGCGGCGCCGATCCCGCGCGCGCCACCGGATACCAGCGCTACCTTGCCTTCGAGTCGCCCCAATGTTTGTACTCCCCCAGGTGCCCGCCTGCCTGAGTCAATCACCCCACGGGCGCGCTCTTGCCACGACGGGATAGGATAGGGCCGCAATTCTGGCACAGGTCGCACACACAGACCAGCAGGCTAGCCACTGGGGGTTTCTTGTGAAAGTTACCGGACTCAAGACCATGGTGGTCGAGAACGAACCCTCCACCCCGGGGGGGAGTCAGTACATCGGCGGGCGGTACTTCCTGTTCCTGGAGTTGACGACCGACGAGGGAATCACGGGCATCGGCGAACGCATCGCCGGCAGTTCCTATTCGAACAATTTGAAGGACATCCAGACCCATGTCCGCCTGGTCGAGGAGTTCGTCGGCCAGTTCGTGATCGGCCAGAACCCGCTGAATATCGAGCTCCTCTGGGACCGGATGTATGGATCCCGCCACGACCTCAGGCACCCGAGCCTCTTTGCCACGCCGGTGATCAGCGGCATAGACATGGCGCTCTGGGACATCGCCGGCAAGGCTGCGAACCGCCCGATCTACGGCCTTCTCGGTGGGCAGTATCACGAGAAGCTGCGCGCGTACGCGTACATGCCGAGCGCCGGCCTGCGCGAGCACCCGGAAAAGGCTGGGGAGGTCGCGGCAAAGCTACTCGAAGAGGGCAACTCGGCGTGCAAGATCGACCCGTTCCCGCCGTTGCACCCGATCCGTGACATCCCCCTCTGGGAGATCGAGAACGCGGCGAAGATCTTCGAGAGCATAAGGAAGGCCGTCGGCAACAAGCTCGAGGTCGGCATCGGTACCCACGGCCAGCTGACCACCTACAGCGCGATCAGGGTCGCCGACTTTCTCGAGCCTTACCACCCGTTCTGGTTCGAGGAGCCGGTCTCGCCTGAGAACATCGACGAAATGGCGCGGGTTGCAGCCCATACCAGCATCCCCATCGCAACGGGTGAGCGGCTCGTCACCAAATACGAATTCTCGCAGCTGCTCGAGAAACAGGCGGCGCAGATCATCCAGCTGGATGTCGGCCAGTGCGGCGGCATCACCGAGGCGAAGAAGATCGCCGCGATCGCGGAGGCCCATTACGCCATGATCGCTCCGCACATGTACTGCGGTCCGGTCGCCGCAGCGGCGGCGATCCAGGTCGACACCTGTTCGCCCAACTTCGTGATTCAGGAGGCGAACCAGGGCCCGTTGCACAGGAAGATCTTCAAGGACCCGCTCGTGTTCGAGAAGGGATACATCGTCCCGCCGAAGGGACCCGGGCTCGGAATCGAGTTCGATCCGGCGGCAATCAAGAAGCACCTGGTGAAATAGACCAGGCCTCACCGGGCCCCGGCAACGGACTGAGGCGCGCGTTGCCGGCCGGACCCTTGGCAGGAATCAAACGTCCAATGCGCGCAGGATGAAGGGCATTCATGGGGCGGCGTCGCGAGTAACGGAAGGGGAACTGGCATGTCGTGGCGCGAACCGATCAGGCGTTGCCTGGTAGCGGCGTTTGCGCTTGCGGTACTGGCCGCGTGTGGTTCAGAAGAGTCGGTCGTCGGCCCCACGGCGGGTGCCCAGGGATCCGAGGCCGCGGGGCCGAGGAAGATCGCTACCGAGCGGCTCTACTCGGTCGCAGACCTGAAGGCTGCTGGCCTGAAGCTTGGAAAGACGTACGACACTGACGGACTGCCCGGCGCCACTGGCGCCGCACTGATGTTCTTCAGGCAGAAGGACATCGAGATTCGGTTATTTCCGTCCCACGAGGTGGCCGTGTCGGATGGGATTCCGATTGCCCGTGAGATCGTTGGATCAGCTGCGGTGATCCAGGCTGGTTCGGTCACCTGGGACAAGGCCATCGGAGACCAGCGGGCATGTGCTCCGGGCAACCTCGGAGGGGGACGCGACTGCACGCGCCAACCGAAGTACGGGGACTTCGTGACTGTCGGGAATCTGATCATCCTTTGCGAAGGGCGCGTAGCAGAGGATTCAGCCGCCCTCTGCCAGGAGATTGTGAGCCTCTTGCCGCAGTAGGGAGGGCCCCAGGCCGATTGCGCGACGCTGCGCCTGGCGGCATGATCAATGAATGTTGAAGACCAACGACCGCAACGACCCTGCCGAGACCGTGACCCCCATGCTGCGTGCTGGAATCATTGGGTGTGGAGACGTCGCGCGCCAGCACATGGAAGGCTACTTGAAGTCGGAGAGGTTTGAGGTTGTCGCCCTCGCCGATGTAAGCGCCCAGGCGATGAGAGGCTTCGATCGTCGGTACGCGGGTAGCGCCGCATACCATCCACAACACTTCATCGACTACAAGGAGCTCCTCAAGCAGGCGAACCCGGAGGTCGTATCGGTCTGCGTCTGGGACAAGGACCACGCAGCGGTCGCGGTCGCCGCCGCGGCCAGCGGCGCGAAGGCCATCATTTGCGAGAAGCCAATGGCCGATTCACTCGGGGCGGCCGCAGAGATCATCGCCGCCTGTAGGGCCAGCGGCGTGAAGCTGGTGGTCGGCCACCAGCGGCGCTTCCTGCCGTCGTTCAACCTGGCGAAAAGGATGATCGCCGACCGGGAGATCGGCGACGTTCGGATGATGACCGCCTACGCGCACGACGGGCTACCGAACTTCTCTTCCCACCAGACCGACATCTTCAGGTACCTGCTTGGCGACGTCGAATGCACCTGGGTGATGGGGAGCGTCGAGCGTGAAACCGACCGTTGGGCCAGGGCGACCCGCATCGAGGACAAGGCCCTGGCGGCATTCGGCTTCGCAAGCGGCGCCCAGGCGATGATCTTCCTGGAACTGACGCCCGAATGGGGATGGACAACCCGGATCTACGGCACCGAGGGCATGATCGAGTGCGGCCTGACCGATGTCCGGGTGATGAACGCCAAGTCGCGCGGCTGGAAGGTGCATGAGCCAGCATCCGAGTTCGCCCGGCCCGGCGAGGACCGGTTTGAGTACATCGAAGGCAATGCCGCTCAGGCCCGTGAACTTGCGGACTGGATCTCGGGAGCGGCACCCGGACACCGTGGCGAGGCGATGAACGGTTACAAGGCGCTCGAGATGGTGCACGCCGTCTACGAATCGGCGAGGACGCACACGCAGGTGTGGCTACCAATCAAGACGCGGGTCAATCCGCTGGAACTCATGGTCGCGGAGGGGCACCTGCAGGTGAGGTATCCAGGCAAGTACGACGTCCGAGCGCGTCCACCGCATTCGGAAGCGACCGAAGGCTTGCACAACACCTGAGATGACGCTGTCTGCTATTTCCCGCCTCGGGACAGCATCGTAAACTGGCGGCAAATCTCTCTCAATTGTCGATTGGCCTTGGATGTCAGCCCAGACCAGAAAACTCAGATTGCTGGTGACAGGCTTGAACGGCGTCGTAGGCAGGGCGCTGAGGCCCGCGCTCGAGACGCGTTATGAGCTGAGCGCGCTATCCCGTTCGGGGGTCGATGGACTCCCGGCCAGCCGCGTGTTCAGGGCCGATATCGCCGAAATCGACTCGCTGGGGCCAGCCTTCGACGGCGTCGACGTCGTGCTCAACCTGGCGGCTGATGGCGGTGCCGGCAGCCCGGTGGGTATGAACGCCCCCTGGGAATCGATGCTCCGCAACAATATCGTCGGCGCGTACAACGTTCTCGAGGTTGCGCGCCGGGCGGGCGTCAAGCGCGTGATCCTTGCCAGCTCCGGAGCGACTGTCAACGGCTACGAGCTGGAGGAGCCGTACAAGCGGCTCGTATCCGCGGACCCAAACGTAGTGCTACCGACCTCCTGGAAGATGGTCGACGAATTCGCTGAGCCGAAACCGGTATCCCTCTACGGCGTCACCAAGTTATTTGGCGAAGACCTGGGGCGGTACTACGCGCTGACCACGCCGTTGTCCGTTATCAACCTGCGAATCAGCAGTTGTGGGCCGGTCGACAGGGCAGGGCCGGGCAGGGCGCAGGCCAACTGGGCAAGCTACCGTGATCTCCGACAGCTGACCATCAAATGCATCGAGGCGCCGCCGGAAATCAAGTTCGACGTCTTCTGGGCCACATCCGACAACGCCCGACTCTTCCGGGACAACGCGCACGCGAAGGCCGTTCTCGGCTATGCGCCACAGGACGGCGTGCGCTAAGCGCCTGCCTGAGAAAAGCAGGTCTACAGGAAGCTCGCCGGCACTGGCGGCACTAACATAATCACCGGTACCGCTTCAGGGGGCTGTTCATGAACCGCGAGGGGCATTCGAAATGACTGTATTCGATCCGGATCAAGTTCGGGATATTTTGATGTTCGACGATATCAGGCGACCGGACCCGCACATCTGCGATGCGTTGCGCAAGATTGGCACCGCCACCGCGGCGGGTGAGCTGTTCAACCTCGGTGTTACGCGCCCGCACATGGCGGGTCTTACTGCCTGGAGGAAGGGCAAGGTGGTTGCTGGTCCGGCGCTCACCCTCCAGTGCATGCCCAAGCGGCAGGATCTCATGGAAAGCAAGCAGTATGTGGAGCGCGGGCCAATCCACCACAAGGTTATGTACCCAACGCAGCCTGGCGACGTGATCGTGTGCGACGCCCGTGGTGAGATGGAGGGCGGCATTTTCGGCGGGATGATGATGACATTCTTCGAAAGGCACGGCGGTGCAGGTGTGGTCATTGACGGTTGCCTGCGAGATTGGCCGGAAATGGATGATCTCGATGTAGGAGTGTGGATGCGCGGCGTCACGCCGAACCACGGCATGCAGAACAATCTCATGCTCTGGGCTGTCAACGTTCCAATCGCCTGCGCTAATGTGCTGGTAATGCCTGGCGACATCATCGTGGCTGATGACGATGGCGCAATCTGTGTGCCGGTCGCATTGGCGCCCGAGGTGATCAGGCGCGCTTCTGAGAAACTCGACTGGGAAGAGTTCACACGCATGAAGCTGCGCGCAGGTGGTCACCTGAAGAATTACTATCCGCTTGACACCGCGGCGCAAATTGAATACGAAGCATGGCGCGCCAAGACGACCAAGCGCTGAAAAATCCGGAGAAACCCCGACAGCTCCGTCAGGCTGCCCGCTTCGACAGGCTCTGCGGGTTCGATCCCTACCAGTCCGTGTAGCTACCGTCGCGGCGGTACAGGAGTGGGGCTTCGGCGGAGCGAAACTTGCCGTCAAATGAGGCTTCGTCCACATCCTCCCCGAGGCCGGGCCGGTCAAGGAGGGTGACCCTGCCGGTGAGGTATCCAGGCAAGTACGACGTGCGCGCCGTTCACACATCTATTTCCGCCGGACCAGCCTCATACTTGTGGCCGTCGTGGGAAGCGGGACGGGGGTGGGGCAGTTGAAATCCATGGGCGTTTGCGGTCCATGGAAGAAGCCCTGGCGGCGCGCGCCGCTGGCCGCGTTCTTGTTCCTCTGGCTTTCGTGCATTCCGGCATCGCCTGTCACCACGCCTGCGCCAGAGCCAGCAGTGCCTGCGGCTACCATAGCCGCCGGCCCGGTATCGCCTGTGGCTTCCGAAACCGCGACTCCGTCAGTCACACGGGCGACGGCAACCGTCGTGCCACCGGGAACCCCTGCGCCCACAACCTCAATGGAGTCCACGCCGCGACCGACTGCGACCGTGCGGGGCACGCCACTGACTCCAACCCTCCAGTGGACGCCATCGGCCACACAAGCGCCATTGCTGCCCACGCGAGCGGCGCCTGCTACGCCAGAGCCGCAAAGAAATGTGTCACCAACGCCGGCTCAAACGTACCCATCGAGCCAGCCGCCGTCCGCCATATCGCTCGAACAGGCCCGCACCACTTTTCCGTCCCACGTGACGGCTGCCGTCCTTACCGGGAAAGTCCCCGCGCCACAGGGGTTCGATTCGTGCATCCTTGCTTCGACCGCACCGTCGAGGCTCGCACACCTCCGCACCGGCACAGCCACCGTTGAGGGAAGCGAAAACGATCGCGCTGCGATCTGCCTCGCCGCCCTCAATGTCCCGGCGGAAAGCCTGGCGGCCGCCGTCCGGCAGTCGCCAGGCGGCCAGCAGCCGGGTGGGCCCGCGCCCGCAGGACCCGGTCAGACGGAAGCTTCCGCGGCGATCAAAGTCGAGTTTGTAAAGTCAAGCTACGCCACAGCCAGCGGCGGGAAGACCGGCTCATTCAAGACCGGCCAGCCGGCCGACATCATGCTCTCGGGCATCGATTTCAACAATTCGGGCGGCCCGCTCCTCTTCAACCATCCCTCGGGAATCGCGAGCGACGGGCAGCGGCTATTCCTCGCAGACACTTCAAACAACCGGGTACTCATCTGGAACAAGGCGCCGGCCGGAAACGTCCCGCCAGACCTGGTCATCGGTCAAAAGGACTTCACCTCCAACGATGCGGGGACAGACCGGGATTCCCTCGACTGGCCCGTAAGTCTCGCAACAGACGGCCGGCGCCTCGTAGTCGCCGACACATTCAATGACCGGATCCTCATCTGGAAGGCTCCCCCGGCGTCGAGCGGTATTGCTGCCGATATCGTGATCCAGGGCGGACGGGACCGCCAGGTGGCCGGCCCCAACGCTTCGCTCGCCTGGCCATGGGGAGTGTGGACCGATGGCAAGCGGCTGGCTGTTTCGTCCACTGGCGGCGCCGCGGTGCTCATCTGGAACACGTTCCCCGAACGAGACGACCAGCCCGCGGATATCGTGCTGCGCGGGAACGGCATGATCGGAACCCCAAGGCAGATCACGAGCGATGGCCGGATGCTCATGGTCGGCGATCACAACGCGAGAGTGCCTGGCCAGTCCGCCAGCGGGGCGTTCGTCTGGACTACTTTCCCTGTCGCCAGCGAGCAACCGTTCGACTTCTACATGCCGCTCGGATTTCCGTGGCCCCGCGGTAGCTTCTCGACCGACGGCAGACTGGCCTTGATTTCGGCGGGCACACTGAGCGTCTGGAAGTCGCCGCCCGCCAGCGCCTCGAGCCGTCCCGAAGTGTCGCTGGCAACCCCACCTTGCGCGGGCTCGGGCGACTACGAGAGCGCGGCGTTCGCCGGCAACCGGCTCTACATATCGTGTGGCAACGGAAACCAGGTTGTCGGCTACAACCAGGTCCCGGCCGACCCGTCCCGGAAGCCCGACTTCGTGATCGGAAGTCCTGACCTCCAGACGAACACCCTGGACACCAATTTCTTCATCACGAACGGGACTCCGGCTTCTAACGGCAAGAACCTGTTCGTGAGTTCCGATTTCCACGGGCTGTATGTCTGGAAGCAGCTGCCGGACCAGAGCGGTGCGCACCCGGACATCGTTTACTCGTTCAAAGGCACCGGCGGGGCGCCCTGGGATATTGCGCTCCACGGCAATACGCTCGCCGTCGCAGGGCAAAGAGCGGTGCACATCTGGCGCACATTGCCGCTCGACGGCCAGCTACCGGACATCTCGTTCACCGGGGCGATCGGGGACGTCCGGTTCTCCGAACTCAAGGGGATAGCCATCGACGACCGCTATTTCTATCTGGCAGACGCCGGCGCGAACGCGGTGTACGTGTGGGAGGGCCTCCCGACTGCTACTTCAGCGCCCAGGTTCGTCATGCCAATCAAGTCCCCACGCAGGCTGGACTCGGACGGGACGTACCTCGCCGTGGTCACGACTTTCGATCAAGCAGTCCAGGTCTACCGGATCTCCGAGCTTTCGCCAGGCGCCAGCCCAGCAGTCGTCGGCGGACGGGGCCGCCTCAACCTGCCGGAGGGCGTCGCGGTGTCCCACGGGCAGCTATTCATCGCTGACACGCCATACAGTCGCGTCCTCGTCTGGCGAAAGATCGAAGCCGCGCTGGCAGGGCAGTGGCCACCCGATGCGGTGATCGGCGCGCCCTCGATCGACGACCGGCATGCGCAAATAGCGCGGGACCGGCTTTTCTGGCCGGGCGCGGTCGCGTTCGACGGAAGCTACCTCTGGGTCGCCGAGTTCAAGTTCGGCAACCGCATCCTGCGCTTCAGCCCTTCGCCATAGCCAGGACGGGGCTGGCATGCTCGGGACTTGCGGCTAGCCGGGCTTGCTGGCGACGTCGCTTCTCCTGGGTGGGGCCGGCATCCATCCCGACCTCCCGCGCGCGCCCGGCACAAGCGACGTCGAACAAGTGGGTCGCCTGGCAGACTTCAAATCATTAGGATGACGCCATGAACCCCACCGACAGAGTCGAGATCGGCAAGACCGGCGTAGAAGTGACACGCCTCGGCCTCGGCGGCGGGCCGTTGAGTGGCATGGTGCTTGCCGAGGGCATCTACGGCGGGACGGGCTACCAGCAGGCCGTTTCCATCATTCGACGGGCGTATGAGCTTGGCATCCGCTACTTCGACACGGCGCCCATGTACGGCGAGGGGCGAAGCGAAGTCCGTTACGGAAGGGCGCTCGCGGACATACCGCGGCCAGCCTTCACGGTCTCCACGAAGGTTGCGCGAGTGCTGGACCCCGTCCCGGGCGAAGCGAAGCCCTACTCCGAGGACGGTATCCCGAAGATGAGGGTCTCGTTCGACTTCTCGCGTTCGGGCATCCTGCGCTCTCTTGAAGAGAGCTTGAAGCGCCTGAACATGCAGTCGGTGGAAATCCTGTACCTACACGACTCCGACTTCACCGGCCAGCACCCTGAATCCACGTTCAGAGAGGCGCTGCCAGCCCTGGCAGAGCTCAGGCAGCAGGGCATCGTCAAGGCTATCGGCATGGGCATGAACCAGTGGGAGCTTACCGCCCGATGCGTGCGCGACTTCGACCTCGACGTCGTCCTTATGGCAGGGCGGTACACCTTGCTGGACCAATCGGCGCTCCCCGTGTTCATGGCGGAGTGCGTCCGACGCGGCACCCGAGTTGCGATCGGAGGGCCGTACAACTCCGGCATCCTGGCGCGCGACCTTGATGGGTCCGTGACGTTCGACTATGCGCCCGCGCCCCGTCAACTGATCGAGAAGGCGCGGTCGATCAAGGCGGTATGCGACCGTCACGGCGTTGACCTGAAGGCGGCGGCGCTTCAGTTCGTGCTCGCACACCCCGCGGTTGCGACTGCCATCCCCGGCGCGCAGACCGTTGCTGAAGTCGAGCAGAACGTCGCCGCCGTGAAGGCAAGAACGCCGATCCAGCTCTGGGCAGAGCTTAAGCACGAGAAGCTCATCCCTCATGATGCGCCCGTTCCCTAGCTCGCTCCCTTTGTCGACCGAGCCTTCCCCCTCTGCGAAAACAACGATCATGACTGATCTGGAACTGGAGCTCGCGTCGCTGGTCGTTCCAGAGGTCGACGCCGCCGAGGAAGCCGGCAGGCTGATCCGTAACCTGCCCGACCTGTGGGGGCTCGCCTGGCACATGGCCAGAAGAGTTCGTCGACGCGCCACGGCGCATCCGTTCCCGGATGCAGCGCCTGACTGCCAGTGCCGGCCTGGCGCCCGGCAGCCCGGCACCTGCTCGGCGCTCAAGGGCAGCAGCAGGGGATACTGCGCTTACGGCCCCCAGAGTGCGGCAACGTGGGGTACCATTCGTCGGCCTTCCACAACCCTGCACGGTGCCTGCGAACCACAGTCCGGCGGTCTCCACCAGACACAGTCACGTGCCTGACGCGCGGCCCCGCATGTCGTCGCTGGAAGCAGTGGCACGCACTGGAGCACAATCATGAAATTCCCGTACCACGCCGCGCTCTGGTCGGCGGTTGAGTTCAACCTCTCGTCCACCTCTTACTACGCCAACCCGTTAACGGAGTGCGTGCTCGACGCCACGTTTACCTCGCCGTCCGGGACCAGCCACCGCGCCGAAGGGTTTTGGGACGGCGGACGGGACTGGAAGGTCCGCTTCATGCCGGGCGAGCCGGGCGCCTGGAGGTACGAGACGAGGCCATCGAACGGGCAGGACAAGGGACTGACCACATCTGGCGAGTTTGAAGTGTCGGAGGTGGCGTCCGAAAACCCCTTCCGCCGGCACGGCGCGATAAGAGTCTCTGGAGACCGGCGGCACCTGGTGCATGCCGACGGCACCCCGTTTTTCTGGCTGGGAGACACTGCGTGGAACGGCCCCCTGCGTTCCGCTCCGGACGAATGGAGCACCTACCTGGCAGCACGGCGGGCACAGCGATTCAACGTCGTCCAGTGGGTCGCTACTCACTGGAGGTCGGCCCCGAACGGGGACACCGACGGGCGCATCGCGTACACCGGCTGCGATTCGATCTTGGTCAACCCGCAGTTCTTCAAGAGGCTGGACGGCAAGATCATCGAGATGAACCGCTACGGCTTCCTCAGCGCCGCGGTGATGCTCTGGGCGCACAAGGGCCGAGCGTACCCGGAAAGCAACCCGGGATATGTGTTGCCGGTGGACCAGGCAGTGCTCCTTGGCCGCTACATGGTGGCCCGTTGGGAGGCGTACCACGTGGCCTGGATCCTGGCGGGCGACGGCGACTATTCGGGCGACGGGGTAGCGCGCTGGAACGCCATCGGCGCCGGGGTCTTCGGCGACCGGCCGCATGCCCCGGTTGCCATGCACTTCCAGGGCAAGAAACTGCCGCTCGACGACTTCGGTGGCAGCGCGTGGCTCGACATCATGGCCTACCAGAGCGGCCACTACGATGACGCCGAGAGCTACAGGTGGGTGTTCGGTGGCCCGGTGGCCGCGCAATGGCCTGCCCGCCACGGCAAGGTGCTGCTGAACTCCGAGCCGTGTTACGAAGACCACATGGGCCGGAGCGGTAAGCGGTTCGACGCGCACGCTGTCCGCAGGGTCTGCTACTGGTCTGCGATGGCGGCGCCATTCCCCGGCATCACGTACGGGGGCCACGGCATCTGGGGGTGGGACAACGGACGCGACCCGGCGGTAGACCATCCGCAAACAGGTACGCCGCTGCACTGGAACCAGGCGCTTGAACTTGAAGCCGGGACGCAGATGCGGCACCTGCGGGCGGCGTTTGAAAGCACGCGCTGGTGGGAACTGAGGCCCGCGCCCGGCCTCGTGGTCAGGCAGCCCGCGGAGGCCGAATCGCACGTCAGCGCGGCAGCGCTCGAAGACGGGTCGGCCGCGCTGGTCTACACACCTGTCGCACAGCCACTGGCGGTCGACCTGACGCGCCTGAAGCCCGGTCTGCCGGCGGCCTGGATCGATGTCCGCAACGGCGCCCGGCGCACCGTTGGCGTAAACACGCAAGGCGGGACCCAGGACTTCACGCCGCCCGGCCCTGGCGACTGGCTTTTGATGTTCGGAGCCTGAGAGGCAAACGATGCGAGTCCTGATCATCGGCGGAACGGGCGTTATCAGTTCTGGCATCACGCCCCTCCTGCTCAGGCGCGGGGACGAGGTTGTCCTGTACAACCGCGGTGCCTCGGGCGTTGAGTTCGAGGGCGGATTCGAATTGGTCCGCGGAGACCGCAACGACTTTGCGCAGTTCGAGACTGCGATGAAGAGACAGCGCCCGTTCGATTGCGTCGTAGACATGATCGGGTTTGTGCCGGCCCAGGTGGAGTCGGACATCAGGGCCTTCAGGGGCCGGACGGGGCAGTTCATCTTCTGCAGCACAGTTGATGTGTACCAGAAGCCGGCGCGCCGCTACCCGATCACCGAATCAGAGCCGCGCCGCGCTGTCCCGGAGTTCCGGTATGCGTACGACAAAGTCGCGTGCGAACGCTTGCTCGAAGCCGCCTACCACCCCTCCGACTTCCCGCTCACGATCATCCGGCCCGCCCACACCTACGTGCGGCGGCTCGTCCACACCCTGCGCGGCGGCACCTACTGGGTTGACCGCCTCCGCCGCGGGATGCCCGTCATTTGCCATGGCGACGGGCAGTCACTGTGGGGGTCATGCCACCGCGACGACGTCGCGAAGGCGTTCGTCAACGCCATTGGCAACCGCAAGGCGATAGGCGAGGACTACCACGTGACCGGCGAGGAGTGGATGACGTGGGACCAGATCTACGCCCACATAGCAGACGCCGCTGGCGGACCACCGCCCGAGCTCGTGCACATCCCGACCGACCTGCTTGTACGCGCTGTCCCGGAAGCAGAGTGGTGCGGGCTCAACTTCCAGTACGACAATATCTTCGACAACTCCAAGGCGCACCGTGATCTCGGGTTCGAGTACACGGTCCAGTTCCCAGAGGGTTCTCGCTCGGCTGTCCAAGCGCTACTGCAGCGCGGCGAAGTCGAGAACGCCGACGCCCATACGTGGTACGACGATGTGATCAGCGAGTGGCGGGCCATGTCTGGGAGGTTCGCCAGCGCGCTCCAGGCGGCGAGGGCCCCGAACACCCCCGGCGGCTAGCGCTGCTCCCGCCGAGCGTCCCAGGCATGGTCGTTCCAGAAGTCAACGCCGCCGAGGAAGCAGGCAGGCTGATCCGTAACCTGCCAGAACTGTGGGATAGGGCCAGCCTCGCCGAGCGGCATGAACTGGCCAACACGATCCTGGAAGCTGTCTACGTCGACCCGAAGGCTGAGAAGGCCGTCGTCGCCATCCGGCCGAAAGGGGCGTTCCGGGCGGTCTTCGAAGTCGCCACGGCACGCACCGGCTCAGGGGTAGAGCTCTCAAAAGCCGAGCCCCCGGCGCTCAGGACGACCGGGGCGGCCAAGAGCGTTGTTTGTGGTGGAGCTGAGGGGACTCGAACCCCTGACCCCCTGCTTGCAAAGCAGGTGCTCTCCCAGCTGAGCTACAGCCCCACGGTAGCGGGCCTTCCCAGTATAAGGCGCAGGTCCCTGAATGAACTTCGA
>VGZT01000047.1 GCA_016872495.1 SAR202 cluster bacterium
ACGAGATCACACCTTTCGAATCGAGCCCATTCCCTTCGCCGATCCGGCACGCGACACGATCAGGTGCTTGTTCGAGGCCGGACATTTTGGCGGCACATGGCAGCCAAAGCTGCTTGCTGACGCCGCCTTTAAGAACAGACCCGGTGTACACTCCGGCCGTTCGCTTGCCTGAAGCAGTCTCGAAGGGGATTTCATGAAGATCACCGACGTAAAGACCGAGGTTTTCCGCTGGCCGAGGCACAAGCCGATCCGGAACGGCCTGTACACCTACACCCATTCGGGACTGAACGTCGTCAGTATTGAGACCGACGAAGGCATCACCGGGATCGGCCTGGCCGGTGGCATCCAGGACGCGCCCGATGTCGGCGTGGCCATCGTCAACCACTTCAAGCAAGTGCTGATCGGCCGTGACCCTCTGGACAACGAGCGCCACTGGCACGAGATGTGGCGCCCCAAGCTCGTCGGCAGAAGGGGCATCACGACCCGGGTGATCAGCGGGATCGACATCGCTCTCTGGGACCTGAAAGGCAAGGTCGCAAAGCTCCCGCTCTACAAGCTGCTGGGTGGGTTCACGAACCGTGTCGACACTTACATTGCCGGCGGGTACTACGAGGAAGGCAAGGGGCTGAAAGAGCTCGCACAGGAGATGGAGCGCAACGTAGAGCTGGGGGCCCGGGCCGTGAAGATGAAGGTCGGGGGCGTCCCGATCAATGAGGACATCGAACGCGTGCGCGTCGTCCGGGAGTCCGTGGGGCCGGATGTGAAGGTCATGGTCGACGCCAATAATGCATACCGCCATTACGAGGCGATCGAGTTCGCTCGGAAGGCCGAAAAGTACGACCTGTTCTGGTTCGAGGAACCGGTCGAGCCCGACGACTACGCGGGCCAGGCGGCGATCACGCACGCAACCTCGGTGCCGATCGCGGCCGGGGAGAACGAGTACACACGGTACGGATTCCGCGACATGATCAACGCCCGGGCCGTCGACATCCTCCAGCCCGACGCCCTGATCCTCGGCGGAATCACCGAGTTCATGAAGGTGGCGGCGCTCGCCCAGGCCAACGACCTCGACATCGCCCCGCACGGCAACCAGGAGATTCACATCCACCTGGTCGCCGCCATTTCAAACGGGCTGATCCTCGAGTACTACCGAGATTCGGTGGACCCCATGCACGGCAAGATCTACACCGAAACGCTCCGGATCAAGGACGGCTACGTATATGCGCCCGATCGACCCGGCCTCGGGATCGAGCTTAACTACGACGCCCTGAAGAAGTACCGCGTCTCCTAGCTGTTCCATGTCCCGGAGGCGCCGGGTCACAAGCCCCACTACGCCGGAGACGCCCGACGGCGGCCCGCGAGTTGCTCAGGAGGTGCGCCGGGAATATGCTCGGCCGGCGCAGCACCACACCACTGCGTACGTCGACGGAGGCAACAATTGGATTACGTGAACTTCGGCCGCTCGGGAGTAAAGGTCAGCCCGCTCGCGCTGGGCCTGGGTTTTCGCGGGCAGCCCGACGAGCAGCAGATGCAGAGGGTCATCGAACGCGCCATCGATCTAGGGATCAATCTGATCGACTGCGCAAATGTCTACGGCCCGATGGATGATCGCAAGTACATCGGCCACTCCGAAATAGTCCTGGGCAGGGCGATCAAGGGTAAGCGGGACGACGTGGTCATCACTTCCAAGGTGACCAGCCCGATCGGAGCCGGGCCAAACGACCACGGCAGCTCGCGGTTCCACATCATGCGCGAGATCGAACGGTCGCTCAAGCGCCTGAACACCGACCACGTCGACGTGTACCTCCTGCACCGTTTCGACGACCTGACGCCACTCGACGAGACGTTGCGGGCGCTCGATGACCTGGTGCGGGACGGCAAGACCCGGTACGTCGGCTGCTGTAACTTCCAGGCCTGGCAGGTCGTAAAGGCGCTGAACCTGCAGCGGGACCTCAACGCATCCCCCTTCATCACGGCACAGAACCCGTACAGCCTCGTCGATCGCAGGCTTGAGGCTGAACTGTTCCCGATGGTGGCCGACTACGGGCTCGGGATAATGGCCTACAGCCCCCTGGGCGTCGGGCTGCTCAGTGGCGCCTACAACCCGGGCAAGGCGCCCCCCAAGGACACCCTGTGGGGTCGCCGGCCTCGCCAACGATTCGATGCCGTCATGAAGAGCGGCGCGTCAGACGTAATCAATACCACCCGGAAGATCGCCGACGAGTATGGGAAGTCGATCGCCCAGATAGCCCTCGCCTGGGTCCTTTCACACCCCGAGATCAGCGTGGCGATCACCGGCGGGGACACGGTCAAGCACCTGGAAGACAACATCATCGGCGCGGAGATAAAGCTGGATCTGGAAGCAAAGAAACGCCTTGACGCGGCGTCCGCTGCAATGATGACTTCAATCACCTGACGACCGAGGGCATGCCAATGGCCGGTTTCAAGTACGCAGCGCCACGCGAGCTGGACGAGGCACTTCAACTGATGGCCTCAGCACAGCAGCCAAGGCCGTTGGCCGGCGGAACTGACATCGTCGACCAGTTGAAGACTGGCAGGCGGACCGCCGACCTGGTGATCGAAATGAAGCGCATCCCGCAAATGCAGCGCTTCGACGTTGAAGCCGACGGGCTGCACATCGGCGCGGCAAGAAGTTGCACCGACATCCGAAGCCACCCCGAGGTGCCCGCCCGTTACGCCGCACTGTACGAGGCGGCCGGGCTGATCGGTTCGGTCCAGATCCAGAATCGAGCAGCGCTCGGGGGCAATATCTGCAACGCCGCACCGTCCGCTGACACGGCACCCGCCCTCCTGGTGCTGGATGCTCGAGCGGTCGTCGCGTCCAGCAAGGGCGCCCGCCTCGTAGAGCTTGACCGCTTCTTCAAGGGCCCCGGCCAGACGATCCTGGAAAAGGGAGAACTACTCACCGGCATCTTCGTGCCGACCCCCGCGGCAAGGTCGGCAAGCACCTATTTGCGGTTCATCCCGCGGAATGAGATGGACATCGCCATTGCGGGTGTGGGCTGCTACCTCGAGATCGAGAGTTCTGGACTGGTGAAGAGGGCCAGGATCGCACTCGCTGCGGTGGCGCCAACCCCGATCAGGGCCAGGATCGCGGAGCTGGCCCTCGAAGGCCGTGAGATCAGTGACGCACTGATCGAGGCTGCGGCCGAGGCGGCGGTGAGTGCCGCCAGGCCGATCTCAGACGTCCGCGGGTCGGCCGAGTACCGGAAGGATCTTGTCAGGGTCCTGACCCGTCGCACGCTCCAGGCTTGCGTACAGCGTATCAACGCCGGCGAGCGGGCCTCCTGAAGGACCCGGGACGGCGCGGCGGACAACGTAGAAAGGTCATCGATGGCAAAGATCCCAATCCAGTTCACGGTCAACGGCGAGCCGCGCGAGATGATGGTCGAACCGGCCTGGACATTGCTGCGGACATTGCGAGATGAACTGCTGCTGACCGGCACGAAGGAAGGCTGCTCCAACGGGAACTGCGGGGCCTGCACCGTGCTCGTCGAGGGCCGTTCGGTGAACTCCTGCCTGGTACTAGCGCCCGAGGCTGATGGCCTGGAAGTGACCACCGTCGAGGGGATCGCCCGCAACGGCAAGCTCAGCCACGTGCAGGAAGCATTCGTGCAGGAAGGCGGGCTCCAGTGCGGGTTCTGCACGCCAGGGTTCATCATCTCGGCCACTGCCCTGCTCCGGCGCAATCCGAATCCGACCGAAGAGGAGATACGCCTCAACCTGGCCGGCAACCTTTGCCGCTGCACCGGTTACGACAAGATCATCAAGGCGGTCATGCGGGCGTCTGCCGCCATGGCGTCGGGCGGGGCGCCTGCCACCTGATCACACGTGCCCCTGTGCTATTCTGGCCAAAGGTAAATCCTTGCGCCACACAAGCGTGGCGCGTGCCCATCCAGCGCACCGGGGATCCGTATGGAGCCAGTTTTCCGAGAGGCTGCCGCCCAGCTCGAAAAAGACCGCCCGTTCGTAGTCGCGTCCGTAATCCGTACCTCAGGGTCGACCCCGCAAAAGCCGGGCGCCAAGCTGCTCGTGCGCGAGGACGGCAGTGCGGTGGGCACGCTTGGGGGCGGTTGCGTCGAAGGCGATATCTGGTTCGCAGCCAAGACCCTGTTGCGTGAGGGCGGGCCCGCCATCGTGCGCGATTACATCCTCAATGAAGATCTGGCCGCCCAGGATGGACTGGTTTGCGGCGGCACGATGTACTTCCTCATCGACCCCACGTACTCCGGCAACCAGCGGTTCGGCACGTTCACCGCGGATGTGCTCAAGGCCTACGAAGGCGGCCGGCCCGTAGCCGTCGCCTCGCTGACGGCGGGCCCGCGCGGTTCCGAGCTTTCGATCGGCGCCAAGCTCTTGATCAGGGAGAACGGAGAGACCGTCGGTTCCCTGGGCGATCCCGCCATCGATCAAGAGGCGGTCAAGCGGGCCCGGAAGCTCATGGCGATGGGCAAGTATGAATACGCTGCCCTCGAATCAGGCGCTGAGTTCTTCCTCGAAGCCTACACAACTCCGCCCAAGGTGGTAATCGCGGGGGGTGGCCACGTGGGCCGCGCTCTTGCGACGGCCGCCAGGTTCGCCGGGTTCAAGGTCGCGGTTATCGACGATCGCCCCGAGTTCTCGAGCCGCGACCGTTTTCCCGATGTTGACGAGGTGCGAACTCAAGACTTCGTGGCGGCGCTCAGAGAGATGCCGATCAATGCGAACACCTTTATCGTGATCGCGACGCGCGGCCACCGATACGATGACCTGGCGTTGGAAGCGGCCGCGAAGACCAGGGCGTCGTACGTGGCACTGCTCGGCAGCAGGCGCAAGACTGTCATGATCTACGAGTCACTGCTGGAGAAGGGCGTGCCGCCCGCCCGCTTGCGTGAGATCCGCGCGCCCAGCGGGCTGGATATCGGCGCCCGAACACCGGAGGAGATCGCCATTTCGCTGGTCGCCGAGATGCTGATGTTCCGGCTTGGCGGGTCCGGCGCCCCGCTAAAACTTGACGACAAATACCTGCAACGGATCGAGGCGAAGGTCAGAGAGCCCGCCTCAACCACCTAGGTTTCAGAGCCCGCCGTGACAGGGACATGTGCCATTTTGCTCGCCGCCGGTGAGTCGACCCGAATGGGGACCCCGAAGCCGCTCCTGCCGTGGTTTGGCGCGACGCTCGTCGAACGTCAATCAGAAGCCCTCCTCAAGGCCGGTGTAGACGACGTCTACGTGGTCACCGGCCACCACGCCTGTGAGGTGCATGCGCGGGTGCGCGGGCCGCGCATCCACCGCGTGTTGAACCCGCACTACAAGCTCGGCAAGTCGACCTCGATCAGGGCAGGCCTGGCCGCGCTCCCCCACGGGATCGATACCATCCTCTTGCTGGCGGTCGACCAGCCGCGCCCGGCGTGGTTGATCCGCCAGGTGCTCGAGTCACACCGCACGAACAAGGCGCTTATCAGCTGCCCGCGCTACGACGGCCACGGTGGTCATCCGCTCGTCTTCAGTGGCGCGCTGGCGACTGAACTCGAATCGATCTCCGAAGAGACCGAAGGCGTGCGATCGGTGGTCAAAGCGCACGCAGACAGGATTAACTGGGTTGCGATGAACACCCCGCTGGCCCGGCTCGACCTGAACACGCCGGAGGCCTACGAAAAGGCGAAGCAGATATTCCCCGACCCCAGCGAGAGCCGGAAGTGATCCTCGCGATGGACTTGGCATACGCCGCATGAGCCAGACCATAGCTGCCGCGCAGGAATACATGTCAGAGCACCAGCTCGACGGGTGGCTGCTGCGAGACTACTTCAACGCGAACCCGATCCTCTGGGCCGTGCTCGGCGGACAGGCACATAACGTGACCCGTCCCTGCTGGCTGTTCATCCCGCCGCATGGACAGGCCACGGTCCTTGCCCACAGCGTCGATACCGGGCGATTCCGCGAACTGTTCGCCGGCTGGAACGAAGACGCCCCCCAGATCCTGGAATGGCCAAGCCGCCAGCGCTTGCTCGCCGGACTCAAGCAATTGCTGCCCGCGCGCGGCCGGATCGCAATGGAGTATTCACCTGAGGGCGCCCTGCCGCGGGTTGGCCGGGTCGACGCCGGTTCGGTCGAACTCGTGCGCGGCCTGGGCGTCGAGATAGTGAGTTCGGGTGACGTCCTCCAGTACGCCACCGAGCGCTGGGACGATAAGCAGCTCGCCTCCCACCGCTTTGCCGCCGCCGCGCTTGGCCGGATCGTCCACGACACCTTCAAATTCGTGGCAGAAAACGTGAATTGGAAGTTGACGGAACATGACGTGGCCCAGTTCATTCGCGGTCGATACGACCGGCTGGGCCTGGAGGCAAGCGACGGTCCTATTGCCTCGGTTGGCCCGCACTCGTCGGACCCCCACTACGAACCGACCCCCGAGCGGGCCGCAGTGGTTCGCAAGGGCAGCTGGCTCCTGATCGACCTCTGGGCCAGGCAAAAAGGGGACCCCGCGTCGATCTATGCCGACATCACGTGGACGTGCTACGTCGGGCGCAACCCGACGCCGCAGCATCGGAAGGTATTTGAGGCAGTCCGTGACGCCCGTGACGCGGCGGTGGAGTTCATGGCCGCCTCGTGGAAGGCCGGCAACCCGATCGAAGGGTGGCAGGTCGACCGTGCTGCGCGCGACCTCATCGAGGCACGCGGCTTCGGCAACGCCTTCGTGCACCGCCTCGGGCATTCGCTTGGCCGCTCCGTCCACAGCAACGCGGTAAACCTGGACGACTGGGAAACACGGGACACTCGCAGATTGATCGCCGGGATCGGCGTTACCGTAGAGCCCGGGATCTACCTGCCGGATTTCGGCGTGCGGTCAGAGATCGATGTTTACCTCACGCCAGAGGGTCCCGAAGTGACTACTGAAGTTCAGACTGAAATAGCGCTGCTCGATATCTAGCCAGCGCATCGGCGCATGGCGTACGGGCTGCGTACGGAGGGTTCGACTTGATAAGAGCGATGCTTGCCATCCCGGCCGCCGGACTTGGCTACTTCTTCAGCGCCTGGATCCTGATGATCTTCGGCGGAATTCTTTCGGACGACCTGGGAACGAAACCGTTCGGATACCCGACCTCCCTCGTTCTTACGATCGCCATCTGGCTGGCGATCGCCCCGGTGGTCGGCGCGATCGCCAGGTCGCAGAGGATCCCCTTCTTGATCCGGTCGACCGGGCACTGGAGAACGGTGGACGCCGAAGCAAGGATGGAGCGATAGGTGACCGACCGCATCCCCAAGCCGTGGGGTCACGAGCAGATCCTGGTGAGCAACGGAAAATTCGTCGTCAAGCACCTGTACTTGAAGCGTGGCCAGAGGCTGAGCGTGCAGTATCACCGGGTCAAGCACGAAAGCATGCAGATGGTCAGCGGGGACGGCATCCTGTGCCTCATGCAGCGCGATCTCAGGCTGCAGAAACGGATCGTGATGAAGCCGGGTGAGTGGATCGACATCCCCCCCGGACAGGTACACCAGCTGGAGGCGGGCGAGCAGGATCTGCTCGTCCTGGAAGTGTCGACCCCCGAGCTCGAAGACGTGGTGCGACTGAAGGACGACTACGGCCGGGTTTGACCCTGCCCGGTATTGCCCTGCCCTGCGCCCGCTCAGGCAGGCTCAGATCAGTACGGGCGCCCGGACTTCCTTCGCCTTGGCCCGCATGTTGTCCACGATCGATCGATGCAGTGGAATGCCCCTGGTGCTTCTCTCGAGATATGTCTCGTGCTCGGGGTCGCCGGCAACGAGCACCTTCTCGGTTCCCGGCTCCGGCGGCGTGGCGTGCAGGGCCCGGATCATGTCGTCCATCATTGACTTGAACTCGTCGATCGGGCGGTACTTCGAGATGTCCATTGCCAGCATGAAGGTGTGGTTATCGCCTTCCCGGCAGAGCGCGGAATAGCCTCCTCCGGAAAGGACCCCGCACAGGATGTCGACCATCACGCTCAGCCCGTAGCCCTTGTGGGCGCCGCGCACCCGATCACCGCCCACCGGCGCCAACGACCAGTTCGGGCTCCGCCCTGCCGGCGGTTCCTTGATCCAGTCTCCCTCGCGATCGGCCGCCCAGCCCGGCGGCAGCGGGACGCCGAGACGCCGGGCGATTCCGATCTTGCCCATGGCAACGACGCTCGTGGCGGCGTCGTACAGGAACGGCGGCTCCTCGCCGGCCGGCGCTCCGAACGCGATCGGGTTGGTGCCGAGCATCGCCTGTGCGCCACCTGCTGGACGCACGCAGGGCGCCCCGTTCGTCATCGCCAGACCGATCATGTCGCGGCGCACGCACATCAGCGGGTAGTACATCAGCATCCCGATGTGCTGGCCGTCCCGCACGGTCACGGCGCCCATCCCGGTCTCTGCCGCCTTGTCCATCGCCATCGACATCGCGGTATGCGCCCCTGCGAACCCGAGGCCCCAGTCGTTGGTGATCAGGGCCGAGGACGGCGACTCGCTGATGACCCTGACGTCGCCCTGGGCCTTCGTGGTTCCCTGCTGAATCCGGGTGGCATACCCGACCACGTTGCCGCAGCCATGGGAGTCGACCCCTCGCAGGTCCGACTCGACAAGGATGTCAGCGGTAATTTCGGCGTCCTGCCTGGTTACCTTGACCGCGATCAGGATCTCGACGACCTGCTGTCGCAGCTGCGGCGCCTTCACCACCACCGCATCCGCCGTCTTCACCTTCAAGAAATCGAGTGCCAAAGTAACCTCCAGCGACCGCCCTTTGCGGTCGGGCAGACATGAACAGAAGCGCCGCCTATTTGAGCGAGAACGGTGGGTACCGGTCGGTTACGAGCAGGAACATGTACGCATCGACCCTCAACCACCACCGAAGAACACCCTGCACGAAATCGGAAAGGCCCCGCGGACCCGAACCCGTGAACAGGATCGCGAACCACGCGATGACCACGGCAACCACCGCTGCAACGGTCAGGATGATCAACAGGATGTAATGCGGAATCGCCAGCAGCCATTTCACGAGGGGAAGCCACCGGTTCAGGTCCCTGGCTGCGTCCGGGTAATCGATCTCGACATGAACCGCCTGCTCCTCATCGGTCGATGGGTACTCGTCCCTCAGGAGGCCCAGATACGAGATGACCCGGGTCGTGAAGCGGGTCAGTTGGAAGTTGAAGTCGAACCACCAGCGTGGGTACTTCTGCCTGAACAGGATCATCAACACGGTCGGCAGGTTGAAAACCGTTGGCACCAGCGCGAGCACAACCACGATCGGTATCACCAGCAGTATCCGGAACAGCGTGGTGAGCCGGTTACGCGGCCCCTCCTGGAAGGCAATCGCGAGCCGGGCGGCGTACGCTGGCACTGAAGTCGGGCTGGTCATCATCGCAGTCCTCCTGGGGCGGCCCTATGACGTGGCGTCCATGTATCCGGCGATCTCCGAAACCGAGACCCCGCGCACGGCTACCTCCGGGGCGTAGACGATCTGGTCGGCCGCCCAGAGGACCGTGCCCTGCCTTGACTCGGTGACGCCGAGCACATTATTAAGCACCTTGTGCGTATTGTGGTTGATGCGCACGGTGTTGGGCCTTATGGGTTCGGCAAGTTTCCCGTCCCGGATCACGAACGAATCGCCGATCACGGTGCAGGTGAAATCGCCGGTGGAGAAGCCGTTGACCGGGTAGGTATACCAGATACGTCCGATGTAGAGGCCGTTCCTGACCTTCCGGATGAGGTCCGCAGAGCTCTCGCCTGAATCGCTTTCGATGACCAGGTTGGTCGCGGAAACGCCGGGCGGCGAATCGAAGTGGCGGCCACCGCCTCGCCCGAAGCGGAAGCCGTTCCTGGGCGCCAGTGCGGCGATGTGTTCCCGGGGATCGACGCCCAGCTTCTGGCGGGCGTTGGGATCCCGCAGGATGCGCTGGTGTTCGTAATCGTTGGCAAGCAGCCCGACCAGCACGCCCCCCTTGATCAGGTCGGTCCGACCGGTGGGCAGGCCTTCACAGGTGATCCGCTTGCTGGCCGCCAGCCCGGGGGCGGCCCCGTCGTCGTAAACGTTGAATCCGGGCACCGCTACCTTCTGGCCGAACTTACCGGCGAAGGGGGTGGCCCCGGCATAGACCAGTTCCAGGCTGAGACCGGGCACGATCAGGTTGTGAAAGATGTCCGTCACCGCCTGGGGCCCCAGGACAACGTCGTACTGGCCAGTCTTGACGCGCTTGCCGCCGACCGAGGCGATCGCACCACGCGCCGCCTGCCTGCCTGCCAGCGAAAAATCGGTCTCCAGGTTCGTGCCGACGACGCAACCGCCGCCCTTGGCGGACTGCGCTTCCACCATCGCGGTTATGAACGACATCACGAGCGTCGATTCGTCGGACTGCGGTTTCGGCATCCGCGAGCTCGCAATCGCCATGCGCTCTTGCAGCATCGTTACGTCGCCGCCCAGGATGAGACCGAGTCCCGGCAGCCGGGAACGGTCACCGCCAGCCAGGCCGAGGAGTTCCTCAGAGGACTCGAACACGTCGAGGGCGCCTTCGACCGTCTTCCAACCGGCGTCGACCAGGTCCCCGGCCGCCACGTTCATGAGCCGTTCATCGTGGTAGCTGCTGAGGGTCGGCCGGCTGGCCGCCGGGTCGGGCAGAGAAATGAAGTCGGGGTCGGCAACTGCACCCTGCCGCGCTTTTCGCAAGGCCTCGTCGACCGCGTCCGCCGAGATGTCGCTCGATTCGCTGCCGAAGCCGCTCAGGCGCCTGTCTCCCTTGAATACGACCCGGATGCCAATGCCCAGATTGGCCGTCGATTTCGGCTCCTCCACCCCGTTCGAGGGGATGTGCGACGTGTAATTGAGCCGTGTGAGCAGCGTCCCGTTCTGGGAAACGAACACCTCCGCCTCTGCGACGTCGGGGTTCGCAAGAACACGCTTGAGACCGGCCGCCGCCGCCGCCGACAGTTCCTTGAGGGATCTCATCGGGAAGCCCCCGTGACCACGGCCCGCGCCCTGAAGGTGGGCCCCCCGTTGCTCATCCGCTTCGCCTGCATAGGCTGGCCCTTTCCACAGTTGGGAACGGGGAACAGTTGCCAGTCCGATCCCATCGCATCGATGCTCATGAAGAAGTCCCGGGTGTCGGAAATGATGCCGCCGTCGCGGTAAAGCTGGCCGAGCTGGCCATTCTTGATCTGGTAGACCTTCATTGCGGAAATCCGGAAGTTCTCGCGGGACTCGGCGATCGATGGGATCCGGTGGCCGGAGATGTAATAGCCGTCGTCGACCTCCTTGACGATAGCTGCCGGATCGTCCTTGCCCGGCGCGATCGTCGTGTTGGTCATGCGAATCAACGGCACGAACGAGGCGTCGGTCGCCCGACATGAGCCATTGGGCTCGACCCCGAACAGCGCCGCGGTCTGGCGGTTGTTCACGAACTCCTCGTATACGCCGTTGCGGATGTGGAACACGCGCCGTGCCGGCGTGCCCTCGTGGTCGTACAGGAAGTGCCCGAAGCCCTCGATCGTGGGATCGGAGAACGCGGTAAGCAGCGGAGATGCGATCTGCTTGCCGCGCATGTCGTCGCCCGGCTGCTTCAGAAACCAGCTGCGACCCGCGTACGCGGTCTCGTACTTGAGCGCGCGGTCGAGTTCGGAAGGGTGCCCGATGATCTCATGGGCGATCAGGGCGGCGAAATGGGGATCGACGACCACGGTCACCGGGCCGTCGGTCGTCTTCATCAGCGGCGCGGCGCACGTCTCGACGGTGTCCTTGCCAAGCTTCCTGGCGAAGTCGAGCAAGCTCAGCTCACGGATAGGACCTGAATTGACCCCGGACTCGATTACTTCCCAGCCCCGCTGATGCCCCAGCGAGTCGTAGAACTCGAGGTTCCCGTTCGGGCCGGAGGCGACGATCAGGGCGATCGCCTCGGTCTGCGCGTAGGTGAAGTCGATGTCGATGCCTTCCGAGCTGACGAATAGCTCGCGGATCAAGCTGGTCGAGGCGCCAACCACGCTGTATACGACCGACTTGTCGAGCCCTGCGATCAGCTTGCAGCTGTCGAGGGTCGCGCCCTGCACCTTTTCCAGGCTGACGGAACCAGGGTCGATCTTGAACTGTGCTGGAATGGTTTTCTGATCAACGCGCACGGGCGCCCAGTCGAGCGACTCGAGGGAGCCGCCCAGAGCGCTGAACCGACTCCGGACGCGCTGCTTGGACCTCGCGCTGGCCATGGCCCTGGCATGTGCCGCATCGATCGCCTGCTTCAACTCGGAGTCGAAGCGACCAACATCCGCGGTGCCCAGCTGCTTGCCCACGTAACCCGAGGCCAGCGCGCCATCGCCGGCGAGCGCGTGCACCCCGATCGCGAAGCCGTAGTCCTCGCCTGCCCGCTTGACGCTGCCGTTCTCGGCCATCGCGCCCTTGCCGACTCCAACTTCGACTCGTACGTCGCACTCCTTCATGAAGGGCTTGCCTGCCCCGTACGACATCACCACGTCACGTGCAATCGCACGTGCCTTGTCGAGATACTCGATATCTACCTTCGCTGGCATCTCCCCACCATTTCAGCCTGGACCTTGATTACGACGGCACCCGCGTGCCGACTCCCGTCGAACGGGCCAGCTCGAGCAGGCGCGCCGCGACGGCCACGTCCTCGAGGGCTACCCCTTGCGATTCAAACAGGGTCACCTGGCCGGCACTCGTCCTGCCCGCCACCGAACCGCCGACGATATCACCCAGCTCATGCACCCTGCCCCACGTGAGCCGGCCGGCGTCTACCGCCCGCATCAACTCCGCACACTCGACTCTCGCCTGCGCTACATCATCGGTCGCTATCACGTCCGCTCTCGCGACCGCCTGGGTGTCGAGCTCGCGACGGAGCCAGGAGTTGGCTCCTGCCGCATTGATGTGCACGCCGGCCAAGACCATATCTCCGGTCAGGACAGGCTCGGCCGCCCCGGTGATCGTCGCAATTACGTCCGCGCCATCCACGCAGGCCGCGACCGACGCAGCCGCGGCCACTTCAAAGCCCATGGCTTCCGACATCTCGGACGCGAACGCGGCCCGATGCTCCGGTGACCGACTGTATACCCGGGCCGCTTCGATCGGGCGCACTGCGGCGATCGCAGCGAGTTGCGTCCTGGCCTGGTAACCCGACCCTATGATCGCCAGGACGCGGGCGTCCTCACGGGCCATGAACTTCGTTGCGACCCCGCTGGCCGCCCCGGTACGCACCTGGCCGAGCCGGCCGGCTTCGAAGATCGCGAGCAGCCCCTCGCCTCGTGTGCCGTACAGCATCACGTGAAAGCCGACCCCACCGCGAGTGGCGACATAAGACTTGTGACCGACGACGCCCTTTGTGTGCCACGCGGCCGACATCAGGTTATAGGCGCCGCGTTCGAGCGGGATCCGGTAGCGCGGCTGGTTGACCGCGTCGCCCGTGGCCTGCGCCCTGAATACCGCCTCGACCTCCTCGAGAGCCAGTTCCATCGTCAGCAGGCCCTGGACATCGGCCTCCGTCAAAAATAACGCCATCAGTCACGCCCTCCCGTTCGCAAACTCAATCTCAGGACTTCGACCAGAGTTCGAACAGGTGGTTCAACGGGCCGTGTCCGCCGCCCATTGGAAAGGCCGTTCGCAGGGCCGATGTCACGTATTGCTTGGCCAGATCGACCGCACGAGGGAGCGGCAAGCCACGCGCCAGGCCACTCGCGATGGCGGCAGAGAAAGTGCAACCCGTTCCATGGTTGCTGGTGGTCTTGACCCATTCGGCACGGAACTCCCTGAAGGTGCGGCCATCGTAGAGAAGGTCGATCGCCTCGCTGGACTCTCGATGCCCACCCTTGATGATCACCGCGCCCGGTCCCAGGCGTTTGATCGCAACCGCTGCGTCCTTGACCTGGTCCACGGTTGCTATCTTCCCGTCGACTAACGCCTCCGCCTCGGGAATGTTCGGGGTCACTACCAGCGCGAGCGGCAGCAGTTTCGACTTCAGGGTAGCCATCGCGTCCGCGTGGAGCAGCCGCGCGCCCGACGCGGCGACCATGACCGGATCGACCACCAGCTTGCGTATCCGGTGTCTCTCGACTCCCGAAGCAACTGTCGCGATGATGCGCGCACTCGCAAGCATCCCGGTCTTCGCGGCGTCAGCGCCCATATCCGACATCACGGCATCAAGCTGGGCGGTGATCACGTCCGATTCGATTTCTTGGACTGCCGTAACCCCCAGCGTGTTCTGTGCGGTGACCGCCGTCAGCACCGAGGTGCCGTAAACGCCGAGGGCGGCGAACGTCTTGAGATCGGCCTGGATCCCCGCGCCTCCGCCGGAATCTGAACCGGCGATCGTCATCGCGCGCGGCACGCGCCCGCTCCGGGTCATCTCAGCACAGCTCCCGCCTGATTCGCGGCATCTACCCCGCCCCCACAGTCCATATCCCAGGAACTGGCCTCGTAGTCGAGCGTCGTGCCAGGGATCCCGTCCATCCGGCGGCGTTCATTGGCCCCGTACGCCCCGGCGTTTACAACACCTTCCACAAAGTCGACGAACGGACCAAGCGCCGCCTGGTCGTGGACGTGCATCCACTCCCTGTACATCACGACTGCTGGCCGCGCACCTTTCTTGCGCAGACGAATGGCCCGGTCCAGGCGGACCCTTTCGGTGACGCAAGGCGCGCCGCTGATCTCCTCGAAGGAGCCTCCGTAGCCGGTGCTGACCCGGAAATCACTGAAGGCGCGCGTGACCGGCAGCGCCTCAACGCCCTGGTATCGATTACGTGGCACACCGAGCGAGTCAAAGGCGCGCCGAGACAGCGGGTCCTCGGCACCCAGCAGGACGGCGAGGAACTCGCCGCGCCGACGCGCCAACTCGATATCAGTGGCCCTGGCGGCGGCAAGCCCGTTGACCCTGCGCAATTCGCCTGCGAAAACGTAGTCCTGCAGGAAGTACCGCTTGAACATCTCGCTGGGCAGAGTCCCCATGACTGGCTCGCGCAGGAACGGGGCGCGGACCGCCCGCTCCCAGGCTGGCAATGAATATCGACGAAGCTCGGCGGTGCACGACAATCGCGGCCTCCCGGACGCGGTTCTAAGGACCGGCCGAAAGTCTA
>VGZT01000048.1 GCA_016872495.1 SAR202 cluster bacterium
GCAGGAGGAGTACGCGCAGGTGGTCGTCGACGCGCCGGTACTGAATCTGGCGGTAATGGCGGGGATGTTCATCGCGTTCATGATCGCGGGCACATGGTTATTCGTCCGAAATGAGAGGAACCGGTAGTCTTCAAATCGCCCTCCGATGACCGGTCTGGATCGCAGGATCGATCTGTCGTTCCTTCCAGGCGACGCATCGCCCATCCGATAGGGGAATTGCTCGAGGGTCAACCTGAGGTCGTAGCGTCGGCGGCCAGCCCCGGGGCCCGAAGACGCCGTGCATCTTGTCTGGCTGCGCGACCAACTCGGAGGCCGATTCGTTGCCGGGGCCGTACTGCACACGGGACCCCGCGTGATTTCGCTGGGCGCCAGGATCTCTGCGGCGCCGATCTGTACGCTCTGGGCCTGAGGTTGCGCGGACGCTGAGCGATTACGCAGGACCGGCGCTTCGAATTCAGGTGGCCGAATGACTGGTCGGTCACACGAGGTTTGGCCAGCTACGAAAAAAAGGGGGATGGCGACCCCGAGCGGATTCGAACCGCCGATCTCTTCCTTGACAGGGAAGTGTGTTGGGCCGCTACACCACGGGGCCGCGCTGACTGTCTGCGAGTAGCGGTCTCGCAAACGTTGATTGTATCCGACGGTCTTCCCGTTTGCACTGGGTACCGCGTGGCGACCGCCGCGACGCACCGGTAGCGCCTCCGAAGTGCTGGCGCACCGGTGAAAATCCCCGGGCGCCGAGTCGCCGCTCCATGTTGGTCTTCGCGAAGCTCCATGCTCGAACTGGGCACGGGTCTATTCCGCGCTTCCCAGTGGGTGTGTGAGATTTGCCTCGCCCCCGGTTCCCGGTCCGGCTAGCTG
The DNA here is from genome assembly GCA_016872495.1 of SAR202 cluster bacterium. Lineage (GTDB taxonomy): Bacteria > Chloroflexota > Dehalococcoidia > Lucifugimonadales > Lucifugimonadaceae > VGZT01. Next base: position 862 of record VGZT01000048.1, read on the forward strand.
CCGCCCCGAGACCCAAAAACAAAACACTCCGCGGCTCTCCCCAAGAGGCGCGCACCCCAAGAACGACGCAACCCTGCCCGTCGACTTCAAGCAGCCGGATAACCCGCCGTACGGGGACCGGGGCACTACCAGGCGAAAGGCTCGCCCGGTCAACTGCGAGGACGTTCGGCGCATGAACAAGCTTTTGGCCCCGGGGTTCTTCATCCTCTTCGCTGCCGCGCTGACTGGGTGGATCGTATTGAGGGCGCACGCCCACGAGAGCGACTCACCGATCACTTTCACCGAGCCTGGTCGAGGACCCGGTCCGCAGATTGGGGCCGAGCAAGACGACTCAGCCGCCCGCTTCGGGATCCGAGGCTCCATCGGATATGCGGTGCGCGGCCCGGACGGCCGCATCAAGGCACAGGGGGTGATCCACAACACGGTGAACAACGAGGCCAAGAACGACGTCTTCAACCGCATCGCGGCCACGGGTTCGGTCGGGGCGTTCGATGCCATCGCGGCCCTTTCGGTACCGGTAAGCAGTGACGACCCGGCCAATGGCGTCCTCGCCAGCAGTCTTGCGCTGAACCTGGACGGGAAGTCTGCGACTTCGGGGAATCAGAATCCGGCGGAGGGGACGGTAGCCACCGACTTTGGCGCAGACCCAGGGAGGGGCTCGATTACCGTGACGTTTACCGCGAAGGCCGACTCCGTGACCGTCAGGCAGATAGTGCTCACCAAGGCAGGGGAGAACGACACCGTGGCGGCGGGCGGGGTCGCTATCGCAGACGCCGACATCTTTGCTTACGTAGACGTCCCGGACGTGAGCCTGAACACGGACGACACGGTCCAGTACACATGGACCGTCAACGTGGACTGAAGGCCGCGGTCGAAATCCGAATCCGGTTGCTGCGGTACGCGGCCCCGGCTGCTTGCCTGTCACTGCTGATCGCCAATGTAGTGATCTGGCGGGCCGTGGGCGGAGGCTGGGCCGCCGCATCGGGATCGGGCACAACTTCAATGGACCTGGCCAGGATCTCGGAATCCCGCATGGCAGCTGTCCATGCGTTTCAAGCGGACGAGCCGGGCCTGGTCGAACGCGTCGGAACCGGGTTGCAGAGCCGAAACCCGCTGGTGGTCGCTGGCCTGACGCGCGCGCTGGCTTCGGTCCGGCTGGTTGAGCCGGGAGCGCTGGGCGCCTCTGCAATGGCCAGGACCGGCTCTTCGGCAAAGGAGGCGGTGGTCGCCCAGAGCCAGGCATCCGCGTCGCACGGACCTCAGTCGGCTCCAGGCTTGCTGTTGGACCTGGCATTGCTGGTGCTGGCAGGCAGGGCCGATGAGGTAGCGCTCGGTGAGGGCTCCTCGTCTGGAGTCGCCGGCAGCCAACTCGGGCCGGTCGATATCAAGGCGCGCGTAAACGCCGGGTTCTTCGAGTGGTCGGGTCCGACGCTCAATGATCCGGCCCGCGGCTTGCCACACCTGTTCGGTCTCGATGCCTGGATCATTCTGCAGCGTGTCTCGTCGCTTCTGGGTTCGAATGCACCGGAGTTCGCGGGATTGAGCGCGCCGGCCGCCACGGGATTTGCGTCGGCCTCCGGGACGCGGGCGACCGACCAGGCCCAGGCGCGGTCCGGGTACTTGACGACCGGTAGCGCGGGTATCTCCCAGGCATCCGGTGGGTCGCTCCTGGCCGGGCAGCAGAGCGGCGCGACCCTTGCCTGGCTGCTCCAGCAGATCGTCGGTAGCTTCGACGTCGTCGGGCTCAGCACCCGCCCGGCAGCCGCACTTGAAGCCAACGGGATGGCGGTATTGGAGGCTCCGGCGGCGTCGCTTCTGGTGGTCCATAGAGCTGATGTCGCGCCGCTCGAGGGGGTGCACCGTGCGCAGGCTCGCCTGGGGTCGAAGCACGAGTTGGGTGTCAGGGAATCGCGAATGGCCGGCACAGGCAGCCGAACAGGCCAGAGTTTCCTGGTGTCGGAGCATGCCAGCGCCCGGGTTATTCGGCTAGTTGGCGAGACCTGGACTGAGCGTCCGTCGTTTCAACGCGGGCACGTGGCCACGATCGGGGCCGTACCTTTGTTGGCAGCTCGTGTTCGGCCACGTCAGAGTCTTGCGATCCAGGCTGCAACCGCGTTGGGCGTGCGCGATCGGGTTGGCGATCCGCTGAAGCTATTCGTGCAGGTGGGGGCCCGGTCATCGCGCACTGCTGCTGAGCGAATGTCGCTCGGGACCAGCCCAACCGGTCGATTGCGTCAGGGAGCAGGCGAAACCGCGACGATTGGAGAAACGGTCGAAGCGCACGTGGGCAGGGCCGTTTCTGAGCCGGCGTTCGAAGTCGCAACGAACCACGCGGCCGGGGACTCCGGGCCAGCGGCTCCGGAGGCCCCTGCCGGCGAGACCGGCGGGCCGGATGTGATCGTCGTGCCGCGCCCGCCGTCGACAGGGCGTCCGTCTCTCAGCGAGGTAGTGGCTGTGGTGCGTCCCGGCCGCGCGGTCAAGGTGCAAATCCCGGAGTACGGGGTGGCGCTGAACATCCCGGCAGCCCTTGGCTCCGAAATCTTCCAGACAAGGCTATCGATCGAGTCGCCGGACTCTGTGCCACCGCCGGACGGATTTCGAGTAGCGCGTCTGATAAACATCGAGGTTTTCGACGCGCACGGGCAGCGCACGACCGGGCCAGTTCAATCCCGAGGCGTCGAACTGGTGATCCGGATTGAGCCGCGCGAGGGGATGCAGGGAGGAACCCCGCGTCAGGCGGGCTCTGTGCATACCGGTGCGCTAAGGCTGATGCGCTACGAGCCCGGGGTGGATGGGCGCACCTGGTGGGAGATCGAGCTGCGCGCGGTCGATGACCGTTCGCTGGTCGCAAATCTCGACCACCTGTCGTTATTCGCGCTGCTGGCGCCTGCCCGGGCCAGCGTTGAATTGCCGGCTCTGGGCCTGGTTGGCCCGGAGCTCATATTCGTCGATTCTTCGGTTCAACCAGTGTCATGGGTCGCTGTCCTCGTGCTGGGATCGGTCACGGTGGCCGTCGCGACCGCTCTGCTGGGCGTGGCTGCGAAGCTAAGCCGCAGGCGTAGCGGCGACTAGAAGGCGCAGCCGATGCCGTTGACGCCGATGCGGACCGTTCCGTCCGGCATGAGCGTGACGGGCGTGATCTTGTCGCCGCCGGTCAGCTTCTGGACTTCGGCCCATTTCTCGGGCTGCTTGCTGACGTCGATCTCGTCGTATGCGATACCGTCCCGCTCGAACTCCTCTTTCAGGATCGAGCAGTAACCGCACTCCGGGTGCGTATACATGAGCGCTTTGCGCCTGGTTGCTGCTTTCGTCAATGGGACTCCTTTCGCGTTCGGTTTGAATGCCTGGGCTTCGACGGGCTCAGACACCGGAGGTCCAGGTCCTGAGCCTGTTCCGCCCTGAGGTCACTCGAAGGGTTGCTGGGCTCTACCGTCATTCCGAGTGAAGCGAGGAATCTCCCTGGCGGTCCTGCTCTACGTTCGGGATGAGGGTTCGTCACATCCTGCCGAGGGTCACCAGAAGGGTCGAGGGGCCGCCAATCTTCCCATCTCCCCCGACGGCGGGAGAGGGCGAGAGGGCGAGCATGAGGGGTGTCCGCCCCCTGGTCACATGGGATGCGCGGTCGCAGACTTCAGGAACTTCTCCGGGTCCTTCGAGAAAGAAACCCGGCAACCCGGAGAGCAGAAGTAGTAGGCCTTGTCGTTGTAGTCGTGCTTGCCTCCCGGCGGGTTCGCCGGATCCACTTCCATCCTGCACACCGGGTCGATCTCAACGTTCTTCTTGCTGAAGATGTTCACACCCAGGACCTTCATCGCTTCTGCTCCATCACCTTCGCCAGCTCCCAGCGGGAGAGGGCATCGACTGCTGGCTGACCTGGATCCCGGTCCTCAGGCCGATTCGGACGCGAGTCCGCGGGTGGGCGCGCCGCCGGACGGAGTGTACGTTTTCGTAGCCCTGTTCCTGGCCAGGCGTAGCGAGTTAGTGACGACGGTCACCGAGCTGATCGCCATGGCCGCCGCGGCCGCTACCGGGTTCAGGAACCCGACGTGGCCAAAGACCGGTACAAGCCATGCCGGCGTGTGTGACTCGGAGAACACCGGGTACATCACGCCTGCGGCGACCGGGATCAGTGCCACGTTGTAGAAGAAGGCCCAGAACAGGTTCTGGCGGATCGTTCGCATCGTCCGCCTGCTGACGTCGATGGCCGTAGCTACGGCCGAAACGTCGCTGCCCATCAGCGTGACGTCGGCGGTCTCGATCGCAATGTCGGTGCCGCTGCCCAGCGCGATGCCGACGTCGGCGGTGGCCAGGGCGGGGGCGTCGTTCACGCCGTCACCCACCATGGCGACAACCCGCCCCGACTCCTTCAGCGAAGCCACACGTTCGGCCTTGTCGGCCGGCAGCACCTCTGCAATGACCTCATCGATGCCAAGCTGGGCCGCAACCGCCCGGCCGGTGCGGGAGTTGTCGCCGGTCAGCATGACTACGGAGATCCCCAGCCGCTTCAGCGTGGCTACGGTCTCCCTTGCGCCTGGTTTGATCGGATCCGCGACCGCAATCACGGCCTCTGCCTTGCCGTCGACTGACACGAGGAGCGCCGTTCGGCCATCCTTCAGGGATTCGGTCACGTCGGCTTCGAGCGCCGAAGTGTCGATTTCGAGGTCGCCCAGGTATGCGGCATTGCCGACCGCAATCTGCGTGCCGTTCACTCGGCCGCGCACGCCGCGACCCGGCACGCTGGAAAAATCTTCCACCCTGGCGATCGCCCGGCCGCGTGCCCTCGCGTCCCTCACGATCGCCGCACCGAGCGGGTGCTCGGACGCGATCTCCACGGCCGCGGCCAGCGCAATGACGTCGTCGGCCGGGACCGACCTTGTACGCACGTCTACGACCTGTGGCCGACCTTCGGTCAGCGTTCCGGTCTTGTCGAACACCACGACCTGGATACGGTGTGCGATCTCGAGCGCTTCGGCGTTGCGGATCAGGATCCCCGAGCCGGCGGCGCGCCCCATGCCGACCATCACCGCGGTCGGGGTGGCGAGGCCGAGCGCGCACGGGCAGGCGATTACGAGGACCGCCACCGCTGCCAGCAGACCGAACAGCCAGGAAGGCTCAGGGCCGAGCAGCCACCACGCGACGAAGGTTGCCGCGCCAATCGCGAGCACGATGGGCACGAACCGGGCGGTGACCACATCCACGAGCCTCTGGATCGGCGCGCGCGAGCCCTGCGCCGTCTCCACAAGCCGGATCACATGGGCCAGCACGGTGTCGCTGCCGACACCAATGGCTCTCACCCTTAGCGATCCCTGTCCATTGATCGTGCCGGCGAAGACGCGCGACTTTTCGGTCTTCGAGACTGGCAGGCTTTCGCCGGTCAGCATCGCCTCATTGATCGACGACGTACCGGAGACCACCTCGCCGTCGACCGGGACCTGCTCGCCAGGCCGCAGCATCACGATATCGCCGGTGGTAACTTCTTCAATCGGTACCCGGACGAAGTCGTCGCCGCGTGCGACCAGCGCATGCCTGGACTGACGATTCACAAGTTTCTTGATGGCGTCGGACGTGCGCCCCCTGGCCCGGGCCTCCAGGTACCTGCCGAGCAGGATCAGTCCGATGATCGCGGTCGACACGTCGAAATAAGTGCCGGTCGCATGGCCTGCGAATGGGGCGGCGCCGGCAAATGTTTCGCGTGAAAGTGTTACCGCGAGGCTGAACGCGTATGCGACCGAAGTTCCGATCGCAATCAGCGTGTTCATATTCGTGGTGCGGTGGCGCAGGCCTCCCCAGGCGCCGGTATAGAACTGCCAGCCCGCCCAGAACTGGATCGGCGTGGCCAGCGCGAGCAACAGCCAGTTGACGGCGGTGGGTGGGATGTTGGCCAGTGAGGAGATCGACTGGTACTGCATGATCGCCATCGACGCCGTTGCCACGACCAGTGAAGCGGCGGTCTTGATCATCAGCGTCCGGCGCTCGGAGGAACGGTTCGTCTCAATGTTCGATTCCGCGTCGACCCTGATCGAAAGTAGTTCGTAGCCTGCCGTCTTTAGCGCATCGCGATACGCGGAAATTTGCGTGTCGCCCGGAATGCGTTCTACCTCGATTTCGCCCTTGGCGTCCTTGGCCACGACCGACACCATGCCCGGGAGGGCGCCCAGCTCGCGCACCAGGCGCGCCTGATCGGCGGACGCGCCTGCCATGGCCCTGAGCATCGCCTTCTCGGTGGCGACGCCATAGCCGCTCTCGCGCACCGCATCGACCAACGACCGGGAGGTCGCCTTGCTGGGATCCAGCTGGACAAGCGCCTTCTCCGTGGCCAGGTTGACCTCGGCCAGGGAAACGCCATCAACTGACCTGAGGGCATGCGTGACATGGCTCACGCAGGACGCGCAGGTCATGCCCCTTATGGGCACCGAAAGTGTGGTGGTGGTCATCGCACTACCGGGCCGGGTTCTTGACCGAGAAGATCTCGACGAGCTCGCCCAGCACCTGCTTCTCGCGGCCGCCTTTGACGCCTTCGACTATGCACGTGTGGAGGTGCCCTTCGACCAGCCGGGTCTCAAGCCGTTCGATGGCCCGCCGGACCGCGAACGTCTGCTTGAGGACGTCGACGCAGTAGCGGTCCTCCTCGATCATCTTCCGGATGCCTTCGAGGTGGCCCTCGATGTAGGCGAGCCGCTTGATCGCGTCCTTCTTTACATCCTTCAGCATTCCTGGAACTCCAACGTCCGGGTCGCCGATTTGCCGACCCACTTCGTCACCTTCAGGGCGGGGCCTGAGCTTGCGCCGCCCTGCGGCAACAGGGCACACCACCCGGTCCCTGAGCCCGTCAAGGGGCCGGCTTCTGTCATTCCGAGCGGAGCGGGGAATCTGCCTGGAGATTCTTCACGACGTTCAGGATGACGACCCCGACCTGCTTCAGCAACCTCAGTGCGACGCCATGGCTCGTCGAGGAAACATCACCCATTGTACCCATACCCCCCCGGTGGGGGTTAGCCGTGCAACGGGCAGGGCACATGCTCAACCCCTCGCCCGCCTGTAGGGGGACAGTCATGTTCGAACCCTCGCCCGCTGCGGCGGGAGAGGGACTGTCACGACCCGTCGTGACTGGGGTGAGGGTTCGCATTTCACCCTGTGCCGCTCGAAGGGCTTAATGCATTCCGGATGATCACTCTTCGCGAGAGAGACGCCAGGGTGCATCCGCCCGAGTTACCCGAGCAGCTCGCCTCGATGAACTAGCCCCTGGTCGGCACGATCCTCAGAGTCACTCCGCGCGGCACCTTGCCCTTGCCCAGCGGGATCGCGTGGTAATTCCCGGTGGCCCAGTCCTTCGTCTGGTCGCAGTAGTGCTTGCTGCCCGGATGCCCTGACTGGCCGGCGTGATCGATTGCCCAGGCAACCGGTTCGCCGAGGTCGGCCTTGAAGCGGTAGTTGGCGCCGAACGCGGCCTCGTAGTCGGTGCCGGCGCCAGTGTTGCCCACCGTGAAGGCGTTGCCGCCGACGGCGATACCCCCGCGGTCCAGCAGCTTTCCGAGGTCGCCACGGCCTGTCAGCGGGTGGCGGAGCGCGACCTTGTGCAGCGTGCCCCACGTCCAGGCCGACATGTCCTTGCCCATTCGCTTTTCCAGGTCGTCGAGGGCGGCCGACATTGCCGCCTCGATCGCCTGGTCGCGTTGCCCGCGCCTGAACCAGCCATGCCGGTCGACTTCGAGCAACTCCATCGCCAACCCGCCCACACCGCCGGTCAGGAAGGAGACCTCCTGGCGGAACCTGGACCATTCCATCTCGTACTGCATGCGACTCGAGGAGTGCATCGGGTCGTCGCGCTGGGAGCCCCTGGCCCGGCTGCTCTCGCTGCCGAAGCGGGCCTGCGCGACCTGCTCCGACCAGTGCCTCAGGAACGCCTCAAAAATGACCGCACCCGTGCTGTCCGGGTTCATGCGCTTGTCCCAGGCAGACAGGTGCTTTACCGAGGCCTTGATCCTCGCATTGTTCGATCCCTTCAGGGATCCGATCAGGTGGGAGAGGTGGTCGACCGCGCGCAAGTTCATGAAATCGAGGTGCATCGCGGTGAAGTCGTCCATCGAGTGCCTGGGCTTCGCCTGGAGGATCTCGCGAATTCGACGGGCCCGGTGGCCCGAGCCCCAGCGTCCCGCCAGCGGGTATGGGTAGTCGGGGGGCGCCGTGCGATTGTTGGCGCTTCGGACGAACCCTTCCCTGGGGTCCTTCATCGCCGGCATCTGCTCGTAAGGGATCAGGCCCTGCCACTGGTGGGCGGGATCCCAGCCCGGCCGGTAGCCGCGCTCTTCCATCTTTCTGATCGGTATTCGGCCGACGCACTGGTATCCGATGTGGCCTTCGGTATCGCCAAACACCAGGCTCCAGGTCGGGACCCGCCAGTCGGCGACCGCTTTGCGGAGCTCGGCGGCAGACTGTGCCCGGTTGAGGTTCAAGAAGACTGTGATCTCGTCGCAGGGTGTCGCGCCAACCCAGCGCAGCGACACCGGGCCGGTGGTGCGGGCGGGCGGCGGTAGGACTTCGTCGACGATCGGGCCGTTGCGCGAGTAGCGGACCGCCAGCCGGACCGGTTTGCCGCCCTGGACCTTGATCGTTTCCGCGACCGTGCGGGATGGCTCGGATTTGCCGTCGAACAGGAAGTTGCCGGGCTTCTTCGGGTCGACCTTCTCCTGGTAGAGATCGCGCTGCGAGCAGATATTGTTAGTCACACCCCAGGCGACGCCCTGGGTGCGGCCGATGAGCACGGCCGGTACCCCTACGAAGGCCGTACCGGCGACATCGAATGAGCCACCCATGAGGTGCACCTCGTACCAGCACGACAGCGCCCCGTACGCGATGTGGGGGTCGCTCGCGACCAGTGGCTTGCCGGTCGTGCTCTTGCTGCCGGCGACGGCCCAGTTGTTGCTGCCCTTGCCCTCATCGGGATCGCCGACCGTTGCGCCGACGGTCTCCGAGCCCTTACGCGCCTTTGAGTAGTGACCCGGGAACACAATGCTTTCCTCATCGGCCTCGCCCGTCAGGAACGCCCTGTAGAGGGGGCCTTCGCCGAGGATTCGCTTCGCCATCTCTGGCAGGACGACTACGGGGAAGCGGCCGGTCAGATACCACTGGAACTCGACCCAGACGGCGACGCTGTCGACCGCCTTCCACGGTTCGGGCTTGTAGCCGAGCAGGTCGAACTCGATCGGCAGCGCGCTGGCGCTGGAGTCGATCACCGAATTCACGCCGGCCGCGAACGAGTTGAGGAGGCGGCGCGTCTCGCGTGGAAGCCGGGACATGTGGGACTTCGCGATCCGGTTGAGGCCCACCGTCCGGGCGAGGCGGTCCGATTCGACCGAGCCTTCCCCGAAGATCTCGGCGAGGCGGCCGTTGGCTCGCCGCCGCAGCCAGTCGAGCTGCCAGAGGCGGTCCTGCGCCATCGCTACACCGAACCCGTACATTAGGTCGGAGTCGCTCGCTGCCACGATGTGGGGAATCCCGAGGCGGTCTCTGGTTATCTCGACCGGCTTGCCAACCGATCCCTTCGCCGTTCCGGTGTTGGAGGGGACACGGCGGGCGCACTCGGCGTTCCACCACGAATTGAACTCGCGCCGGCCAATGCCGGCCGCCTTACATATCGACGTGATCGACTCGCCGCTGCCGATTCGTTCGAGGATTTGCGTTCCGGTCAGCTTCATTTCTTTCTCCAACTTAGGCCCTTCGCCCCGCCGGGGGAGAGGGGGTGGTCGAAAGGACGGATGCGGGCACGGTTAGTACGGCGTGCTAGTCTACGCCCCGTTTACCTTGGGAGGAGAGTCGCATGCCAAGCTCGAAGTTGAAGAGCCCGACGATCACCGACCTCGGCGTGACGCCAATCATTCAGGCGGGCGGCCCAAACACCAAGCATTCGGGCAGCCGGCCAAGGCCGGAGACCCTGGCGGCGATGGAAGAGGCTTCGAAGCAGTTCGTGAACATGGACGAGCTGCTGATCGCGGCCGGTGAAGAGCTCGCGAAGCTGGTTGGTTCGGAGGCGGCGACGATCACGAGTGGTGCGTCCGGCGGGCTGGTCGTGCAGGCCGCGGCCGCGATCGCGAAAGACGACCCCGACCTCATCAAGAAGCTTCCGCTCACCGACGACGTGCCGCACACCCTCATCATCCAGAAGAAGCACCGGTTCATCTACGACCACCTGTACCTCGCGCCGGGCGCGCGTTTCAGGGAAGCCGGCGACGACAAAGGGTGCACGCCTGAGCAGATGGAGGATGCGATCGACGACCAGGTCGTCGGCATCGTCTACCTGGAGTCGTCGAACCGGAAGGAAGGCGCGGTCCCGCTACCGGTCGCGGCCGAGATCGCCCACCGCCACGGGATTCCGCTCCTGTGCGACGGCGCGTCGATGCTGCCGCCGCGCATCCACCTCAAGCAGTACCTGCAGGAGGGTTCTGACCTGGTCAGCTTCAGCGGCGGCAAGGCGATCCGCGGGCCGCAGAGCACGGGGCTCCTGCTTGGCAGCAAGGAATGGGTCGAGTATGCCCGGCTGAACAACGCCCCCAACGCGACGGTCGCCCGTGCGCAGAAGGTGTCCAAGGAAGAGATCCTGGGTCTGCTCGCGGCGGTGAAGGTCTTCGTCAGCGAGGACGAGGTAGCCGAGACCGCGCGCTACAAGAAGATGATGAACCTGGTAGTCGACCAGGTCGCCGAGATCCCGGGCGTCACCGCCGAGGTCATTCACAACTACGACCACTACATCCCGCATGCGGTCATCTCGTTCGGCCCGAAGTGGAAGGGCCCTGACGGCATGGAGATTCAGCGCCGCATGATGGCCGGCAGCCCGCGTGTCTACGTAGCTGCGGGACTGTACAAGGGTACTGCGGTCGTCGTCGACGGCCTCAACATCCAGAACGACGAGGAGCTGCAGGCCGTTGCTCGCCGCCTGCGCGAAGAGCTCCTGAAGGCGTCCCAGGAGCGCAGGCGCTAGCGCGCCTCTCCGCCGCCCCCCGAGCCTTAAAAGGCCAGTCTTACCAGTCTTGAGGCTCGTCGACGACTCGCTCAACGCAGTGAGTGTTCTTGTCAGGACGCGGTTAGACTTGGCCAGTCGCGCACTAAATGGCGGCGACACCCACGCTGGTCAGATAGCTGTAGGTCTGGTCATAGAAATCTGGTCTTCTGGTCGGATCGGACGCATCTCCGGGCGGTACGAAGACCACCATCCCTTGGCGCGCCCGTGTCAATAGAACGCGGTACGCGTTCAGTAGATAACGCTTTCGCTCTTCCTTGTGGATCGTCGTCCAGGCGCTTCCACGAAACGACTGGTAACTCCACGCCCCATCCTTTCGGCGGAGATCTGCGTCCCATGCCACGCAGACCCAATCCAGCTCAAGGCCCTGTACCTGAAACTCCGTAGCTGCATCCTCTAAGTAATAGCTTGAACGGGTGTCACTCCTGTCATTAAGAAACCATTGAACCGGATCCGCGCTTACTCTCACGTCGACTGCATGTGGCTTCAGACGCAGCGCATTAGATGAGGCCACTAAGCCGAACTGCTCCGAGCCCCGCGCATGAGACCGAATCCAGTCTTTGGCCCGCTCGAGGTCTCGGGTTACGCAGATCGGATACCTGCGAGCTACTTCGGGCAACACCGCCCGAGCAGCTGCGGTATCGCTATCGAGGATCGCTTTTACGAGTGCGGACACCTTTTCAGATCGAAAAGAACGCATCATGGTCGCCAGGTGAAGCCGGTCATCCCATTTGATCGAAGCGACCAGCCCGAGCCGGTGCAAGAAAGGCTGCGCCGCGTATTCGGAGTCGGTGAGGTTGGGTGACACGAAGACGCGCCAGTGTGGGAACTGCGCTCGAATCGCTTCGAGCCACTCGCCGATTCCTGCTTCCCCGGTGTGGATTTCCTGGCCGCCTCCTACGAGGCAGACGATGACAGCCCAAGAATTGTGCCGGTCGAGATACGAGACAAGAAAATTCGGTTCAGAGCGGTCGAAACTAGGGATTCCCTTCCGTCGCTTCATGAAGTCTGCGGTTTTCGACTTCGTCCAGGCGCGTTGGGCCTCATCGAATATGACCACGTGGTCGACGGGCGCGTCCGGTGTTCGCACTCCTTCGTCTCGGAAATGGTGCACATTCTGAATAAATGGCTTAACTCGCTGCCGTATCGCGCCCTTGCGCTCCTTTGTAACCGAACGTGCGAACTCAGCGCGTGTAAGCGCCTCTTGGAGAACCGCAACGAGCGGCCCATTCCCGGATAGATATACAGCGTGTGCTTCACCATAGGAGCGCCGTCGGGTCGCTACGTCAAGTCCGACTAGGGTCTTACCGGCACCGGGCACTCCCGTTACGAATACGATGGCCTTAGCCTGTTCTTCCTTTGCAGTCTCGATGATCTCCTCAACGGCTACCGACGTCACGCGAAGGTTTCTTGCGCCTGCATCATTCCGCGAAATGGCCTTCACAGATCGCCGAAGGTAAAGGGCTCGCGCCGCCTCAATGATCGTCGGAGAGGGCTGATAGTTGGCAGCCCCCCAAGCGTCCCCGTCAATCGTTGGGCCATCAATCAGCCGACGGCCGGCCAGAATCGCGGTTCGGAGGCTGGATGCCCCACACCTAAATGGCGGTCGGACTCCATCTCCGTGAGCAGGTCTCCAGTTCTCTTCAGAAGTCGCCGACTCCGTCGCGACCAGGATCGGCATGACCGGAGCGCTGTGACTCGCCGAATGGAAGTTCTTCAGGTCCAAGGCATAGTCCCAGACCTGGTTCGTATCGGCTAGAAGAAACCGTGTTGCACCGCACTTGAATTCGATTGGAAAGACGCCGGGACCGAGAATCAAAACAGCATCGATCCGGGATCCGAGACGCGGCACGTCAAATTCGAAGAACAGGGTTCCTGTGAGTCCTGAAAGGGCTGATTGCAGAATTCTGATCTGCGTTTGCCACGCGTCGCGTTGTTCGGGGTCGAGCTGGTGCTCGTGCTTGGCGGCAAGCACCCCGAGGATTTCGTTGACGTTTCTTGCTAGGAACTGCTCTATCGATTCCGAGTAGTATGCCGAAGCTCGCTCGCGCATTAGCGAGCGCGGGAGTCGAGAGTCGCTATCAGGTTTGTAGACCTCGCTTAGGTCAGTCACATGACCTCTATTCTGGGTACTCGCCGTCCCCGTGCCGAAGGAAATGCTCTCCAGAGACCTCGCATTAGTTGGCGTAGCACCCGCCTGTTGATAGTGGATACCCGTCAGCGTCCCGCTCTTGCCACGGGGCGGCAGGGTCGGTCCTTACCGGTTCACCCAAGAATCGGAAGGGCCACCTAACCCGGTCTGATTGCGGCTCGGACCACGGCCCCGGACTCGGCTCGCGCTCGATCAATCCTGATTCGAACAGGTCGAGTTCTGTAGTGAGGCCCGGCTCGACGACCACATGGGACGTATCTTGCTTTGGCTGGAGGGGCTTCGTCTAGCTCAGCCAGCGGAGGTTGGGAGGCGCAAGGTTTCTGCCAAAGCACCGACCGCCCTTCGACAAGGCCAGAACCGCGCCGCATATGTCTTTCCGAAAGCGAACAATCCCCGAAGAGATCCCTCGGTTCCCTCAGGA
>VGZT01000049.1 GCA_016872495.1 SAR202 cluster bacterium
TCCGTGCCTGACCGCTAAGCGAACTGGTATTCGCGGGATGCCACGATCAGGGTCAGCATCCGCACGATCCTGGCCTGCGCGTCCGCACGCGCCTTCTCCGTCTCGAACCTGATTTCGCCGCCCGAGCTCGCCACATCGAGGAGCGCCTGGCGCGTCGCCTTCTCGACTTCGAGCGGGCCGGCATGGTCCAGGCAGGCGTCCACCAGCTGGCGGGCGGTCACCGGCTTCTTGCGGCCGGCGAGTCGCCCCATGAGGGCCTGGATCCCCGGTTTGGCCGGGTCCTTGATGGTCTCCACGGCGAAGTTGACGCGTTCCGTGAGCGTGCCGCCATCGATCCACTCTTTGCCCGTGTGCCAGCCTTCGACGGTCGGCGGGTCCATCAGTTTCTGACCCATGACCGTGGCGGCCGAGTCGAGGGCTACCAGGCCCAGCGACGGGTACTGGTGGTCGCCGGCAAGCTTGATCGTCCCGGCAATGAATTCGGTCGGCGACTTGACCCGCTGATGCCGCGTCTCTTTGAAGAAATCGGCGTAGAAGAGCGTGCGCATGACCGAGCGGATATCGCCGTTCGACCGCTCGAACGATTCGACCAGGATGTCGATGGCCGCCTGGTCCTGCGGGGGAGTGATGCTCCAGGCGGGCACCTGCGGCTCGTCGGCGACAAAGAAGTTGTAGATATGCCGGGATATGAAGCGCGCGGCAGCCGGCTGCCCCACGATGATGTCGACGATGTCCTCACCGTTGAACTTGCCACGCCGCCCAAGGAAGGTCTTCTCCGAGTCGTCGTGGTCTTCCGGTCGATACACGAACCGGGCCGGGTAGTGACCGAACGGGTACAGCGGGATCGGCTGCTCAAACGTCCAGCCGGTGAATGCGCGCGCCACGTTCTTGATATCGGTCTCGGTGTAGTTGCCAATACCCATCGAAAACAGCTCGAGAAGCTCCCGGCCGTAGTTCTCGTTTGGCGCATCCCGGTGGTTCTCGGAGTTGTCGAGCCAGTAGATCATGGCGGGGTCGCGCGACAGCTCCACCAAGAGAGTCCGCAGGTTCCCGAGACCGTTACGGCGCAGCATCTCAATGTGCTGCACCATCGTCGGGGTGTGTTCGCTCTTGGTCCAGCCAGTCGCAAAGACGTGATGCCAGAAGAGCGCCATCTTTTCCTGCAGCGGGCGCTTCGAATTGACCATGCGGTAGAACCAGCGGCCGTTCCAGACGCCCGGATTGTCCTGGTTCATCAGGTGCGGGTAGTAGCGGGCGAGGACCTTATCGTCGAGTTCAGGAAACCGCTCCGGATTCACCAGGTCCTCGACGACCTCCTCATACGGGCGTCTGGCGAGTGAGTCCAGCTCGGCACGGGTCGCACCGAATCCGGCGCGCCTCATCAGGTGTGCCATCAGTGCGATTCGATCGTTCGCCATCGCCACCTCCGGTTAGATTCGAAACTTGAGCCGGATGCGCACGGAAAAAGCATATGCCCGCAGCCGGGCGAGATTATACGGTAACCAGTCCAATGGTCTGGCCGGCCTCAGAGCTACCGCCCGTCGCCGGTCGCCAGCGCGAGCATCTCAGCGGCGAACCATGAGGCAAGAGATCCGCCACGGTCGTCGTAGCCCGAGAGGGCCGTTCGATTCAGATAGGCGCCCAGGCTGGGCTGCGGGCCTGTCCCGGTACACACGTCGACCAGGTCCCCGTTGGAGTCGACCCTGGCCAGTGACGCCTTCCAGAGGCGTTCCAGCGGTCCACCGAACACGGCCCGTGAGAGCCAGCCGAGCCGGATGCCTCGTGCCAGAGCGTAGCCCGTCATGCAGGTAGCGCTCAGTTCCTCGTACGAGCCACGGACGTCGAGCACCTGCCTGAGCATGCCTGATGGAGCGGCCGTTGCGATGATCGATTCGAGGTGGCTACGGTGGGTCGCTACCAGCCCGTCTCGACCTGCCGTATCGCCCGGCAGGTAGGTCAACGCCTCGGCGAATCCGAGCGCCGCGAAAGCGTTCCCGCGACCCCAGTATCTTGGGACAGATTCGCCGTGCCAGAACAGGCCGTCTTCCTGCTGGCGCCTTGCGCAAAGGTGCATGTAGCCCGCAAGCAGCTCCGAGTACCTCCTCCGTTCAGTCATGCGGTAGGCGCGCCCAAGCACCGCCGCAACGAAGAACATGTCCTCGGTGCGGAAGTCCGGGTCTGCGGGCGGAGGTGGAGCCTGAACATCGGAAGCCCCGAAACGGTCGGCAGCTTTCACCATGAGGTCCCGATACCGGTCATCACCGGTCAGCGCGAGCAACTCCTCGCACCAGACGACACCGGCCAGGTCCTGGCCACCTGCGCGCTCTGAGAAAGGCGGGCGTGCGCCCGAAACGTAGGGCTCGACGAGTCGCCGCGCCGCTTCGACCGGGGCCACATCACCCGTGTGCTGAGCGACCCGCAGCCGCCCGCTTATGGCTACCCCCTGGGTGTAGACCACGGGCTCAAGGCGGTCGCCGTAGCGGCGGGCGAGCGTTGAGGCGACCTCACCTGCCGAACGGCGCTGCCGCCGGTGAAGCGCCTCCCCCGCGCCTGACCGTCCGGCCTTGAGGCGGCCGAGCATCGACCAGACGCCATCGAGGGATTGCCCGCCATCGGCCGGGACGGTTAGCCGGATCGCCGGAACGGCGCCAGGATCCGGCTGGCGCGCCTCGCCCAGCGCATGAACAAGCGTGTGGTCGGCCTGCACCCGGCGGGTGGCGCCGAGTCCCGACACCGCTGCATTCACCTCGAGGGTTTCTGCGCTCCCGGACCTTAGATCGATTACGAGGTCCGGCGCCTGGAAAAGTATCCAGCGCCACAAGTACCGGGCCTCAGGGGCGACCGGATCGTTGAAGTAGCCGCCTTCAGGGGGGAATCCGCCGTCCACCACACCACCGGCCGAGTTCATGCCGTCGGTCGCCAGCGACAGGGCTTCTGGATTCGCGACCGCGACCCCGGAGAGGGCAATGTGACCGCGCAGCCTGCTATCTGCTGCATACCCGGCAAGTACCGCGTGCGCGGTTCGAACGTCCGCCTGCCGGCCCGTGATGCCGCCCAGCATGAGGACCCGCAGCCGACGCGAATTGAGGTCGTAGGCGTCGGCATGCACAAGGGCCTGTAGCGGCCTGCCAAGCGGGGTCACGCCGGCGCTGTCGAGCCGCCACAGCCCGGGGTGCGAGCGGGCCAGCCCCGCTAACGGTTCGGTTATCAGGCTGCGCTCCGCTGCGAGGGCCCTTTCTGGGAAGGTCATATTCGGCTCCACCACCAGCTCAGATCCTGCTCTCCCGTGCCCCACGCGAGGCGCGGCCTGAGGCACAATGTCGGCTCATGATCAACCTGAAGATCGTGAACGGCGAAATCATCGACGGCACCGGCAGCCCCGGTTACTTCGGAGCGGTGCTGGTCGACGAAGATACGGTACACATCGTGCGGGGCGACCACTCCCACGTGCTGGCCGCGCGCACGATCGATGCCACCGGGCACGTCGTCTGCCCCGGCTTCATCGACGTTCACTCGCACGGCGGCCTGACGATCATGAGCGAGCCGGAGCACCTGCCAAAGGTCCGGCAGGGAGTGACCACCGAGCTGATCGGGATAGATGGCAACTCGGTGGCGCCTTTCAAGACGCAGGAAGAGCTGCACAGCTTCATCGAGCTCGACTGCGGTCTCAACGACTGGCCACCGATGCCTGCCGACTGGCTGACGGTGGCGCAGCTTCTCCTCAAATACGACCAGCGCGCCTCGGTAAACATCGCGTACATCCTCGGCAACTCCCCGGTCCGGATCTGGGGCGTGGGCTGGCAGGACCGCCCGGCGACGAGCAAAGAACTTGAGGACATGAAATCGGTCGTACGCGAGTCCATGGAGGAGGGGGCCTGGGGGCTTTCCACGGGGCTGGACTACCCACCCGGATCATACGCGAGCACGGTCGAGTTGATCGAGCTCTCGAAGGTAGCGGAGCGCATGGGCGGCTTCTACCACACGCACACGCGCGCTTCATTGCTGAAGACGGGCCTCCTGGCTCCCTGGGAAGAGGCGCTTGAGATTGGCCGCAAGAGCGGAATCCCGGTGCATTTGACTCACTACCGCCAGAGCGTGCAGGGCGTCGGTTCCCACCTCGACTACCTCGGGCTGGTCGAAAACGCCCGTGCCGGCGGAATGGACGTCACCTTCGATTGCTACACCTACCCCTATTCCGGCACCCGGATCTCGATCGCCCTGCCCCAGTGGACCATGGACGGCGGTCTCGGGCGCCTGAAGAAGGCGCTGACCGACCCGCGCGATCGCGCGCGCATGAAGAAGGACATGTCCGAGCCGGGCAAGGGCGGCTGGCGCAACCCTGACGAGCAGTGGCTCACGAACTTCAAGCTCCCCCACAACAAGCGGTTTGAGGGGCATTCGATTGCGGAAATTGCCGAGGCGAAGGGGCAGGATTCACTCGACTGCCTGTTCGACCTGCTGGCCGAAGAGGGTCTCGGCCTGTCGACGGTCAGCCTGGGCACGAACCCGCATACGCTGCCAGCGTTCGTGTCGCATCCGTACGGCATGATCGGGAGCGACGCCCTGCTGTTCGGGGACTATCCGAACCCGCGCACCTACGGCTGCTTCCCGCTCGTGCTCGCCGAGTTCGTACGTGCAGAAAAGCACTTGCGGCTGCCGGAGGCGATTCGCAAGATGACGTCGTTCCCGGCGCAGCGGATCGGCATCCCCGACCGCGGCGTGCTCCGCGACGGATTCCGGGCCGACATCGTCGTGTTCGACAAGCACCGCGTGAAGACACGGGCGACCAAGAAGAATCCGAAGGTGTTCCCCGAAGGGATCCCGTACGTGATCGTGAACGGCAAGGTCGTGATCGACGACGGCCGTCACACGGGTGAGTTCCCAGGACGCGCCCTGCGACGGGGTCAACCCAGGACCTGATTTCGGATCCTGGCGCGTCTCCCCACGCCGGAATCCGGAACAGTCCCGAATACGAATTCTACTGGCCGTGCCATGATTCGTCCGGCAGCCCGCCACGTTCGACTCATTTGATTGATACATATCGTCGCTACCAGACGGCCATGTTAAAATATGACTCATTCCCGCCATCCATGCCGACGAAACATTTAACTATCTACCTGCCAGGCATCGCTTATCGTAGATATTTCAGGATGGCCGCACGCACGCCTCACCCGGGCCGCGGCTCGCAGGCGCCGGGGGCGTGGCCTGACCGACTCGATACGCCTGGCCTCACAGCATAGGAATGCCTGCTTCGGGCTATTCACCCAAAAAGCAGGCAAGACATGTCGACTACGAAGGTGGCTCGGGCTGGAACTGGAAGGATCTCTTTGCCGTTATGTGCCTTGTCCTACTCTCAAGGTAACGAAAGGAGGGGGTTATTTGATGTCTGACTTCGAAGATTGGCACGATCGAAATTCATATAAGCCGAAACCCTGGTGGGTAACCTTCCTGCAGATAACGTGTATCGTATGTACAGCACTTATCTGGTGGAGGATTATTACTGAGCCTCGCGACCCAAAAACCGGTAACTAACAATGAAGGATAGCCGCCGATCGTTTAACAGGTTGGCATTCTCCTCAGGCTGGAAAAAAATATGTTGGAAGTTATAGCTATGACAAACAATATTTTTTTCCCCAAGGAATGTTCCGAGGGAAGTTACAGAAGAATTCATGGCTGAGCTTGACGGCTACATTAAGTGGTGGACTGCGGGAGTGGAAAAAGCTTTATCCGATAGCGTAGTCGGGAAATTCGCAGATAAATTGGAACCTTCCAAACAATCGATATCAGCCTCCAAAGAAGGTTCCAAAAACAGGTGCGCGTATGAAATTAACAAAGGTGAACATACTTCCTACGCACGAGGATATTCCCGGCCTAGAATGCGTTCCCTTGCAAGCGGCAACGACGGCTTAAATTAGTTTTCCAGCTGCCACCTCTACGGGTGGCATGAGGATGGCGAAACGGCCGGAGTATTCCATGCCTTTCCTGGTGCTGTCTCCGGGCAGGCGGCCGCAGAAATGGTCTCCGGGGTCGCCCGATTGCGATCTCCAACCCGGCCCCTGCGACCGAAGGCGACAGGCACCCGGCGATCATCACGATCAGCGACCAGCCCGGCGCGGGCGCCAACGAGATCGGACTGCGGGTGGCCACGCTCCTCGGCACCGATCACTTCGACCGCCTGATCCTGGAACGGGTCGCACTACATCTGAAGGCGACCATGGATGCCGTCGAGGGTCTGGCATGGAGGGTCTTGACCCGCATAGAGCGCGTACAACGGTTCCTGGAGCGAGCGTTCGAACGCGGGGCATACAGCGGCTGGGCGGCCGACCGCCTCGTGGTCGACGTCGTTGACCGTGCCGCAGAGACGTTCATGATCGGTTAAGTGTCCGGCACCTGTTTCGCGGGCCAGGAGCCCGGCGAATCGTTCCCACTGGCCGACTCATCATGCGCGCTTCTCGTGGCCAGCCCTGCGGGTCAGATCCTGGACTGGAGCCGCGCGGATGGCGGTGTCCACCCGACGGTCGCGGCGGAGATCGCGTGCGGAGTCTGCTCATCGATGGCGATGCCGCTGATCTGCAAGAACGCAGTGGTCGGAGTCTTGCGGTTCGGGTCGCATCTGGAGAACCACTACTCCCCTGCCGACATACCGGCGCAGGCCAGGTTGCCGCAACGATCGCGAGCACCGTCGCAAAGGCTGACCTGTACCGGCGGACGGCGCGGTTTGCAGAAGAGCGCGAAGTACGGGCGCGCCTCGACTCCAAGAATCGCGAGCTCGTCCGGATCGACCAGCTCAAGCGCCGCTTCTTCTCGCTTGTTTCACACTAGATGAAGACGCCTCTGACCACGATGCTGGCCCCTGCCGACGTGCTTGCCCAGAACCGTGAGAGCAACCTGACGCCTAGCCAACTGACCCGGTTGCAGGCGATGCAGAGGCGCGGCCGGCGGCTGAACAGGCTGGTCGAAAACCGGTTCGACCATGCCCGCATCGAAACTGGCGGATTCCGGCTTGATCGGCGCGAGCATGAAGTCAAGCGCTTGATCGACGACCAGATCGCGGGGTTCAATCCGATCATCGCGCTCAAGAATCAGACGTTAGCCGCCCGCATGCGGGAACCTGAGGTCTGGATGGACGCGGACCCTGACCGGCCGTCCCGGATCATCGCCAACCCGCTCAGCAACGCGTCGAAGTACTCGCCGGGGGGTTAAGGGTCGGGCTCGACGTGCGCGTCGACGGAGATCGGCGCCACGTGGTCGTGCGGTATCACAGCTACGGCATCTCTGCGATCGGCCAGCGGAATCTCTTAACGGCATTATTCCGCGCCGATTCCGAGGAGACGCGCGCGATCCCCGGCAGCGGGCTCGGGCTCGACATCACGAGGACAGGGTCGAGCTGCACGGCGGCCAGATCTCTCTGGAGAGCGAAGCCGGCAAGTGCACGCGCATTTCGCGGTTCGTGCGAGGCGTACGGGCCATCGGTCAGCAGCCGCCCAGGGCCACCGGGTCCAGCACCTGACGGTGGAGGCGTCAGCGGTTGTAGCAGGCCACCATGCGCCCGCCATTGCGTGCCGACAGTGATGGATGGTCGCTCTCTTCGCACACGCTGGTCGCCGCCGGGCAACGGTCGTAGAAACGGCAGCGCGGCAATGGGTCGATCGGGCGGGCTACGCCACCCTTGACGGCGATTGAACTCTTGCGTTGCTCCGGATCCGGGACAGGAACCGCAGAAATCAACGCCTGCGTATACGGGTGCACCGGGTCACGCAGGATCTCCTCGGTAGAGCCCATCTCTACGATCTTGCCCAGGTACATCACAGCGATCTGGTCGCACATGTAGCGGGCCACCGCGACGTCGTGCGTGATGTAGAGATAAGTTGCGCCGAGACGATCTCTCATATCCAGCATGAGCTGAATAATGTTGCTGCGCACTGAAACGTCCAGCATCGAGGTCGGCTCGTCGGCAACGACGATCTTCGGCGCGAGGATCAAAGCGCGTGCGATCGCGACCCGCTGCCGCTGGCCACCGGACAGCTCGTGCGGAAACCGCAGGAGGTAGTTGCGGACCGGCGTCAGCCCGACCTGCGCCATCATGGACATCACGCGTTCTTCGCGTTCCGCGAAAGTGCCCATGCCCTGGACGACCAGCGGCTCGGCAATCGTGTCGAGCACGGTCCTGCGCGGATTGAGCGACTCGTACGGGTCCTGGTAGATCATCTGGGCTGAACGCCGGAAGCGCTTGGTAGCTCGTCCGTCAAGGTCGGAGAGGCTGACCGCGCGACCACCGCTGTCCCTTACCTGGATCTCCCCGGACGTGGGCTCGATCAGCTTGACGACCATCTTGGCGGTCGTTGTCTTGCCACACCCGGACTCGCCCACCAGGCCGAGGCTCTTACCATCCTCCACAGTGAATGACACGTCGTCGACCGCGTGGATGAAGCTTCGAGGCGCGCGCAGAAAGGCGCCGCCCACCGGATACAGCTTGCGCAGGTGTTCGGCTTTTACCGCCGGGACCTGGCCAGGCTCGGGGATAGCGTTCATGGTTGGTTAACCGGGTTCCAGCAGTACGCCCATCGGCCTTCGTAGCTGACGATTGGCGGGGCCTCAGAACGGCAACGCGCCTGGACCCGCGGGCAACGGGCAGCGAATGCGCACCCGACCGGCAGGTTCAAGAGGTCGGGCGGATCGCCGCCCAGCAGGCGCAGGGGTCGCTTCTCACCACCGACGCTCGGAACCGAGTCCATGAGCGCCTCGGTGTAGGGGTGAATCGGCCGTTTGAAGGTCTCTCGCACGGGGCCGCGTTCGACCAACCTCCCGGCGTACATGACGCCCACCGATTTGCTTACCTGGGCAATGACCGCAATGTCGTGCGAAATGTAGATCATGGCCATGCGCCTGCGTGACTGGATCTCGGTCAGCTGCTCGAGGATCCGGTGTTGTACGAGCACGTCCAGGGCGGTCGTCGGCTCGTCCGCGATGATCACCTTCGGGTTGCAGGCCAGGGCCATCGCGATGACGGCGCGTTGCCGCATGCCTCCGCTGTACTCGTGTGGATAGCGGCGCAGGAGTGACGCGTCCAGCCCGACCACCTCGAACAGGGAACGGGTTCGATCCATGGCTTCGCGCGGTGAGACGTCTTCGTGTTGCATGATCGCCTCAACGATCTGATCTGCAACCCTGTGGACCGGGTTAAGACAGTTCATGGCGGACTGGAACACCATGGAGATGGCACGCCATCGACGCTTCGCCATCTCGGGCTCCGACAGCTGCAGCAGATCTTCGCCGTCAAGCACCACCCGGCCCGAAACGATCCGGCCGTTGTCGGCAAGGATGCGCATGAGCGCGAGCGCCAAGGTCGTCTTACCGCAGCCGGATTCGCCGACCAGGCCGATCGACTCGCCCTCGGCGAGTTCCAGGTTGACATCCGTGACCGCGTGCACCCGGCCCTTCTGGGTCGCGTACTCGACGGACAGCCCTTCGATCTCCAGCACCGCCCGGGTCATCCGCGTCGCAGCCTCGGGTTGACCACCGGGTCAAGCCCGCGTCCAACGAGGTAGAACGAGGCGCACAGCAAGGTGATGGAAAGTCCGGCCGGGACCAGCAGCCACCAGTACTCAAGCCCGAATCCGAGGTAGCCGGACGACTGGGCGGTGTTGATCATGATCCCCCAGCTCATCCGCACGTTCAGGATGCCGAAGAAAGAGAGCACGGCTTCCGAGAAGATTGCGCCCGTGACCGTGAACATCATGTACAGGAAAGCCAGCGGCACCAGGTTGGGGATCATGTGCGTGGTGATGATGTGAAAGTGGCTGCCGCCGGCCCCGCGCGCGGCCTCAACGTATGGCTTGACCTTGACCGTCATCGCCTGCGACTTGATGATCACGGCGGTCGCGCCCAGTCCCGATACCAGGCCAATGGCGATGGCCAGGGTCGTGAAGTTGAGGTCGAACAGCGTGCCGAGGACGATGTAGAGCGAAAGCGAAGGCATCATGATGACCAGATCCGAGATCCGCATCAGGACGGAATCGAGCCATCCGCCGAAGTAGGCGCTGGCGGCGCCAACCGCGGTGCCGACCACCACGGTGACGATCGCGGCGACGATCCCCAGCAGGAACTCCGACTGCGTGCTGTGCATCAACATGCTCAGGATGTCCCGCCCGAGTGGATCGGTTCCCAGGAGGTGCCGGGCTGATGGAGGGGTGGGGTGCCCCACCATCTCGCCGTCGAATCCGATCACCGGATGGTACACACGGTATTCCCACACCGTCGCCATGAGGATGGGGTGCGCAACTGCCATCAGGCCGAAGAAGACGATGACACCGATGCCGATCAGGCCGATCCTGGACTCGGCAAACAGCTTCCAGGACTCCCGCATCTGGCGCAGGAACAGGCCTGCTCTGATCTCGTAATAGCGGTCGGTCGCCCGCGGTTCGATCCCGGCCGTCATGAGTACCTGATCCTTGGGTCGAGAAACACGTACAGGACGTCGGCGACTACGTGCGCCGCGAGCGAGAAGACGCCCGTGAAGACGAATGCCCCGACGGCCAGCGGCATGTCTCCGACAACTGCTGACTCAAGGAGCGTCAGGCCGAGGCCGGGCCAGGAGAAGATCGACTCGGTGATCACTCCGCCATCGATCGCTCCGGCGAGGCTGAACATGAGTGAAGTCACTACCGGGAGGAGGGCGTTCCTGGCCACGTGATGGTCGCGGATCGTCTTCTCAGGCAGCCCCTTGGCCCTGGCCGCAAGTACGAAGTCCTCGCGCAGGAGCTCGAGCATGCTGTTGCGGGTAAGCAGCATCGTGCCGGCAAAACTCACTACGGTGAGCACGCCCACCGGTAAAACCATGTGCTTGAGGATGTCCGCCGCGTATGGCGCCAGGCCCGCGGTCGACCACCAGAACCATCCCGCCAGGCCGAGTAGTCCCGCCAGACCGAACAGCATGGCCGCCCTTCCGGGCATTCGTCGGCTGTTCAGGATGAACATGACCGCTATCAAGATTCCGCCACCGAGGAAAACAGACCAGAGGAGGCGGTGGAATACGTAATTCGCGTTGAACGGCGCGTCGCTCCAGAGTCTTGGTGAAAGGAACTTGCCCAGCGGGAGCCAGCCCAGCTCGAGACCGAAGAGCCAGAGCGCCATCAGCCCGAGCCATGGCAAGAAGATCGTGAACAGGAACACGCCGCTGATGGTCGAAGCGTACTCGACGAACTGGCCGCGCCGCCACGCGATTATCTTTCCAAGCGTAAACCCCATGTAGAAGGAAACCACCGTCGCCGTCACGAAGAGCAGGACGGTGCGTGGCAGCCGCTCCTTGATCACGTCAGTCACGGGCCGCTGGTGTTGGAACGACGTGCCCAGGTCCCCTTTGACGAAGTTCCTTACGTAGAGGGCGTACTGCACGTACATGGGCCGGTCAAGGCCAAAGCTCTTGCGCAGTTCCAGGCGGTCTTCGGTCGTAAGGCGCGGGTTCTGCAGGAAGACGTCCGCGTAGTCGCCGGGCTGGGCCTGCACAAGGACGAAAACGAGCGTCAGGAACACGAACAGGACCACGATGCTCTGGGCGGTCCTGTTGAGCAGATACTTACTCATTGGTATTGATCAGGATCTGGTAACCGCTGCTTCCTGCTGCAGGCCTCTGGTTGGGCCTGTCCCGGTCGGTCTCTCACACAGAGGGGCACACCGCATGGTGTGCCCCTCTGGACCGTGTTCCCTTTAGACCTAGTTGAATTCCGCCGTGGCGAATATGCCGGTGATGCTGTGCGTCTTCGACTGCACGCCGTCCAGCACATTCGTGTACGGGAACTTTACCTTGTCCGGTCGGTAGAACTCGATTATCGGCACGCTGAACAAGGTGATGTAAGGCAGGTCCTCCGCCAGCATGTCCTGGAGCTTGTGCGCCTGGACCTGGGCCTTCGCCAGGTCGGTCTCCGCCAGGAACTCCTGCAGGAGCTTTTGGTAGGCAGGGTTGTTGTACCCGCCCGCGTTGTTGTCGCCCTTGCCCATCCGGTCTGCCGCGAAGAACGAGTTCAGGTACTCGGGGTAGTTGCCCAGTCCCCAGCCAAGCATCTGGATGTCGAAGTCCTGGTTCGTGAACACCCTGTCCACGATTACGTTGAAACCGGTCAGGTTAGCGGTAATCGGGATGCCGACTTCCTTCAACCACTGCTCGATGAAGAGGGCGGCGGTGGCCCGCAGCGGGTCGTAGCCGGCGCTCGGCGCCAGCAACTCGAGGTTGCGGACTGCTACACCGTTCTTTTTCAGCCCGCTGCCTACGTCGACCTTCCGGTCGTCCTTGTTCCAGGCCGGCTCTTTGTCCCAGGTGTAGCCATTCGCCTTCAGGAGTGTCACGACCTCCTTGATGCGCTGCTCCCGGGTAAGTCCAACGCCCCAGGTCTTCACCTTCGCGTTGTGCCAGAATTCGTTGCCAACTGGAACGATGGTCTCGACTGACTCGGCCGTCCTTTGCAGGATGTCCTGCGTGATGAAGTTCTTGTCGATCAGGAGCGCGACCGCCTGTCGGAACGCCACGTCGTCGAGCGGGGCCCGGCGCATGTTGAAGCTGATGTACCGGAAGCCGTTGGACGCGTTCTGGAAGCTGCCTATCCCAGGCTTGCCAGCCAGCTGTGCGCGCAGCCCGGCCGATAGCCCGAGCGGGCTCAGGTAGTAGTCGATGTTCCCGCCGCGCAGCGCCAGGACCGCTGCATCCTGGGTGCCGTAGATGTTGAACGTTACCGACTCGGCGTTGGGGCCGCGCTTGACGTTCAGTGTGACGTCGCCGGTCGTGGCCCCGGTCTTGATCGTTCCCCGGCTGGTCGTCTCTTCGACGCCGCCACCGGAGTAGTTCTTGGACGTCGAACCGGCCCACGCGTAGCCCGGGTTCTTCGTCGTCTCGACGAACGCACCCTTCTCCCACTTCTTGAAGATCAAGGGACCGAGCACCGGTTCACCGTCGTTCTTGGCGGTGAACAGCGCCGCCCGCTGCTTCTCCAGGTCAGCTTCCTTCTTCGCGTTGGCGACGACCGGCTCCCAGAACTTCTTCTGAACGATCGCGGCCCCGGCGGCGCCGTACTGCCACTGGGCAAGCCCCGGCTTCTTCGAGAAGGTGAACTTGACGGTCGACGCGTCAACGGCCTCAACTTTGTCGAGGACCGCCGCCGGGTACTGGCTCGCCCAGTTGCCGGGCAACTTGAGTTCAAGGGCCGTCGTGCCCGTGAACGCGACATCCGCAGCGGTCAGCTCGGTCCCGTCGCTCCACTTGATCCCCTTCTGAATGGGAACCGTGGCGGTCCACTTGTCGCCTTCCTGCTTCAGTTCGGGGAAGCCTCCCGCCGCGATTAGGGGAACGAGGTCGAACCGCTGGTCCGACTCTCGGTACAACGACCCGTAGTTGTGGCTGAACACCTTGACATTCCAGGTGGTCGAGGCCGGGCCGTAGATGTTCCAGATGTTCGTCGACGTGATGTCGGACGGCATGCCGACAACGAAGTTGACGGGCGCCTTCGGCTTCGGCAGCGGGGTGGCCGTGGCCGGGACTGCCGTTGCGGTATGCACTACGACGACGGTCTGCGCGACCTGTCTCTCGACGACGACGGTCTGCTGAACGACCTTCTCAACCTCGACCTCCCTGGTGCAAGCCGCGACAGCCAGCGCGCCAACTGCCACGAGCGCCAGCAAGATCACAGGCATCCCGGACCGCCTACCGCCCATCGCGACAACCTCCATCAAATGAAAACCTCACTGGTCACTTCCGAAGCGCGCCCGTTCTGAAAAGCGCGCGGCGAATATTACTATATGCATAACCACGCGCGCGTTTTTCTGCGAATTCCGTAGGCCTCACAGATACGTTGCAGCATTCGCCGCGCGGAATGTCAGGCTGGAAGTAGCGTCGGGCGCATCACAAAGGGAAGACTCGCCCGGAGATCCAAAGAGGCCCAGTATTGCTGGCAGAACCAGGCGCCGGTCACCAGGGGCGGCTGGCCTGCCCATCGTCAACTGTTTCGCCCGGCGATCCATCAGGCGATGTGGTCTCAGGCTGCGCGGCGAGGTGTTGCTCCTCGGCATGGTAGGAGCTGCGGACCAGGGGACCGGCCGCGACGTGCTTGAAGCCCATCTTGCTGCCTTCTCGGGACAGCCTCGCAAAATCCCGGGGGTGGTAGAAGCGGATCAAGGGATGATGCTTCGGCGAAGGCCGCAGGTACTGGCCGATCGTCAACAGGTCCGTATCCACGGCACGCAAGT
>VGZT01000050.1 GCA_016872495.1 SAR202 cluster bacterium
CCCGGCTGCGGTACGACATCTCGTTGAAGGCGAGGCTGTATTCGTCGTTCAACCGCCACGCCGTGTCGTGGCCCGCGGATATGCGCACTACCTCGTCCGCGCGCACGTCGTCCCACAGCGCGATGTGGGCCAGGTGGTCCTTGACCGACCAGCCATCAATGGACGTCTCGATCATCTGCGTGTCGGTGAGGCCCTGGATCGAGTCCAGCAGAATCTTCCGCCCCTTCCGATAGTGCTCCAGCAGTGCCTTTCTTCTGTCCTCAGCCATTCTTCTGTCCTCACCCATGTGTATCTCGTTCCGAATCGGCGCCGACCGTCTTCGCCACGCGCCACTTCGATGACCCCAACGCGCGCAGCACCCTAATAGGGTTCAACCCTGTACTTCTCGACCACGTCCTCGTTCAACTCAAAGCCGAGCCCCGGACGGTTTGGCACTTCGATCAAGCCACCGTTAGAAACCTGGATTCGGGGGACAAGAAGGTCAGTGATGATCGGCGAGTCAGGGAACGGAATCGGGAATTCTATGTACGGCATGTTTGGCGCAACCGCCGCCATGTGTATCTCCGCAGCGACACCGATCATGTGGCACCAGGCATGCGGTATGCAGAGCCGGCCGCGGGCATAGGCCATCTCGGCGATCCGCAGCACCTCGTCGATCCCGCCAGCCCGCACCGCACTGGGCTGGACGACGTCGACGTTGCCGACCTCCAGTACCTCGCGGAACTCGTGCCGGCCGGTGAAGCCCCAGTCGCCGACCGCGATCCGGGTGTCGACTGCATTGGCCAGGCGTGCGTACCCATCCAGGTTGTCGGCAGGCAGCGGCGCCTCGATGAAGAATGGCCTGAACTGTTCCACGGCCCGAATCGTCGTCAGCGCCTGCGCGACCTCCTGCCACCGATTCTGGACATCGATCATCAGGTCGCGACGCGGGCCGAGCACCGTACGAGCCGCGCTTACCACTGCTACGTCGGTCTCGACGTCGACATTCCCGAACTGGCCGGGCCACTCCTCGACCTTGACTGCCCGGAAGCCGCGCGCCGTCGCGATCGTCATCCGCTCGCACAATTGCTCGATGTTGTCGCCTGGCGGGTAGACCGTCGCGTAGGGCACGACGGACTTGCGTGGCGTGGCCCCGACCTTGGTCGTCATGAAGGCGTGCCAGATCAACTCGTGGACTGGCTTGCCCAGCGCCTTGCCGGCGATGTCCCAGAGCGCGGTTTCGATCGCCCCGATGGCGGTAATCACCACACCGTGCCTGCCATACAGCCCGGTGGCGTCGTACATCTTCTGCCAGAGACGCCTGACGTTGGTCGGGTCCTCACCCTTGAGCAGCGTCTCGAGGCCGTGCGAATTCCGGATGATTGAGTCGATCACGAGCGACGGGGCTTCCGCCTGCCCGATACCCGTGAGCCCTTCTGTGGTGTGAACCCGGACGACGGTCTCGTCGTAGCCGTAGATGCCGTGGTCGTGAGCGCCGTGCGTGCGCGCGCCATCCGATGACTTCGCCGCCGTCGGGCGATCGCGCAGCGCAATCGTCTCGATCCTGGTGATCTTCATGCCGCTGGATGTCCCTCGGCCGCACATTCTACGTAGTGCCGAAGCCTCCGCGAATGCCCGCCGAGTCGGCGGCTGCTATCCTAGCCAAACCTGCAGCGGTTACCGGTGATGACCCGTCCGGAACCCTGGTTCCAGACCTTCGCGAGACTCTATGACCACATTCCCCGACACCCTGGGTAGATTCGGCCGTTACGGCGGCAAGTTCGTGCCGGAGACGCTGATGGCGGCGCTCGACGAACTTGAACGCGAGTACAACTCAGCTAAGAAGGCTCCCGCCTTCCGCGAGGAGCTCGAGCGCCTGCTGAAGACCTACGTCGGCAGGCCTACCCCGATCTACCATGCCGAGAACCTGACCCGCCAGCTGGGCGGTGCCGAGATCTACATCAAGCGCGAAGACCTGGCCCACACCGGCGCGCACAAGATCAACAACGCGCTGGGCCAGGCGCTCCTGGCACGGCGGTTGAAGAAGACGCGAATCATTGCGGAAACCGGGGCGGGGCAGCACGGCGTTGCGACCGCGACGGTATGTGCCAAGCTTGGGCTCCAGTGCATCGTCTACATGGGTGAGGTCGATATCGCCAGGCAGGCGTCCAATGTCTACCGGATGAAGCTCCTCGGCGCCGAGGTCCGCTCAGTTACTTCCGGGAGTCGCACGCTCAAGGACGCGATCAACGAGACGATCAGGGACTGGGTGGCGAACGTCGAGACGAGCCACTACATCATCGGGAGCGTCGTCGGCCCTCACCCTTACCCGGTGATGGTCCGAGACTTCCAGTCGGTCATCGGCCAGGAAGCCCGTGCGCAGTTTCAGGGCCTGACCGGCGGTCTGCCTGACGCCGCGGTCGCGTGCGTGGGAGGCGGCAGCAACGCCATGGGCCTCTTCTCTGGCTTCATCAATGACCCGTCCGTTCGACTCATCGGGGTCGAGGCGGCTGGTGATGGCGTCAACACGCCGAAGCACGCCGCAACGCTCACAAAGGGGCGGCCGGGCGTGTTGCACGGTTCATACTCGTATTTGCTGCAGGACGAAAATGGGCAGGTGCAGGAGGCGCATTCGATTTCGGCCGGCCTCGACTATCCCGGTGTGGGCCCCGAGCACAGCTATCTGAAGGACGCTGAGCGCGCTCAGTACGTGGCAATCACGGACGAGGAAGCGCTCCAGGGATTCGACCTCCTCGCGAGGTCAGAGGGCATCCTGCCGGCACTCGAGCCCGCGCACGCGATCGCGCACCTGCGGGCACTGGCTAGGGAGCTCGGCCGCGGCAAGAAGATCCTGCTCCTGTTGAGCGGGCGCGGCGACAAGGACCTGAACACGGTCGCATCAGCCCGTGGAGTCCGGCTCTAGAGAGCGATTCCGTGCGCGCGGTCCTTTTCCGCACTGTTTCTTCGTTAACTGATTGACTGCCCTGTAGGGCGGTGCTAGCGTGGCCTACTGGAGCCTTACTTGCCCGAAGGGTATGACGCCAGGTGGATAGCTGTTGTGCTCGCAGCCGGAGTCGGGCTGCTGGCTGTCCTGGGGCTTTTCGCCGCTAACTTGTTCCTGGCGCCGCGGCGATCATCGCCTGACAAGGCGGTGGCCTACGAAAGCGGTATCCGACCCGGTCCGATCAACCGGTCGCAAGTTAACATCCGCTACTACGTATTCGGGTTGCTGTTCTTGATCTTCGATGTCGAAGCGGTCTTCCTGTTCCCCTGGACCGTCGTGTTTCTGAGATCAGCCCCGGCAGTCTTCTACGAGATGCTGATCTTCATCGGCATCCTCTTGTTCGGCCTGGCATACGCATGGCGAAAAGGAGCCCTCCGCTGGAGATAGAGATCGGGCGAGGCAACACGCCCGCCCCGGCGCCGATCAACCGGGCCCTTCCGGGCGTCATCACGGCACGCTCCGACGATCTTGTCGCCCTCGCCCGGAAGTCGTCGCTATGGCCGCTCACCTTCGGACTCGCCTGCTGCGCCATCGAGATGATCAGCACCTACATGGCCCATCACGACATCGATCGGTTTGGCATGGTCACCTGGCCGTCCCCGCGGCAATCGGACGTCATGATCGTGGCGGGAACCGTGGTCAAGAAGATGGCGGACCCGATCAAGCTGCTTTACGAGCAGATGCCGGACCCCAAGTGGGTAATTGCGATGGGTTCGTGCGCCACGAACGGGGGCCCGTATTACCGCTCCTACTCGGTCGTCATGGGAGTCGATCACCTGATACCGGTCGATATCTACGTACCGGGATGCCCTCCGCGCCCGGAAGCCCTGATGGACGGCCTGCTCAAGCTGGGCCAGAAGATCGTCGACGACGCCCGCGGACGCAAATCAGCGTGACCGGAAACGGCGATCGGCACGCGCCACCCGCACGCGACCAGGCCGAAGCGGTAGCTTCCTCCCGTTTGACCGCCCGGGGCCAGGCCCTTTCCAAGCTGCTTCCCGGCGCTCTCTCGAAGTTCAGGCCCACCGTAGGCGCCGAGATCGATGAAGTCACCTGCCTGGTGGGGCGCGAGTGGGTCGTAGATGTGGCTGTGCTGTTGAAGTCGGACGCCGCGCTCGCCTTTGACTACTTTCGACTGCTGACGGTCGTGGACTACGTGGAAACGGCCAGGGAGTTCGAGGTCGTCTATCACCTGTATTCGCTCGAACGACGCCACAAGATGGCGCTCAAGACACGCGTTCCGGAATCAGATCCTTGGGTGACCTCGGTGTCCGGAGTCTGGCGGGGCGCGAACTGGTACGAACGGGAGATGCACGACCTGTTTGGCGTCGTGTTCCGCGGGCATCCGGACCTCGATCGCCTGATCCTGCCCGATGACTTCGAGGGCTTTCCTGGCCGCAAGGCCTATCCACTGTACGAATATGGCGAGTACTAGGGCCTGCGACCCGGGGCCGACGGCGGCCGCCAAATGACCGCACGCGTTCCGGGCGCGGCGGGCTCACCGCAGACGCTCGACATGATGGTCAACATGGGGCCGCAACATCCGGCCACCCACGGCGTCTTCCGCATGGAGCTTGCCATCGACGGCGAACGCGTCGTCGGCCTCATCCCTCACATCGGCTATCTGCACCGCGGTTCGGAGAAGCTGTGCGAGCACGAGATCTACAGCCAGATCATCACCCTGTTCGACCGCCTCGACTACGTCTCCAATTTCAACAACGAGCTTGGACTGGTGCTGGCGGTCGAGAAGCTGATGGAGATCCAGGTTCCCGAGCGCGCTTCGTACGTTCGGATGATCCTCTGCGAACTCAATCGCATCGCCAGCCATCTCCTGTTCGTCGGCACCTTCGCGCTCGATGCCGGAGCCATGACGCCATCGCTCTACACGTTTCGAGACCGCGAGATGATCCAGGCCCTGTTCGAGGCCACGAGCGGCGCCCGCATGATGCACAACTTCTTCCGGGTGGGCGGGATCAAGGAAGACGTGGCCGACGACTTCGTCGTACGTGTGGACAGGCTGCTTGGTGAGCTCGAGCGGGGCATCGACGAGGTGGACGGCATGCTCTCGTTCGGCGAGGTGCTGCTTGCCAGGACCAAGGGTGTTGGCGTGATCTCGGGGCCCGACGCAATCGACTGGGGGATGTCTGGCCCGTGCCTGCGAGCCTCCAACGTCCCCTACGACGTCCGGGTTGACGAGCCTTACTGCCTCTACGATCGCGTCGAGTTCGGTGTCCCGGTGGGCACGCAGGGCGACTCGTGGGACCGGTATTACACCCGGGTCGTCGAGATGCGAGAGTCGGTGAAGATCGTGCGGCAGTGTCTCGCTCAGTTGCAGCCCGGGCCGATCATGGCCCAGCTGCGGCGCATCGCACGCCCGCCGAAGGGCGAGGTCTACGCACATGCCGAGAACCCGCGCGGCGACTTCGGCGTGTACATCGTTTCCGATGGTGGCGAACGGCCTTATCGCCTCAAGGTGCGCCCACCGTCGTACTGCAACCTGATGCCGCTCCGGGACCTCGTCGTTGGCTCCTACATCGCGGACGCGGTGGTGATCCTCGGCTCGCTCGACATCGTCCTCGGCGAGGTCGACCGCTAGTCATGGTCACCTGGAGCGAAGTCGTCCTGACCGCTCTCGGGCTCGGAGCGTTGTTCGCTGCCCTGATGACGGTAGTGCTCTCGTTGACGTGGCTGGAGCGCAAGCTCCTTGCACGTATCCAGCGGCGGGCCGGCCCTTCGGTGGTAGGCCCCCACGGGCTTCTTCAACCGGTCGCTGACGCCATCAAGCTTCTGACCAAGGAGGACGTGCGGCCAGCCGACGCCCCCCGGTTCTTGTTCTGGTTCGCGCCGGTGATGGTCGTGCTTCCGTCCTACATGCTCTGGGTGATCATCCCGTTCGGGGACGGCCTGCTTGTGCGGGCGATGGAACTCGGACTCATCTATCTGATCGCCCTGTCGGTGCTGGAGGTCGTCGGGCTCCTCCTGGCCGGCTGGGGATCGGCGAGCAAGTACTCGCTTCTGGGCGGGTTTCGGGCAGCCGCGCAGCTCGTTAGCTACGAGATCCCGATCATCATCGTAATCATTGCGGTCGCCGTCTTCGTGCAATCGCTGGACCTGCGCGACGTAGTAGGCGGTCACGCGACGACGATCGCCGGGCGGACCATGTCGTACGCGGGGCAGGGGGGCGTACCGCTGGCCCTGGTGATGCCTCTCGGGCTCGTAGTCCTCTTCATCGCGGGCCTGGCAGAACTGGGCAGGACGCCGTTCGACATCCATCACGCCGAATCGGAGGTCGTGGGCGGTCCGTTTGTCGAGTACAGCGGCGCTCACTGGGCCGTCTTCTACCTCGCCGAATACATGAACACCTTCTTCATCGCGACGCTCACCGTGCTCCTCTTCTTCGGCGGCTGGAGCTGGCCATCGCCCGCGAGCGTGCTGGGAGATTCAGCCCCGCCACTGGCGGTGAACGCACTTGGCGCCGCCTGGCTCATGGCCAAGGTCTACGCGGTGGCGGGCGTCATCTTCTGGTTCCGTGGCACCTATCCGCGGCTGCGGATCGATCAGCTGATGGCGTTCGGGTGGCAGGTCCTGATTCCGCTCTCGTTCGCGAACCTGATCCTGGTAGCGACCGTCCTTTACTATGGCTGGCCGACCTGGACGCTTCCCTTGATTTCGGTGCCATTGCTCGCCGTCGTCGCAAGGGTGGCTTTCAGGCGCTACGCTGATCCCCGGAAGATGAAGACCGTCCGGATGTTCACGCGCTCGACGCGTGCGGATGGTGAGACGGTCCTAGCTCCGCAGGCTGGGGAGTCGTGATCAACTCCATCAAGGCCCTCCGGGTCACGCTCAGATCGATGGCCCGCAAGCGCGTGACCGCGGAATATCCGAAAGAGCACCTGCCGGTCGACAACCGGTACATGGGCTTTCCGGCGCTGCTGTGGGACTTCCAGCGCGACGAACCGTTCTGCACCGGGTGCATGGTGTGCGTCCGATACTGCCCAACCCAGTGCATGTCGGCAGAAATGCACGACAACCCGAGGTTCGCGGAAGGGGATAGCCACCGCCGCAAGATCATCCAGACCTTTGAGATCAACCTGAATCGCTGCATCCTCTGCGGCATATGCGTCGACGTCTGCAACTTCGACGCCATTGAGATGAGTCACGAGCACGAACTGGCCGGGAGGGGGCGCAACGACCAGCGGGTGGATCTTGGCGAGCTCCTCAAGATGGGCAAGAAATACCAGGCAGACACCGGTTGGAAGCAGTCCAAACCGAACGCCCCGTCCCCGAAGGAGAAGGAGGCGGCCACTCAGAAGTCCGAGGCCGGAAAACCGGCCCCTGAGCCGCCCAGCCCCGAGGGCGCTTCAAGGGCCGAAGGACGCTCCGGATGACCATTCAACTGCTGGCGTTCTACGCCGCCGCCGCCGTCGCGATCGTAGGCGCAATGGGGGTTGTGCTCGTCCCGAACGTAGTCGTGGCAGGTATCTTGCTGCTGGCCACGCTGCTCGCAATCGCAGGCGTGTTTCTGGTCGTCTTCGCCGAATTCCTGGCTCTGACCCAGGTGCTCATCTACGGCGGCGCGGTGACGATCGTCACGCTCTTCGCCATCATGCTTACCCGCACCGGCGAGCTGCGCGTTCATCTCGACAACCGGCAGAAGCCGTTGGCCGCGCTGGTCGCGCTGGGGGCATTCGTTCTCCTGTCGGCGGCGTTCCTCGCCAGCGAGATACCCACCAGGGCCGCGGCGACGTCGGTAGCTACGGTCGGCTCAGCGGGCGGTTCGACTGGCTTCGAGTATCTCGGAGAGGCGCTGTTCACGCGCTGGGCCGTGCCGTTCGAGATAGCGTCGCTTGTGCTGCTGGTTGCACTGATCGGGGCCGTGATCCTGACGCGTAACGGCACCCCGCGGGACCGCGCCTGAACATGCTCGAACTCGTCCACCTGCAAGTCCTTAGCGCGGCCCTGTTCAGCATCGGGCTTTACGGAGTCCTGGCCCGGCGCAGCGCGGTCCTGGTCCTCATATCCATCGAACTCATGCTGAACGCGGTGAACGTGAACCTGATTGGACTCGGTGCATTTGCCGACCGTCCGGCAGAGTCGAGGGTCTTCGGCCAGATCCTGGCGATCTTCGTCATCACCATCTCGGCCGCCGAGCTCGGGCTTGCCTTCGCAATCATCCTCAAGCTGTTCCGCAGCCGCGGTTCGGTCAACACCGACGAGCTGAACCTGATGAAGTGGTGAACGCCAGCCTCGCATTCCTCGCGCCTGCGCTCCCCGCGTGCGCTTTTTTCGTGATCGTACTGTTCGGCAGATGGCTGCCACGGGGCGGCGCGCCCGTCGCGATCGCTGCGACCGCCGGGGCCTTCGTCGTGTTTGTCATCACCTTGCTGGGGATGCTGAGCGACGGTGCATCCGCCCACAGCATCCGCTGGTTCGAGGTGCAAGGCCAGGCCACGTTCACCTGGGGCACCGTGATCGACCCGCTTTCGGTGGTCATGCTCGGCCTGGTCGCATTCGTAGCGTTGCTGATCCAGGTTTACTCGTGGTCGTACATGCGAGAAGAGCGACGCTTTGGCTGGTACTTCGCAGTTCACTCGCTGTTTGCCGCGGCGATGATGGCATTGGTCCTCGCCGACAACCTCATCCTGATGTACCTGGCCTGGGAGCTAGTCGGCCTGGGCTCCTACCTGCTCATCGGCTACTGGTGGGAGAAGCGCTCGGCCGCAGAAGCAGCCAAGAAGGCCTTTGTCACGACCCGCATCGGGGACGTCGGGCTTCTGATCGGGATCATCCTGCTCTTCAAGGCGACCGGAACATTCAGCATCTCCGGAGTCATCAGTGCGGTTGAAACGAGCCAGGTCACGCAACCGACGCTGAACTGGTCGCTGATCCTGATCTTCCTCGGTGCGATGGGCAAATCAGCGCAGGTGCCGCTTCACGTCTGGCTACCCGACGCTATGGAGGGCCCGACCCCGGTCAGCGCCCTGATCCACGCCGCCACGATGGTTGCTGCAGGCGTCTACCTCGTTGCCCGGTTGTTCCCGATTTTCGATGCCGGTAGCGGGATACTCCCGATGATCGCGGTCGTGGGCCTGCTGACGGCGCTGGTCGGCGCGGCGATGGCCCTCGTCCAGACGGACCTGAAGCGTGTCCTGGCCTACTCGACCGTCAGCCACCTCGGCTTCATGATGCTTGCCCTCGGCGCGGGGTCGGTAGGGGCGGCCATGTTCCACCTCCTGGCGCACGCATTTGCCAAGGCGGCCCTGTTTCTGGGCGCGGGCGCGTTCACCCACTCGACGCACCAGACCGATATCCGGCGCATGACCGGCCTGTTACGGGGAATGCGCCTTACGTCGATCGCTTTCATAGCGTCCGCACTGTCGCTTGCCGGGATTCCGCCCCTGGCCGGGTTCTTCTCGAAGGATGAGATCCTTCTGGCCATCCTCGACGGCCACCTCGGCGTCGTGTTCCTGGTCTTCGCGCTGATTGCGGTGGTGTTGAGCGCCCTGTACACGGGCCGTCTACTCTTCGTCCTGTTCTCTTCACGACCGTTCGTCCCGGAAGGGGATAAGGCGGCCCGGGGCCGGGAGGGAGGGGCAAAGGCCCACGCTGAACCGACGCCTGGCGAGAGTCACGCAGTCCCGCACGAGGCGCCGCTTCTATTGCTGCTCCCGATCCTCATCCTCGCCGTGCTTGGTGCGGTTGCCGGGCTGCTCGCGTTCGGCTGGACTGGCTCGTATTCAGGATTCGGCGCCTACATCACGCTTGGCCACGACAAGGGTTTCCACATCGAACCCTGGCTTACGGCGCTGGCGTTCCTGCTTGTCGCCGTGGCCCTGCTTCAAACCTGGCGATCCTACATTTCGCAATCCGATCCGTTGCGGTCAGCGACGGCCGTCCTGGCCCCGGCTCGCAGGCTGCTCGAGCGGAAGCTTTACTTCGACACCGTCTACCAGTGGATCGTCGACCGTGTCGTCGTGACCGCGGCACAGGTCGTCGGGCTTGTCGACCGCGCGGTCGTGAACGACAAGGGAATAGAAGGGCAGGGCATCCTGGTCAGGTACGCCGGGGCTGCCATGCGCTATTTGCAGACCGGCATGGTCTACAACTACGCCCTCGGCCTGGCGCTCGGGGCATTCTTCGTGGCCGTGGTCTGGTGGATCCTGTCGTGACCCAGGTGACGCGTAGGATCGCCCAGCCCGTTGAAGGTTCTATGATTCCCATCTCCCCTCTGCGGGAGAGGGTGATTCCCGTCTTCCCTCTGCGGGAGAGGGTGAGGGTGATGGGTGACCACTCGGCCGGTATCCGCTTACTGAGCCCTTCGAAGGGTGTCCGGGAGGGCGGAGTTCACCCTGAGCTTGTCGCAGGGACAGGCTCAGCTACCGGGAGCGACCGAACCCTGGGCTGCGCCGCCTTGAGGCCAACCAAAGGCTCGAAGGGGCGCGCCGGATGACCTTCGACTCCCTCGTACTCACGGTCCTCGTGGCGCTGCCGTTCGCGGTTGGACTGCTGCTAATCCTGTGGCCGCGCGAGCGCGTCCTGGCGATGCGCTGGTTCGCCCTGGCGGCCTCGCTGGTCGCTCTGGGCCTGTCCGCATACGTCACCTTCTCGTACGAGTACGACTCAGGCGCCCGTTTCCAGTTAAGGCAGCAATGGACCTGGCTTGAGAGCCTCGGCATCGGCTGGCACATAGGCGTCGACGGCATTGCCGCGGTCATGATCCTCATGACCGGGATCATCTATCCGGCGGCCGTGGCTATGACCTGGAACACGAAGGGCAGGGTCAAGGACTACCTCGTCCTGCTGAACATCCTGGTCGGCGGCGTCTACGGCACCTTCGCACTTATCGACCTGTTCTTCTTTTTCTTCTTCTTCGAGATCGCCGTGCTGCCAATGTACTTGCTGATCGCCTACTGGGGCAGTTCGAGCAAGGCGCTGCGCAACCCGCTATTCGGCCGGGAGCACAGTTTCGACCGAAGCAAGGAGTACAGCGCGATGAAGCTCGTCATCGTGCTGGTCGCGGGTAGCGTGCTCATCTGGGTCGCCCTGCTCGCGATCTTCGTCGAGGCCGGAAGGACCACGTTCGACCTGATCGAGTTGAGCCGGGTCACGTACTCGACCGGCTTTCAGAACGTCTTCTTCCCGTTCCTCCTGGTCGGCTTCGGCGTACTGGCCGGCCTCTGGCCGTTCCACACCTGGTCGCCCGACGGTCACGTGGCCGCGCCTACCTCGGTCAGCATGCTTCACGCCGGCGTGCTGATGAAGCTTGGCGCCTTCGGGATCATCCGCATCGGTATGGAGCTGATGCCAGAGGGTGCCGAGACGTGGCTGCCGCTCCTCCTGGTCCTTGGCATCACGAACGTCATATACGGCGCCCTTTCCGCGTTTTCGCAGCGCGACCTCAAGTACGTCATCGGCTACTCCAGCGTCAGCCACATGGGTTACGTTCTCGTCGGGCTGGCGACGCTGCACCCGCTGGGATTCACCGGGGCGGTGTTGCAGATGTTCTCGCACGGCATCATGACCGCGCTGTTCTTTGCGGTCGTAGGTGTCATCTATGAGCGCACGCACACCCGTGACACTGGCGTACTCCAGGGACTGGCGAAGTCGATGCCCTTCGCCGCGTTTCTGTTCGCGGTTGCGGGGTTGGCGTCGCTTGGGCTCCCCGGGCTAAGCGGGTTCGTGGCCGAGTTGCTGGTGTTCCTGGGGCTTTTCAAGACCTATCCGTGGGCTGGCGTGCTGGCGGTCATCGGCGCGGCAATCACTGCTGCTTACGTGCTGCGTCTGATCGCGAAGGTGTTCTTCGGGCCGCCCGATGAGAAGTGGGCCGGGCTGAAGGACATGACGCGCGGCGAGCGCATCACGGCTTCGTTGTTGGCGCTCACGCTGCTCGTCGTAGGCTTGCTCCCGTTCTACCTGATCGACCTGATCGACTCCGGGGCCAGGTATTTCAGGCTGGTGTCCGGATGAACCGGGAGAGGGTGGCCGCAGGCCGGGTGAGGGTCTTACCCCTCGCCCCTGTTGGGGAGAGGGTGGCCGCAGGCCGGGTGAGGGTTCTACCCCTCGCCCCTGTTGGGGAGAGGGTGGCCGCAGGCCGGGTGAGGGTTCTACCCATCGCCCCTGTTGGGGAGAGGGTGGCCGCAGGCCGGGTGAGGGTTCTACCCATCGCCCCTGTTGGGGAGAGGGTGGCCGCAGGCCGGGTGAGGGTCTTACCCCTCGCCCCTGTTGGGGAGAGGGTGGCCGCAGGCCGGGTGAGGGTTCTACCCATCGCCCCTGTTGGGGAGAGGGCGGCCGCAGGCCGGGTGAGGGTCCGTCATGACCCCTAACTTCCTTCTCCTCACTCCCGAATTCATCCTGGCCGGCGTCGGC
>VGZT01000051.1 GCA_016872495.1 SAR202 cluster bacterium
AATTACCGAGAGCATGACCGCGAACAGCGCGAACCAGTGGGCGAGATCCAAGATCCCCTGCATCCGCTCGTAGTTGCTCCAGAAGCTCCGGTTGAAGCTGACGCCGGCGAACGCAGCGATCAGGGAACCCAGGAGGAACAGCGCGAAGAGGATCGTCAGCCAGGACTTACTCGGGCGGAATTCGGGCCGCCGGAATGCCAGGACCACCCACATCCCGAACACGATTTCGATCACGCCGCGCGTGAACAGGGCCTTGCCGACGATGAACGGGAACATCGTGTCGGCGGTAATGACGAAAGGCGTGAAGTACAGGAGGCCGATCCCGAACCAGATCGACCAGAGGAGCGAACGATCGAGCCCGCGCCCCGCGATGATTAGCGCAGGCAAAGGCGCGGCCGCGGCGGCCCATAGTGCAAGGACCAGTCGGAAGTCCAATTAACGCTCAACCCTCATGAAGTAAGAAGGCCCCGTGCTACAATTCCAAGCCTGTTTCGCAGATCTGCGCAGCTTTGTTCAACACGCACACCTCTCGTGGTCCGCGACCACCCCGACGATGACGTGATCGGAGTAACTCGATATGGCGGCTGGTATCAAGAGCGTGGCCAACCCGAGTGTTACAAGCGCCAGGGGGTTCAAAGCAGGCGGCGTATATGCAGGACTCAAGACCCCCGGACCGAACAAGCTGGACCTCGGCCTCCTAGTATCCGACTCCCCAGCCGTCGCTGCAGCCACTTTCTCGCAGAATACCGTGATTTCACCTTCCGCCGTATTGAGCCGCGACACGATCAAGGCAGGTGGACCCGTCAGGGGCGTGGTTGCCAACTCCGGATGCGCCAACTGCTGCGTCGGTCAGCAGGGTCTTACCGATGCCAGGGAGGCGGTAGGGCTGGCCGGCAAAGCGATTAACGCTCCCGCCGGGCAGATGCTGATCTGCAGCACCGGTGTGATCGGAAAAGAATTGCCAATGGGCGTGATTCGAGAGGGCATGCCGAAAATCAAGGTCTCTGCGGGCGGGGGCCACGACTTCGCCAGGGCGATCATGACGACCGACACCCGGCAGAAGGAACACGCTGTCGCGGTCGACATCGGCGGCAAGAAGGTCACGGTGGGAGGCTGTGCGAAGGGCGCCGGCATGATCCACCCGAACATGGCGACCATGCTTGCTTTCATGACGACCGACGCTGCGGTCGACCAGGCGTTCCTCAGAAAAACACTGCTTGACGCAGTCACGGTGTCCTTCAATCAGATCGACGTCGACACCGACCAGAGCACGAACGACACCTGCATCCTGCTCGCCAACGGTGCGGCAGGGAACCCGACCCTGAAGGGCGGCGACGCGGGCTCGAAGCTTTTCGCGTCCGCGGTCGAGGCCGTAGCGGTTCACCTCGCCCGGGAGATCGCGCGCGATGGTGAAGGCGCGAAGCACCTGATCGAGGCGCGGGTGGACGGCGCCCGCAACGTCAAGGATGCCAGGGCATTCGCGCGCTCGATCGTGTCGTCGCCCCTGGTCAAGACTGCCGTCTACGGACGCGACCCCAACTGGGGCCGGATCATGATGGCGCTCGGCAAGACCGGGCTGCCGCTGGACGAGTCGAAGATCCAGGTCTTCATCGGCGACATCCAGATCGTGGAAGCCGGTATCGCTATTCAGTATTTCCCGCAGGCCGTGATCGCGGCACTGGGCCAGGACGAGGTGCGTCTTCGTGTCAACCTCAACGCTGGAACCGCATCTGGCACCGCCTGGGGCTGCGACCTTACGGAAGGCTACGTGGTCGAAAACTCCGCCTACACCACGTAGGGCTGGAAGGCCCATGATCGTTCCCGTGGAAGCTTCGATTCCCGCGCGTCGGCAATCCGGCCAGCAGGGCGCGTGCACGGGATCGCGGCGATGAGGCAGCGGTCCCCGGACGACAACATCGTCGTAGTGAAGATCGGCGGGAGCACGCTCGGCGAGGGCGATAGCACGACGCCGGACATCGTCGCCCTCCACAAGAAGGGGCTGCGAGTGGCCGTCGTCCATGGTGGCGGCAAGGTCATCTCGGACTGGGTCAAGATGCAGGGCATACGGCCCGAGTTCGTCCGCGGCCTGCGCAAGACGGACAAGGCGACGCTCGATGTCGCGGTCGCGGTACTGTGCGGTCTCGTGAACTCACAGATAATCGCCGAGATAATCGGGGCCGGGGGTGACGCGGTAGGACTCTCGGGTATCTCGGGCGGCATGCTCAAGGCCGAGATCCTTGACCCCGAGCTTGGCTATGTCGGCAAGATCGTGGCCGTCGACCCTTCCCCGATCCTGGCGGTCCTCGACGCCGGAAAGATCCCGGTAATCGCACCAACCGCCCTGCACGCTCACCCCTCTAGCGACGGCGGGGACCGAATCCTGAACGTCAACGCCGACACTTCCGCGGGCCAGATCGCACGCGCACTGAGCGCGAACCGGCTGATCTTTCAGACCGACGTCACCGGGGTCCTGGACCTTGAAAAGCGGCTGATCCCTCAGATGTCGCGACGCCAGGCGTTGGAGCTGATCGAAAGCGGGGTGGCCGCGGGCGGCATGATTCCCAAGATCGAGGCGTGCGTGGACGCCCTCGAGACGGTTGCCTCCGGACACATCATCGATGGCCGCGTTGCGGGCGCCCTGGTCCAGTGCTGCGCGGGCGAACCGGTCGGAACGAGGATCGTCTAGCTACCCGCTGCCCGCCGCATTTTCATCCCCTCGTCGTGCGCCCGGGGTGGGCATGAGACGTGCACACCTTCGAAGCTGAGGGCAGGCTGCCCGACGACCGGCGCCAAACACGCTTTCGAGCCGCGGCTCCCTTCGAGGAAGATCGGGCAACCAGGCGGAGCCATGCGCCCATCCTTCACCCGATTCCCGCCGTAACACAAGCGTAAGGCTGGCGGCCCCAAGATCTTGCAGGCGGGGCAAAGCGCAGCAACTGGCAGCGCATCTCGGGGTAAAACGATGAACAGAGCAGCGACTGAACTACCCGGAAAAGGCCTCGAACTTCTTTTCATGGGCGTGGGCGCTCACGAAGTGGAATGCGACGAGCACACCCAGCCCCAGACCCGAACTATCGACGAACAGGGCGCCGGCGTTCGCACACCCAGCGCCAGCGAACTCGAGCGTCTTTTCAGGGGCGCCTGAACCCCCGGCCTTCACCGGCGTTCCAGCCAGGTGGCCGGGTGAAGCGCGGCTGGACCGGGGCCTCGACCCCTCAATTTGCGTCCCCGGTGCAGACGCCACGCCCGGCGTCCAGACACACTCCGCAGCGTTCCGGGTAGCGGACCCGCATATCGCTCGGCATAATATCGCCGTGGCAGCCGCGGCTTTTCGTCGCAGCCGCCCGACCGCAGACGTCGCCTTGCAGCCGGGGTCTGCACGCGAACCATTAGCCGTGCGAGGAACGAAATGACCAACGCGACCGACTGGAAGGCGATCGAGGCGAAGTACTACATGCAGGTCGTCCGACGCCGGCCGCTGGTGCTAGTTCGCGGGGAAGGGACAAAGGTCTTTGACGACCAGGGCCGCGAATTCCTGGACTTCACCGCAGGCTGGGCGGTCTTGAACCTCGGCCACGCCCATCCCGCGGTCACCGCCGCGATTCGTGACCAGGCCGGCCAGATCATGCAGATGTCCAACCTGTACTACACAACGCCGCAGCTGAAGCTGGCGCAGATCCTTATCGACCACTCATGTTTCGATCGGATCTTCTTCGCCAACTCCGGGGCGGAGGCGAACGAGGGAGCTTCAAAGCTCGCCCGAAAGTACGGCAAGCAAAGGCTCAACGGCGCCCACGAGATCATCACAACCTTCAACTCGTTCCACGGCAGGACCCAGGCGATGATGGCGGCCACCGGCCAGCCTCACTACCAGGAGAACTGGAAGCCACTGATGCCGGGATTCGTGAACGTCGAATACAACAACATCGACGCCATCAAACGCGCGACGACCGACAAGACCTGCGCGGTGCTGGTCGAGCCGGTCCAGGGCGAAGGGGGCGTGAACGTCCCGGCGCCCGACTACCTGAAGAAGGTGCAGGCGTGGTGTAAGGAGAAGAAGCTGCTATTCATGGTCGACGAGGTGCAGACCGGGATGGGCCGCCTCGGCACGCTGTTCGGATATCAGCAGTTCGGCGTCGAACCAGACGTCATGACCCTGGCAAAAGCCCTCGGTGCCGGCGCTCCACTGGGCGCGTTCCTGTGCAAGCAGGAGTTTTCGGTGCTCGAACCGGGCGACCACGGCTCGACCTTCGGGGGCAACGCGTTGACGACCGCGGCGGGGTGGGCAGCCGCAAAGGTCATGGTCGACGAAAACATCCCCGCAAAGGC
Source organism: SAR202 cluster bacterium (assembly GCA_016872495.1). Classification (GTDB taxonomy): domain Bacteria; phylum Chloroflexota; class Dehalococcoidia; order Lucifugimonadales; family Lucifugimonadaceae; genus VGZT01. Next base: position 4,330 of record VGZT01000051.1, read on the forward strand.
TGCCAGGACGGGCGTGTATTTCATGGGCAAGCTCGCAGCGCTGAAAGAGAAGCACAGCTTCGTACGCGATGTGAGGGGCATGGGACTTCTAATCGGATTCGAGCTGGCCGACAACCGGTCTGCCGCCCTCATGCAGGAGTGCGAGAAGAACGGCCTGCTCGTGAATTCGGTGCGGCCCAATACGATTCGCTTCATGCCGCCCCTCACGGTCAGCAACGCCGAGATCGATCGGGCGGTGGAAATCTTCGACCGGGCACTTTCGACCGTGCCTGCCCCGAAACCTGCCTGACGGGTCGCCACCAACGCCACTACCGTCGATCGGAAGGCCGGACAAGGAGCAACGTGCCTCGAGTTACGAAGGCGAGTAAGACAGCTCGAAAGCCTCAGCCGGGCGCCGCACCGCGGAGTAAATCCCTCGCTTCCGGCTACACGGTTTCGTTGAGCTACGACCGGCGACTCTTCAAGGAGGACATCGCCGGGTCGATCGCGCACGCCCGGATGCTTGGCAGGACGGGGATCATCCCGGCCGCCGACGCGCGGCGGATCATCCGCGGGCTGCAGCAGGTCGAGGCGGAGATCGCCGACGGCAAGTTCAAATGGCGTGACGACCTCGAAGACATCCACATGAACGTCGAGGCCCGGCTTTTCGACCTGATCGGCGACGCCGCAGGCAGGCTGCATACCGCCCGTTCACGAAACGACCAGGTAGCGACCGACACCCGGATGTATGCGCGGGACCGGGCCTCTGAGGCGATCAGTGCCCTGGGCGCTCTCCAGCTCACCCTGGTCGACGTGGCGGAAAGGAACCAGAACGCGATCCTTCCGGGTTACACCCACCTGCAGCGAGCCCAACCCGTCCTGCTGGCGCATCACCTCCTCGCGTACTACGAGATGTTCGCGCGAGATGTCACACGCTTCCAGGCGGCAGCCCATGCCGCAAATGTGATGCCGCTCGGCAGCGGTGCCCTGGCAGGACTCCCCTACCCGATCGACAGGGCTGGAGTGGCCGAGGAGCTCGGATTTACGCGGGTCTCGCGCAACAGCATGGACGCCGTCTCGGATCGAGACTTTCTGCTCGACTGGCTTCACGCCGCGGCGGTCGCGATGATGCACATTTCACGGCTCGGCGAGGAGCTGGTCCTCTGGTCGTCCGACGAATTCAAGTTCGTTCGGCTGGCCGATGAGTACACGACCGGCAGCAGCATCATGCCGCAGAAACGGAATCCGGATTTCGCCGAGCTGGCCCGCGGCAAGACCGGACGGGTCTACGGAAACCTCATGGCGGCCCTCACGATCCTCAAGGGCCTGCCGATGACCTACAACCGGGACCTGCAAGAGGACAAGGAACGGCTGTTCGACACGGTCGACACCGTCCTTCCGTCGATCTTCGTGGTCCAGGGGATGCTGGCCGGCGCGACTTTCGAGACCAGGAGGATGCGGGCCGCAGCCGGCGCCTCCTATGTGCTCGCGACCGACGTGGCCGACTACCTGGTCCGGAAAGGCATGCCGTTCCGCCAGGCCCACGGCGTGGTGGCCGACCTCTCCGCCGCCGCGGCGGCAAAAGGTAAGTTTCTCCACGAGCTGACGCTCGCCGAGTATCGGAGGGCGTCGAAGCTGTTCGACGCCGCAGTTTTCAAAGTGACGGTCGAGGCTTCGATCGCGGCCCGTGGCACCGAGGGAGGGACCGCCCCGGAGCGGGTTCGCGTGGCGCTGAGGGATGCGCGCGCGCGGCTGAACGAACCCGGTGGCCAGGCTTGACCGACGTCCGGATCTCCGCCTCAATCCTCTCTGCCGATTTCGCCAATCTCGGCCGGGACGTGGCGGCGGCTGAAAGTGCGGGATGCGACGAGATCCACTTCGACGTGATGGACGGGCACTTCGTGCCCAATCTGACCTTCGGTGCCCCTGTGCTGCAAGCGATCCGGTCGATCACAAAGCTCCCGATCGCGGCACACATGATGGTCGAACGGCCTGACCTCTACATCGAAGCTTTCGCCAGCGCGGGCGCAAACACCTTCATCGTCCATGTAGAAGCCACCCGCCACCTGCACCGGACTTTCGAGGCGATTCGCGCCGCAGGCATGAAGCCGGGCGTGGCGCTCAATCCGGCGACCTCCCTGGCGACGATCGAGGCAGCCCTCGACTACGTGGACGCGGTGCTGCTGATGACCGTGAACCCGGGTTTCGGCGGACAGAAGTTCATTCCTGGCGTAATGCCGAAATTGAAGCGCCTGGCCGAAACGGTTCGGACCGAGAAGCGACAGGTCGACGTGGGGGTCGACGGCGGGATCAAATTAGACACCGCCAGGATCGCAGCAGCGAACGGCGCTCGCACGCTGATTTCTGGTTCAGGGATCTACGCTCACCCGCAGGGGTTGCAGGCGGCCGTCAGGGAACTGAGAAGCGCGACCGCGGCGTGAGCCCGGCGGTTCAGGCGCCGGACTTTGTCAACGCGCGCACGCAGCGCATGCAGATGTACATCTGCCGGTACTTCCCGTCGACGGCGATGCGTCGCCGCATGACGTTCGGCTGGAACGTGCGCGGCGTAGCACGCATGGAGTGGCTGCGATTGTGGCCGAACATCGGCCCCTTGTTGCATTTCTCACACTTGGCCATTGAAATGCCTCAGAAAATTGTGGGGTACAAACGACTAAGCTAACATGCGGCACAGGGTTCAGCAAGCTTGGCGCGAAGTCTGGATAAGGACGTCTCCGGGCCTCCGCGAGCAGGCGATTAGGACGCTGCATGGCAACACGGGCCAAGAATCTGCCCACGCTTGACGGCCACGCCCTGATCGCGGCGATCGCCGCCGGGAATCGCGCGCTCGAACACAACCGCGACATGATCAACGCGCTGAACGTGTTCCCGGTCCCCGATGGCGATACCGGAACCAATATGACTTTGACCGTGCGGGCGGTGATCAAGGACGCGCAGTCAAGAGCGGACCCGAGCGCCAGCGTGGTGGCCGCGGGCATGGCCAGATCGGCCCTGCTCGCCGCGCGCGGTAACAGTGGCCTGATCCTCGCCCAGTTCTTCAAGGGGATTGCGGGCGCAACCAACGGTCACCATGCGATCGACGCTGACGTCCTGCGAAGAGGCCTCAGGCTCGCCGTAGATGCGGCGTACAGGGCGGTGCCCGACCCCAAAGAGGGCACCATGCTGACCGTCTTCCGCGAGGCGGCAGAAGCTGCAGAGGCGAGCTCCTCCTCGGACCTCGTCGACGTATGGGGATGCGCTGCAGAGCGCGCCCGTTCAGCCGTTGGCCGCACGCCCGAGATGCTCGACGTACTGCGCGAGGCCGGCGTCGTAGACGCTGGCGGGTTTGGCTTCGCCGCGCTGCTGATGGGCGGACTCGCCCACCTCAGGGGGGAATCCGACGGAGAACTGACCCTGAAGGTGCCGGGATTCGAAGTGGCATCCGCGCTGGGCGTCAATATCAGTACGGAGTTCATGCAGAAGGCGGGCTCCGAAACCTGGGGCTACTGTGTGTCGTTTGCGATCGAAGGTGAGCACCTCTCTCCAGACGAGATCCGCGCGCACGCGGCCGTGATCGGCAAGTCCTGCGTGGTCGCCGGCGACGAGCACCAGGTGAAGGTCCACCTGCATTCCGAGAGCCCGGGAGAAGTGCTCGTCTACGGCGTCGGATTGGGCGTTCTCTCCAACATCAGCATTCTCAACATGGATGAGCAGCAGAAGGAGTGGAGCGACAAGAGGGCCTCGGGTGCCGCGCCGGGAGGCCACGGCTCCCCGTCCGCGCCGGAGCCGCGCCGGAGCCTGCCGGTATCCATTGCCGTCATCGCAGTGGTCGCTGGAGACGGCCTGCAGAAGCTCTTTATCGCCAATGGGCTGGGCGCGTGCAGTGTGGTGCACGGTGGCGACACGATGAACCCGAGCACGGGTGACCTGGTATCGGCGGTGGAGGCGGCGCCTTCCAACACGGTCATCATCCTGCCTAACAATAAGAATGTGGTCGGCACCGCCCGGCAAATTGCGTCGTTGACGCCCAAGCGGGTATCAGTGGTGCCGACGGTATCTATCCAGGCCGGCGTTGGCGCCCTGCTCGCATTCTCGCCAGATCAGACGCTGGAGGCTAACCTGCGAGCGATGCAGGCGGCCGCAGGGGAAGTTCGGGCCGGTGCCATCTGCCGGGCGATCAGAAGCTCGACCGTAGACGGTCGCAGCGTCAGTGAAGGTCAGGTAATGGGGATGATCGACGGACATCTGGTTGCCGTAGGCGATCACCTGGAGGAGGTAGCTGCCAACATGCTGGGTGCATACAGATCGAAAGCCGACCTGCTGACCGTCTACAGGGGCCAGGGCGCGACGCGCCCGGAAGCTGAGCGCCTGGTTCGAACCCTGAGCCAGCGGCTACCGGGCACCGAGATCGAGATCGTGGACGGGGATCAGCCCAACTACCCGTACCTCTTTTCAATCGAATGACAGTCAAAGTCGTCACCGACAGCACTTCAGATATCCCGCGCGCGCTGGCGGAGAGCCTCGGCATCACGGTGGTCCCGCTGAATGTCCATTTCGGAGAAGACACGTACCTGGACGGGGTGACCATCGGCGCCGAGGAGTTCTTCCGCCGGCTCCAGACCAGCGCCGCATTCCCGAAGACATCACAACCGTCCGCAGGACTGTTCATCGATACTTACCGGAAGCTATTCGACGGCGGAGCCACCGCCATCGTCTCGATCCACATCTCGTCAAAAGTGAGCGGGACCTTCAACTCCGCGGTCCAGGCAAAAGCGGACCTGGGCGATAGCGCGCCCATCTCGATCGTGGACACCGGGCAGGCGTCGATGGGGCTCGGTCTGATCGCGATGGCCGCGGCGCGCGCGGCATCGCGCGGGGAGAGCGCTCCCGCGGTCTCGGACCTGGCGTCTCGGCTGTCTGGAGCCGCCCGTTTCTTCGGGCTGCTGGACACCCTCGAGTACTTGCACAAGGGTGGCCGAATCGGCAAGGCCCAGATGCTCCTGGGTTCGCTCCTTAAGATCCATCCCATCCTGACGATGCAGGACGGTGTCGCACATCCCCTGGAACGGGCGCGTACCCGGGCGCGCGGCATCGAGCGAATCAAGGGGATAGCCAGGGAGTCCGCCCCGCTGTCCGGGCTTTCGGTACTCCACACGACTCAGCCTGACGAGGCCCAGTCAATTGCGAACGACCTCAAGGCCATCGCGCCGAACGGGGAGATCACCATTGCGCAGTTCGGTCCAGTGCTTGGCACATACCTCGGTCCGGGCGCCCTTGGCGTTGCCTTGATTGGCGTGGACAAGGCCTCCCGGTGACCGGGTTCGGCATGAGAAACAGGGCGGGGTGAAAGCCGGCCTCCCGAAGAAGGTCGAGGCACTGAGGAAGATCCTCGACCTCGAAGCAAGGCTCGGCTTCACCGACAAGGCGGTCGCAGGCGGCCTCGACCGATTCCTGGCCAGGTGGCAGGCGGAACTGAAGGACAGCATCGGGAGGGACCCCCTCCCGGCGACCGGCTACGCGCGGCTTACGGTTGCGCAGCGGCGGGACTGGGCAGCCCGGGTCTTGCGCCCGGAGGGAACCGCTTCTGCTCCCAGGTCGCCGGCGCCCAGGCCTGCTGCCAGACCGACCAGCGACGCGCCCCCGCGAAGGCGCCCTGCCGATGTGACCCTGCAGACGCCGCTGTCGGCCCTCAAGATCGTCACGCGACCCACCGCAGAAAAGCTCGGCCGTCTCGGGATCGAAACCCTCCAGGATCTGCTCTACCTGTTCCCGACGCGCCACATCGACTATGCGCAGGTGACGAAGATCCGTGATCTCATGCCGGGTGTCGAAACGACCGTAGCGGGGACGGTAAGAGAGTCGTCCGCGGTCGACATCGGGCCCGGCGGCGCAACGCGCGCCGTGGTCGCGGACGGGACCGGGACGGTCGTCGTCACATGGTTCAGGCAGCCATACCTGGCGCGACGACTGCAGCCGGGCACGCGGCTGGTGCTCAGCGGCAAGGTCCAGGAGTTCAGGGGCCGCGCGCAGTTTCAGAACCCGCAATACGAGGTCGTTACACCCCACGAGAGCGCCGAAGATCGCGTCCATGCAGGCAACCTGCTACCGGTGTACCCATCCACCGAGGGGCTCCAGCAGCGGTCGCTCAGGACCGCTGCCAAGAAAGCGCTCGACCTGGGAGTCCCCCTGATCCGGGAGTTTCTGCCAGCTTCCGTGATAGAGGCGCAGCAACTCCTGCCGTTGCCCACCGCGGTGCAGGCGATGCACCTGCCTGCGACCCAGGAAGCCCGCGAGGCGGCCCGTCGCCGCCTCGCATTCGACGAACTGTTCCTGAACCAGCTGGTCGTTCAACAGCGGAGGCTCGAGTGGCGCCAGCGGGGCGAGGGCGTGCCGGTCGCCTTCGACGAGAAGGT
>VGZT01000052.1 GCA_016872495.1 SAR202 cluster bacterium
AGCCGCCCGCCGGCCAGGTGCCAGGTGCGCCCCAATCCGGACAACAGCCGGGTGGTCCGCCGCTACAGCAGCCACCCGCCGGCCAGGTGCCAGGCGGCGCACCCCAACCCGGGCGACAACCGGGTGGTCCGCCGCTACAGCAGCCACCTGCCGGCCAGGTGCCAGGCGGCGCACCCCAACCCGGGCGACAACCGGGTGGTCCGCCGCTACAGCAGCCACCTGCCGGCCAGGTGCCAGGCGGCGCACCCCAACCCGGACGACAACCGGGTGGTCCACCGCTACAGCAGCCACCTGGTGGCCAACCACAGGGTGGCCCACCTGGCCAGCCGTTCCAGCCGCCTCCCGGCCCGCAGAGCAACGCCGGGAGCGGAGGAGTACTGGGGTTGTTCCGAGGGCAACTTGCGGCGCAGACCGGATGGCTGCTTCCCGCCGCACTCGCCCTTTCGGGAGTTGCGATGATTCCATTGCTCAGCCGGGACGCCTTCTTCCGCCCCAGGACCATCCTGGAGTCTCTGCAATCGAAGGTCTGCTCTGAAACCGTCCTTTGGGCCGCCTGGCTAATCACCTCGGTGGTCGTCTTCGGCCTTGCCGACGCCACTGGCACGCACCCCTATTACCTGGTGGGCCTCGGCTTGCCAATGGCGGCGGTGGCGGGATTGGGAATCGGCGCCGCATGGTCGGCCTTCAAGGGGAACGGCATCGCGTGGTCTATCGTCGCGATCGCTCTCGTGGCGATTGGAGTGCAACAGGCGCTGACCACGGGAGCGTTGGCGGGCGAGGTCGCAGTCGCCGCAATCCTCCTGGCCCTGGCAGCAGCTTCGACGGTGCTCCTGGTCGCAGCGGTGCGCCAGGCCTCCTACTCCCCGCTGGCCAACGCCGCGGCGGTCGCGGGTGGGCTGGCACTGCTGGTGATCCCGGCGATGTCAGGCTGGCGGGCCGGTGCACGAATTGCTGGCCTGGCTGGAAGCCGACCCCCACCGGCGGGAGCGCAATTCCAGCCGTCCATTGAAAGCCAGCTACGTACATTCATCAAGCGGGCACTCGAACAGGATCCACGCCCCACCGGCCGCTACGTGCTGGCAGCGCAGAGTGCACGTGAAGTCGCTCCCTTCATCATCGACGGAATACCCGCTATTGCCGTTGGGGGATTCTCCGGCTCTGATCCGATCCTGAGCGTCGAGGCGTTCCGGGCGATGGCCTCGGGCGGGGACATCCTCTACTTCCTCGTCCCGCGCCAGGATCAACCAGGTGGACCCCGCCAGCAGCCTGTTATCGATGAGGTCAGGCGATCGTGGCGGGACGTGTCATCCGAGGCCGGCCTGCCGGCTGGGTCGCTTTACCGGTATCGCTGAACGAGCCAGATCCGATTCAGGCAGGTCGCGCCACGATCGAACGCATTGAGACCGAAGACATTACGACCTCGTCGTTGAAGTATTCGATCGCGTCCCGCTGGCCTCGCAGGCCCAGGGCGTAGATCAGCGGCAGGAAGTGGTCGTGTGTTGGATGGGCCAGCCTGGCGATCGGGCCCATTCTGAGGAAATCCACTACACCAGCGTCATCGCCGGCCGTAATCAGCCCTGCCATTCTTTGATCGAACTCTTCCGCCCAGTCGAAGGGCGCCGCCCCCACCCTGAGCGCATGCAGGTTATGAACGAGGTTCCCGCTGCCGATTACGAGGACGCCATGGTCGCGGAGGGCGCGCAGGTCTTGCGCCAGCTCATAGTGGTACTGGGGCGGCTGCGCATAATCGATGCTGAGCTGGTAGGTCGGGATGTCCGCTTCGGGGTACATCCGAATCAGGACCGACCACGTCCCATGATCGAGTCCCCGGCTGTAGTCGGCGATCGCTTCCGCTTTGCGAATCAAGGCGATCGTCTTCTCGGCATGGTCGGGTGCGCCGGGCGCAGGGTACCGCTTCTCGTAAAGCTCTGCCGGGAACCCACCAAAGTCGTGAATGGTGCGCGGCACCTCGGTCGCGAGGACCTGCGTCGAGCCCGGGGTCAGCCAGTGGGCTGAGACGCACAGGATGGCGCTGGGCCGTGGGACCTTCCGCCCCATGGCAGACCAGTTGCGGCTGAACACGTTGTCCTCGATCGCGTTCATCGGGCTGCCGTGTCCAACAAACATGAACGGCATCGTTGCCGTCCTGGGTAGTTCGGAGAGTGCGCGGTACGTGCTGCGTCTATCCGTCAACGGCCATGACCCATTCCCAAAGCGTGGCGAACATGTGAGATGCAGGCGCTACAGCCCGCGTCGCGACCCGGTCAGTGTCGGGGACATGGCGCGCGCATTCGAAATTCATCGATGCCGTCAACGCATACCTCTCGGCGTCCAGCAAGGACCCCAGACCGCTTGCCTGGCACGCCTCAGCCGAGACCAGCCTTGCCAGGGTGGCCAGAGCTAAAGCCCATTACGACACACCAGGCTAACGACGGAGGGCGGTTGTCGCTCCGGCGACGACCCGCGCCAAGCCTATCAGGGCAACGAACACGAGGAACATCGCCCCGATGTCCGAGGTCATGAGCTCGGGCCCCAGATGAGAACAGTAGACGTGAACAGAACGATGGCCGCGCCGATCAGCGCAACCATGGCGCCTCGATTCTGTGGTTGGCCATGTCCAGGCTCGGCTTCCCTTACTCTCGAATCAATACCACGAACATTGCTGCAGCCAACGCAAAGGGAGGGCGACCGCGCAGTGAACAGGCCTCGGCATCTCGGCTCAGGAATGGCTGCCGGGGCGGGGTTCGGCGCTGCGATCGGCATTGCCCCTGTCACGGAACGCGGACGTGGCAACCCTGAGACGAGGCCTCACGATGACAAGAGGTTCCGGCTGTGCGCCACGGTCTGCAGAGTCGACGCGATCTTCGTGGCCAGTGGCTGCAGCGGCAGGAACACCTCGTTGTGGATCGGCCTGGCGACCCAGGCGAGCCTCTCCTCTTCCGACCGCCAGAAGGCGATGACCTCGAAGGTGTGCTGAGGCTTGAGCGCGCCCAGTTTCTCCAGCGCGCCTGGCGTGAACGGCGTCACCAGTGCACAGCTCACGAACCCGGGCTGTTTCGCCATGGCGGCCAGCCACTTGTCCTTGATGCCTGCTTCGAGCTCGCGCTCTTTGCCCGGCTTAGCCGTCAGGTACACGTGCAGGCTGATCATACGTTTCTCCCTCCGTGCCCGGGCACCTTCGTCCTCGTCCTGTAGAGCGAGGTTGACGCCACGATGAAGAGGGTCATCAGATCGTCCTCGCCCCAGCAGAAATTGGCCGCAACCTCCGGCGTCCTTATTACGCCCAGTGGCGTGGCGTCGGAAGCGAAGACATGAAGTCCTCCGGGCCCTGCGCTGTAGATGTTGCCGGCGCTGTCCATCTTCAGGCCATCAGGCGCACCGTCGCCCTCGCCTTCGAGCTTCGCCCAGACGTCGCCGCCGGAGATGCCTCCGTCCGCCTTCACGTCGAAGACCCGGATATGGCCTCTCATCGTGTCGTTGATGTAGAGCTTTGATTCGTCGAGCGAAAAGCACAGGCCGTTCGGTTGCTCGAAGTCGGTCGCAAGCAGGGTGAGCCCGCCCGAGGCGCCCAGCCGGAAGACGCCCCGGAACGAGAGCTCCTGCTCTCGCTTTACCCCGTAATACTCCATGCGGCCAAATGATGGATCGGTGAAGTAGATCGAGCCGTCGCTCCTGACGACCAGGTCGTTCGGGCTGTTCAGCTGCTTCCCGTCGTAGTGGGTTGCGATCGCGGTGATGCGTCCGTCGCGTCCAGTCCGAGTCACGCGGCTTGTGGCGTGCTCGCAGGTTACGAGCAGGCCCTGCCGGTCGAAGGCGTTTCCGTTAGCCATCCCGCTGGGCCTGCGAAAGAGCTCAATGCCCTTCCCCTGCGTCCATGTGCGCATGATGTCGCCGGGAATATCGCTGAAGACCAGTCGCTTCAAACGCGCGTCCCAGGCCGCGCCTTCGACGAACTTGAAACCCGTGGCGAGCCGTTCGAGCGGTGCGCTCGGGCCAACCACCGAACTGAACCTCTTGTCCTTGATCTCTACCGGCAATTGCCAGCCTCCCTGCCTCGTCCCGGTCGTTGAGACTGTCGAAACGCGTTCAAAGCCCTAAGTCCGCAGGATCCACTGCACGGAGTTCGCTAGCAATCTCTGGACCATCGCATGTTCCAGGATGTGCTGCCTGTGACCGTTGGCAAGGTACACGACGCGACCGCGGCCATGCTCGTGACAGAAGCCGGAGGCCGATTCACGGCCGTCCTTGCCACGACTGCGTGTCAGCAGGTGGACGCGGTCGGGATCGAACCAGATGAAGTGCTGTTCATCCTCGATCTCATAGTCGCTCACGCCTGCCGTGATCGGGTGCTTCCGATCGACGACATACACGTCGAACGGCTGGAGGGGAGGGTGGAACTGGTAGTAGCCGGCAAGCGTCCGACGGTAGCCGCCGTGCCACGGGTAGCGCCAGCCCGAGTTGTGTAACGCGAGAAAGCCGCCGCCATTTTTCACGAAGGCCTCGATCGCCTCTTCCTGGTGTGGCTGCATCCATTCCAGCGGGTCCTTGTCGTGACCGTTGGGCCACTCCAGCCCGTCCCTGAGGAACACAAGCAGCCGCTTGCCCCCGAGCAGTCTCCTGTCGATCGATGCGAAATCCTTCGTGTAATGCGGCGCCAATCCCGCCTTCTCGAGCACGGGACCTACGGCAGCGAAAGCTTCCTCGGCTTTGTGGTACCGGTCACCACCCAGAAATACCGCGTCTGGCATGACCAAGGCTCCGATCTGAATGTGGCCAGACTGTATCACCGGATCGTCCGGCTACAATCACGGCGAAATCGGACCGAAAGCACAGGAGGCGGCCAAACTTGAAGATCAAGGACGTCAAGACCTGGGCGGTCGCCAACCCGCCTCCTCACCGCGGAGGGCCGTTCTGGGTGTTCGTCCGGCTTACCACCGACAACGGCATCCACGGCTATGGCGAGGCGTACGGCGTCCCGTTCTCTCCCAGCAAGATCCGGCTGCTGATTGAGGACGCAGCCCGGCGACACGTGGTGGGCCGGAGCCCCTTCGAGATCGAGACGATCTGGCGGCTCCTGTATTCGAGCGGCTACAGCATGCATCCCGAGTTCACGATGGGCGGCGTGACCAGTGCGCTCGAGATCGCCTGCTGGGACATCGTTGGCAAGGCGCTCGACCAGCCCGTCTACAACCTGCTCGGCGGCAAGGTCAACGAGAAGCTTCGGTCGTATACCTACATTTACCCGGAGGTTCCGACCGGAGGTCGCACGGCGACCGGCAACGTGCAGCGCGATCCGATTGAGGCGCCAAAGCGGGCTGAGCACTACCTCAGGCAGGGGTTCACTGCGCTCGGGTTCGACCCGGTTACCCCCATGGGCGCGTTCGACCCCCGACAGCTATCACTTGAAGCGCTCGACAACGCCGAACTGGTCACGAAGAACCTCCGCGAGGTCTGCGGCAGCAAGTGCGACCTCCTGATCAAGACGCATGGCGAGATGACGACATCCAGTGCGATCCGGCTCGCGAAGCGCCTGGAACAGTTCGACCCGCTCTGGCTCGAGGAGCCGACCCCTCCCGAGAACCGGAAAGAGATGGCGCGCGTCGCGCATTCAACGAGCATCCCGGTCGCCACTGGTGAGCGGCTCGTCAGCAAGTACGAGTTCGTCGATGTCCTGCAGAACCAGGCGGCAGCCATACTGCAACCTGCTCTGGCGCGGGTCGGCGGCATCCTCGAGGCCAAGAAGATCGCGGGCATGGCCGAGGCCTTCTACGCCCAGATGGCGCCGCACCTGTACACCGGGCCGATCGAAGCCGCCGCCAACATCCAGATCGCGACCTGCAGCCCGAACTTCCTCATCCAGGAGAGCATCGAGACCTTCGGCGGGTTCTACGCGAAGCTGCTCAAGAAGCCGATTCAATGGCAGGATGGCTATATCGTCCCTCCGACCGCGCCGGGAATCGGATATGAGTTGAACGAAAAGGTCGCCGACGCCAACCCGTACGACGAGGAAAAGGTTTTCCCCCCGCTCTCCGAGAAGCCGGTGGTGTTAGAGCTGGGGGAGATGTGAAGACGCTTCGAGGGGCGCACCTACGGGCAGAGCTGGCGAAAGTGATCCGGTGACTCAGCCTGCCAGGCCACGCCGGCTTTCTTCGGGAGTCGTGGGATGACGGACGAGACGGACGTATTCCACATCATGTACACCTGCCGGGCCATGCGGAGGCTCAAGCCGGACCCGGTGCCCGAGGCAGTCCTGGTCAAACTCATCGACGCCGCCCACCAGGGGCCCACCGGCAGTAATCGCCAGAATGCTCGCTGGATCGTAGTCCGCGACGCAAGGCAGAGGTCCAGGATTGCCGAGCTGCACCGGAGCGGCGCCGACGCCTATCTGGCCGGCACACCGGCCGCCCAGGGAATGGAAAAGATCCGGGCCGCGGTCGCCTGGCAGAGAGACCATTTCGATCAGATGCCCGCTCTGATAGTGGCATCCATCGCGCTCGCGCAGCGGCCCGCCGACTCGTTCGTGGCGGGACTCGGGGCCGGCGGCTCGGGCTGGCCCGGCGTCCAGAATCTGTTGCTGGCTGCCCGAGCCCTGGGACTCGGGGCCACGATCACCACATTCGCTCTGCGGGACAGGGCCGCACTGAAGTCGGTACTCGGGCTGCCTGACCTGGTGGAGCCGTTTGCGGTCCTCCCGGTGGGGTACCCCCGGGGACGGTTCGGGCCTTTGACTCGCCGGCCCCTGAACGAAGTGCTCCGCTGGGATCGCTGGTAGGCCATGGGAGGGACGCCGACTGCGAAACTCTCTCATCAACCTGGCCGGGTTTCACGGGTGCAATCTGGGCGGCGGCGTCCGATGCTAGAAACATGATGAGGCGCGGGCCGGCTCTCCTGGTACTGGTCGCACTGGCGGCATCTGGCTGTGAACCCGGATCCGTCGGTGTCCAGTCTCAGACTCCGACCGCCGTTGTCAGGGCGGTTCAGCCGGCGCCCACGGAAACGCCAGGTCCGATGCCTGACCTGGTCACCGCCGTCCCGCCGACCGTGACCGTTACACCGCCGCCGGTCGTCCCGACGACCTCCACGGCGCAACCGACCGCAACGGCCGTCAAGGTCGCTGTGCCGACTGTTCCCTCGAGCCAGCCGACAGCGACCGCCGCGCCGCTGGCAGCGCCTACCTCAGTTGAAGTGATAAAACCAACGAGGGTTCCGACCACCACCCCGACACCAACCCGGACCACGACCCTCATTGCCCGGCCACCGACCAACCCGCGCGGCCGAGATGGGTTCTTCGTCGGGCTCGACTACCCGCAGATCGTTCCCGCCGAGCGGGCGACGTTCCTCGACCCCTCCGAGCTTGTGCTCGGCCTCGAGCTAGGCGGCGAGGCCCGGGCCTACCCGGCCCGCATGGCCTGGTACCACCACGTGTTCAACGACGAGCTCGGGGGCGTGCCTGCACTGGTCACTTACTGAATCAAGTGCAGCTCGGGGGTTGGGTTCAACCCCGTGGTGGACGGCAAGCAACTGCTGTTCGAGATCGTCGATCTACAGCAGGGGGTGTTCACCATGCGCGACCACGTTACCGGTACGCTCTGGAATCATCTCGACGGCAGGGCGACGGGGGGCAGTCTCAAGGGCGCCCGGTTGCCAATGATCGCCCTGCAGCAGACGACCTGGGCGGCGTGGCTCGCCGAGCACCCAAGGACGACCGTACTCGCGTTCGACACACCGTGGCAGCGCAACTATCGGCTGGTTCCGATCGGAGAGTTCGCGCCCGACGAGGCGCGCTTCGGCGATGGCCGCCTGCCACCCAATGAGCTCGTGCTCGGCGTCGAATCGAATGACACCTTCAGGGGCTATCAACTCTCGGCGTTAAAGAAGGCCGGAGGTGTCGTCAACGACACACTGGGTGGCCACCCGATCGTGGCCGCCTATGACGGAAAGACTGGAAACGCGATGGCGTACAGCCGGCGGGTCGGGGGAACCGACGTGAAGTTCGCGCTCACGACCGACGCCGGACGTTCGATGCTCGAAGACACCGCATCGGGCTCCAGGTGGACGCTGGGCGGCCAACCGGTGAGCGGAACGCTGGCGACCCCACTTGAGTTCGTGCCCTCCATCATCACCGAGTGGTACGGCTGGTCGGCCTATCATCCGCAGAGCAGTATCCACGGGAGATAGGGCTCGAGGGCCCGCAGCTATAATCGGCCGCCTTGAGTCAGCCTGCGCGTGGCGGGGGAGACCGATATCGCGAGGGAGCCAGGAACAGGAACCGCCGATCCGGCCGCTTCCGGCCGGATAGCACGAAACTTCGAGATCCTGCTGGTCTCGACGAGGCTCGGGCTCACCTCGTTCGGGGGGCCGATCGCACACCTTGGCTACTTCCGCGAGGAGTACGTCACGCGGCGGAAGTGGCTGCGCGATGACGAGTACGCCGACCTCGTAGCCCTCTGCCAGTTCCTGCCCGGGCCAGCGAGCAGCCAGGTCGGCATCAGCGTCGGTCTCACCCGTGCCGGTTTCCTGGGCGGCTTCCTGGCCTGGCTTGGGTTTACGATGCCGTCCGCGATCGCGATGATCGCCTTCGCGTACGGGGTGTCCGCCGCCGGAGGCGTTTCGGACGCCGCCTGGCTGCACGGCTTGAAGATCGTCGCGGTTGCCGTCGTGGCCCTGGCGGTGTGGGGCATGGCGGGCACGCTTTGCCCCGACCGCGCTCGTAGAATCCTGGCCATCCTCGCCGCCATCGCAATGCTTGCGGTACCGTCGGCGCTGTCGCAGATCGGGGTGATCGCCGCCGGCGGGGTGCTCGGCTGGCTGCTGCTGCGCCCGGGTGAATCCGCGGAGATCTCAGCCAGTCGGCGTACGTGGGGACGGCCGCTCGCGATTGCGTCGCTCGTCCTCTTCGCGGCGCTCCTGGTGGGCCTTCCGCTGGCGCGCCCGTACATCGCCAACCAATCCTTCGATCTCTTCGACAGCATGTACCGCGCCGGGTCCCTCGTCTTCGGTGGCGGTCACGTGGTGCTGCCGCTACTACGGCAAGAAGTTGTTACGACCGGGTGGATCAGCCAGGAAAGCTTCGTCGCCGGCTACGGCTTCGCGCAGGCGGTGCCTGGCCCTCTCTTCACCTTTTCCGCCTACCTGGGAGCGTCCATCGAGACCCTGCCGGCGCGCTGGATGGGAGGGCTGCTCGCCCTCGGAGCGATCTACCTGCCATCGTTCCTGCTGGTTACCGGGACACTGCCCTTCTGGGACCGCCTCCGGCGCCACATGCCTTCAAGGCGCGCCATCATGGGGATCAATGCGGCGGTGGTGGGCTTGCTCGTGGCCGCCCTGTACGACCCGATCTGGACGAGCGCAATCCACGCTCCAAAAGACCTGGCCCTTGGCCTGGCCGCATTCGCATTACTTGCCTTCTGGAAGGTGCCTCCGTGGATCGTCGTGGCGCTGGCCGCAGCGGGCGGCTGGGCGATCGCCGCCTCTTAACGCGCTAGACCACCGCCACGCGGTTCTTCTCGAAATCCTTACAGCAGGTGTGCGCGACCGCGCGGCGCCGTGCAGCAGTACCACGTCATCGCCAAGCGCATCGCGAATCCTCGCCAGCGCGTCGATGTCCTGGTTCGCGGGGTAGGGGAGAAGTTGCTTGCGGACCCGGTAACCGGCCTCCAGCGCCCGGGGCGCTTCGTCGATCAGCCTGTCCACGCTATCGCCGGCGATAATGACGTACGCCTCACAGCGCGCCCTGATCCCCCCGGTAACTGCGCCATTGGCCAGACACGCGACCTTGTCCGCGATGTCCCGGAGACAGCTGTCGAACCCGCCAAACCAACTGGCTCGTCGAACGTCAGCCTGATCGCCAACTCCAGCTTTGTGTTGAGTCGCTCCGGGTCCAGCGGGTCCTCACCGAGCACCAGTTCTCGGAGCCCGGCCAGGCGCCGGGGCCGCATTTCCGTGCGTCGCCAGTCACCGACCGGGCAGGATCTGCCGGCTCCCTGGTCGGTCCGCACCCGCATCACCTGGCAGGGCACAGGGTCGGACGAACTGGGCCCGAGATTCCATCGAAAGCCCGTTCCGATCCCGCTGGACGTGGCTGAGAAAGCCTACGGATGAATCGGTATCTCGAAAACCGAGGCTTCGATGGCAGTGGTTT
>VGZT01000053.1 GCA_016872495.1 SAR202 cluster bacterium
CCCCCTACAAACGGGCGAGGGGGAACCATGGCTATCCCGCCGCAAGCGGGCGAGGGGTGAACGGAGGCACTTCGATGGGCTCACGCGCAGCTTTGAGTTTGCCGAAGCAGAGCGGGTGTGAACCCTCACCCCAGTCACGACAGGTCGTGACAGTCCCTCTCCCGCAACAGCGGGCGAGGGGTGGAACCATAACCTCCCGCAACAGCGGGCGAGGAGTGGAACCAAGGGCGCGCGAGGAGAGCCATACGCGCTATGATGCGGCTCCCGTGGCAAGGCACGGCGAAAAACAAAGCACCTGGCCTGGACGTTACCCTGAGACGACCCGACGACCGGGGAGGGCAAATGACTTCTACGCTTGCAGACCGGCTCGCCGACTACGCGCTTTCGCTGAAGTTCAAGGACCTGCCGGCGAACGTCGTCCATGAGACGAAGCGGCGGTTCATCGACACTCTGGGCTGCGCGCTCGGGGCCATGGATGGAGACGCCCCGGTAGCGGCCAACCGGGTCGCGTCCCGGACTACTTCCGTCCCGGGGGCAACGATCCTTTACGGCGGAAAATCCAGCCCGGACATGGCCGCGTTCGTCAACGGCATCCTGTTCCGGTACCTCGACTTCAACGACACCTACCTGTCCAAGGAGCCAGCGCACCCGAGCGACAACCTGTCCGCGGTTCTTGCGGCGGGAGAGATCGCAGGCGCAACAGGCAAGGACCTGATAGTTGCCGCGGTCCTGGCTTACGAGATCCAGTGCCGCATGGCCGACGCCGCGAGTATCCGCTCAAAGGGCTGGGACCACGTCTGCTACGGGTCCTTCTCGACGGCACTGGCGGCCGGCCGCCTGCTCGGCCTGGATCACGACCGGCTCGTTCACGCGATGGGCCTGTCGGCCAACGGCCACATGGCCATGCGCCAGGTGAGGGCCGGCGAGCTCTCGATGTGGAAGGGCTGCTCCTTCGCCAACACGGCCCGGAATGGCGTGCTGGGAGTGCAACTGGCTGCCGCAGGCATGACCGGGCCGGCGCCTATCTTCGAGGGCGAGATGGGCTTTTTCAAACAGGTGTCCCAGGTCCCGTTCGACCTGCCGAAGCTGGGTGGGCGAAGCGGCGAGAAATTCATGCTGCCGGGCACGTACATCAAGTTCTGGCCGGCCGAGTACCACTCGCAGAGCGCGATCGACGCCGCGCTTCAGCTGCGGAAGGAGATCGGTGACCCGGGATTGATCAAGGGCGTCCTGATCGAGACCTTCAACGTGGCCGTCGAGATCATCGGCAAGGACCCGGAAAAATGGCGCCCGCGCACCCGTGAGACCGCCGACCACTCCCTGCCGTACTGCACGGCGGTGGCGCTCGTCGACGGCGAGGTTGGCCTCGACCAGTTTGCTCCCGAAAGATTCGGCGACGAAAAGTTGATCGACCTCGTCGCGCGGGTGGAGGTGAAGGCGGACGCCGGCCTGAACGCCCGGTATCCGAAGGGAATTCCAAACCGGATCACGGTGACCACGAAGGCCGGCAAGAAACACGTCAGGGAGGTCGAGTTCCCGCGTGGCCACGCCGGCAATCCGATGACGGATGCCGAGGTCGAGCACAAGTTCAGGGGCCAGGCGAACGGCAGGATCTCGAAGAAGCGGCAGGACCAGGCGTTGGCGACCATGTGGAAGCTGGACGAGGTTGAGAAGATCACTCCGGTATTGAAGTTGTTCGAGCCGGAGAAGCGATGAAGCGCCTCCGTCCGTCGACCGTTCGAGTGGCCTCCGGGCGGCGCAGGGGCGAGGCCTGTCCGCTTCAGAGCACAGAAATCGGACTGTCAGCAGTGAGCGGGGCCTGAGGTAAATATGAAGAGTCCCGGAGCCAGGCTGCGAGAAGCCTATTCGAAGCGGTGCATACCGGTCCCGGGCGTATTCAACGCGCTGGTGGCGCGGATGGCCCAGGGGGCCGGGTTTGAGGCGATGTACCTCTCCGGCGCGGCGCTTTCCGCGGGCCTGGCGGCGGTGCCCGACGTCGGGCTGCTGTCCGCCGACGAGTTCGTCGAGCAGGCGCGCTACCTCACCCAGGCCTCTGACTTGCCGCTGATCGTGGACATCGATACCGGCTTTGGCGCCCCCCTCAACGTCGAACGCACAGTGCGCAGGATGGAAGAGGCAGGAGTCGCCGGCGTACAGGTGGAGGACCAGCAGCTGCCCAAGCGCTGCGGGCACCTGTCGGGGAAAAAGCTGGTTGAGACCGAGGAGATGGAGCAGAAGATCCGGGCAGCGGTATCGGCCCGCCGGGACGACTCCTTCGTGATCATTGCGCGGACTGATGCCCGCGGGGTGACCGGGTTCGACGACGCGGTCGAACGTGCCCGACGATACGTCGCCGCCGGGGCCGACGTGATCTTCCCGGAGGCGATGGAAACGGTTGCTGAGTTCGGCCGGTTCGCCAGCGCCCTCGACGTACCCCTGATCGCCAATATGACCGAGTTCGGCAAGAGCCCCCTGCTGTCGGTCCAGGAACTACACGACCTGGGCTACCGCATGGCCCTGTTCCCGGTCACTACTTTCCGGACGGCGATGCGAGCGGCGGAGCGCACGCTCGAAGAGATCAAGTCCACGGGGACCCAGCGCGGCATAGTCGGTGACATGCTGACCCGTGCACAGCTTTACGACTTGCTGGGGTACGATGGCTACGAAGCGCGGGACCGAGCCTACTTCGGGAGAAGTAAATGACTACGGCCAAGGAGCAGTACTTTCCGGGTCTCGAGGGAGTAATCGCTGGCGAGACGGCGATCTCGACCATTAGTGGCGGACTCCAGTATCGCGGCTACGGCATCGAAGAGCTCGCGACCCGTTCGAACTTCGATGAGGTTGCCTACCTGCTCCTGCATGGCGGAATGCCGACTCCTGCCGAACTCGCCGGTTTCCGCAAGCGACTCTCTGAGAACCGGGTCATCCCTGATGCCGTCGTCGACTTCATCCGCAAATTACCCAGGAACGCGCCGGCGATGGACGTCCTCAGGACCGGCGTCAGCGCCCTCGCGCACTTCGACCCCGACACCGACAGCAACGAACACGCCGCGGACGTTCGCAAGGCGGAGCGTCTGCTGGCCAGGATCCCCACCCTCATCGGTGTCCGGAGCCGACTGAAGCGTGGATTGGAGCCGATCCCGCCGCGTGCGGATCTCGACTTCTCGGCGAACCTGATCCACATGGTCACCGGCAAGGTGCCGCCGGAATCGCATCGCAAGGCGTTCGAAGTCTCTCTGATCCTCTACGCCGAGCACGAGTACAACGCGTCGACATTCACCGCGCGGGTCACGGCGTCCACGTTGGCCGGCATGTACGGCGCGATCACGGCGGCGATCGCCGCGCTCAAGGGGCCGCTGCACGGCGGCGCGAACGAACGCGCAGTCGAAGTGCTGCAGTCGGTGGGCAAGTCCTCCAACGCCGAGAAGTGGATTCGCGATTCCCTGGCTCGCAAAGACCGGATCATGGGCTTCGGACACCGCATCTACAAGGTCGAAGACCCCCGTGCCCGGATCCTCAAGAACTTCTGCCGCGAGCTGGCGGGCAAGATCGGCGGCCAGGCATCCGACTGGGAAGGGGTGGCCGACATCATCGAGCGCGTGATCTGGGATGAGAAGAAGCTTCCTCCGAACGTGGACTGGCCGGCCGGGCGCCTGTACCACATGATGGGTCTCGAAGTAGAGCTGTACACGCCGATCTTCGTGTCGAGCCGGATAACCGGCTGGGCGGCGCATGTCATCGAACAGCACGACCACAACCGCCTGATCCGGCCGGTCGCGCGCTACACCGGCCCGGCCGACCTGAAGTACGTGGGCATCGACCAGCGCCAGTGAACGCTTGCCTGATGGATCCGGCGCGACTTGCCGGTTTCGGGCACCGCAGTGAGCTTGCCGGAATGGTTTGGGGCGCGAGGCGTTGTCAGCCTGAACGTAGTGAAGGACCTCCAGGGAGAATCCCCGCTTCGCTCGGAATGACAGCGGGAGCAGTGAACTGGCCCGGGCAGCGAAGCGACACCCTTCGACCCTTCGAGTTATCGCAGGGTGGCGCAGGCTCAGGTCCAGGGATTGGCCCGATGGCTGAACTTGTCGAAGCCTTTTCGGAGCACATGATGACCGGCAGGTACGGCCCGGGCCGGGCAACCCGGTGAACACGCAGCACGTAGTGGCCTATGTCGTCGGAGCCGACGACTGGCTGGTGGCCGAGACGCGCAGGGCGGCCACTGGTCGGGCGTACCGCTTCCTGACGGAGAAATCCTCCGCAGAGGAGATGTCCGACGCCCTGGGCGCGGCAAGGGCGCTGGTCGCCGAGCCGGCCAATGCGCTGGCCCTGCGACAGGCCTGCCCCGACCTTCGATTCATCCAGTTCTCCACCTGCGACTACCCGCAAAGCGTACTGGCGGAACTCCAGTCGAAGGGCCTGCAGGTTGCCTCACTGGGAGCCGCGCTTGCCGAGGACGTCGCAAAGACCGCGATCGGTCTCATGATCGCCGTGGCAGAATGCCGGAAAGGACTCGCCCTGGGCGATCCGACCGCGCAGGCCGGTCAGACGTCGGCTCTCAACGGCAAGACGGTCGGCATCGTCGGGCTCGGACGGGTCGGCACCGCCATTGCGGGGCTCCTCGAAAGGTTCAACGCCCGCGTCCTTTACTCGGACGTTCGGACCGCACCACAGCAACTGAGGCACGCGTTGCCCCTGCGGCGGGTCACCCAGGACCGATTGCTGGTTGAGTCCGACTTCGTGACGCTGAACGTACCGCTGACGGACCAGTCGCGCGGGTTGCTGGGCCGCCGGGACATCGGGCTGATCGGACCGGAGACGGTGCTGGTCAACACTTCGGCCCCGGAAATCGTCAACCGCCAGTCGCTCGTCGACGCGCTGGAGGGCGGGTACATCAAGGGTTATGGGGCGATAGATCTCGACCCCGGGCTTGCGGCCCACAACAACGTCGTACAGTTAGGGCCGCAGGCCGTCCGGACGACGGCTAGCGCGGTGCGCGTCGCCCGCTGGATCGTCGATAACGCGGATGCTGCGGTGGCAGGCAGGCCCGTGCGCGGCCTGGTGGAGACTATTGGCTTTCCGAAGGCCGGCGATCCCGCTTTCTGGTCGTCACGCATGACTCCGAGGGAAGAACTGACTTGATCGTAGACGCCCACGCCCACATCTACAGCCCGGACGAGAAGCGGTACCCGACGATCGAGAAGCCCCTGCGCCCCCCGAGGGGAACCGGGAGCCCGGAACACCTGCGCGAGGAGGCGAAGGCCAACGGCGTCGACCGGGTGCTGATGGTGCAGACGTCGACCTTCTACGGCTGGGACAACTCGTATGTGCGGGATACGGTTCCGGCCAGCCAGCCCTGGGCGGCCGGGTGCTACACGCTGGATCCGAGGAATCCGCATAGCCGGGACGTGCTGTGGGCCTTCGCGGAGCGTGCCGGCGGGCGCGCATTTCGCACCTATCCTGAGAACCAGGGTCCCGATTACGACACCCCGGGCAACCGGGCGCTGTGGCAGGCGGCCAGGGAAGCGAAGGTGGTCATCAAGGTACTCATCGGCAACCTGGAGGCGGCGAAGCAGCTTCCGAAAGTGCTCGACGACTTCTCGGATGTGCCGGCAATCCTCGACCATTGCCTGGCGATCAAGCGCGGTCCCGAATACCGCGCCACGCTGAAGATGGTGGTCGAGCTGGCGCGCCACCAGAACCTCTTCGCCCAGTTGACATTCCTGGAAACCGGGTCGGAAGAGCGGTACCCGTTCAGGGACATGCACGACGCCGCCCGGCGATTCATCGACGCCTACGGGGTCGACCGCTGCATCTGGGGCTCCGACTTTCCGACCGCGCTCTGGTGCCCGAAGACCGACTACGCCGGGATGAAGCGGCTTATTACCCACGAGTTAGGGCTCGGCAAGAGCGAACAGGCGAAGATCCTCGGCGGTAACGCGGAGAAGCTTTACTTCTCGCCCCGGAAGTGACCCTGGACCACCACCCGTACAACGAGGCGCTGCAGACGCCGCCGCCTCGATCCGCGCTCCAGAGGGTTGTCGACCAGGTTTCGCCCGGTGCCAGGCTCACGCGGGTCACGCGCCTGCGAGGCGGCATCTCGATGGGCATGCACGCGCTTCGCTACCTGGACCGCTCGGGCAACGCCCGGGGCCTGGTGCTTCGTCGTTACCACCCCCAGATAGCGAATAGGGACCCGGGTGGCGCGGAGCGGGAGTTCAAGGTCCTCCTTGCCCTTGCGCGGGCAGGGGCGGCGGTTCCGGAGCCTCTGTGGCTCGACGCTTCGGGAGACGCGTTCGGAACGCCATCGTTGGCCATCTCGCTCATGCCGGGGC
The DNA here is from genome assembly GCA_016872495.1 of SAR202 cluster bacterium. Taxonomy (GTDB): domain Bacteria; phylum Chloroflexota; class Dehalococcoidia; order Lucifugimonadales; family Lucifugimonadaceae; genus VGZT01. Next base: position 6,333 of record VGZT01000053.1, read on the forward strand.
GGGGCAGTCTTGAGATCAAGGACCGGCGTAGCTGGTTGAAGGAGCTGGCAGCCGGGCTGGCCAGTCTCCACTCGGTGCGTGTCGGAGAAGATGCAACCAGGGTGCTGCCAGTGCAGCGGGTCGAAGTGGAACGGCAGATCGACCGAGGCCCGCGAGCGAAGGACCTCGTCAGGTACCCGGACTGTGGCCAGCTCTGGGAGGCACTCCGCCGGCTCTGGCCCAGGAGGGTCGCCGTGCCGCATACCGTCGTGCATGGCGACTACTGGGCCGGTAACACATTGTGGCGGCGGGGAAGGCTCACGGGCATCATCGACTGGGAGAAGCCCTCGCTGGGGGACCCTGGTTTGGACGTGGGGTACTGCCGGATGGACCTGGCGCTATTCGTGGCCGGCGATTCGCCCGACGTATTCCTGGAGGAGTATGAGGCGGCGGCTGGCCGTTTGGTTGCCAACCTGGCCATCTGGGACCTGTTCGGCGCGACGCGACCGCTGCCGGATCCGGCGCTCTGGCTTCCCGGCTACCACGACCTTGGTAGAGGCCGAACGGATCTCACGCCCACCCTGATCAGGTCACGCCTGGCCCGTTGGATGAAGCGCGCGGTAGCGGCCTCTCTCTCTTAGCGCGAATATGGGCCGAAATGGCGGACAACCCCGCAACTGAGACCACCCAGGCTGCCGCGCGTTCCGCGGAAGAGCGCCCCGTTGAAAAGAAGGGCTTGCTCGCCGCCTTTTCCTCGCTCAAGGTCAGGGACTTCCGCTACCTGTGGCTCGGGCAGGTCGGCTCGGCGACCGCGATGCACTCCGACATCGTCGCCAGGAGCTGGCTTACCTGGGAGCTGACCGGCTCGACCGTCGCGGTTGCCCTCGTCAACGTCATGCGCTCGGTGCCCATGCTGGGGCTGGGCCTCTTCGGCGGCGTGATCGCCGATCGGTTCGACAAGCGCAAGACGCTGCTCTTCATCCAGGCGTGGACGCTCCTCATCTACCTGGCGATGGCAATTGTCGTCCTGACCGGCGTGGTCGAGCTCTGGCATGTTTACACGTACGCGTTCCTGATCGGCGTCGGGTTTGCGCTGAACCAGCCGGTCCGGACGTCCTTCGTGCCCCAACTCGTCGACCGCGCGCACCTGCTGAACGCGCTGACGCTGAACTCGATCGCGATCAACTCGACACGTCTGCTGGGTCCGGCCGCCATCGGCTTCCTGATCGTGTTCGCGGGCGGTGTTGGCCCCGCATACGCGGTCTCGGCCGCTTTCTACACGGTAGTCGTGCTGTCGACATTGCAGATCAGGCCGCGTCCGGTGCAGGCGGACCAGCGGGCGCGCGGCTCGATGGTCGGTCAGTTGCTGGAAGGGTTTCAGTACCTGGGCAAGAACCGGCTGGTGCTTGCGCTGGTCGTCCTGGGCCTTGGTCCCCTGGCCTTTGGGCACAGCTACATCACGATGTTGCCGGCCTTCTCCGAGCAGGTCCTGAACCGCGGGGCGGATGGGGTCGGGATCATCCCATCGGTCGCAGCTATCGGCGGGCTGGCAGGTGGCCTTGTCATCGCCTCGCGCGGAAACATCCCGCACAAGGGGCGGCTGATGCTACTGGCCGGAATGATCTACGGCGCGGCGTTGATGGCGATGAGCCTGGTGCACGTGCTGTGGATGGTCTTTCCGATCGTCATCATCATCGGTGCGTCGCAGACGACTTTCCGCGCCTCGAACAACAGCACGATCCTGGAGGCCGCGCCGGACCGGATGCACGGCCGCATGATCAGCGTGACGATGATGGACACCGCGCTGGGGCCGGTTGCAGCGCTCGCCGGAGGGGTGGTCGCCGACCAGTACGGGGTGGCGGCCGGCATCTTTTTCATCGGGGCGGTCTGCGCGGTGATCGTCCTCGCCGTAGGCGTGATCGTCCCGGCAGTGCGTCGGATCTAGCGCCGTCGAGGACCGTACCCTGACCTCGCCGCGGGTGGGCCCGAACGGTGGACCAAACCCGCGCGGTTGCGGCTACCTGGCGGTCGCCCAGGCGACCCCGTTCAGTACGAGCTTCTGGAAGCCCCTGTTCTGGTGCGCAATGCCGTTGTGGCCGAGGGCAAGGTTAAAGACCTTCCCCTTGCCGTACTTGTGCGTCCAACCCAGAGGGCGTTCCTTGCCGGCGTGAGGGGCGCCCAGGAACACGTCGATGCCCGGCTGGATGTTCAGGTCGCAGTAAAGCTCGTCGTCGGTTTCGAAGTCCCGGATCCCCCTGGCGCAGGGGTGGGCCTTGTTTCGAACATGAACGGTGAACCTCCCGAACGGGGGATGGTTGCTGACGCCGGTGACCCAGCCACCACCTGTGATCTTCTTCATTTCGGGCCATTCGGGGCTTTCGGCAGATATGTGAATAGAGATGAGCCCGCCACCCTCGGCGACATACTGCCTGAAGCCGTTCTCCTGAGCCGTGGTGAAGTGGTTGTCCGTGTCCTTGCGACGGCGCGTGTTGAGCACGATGGCGTCGTAGTTCTTCACCGTCGGCGAGGCCAGTTCCCTGGCCGATTTGCTGACCTTTACGGTGTGGCCGGCACCGCGCAGCAAGCGGGTCAGGATCGGGGTCGATTCGTGGTAGGGGTGTTTGCCACCGGTCAGGAGCAGCAACCGCATCTTGATCCTCGATTCCGGTCGAATGAACATGCGCCCTTATTTCCGGAGCATACTTCGACGGAACGGAGGGTAAGCGCGGTGAAGCTTTCAGGCAAGGTGGCGCTGATAACCGGCGCAGGCAGCGGGATTGGTGCAGCGACAGCTCGGCGCATGGCAGCCGAAGGCGCGGCGGTGGCCCTGGTGGGGCTGCCGGAAGCGGGTGTGCGTGACGTTGCACGAGAGCTGTCGGCGACAGGCGGGAAGGCGCTGGCGCTCCCGGCCGACGTCTCGGACTCGAATGCACTGGCGGCGGCCGTGGAGTCGGCAGCCCGGGAGTTCGGGCACATAGATATCGCAGTGCCCAACGCCGGCATCCAGATGCACCGGGAGGACGTGAACCTGCATGAGCTTCCGGAGGAGGTCTGGGACCGGACACACGACGTCAACTATCGCGGGGTCTATCTGACCTGCAAGTACGCGTTGCGGGAGATGGTCAGGCAGGGGACAGGCGGCGCGATCGTGATCGTGGCGTCGGTGACCGGTCTGCACGGGTGGTCGCGCAACGTGTCGTACATGACCGGTAAGACCGGGCTGATCGGGCTGGGACGCTACATCGGCGTTCATTACGCGAAGTACGGCATACGCTGCAACACCGTGTGCCCTGGCGCGCTTGAACGAACGCCCAATCACGATCGACACCCGGATCCGGAGGGAAGGCGCAGGAACACCACTGAACGGATTCCGCTGGGCCGCCTGGGAACGCCGGAGGACATCGCTCCGCTGATCACGTTTCTGACGACCGACGATGCTTCGTATGCCACAGGAGCGAACTTCGTGGTTGATGGCGGCCTTACCGTGGCCTAGAAGCCACAGGCGAGGCCCCTCACCCGATCCCGACGGCTGCCTCGGGATCACCCTCTCCCCTTCGGGGCGAGGGGTTCAGTCAAAACGTGGACGTGTGCGCAAACCTTCGCCCTGGAAGGGAGAAGGTGGTCGAAGAC
>VGZT01000054.1 GCA_016872495.1 SAR202 cluster bacterium
TGCGCGGGGCCCGGGCCTGCGAACGCGATTTCCGCCTGGCACACGTCCATGATCATGCCCACGAGCCTAGCGTCTTGAAAGCCGCGACTCGACGTGAGGACGTCCATTGTTCGTGGGTGAAAACCCCCGGGTATTGAACCGGGCGGGGGTTTGACGTCCGGGCCGGGTGCGTGCAACATCCTGGGCTGTTCGATAGCACGCCGGTAGTGAGAAAAACCATATGCAATCCAATTCCCGTTCCGCGTCCCGCCGAGCGCCGGCACGTGCCTCCGGCTTGCCCAGCGCTCGCCAGTCGGCGATCGACCACCTCTGGATGCACAACAGGGGCTGGGCGGAAATGGCCGAGCAGGGTGGGCCGATGGTGGCGGTCGATGGCCACGGAGTCCGCGTCAAGGACGGCGACGGCCACTGGTGGCTGGACGCCAACGCAGGCTACGTGTGTGTGAACGTCGGCTACGGGCGGACCGAAATCGCCGATGCCGCATATGAGCAGATGAAGCGGCTCGCGTACTTCCCGGGCGGGTCGACCACGGAGCCTGCCGCGGCGCTGGCCAGAAAGCTGGCCACGCTCGCGCCCGGCGACCTGTCGCGCACCTTCTTCTGCAGTGGCGGATCGGAGGCTAATGAAGGGGCGGTAAAGATCGCGCGCGCTTTTCACAAGCGCGTCGGCGAGCCCGGCCGCTACAAGATCATCAGCCGGGAGAGTTCCTTCCATGGAGCTCTCGGGTTTTCGATGTGGCTTGGGGGCATGGCCGGCCGGCCGCGCACCGACTACGAGCCGCCCCCGCCCGGGCTCATCTATGCGCCGCAGCCCAACCCTTACCGCTTCGAGAGGTATGGCCGCACGCCCGAGGAGGCGGCAATCCGTTGCGCCGAAGCCGTCGAGGACCTGATCCGTTTCCACGGGCCGGAAACGATCGCCGCATTCATCGCCGAACCAATCGCAGTCCCACCAGGGGTGGCCGTCCCCGAAGCGCCCTACTGGCCCATGATCCGCTCGATCTGTGACCGCTATGGCGTGCTCCTGATCGTCGACGAAGTCATCACCGGCTTTGGCAGGACAGGTAAGTGGTTCGCCTCCGAGCACTGGGGCGTAGTCCCGGACATCATGTCGGTGGCCAAGGGCATCGTCTCGGCATACCTGCCATTGGGAGCGACCATCGCGCGAACGGAGATTGCGGACGCCTTTTCAGGGGTCGGCAAGAACAAGTACCTGCAGCACATCCTCACCTACGGAGGGCACCCGGTGCCCGCCGCCGCCGCCCTCAAGAACATCGAGATCATGGAGAACGAGCGACTCGTCGATAACTCGGCGAAGTTGGGGCGTTACTTCCTGGAACGGCTCCAGGAACTCAAGGATGTCCACGCGATCATCGGTGACGTCCGGGGGCTGGGCCTTCTGCTCGGGATCGAGCTGGTGCAGGACGCCACGACGAAGGCGCCCTTCAGCCAGGATGCCCGCATAGGGGAAAGGCTGACCGCCGAGTTCGAGAAGCGCAGGATCGTGCTGCGGCCAACGTCCGGCACCTTCTGGGTAGGCCCCGCGCTGTGCATTACGAAGGATGAGATCGACGAACTCGTGAACGGGTTGGATGGGGCAATCGGACAGGTCGCCGAGCAACTCGGCATGGCCGGTCGACGCCGGTCATAGGCAGGGGAGCTCCCGACAGGAGCTCCCCGTGACTCGATGGCAGGGCGTCCTTAGCGGACGCGCCGCCACTTCCGCAGGCTTGGGACCTCGCGCGGCGGAGTCAGCGTCGACCCGTATGCCGTGAATGAGACCTCTGCGACGTAGACGTCACCGTGTGAGTCGACGGCGATCCCGTGCGGCGCCAGGAACTGGTCGAAACCTTCCCCGGCGACCTTGTTGCCGAAGCGGGTGACCTCCTGGCCGGAGTGGTCGAGCACGACCACGCGTTGACCCAGGTTGGGCACGCCTTGCTGGACCGGTGGCGCCCCGCCCTCCCCGACATAGATGAACGCGGAGTCGCTGGTGATCGACATCGGCCGGTGCATGTGCCACTGGTCGACGAAACGGCCGTCTTCGTTGAAGACCTGGACGCGGAAGTTTTCGCGGTCGCAGACCACGACCCTCCCATCGGGCAGCACCGTGAGGTTGTGCGGCAGGCTGAAGTGGCCGGGCAGATCCCCGGGCTCGCCCCATGACTTCACGTGCCGGCCCTGTGCCGTAAACCGGTGGACCCGTGAGTTCCCGTATCCATCGCTGATGAAGATGTCGCCGGTCACCGGTGATACCGCGGTGTGTGTGGGCCGATTGAAGATCCCGCCGCCCTGCCACTGGGCGGGCTTGCCCGAGGTTCCCAGCACAAAGTGGGTCCGGGTGCCGTCTCGTGAAACCTTCCTGACCGTGTGGTCAAGGTCGTCGGTCAGGAAGAGGTCGTCTTTCGCATCGATGTAGATCCCATGCGGGCGGTTGAAGCGTCCTGCGCCCCACGTTTCGAGGAAGTTGCCCTCTCGATCGAGCACGATCACCGGGTTTGCACCACGGTTGAAGACGTAGACGCGATCCTTTGAATCGACGGCTACGGATGTCGCCTCCTTGAAGAACATGGGGTGAGGCAGCTTCGCCCAGAATGGCACCGGTTCGTACCCGGGCTTTCCGCTAGTACGGCGGGCGCCGCCTGTGGTCTTCCTGGCTGCCGGGGTCATCGTGCACCTGCCGAGACTCTCCGCCAGTGCCGGAGGCTGACGACCTCACCGAGGGGCGGTTTGGGCAGCCGTGAAGCCCAGAAAGTCCACGATACCTCGCCTATGAAGATGTCGCCCTTCGAGTCGAGCACGACGCCATGGGGCGCGATCAACTGGTCGGGGCCCTGGCCCGGCAAGGGTGCCCCGAAGCGGCCGAGCTGCTTGCCCGACACATCGAAGATCGACACGTGGTTGCCGAGGTTCGGCACGCCGGCCTGGACCGGGGGCGGCCCCATTTCTCCCACGTACAGCTTCGGGTTGGGGCCCGGATCGGACGTTATGGACATCGGGTGGTGGACATGGAATTGGCTCAGGTATTCGCCGTTCGTGGTGAAGATCTGCACCCGGAAATTCTCGCGGTCGGCGACGGCAACACGGTCGTCACCCACCATGCAGATGTTGTGCGGCAGGCTGAACTGGCCGGGATCGCTGCCGGGCTCGCCCCATGACTTCAGGTGCTTGCCCCGGCTGTCGAACTTGTGGACTCGGGAGTTCCCGTAGCCGTCCGAAACAAAGAGGTCGCCATTCTTCGGATTGACTGCGACGTCGGTCGGCCGGTTGAACATGCCTCCGCCCTGCCAGGTAGCGGGCACCCCGCGTTTGCCGAGGGTGAACACGACCTTGCCCTTGGGGGTCCGCTTCTGGACAAAGTGGCCCCCGTCATCGACGAAGTAGAGGTTGTCGTCGGCGTCTATCTCGATGCCGTGGGGGCGGTCGAACTCGCCGGCGCCCCAGGACTCTAAAAAGTTGCCGTCACGGTCGAATACGACCACCGGTTGTGGGCCCCGATTGAACACGTAAACCCGGTCCTTCGAATCCACGGCGACCGAGGTCGCGTCGCTGTGAAACGTGACGCCATGTGGGATCCTTGCCCACCCCGGAACAGGTTCAAACCGCAGGGAACTCGACGCCGCCTTCTTCGCCAATCTGTCCTCCTAGCGCGGGCACTTCTCTTCGTTCACGGGGCAACTTTCTGCCCTCCTCAAGGAGGGCCCCGCCGTACGCAGGGCGTTTGTTCGCCCCTCAGGGCGATAGATAATACTGACCCCGTGCGAACGACCGTACCCCGGGGCGGCCGTTCGGCGCGGGCGGAGTATACAGCGGCAACGCGTGTTTCTGGCTCTTCGGGGCCTTCAGGAAGAACTCGACTGACCCTGTGCGGATGCGCCGCCGGACATTGGCACCTGAACTGACGGATTCGAGCGCGCAGCCTCCGGCGCGCCGGGCAGCTAATCACGGGCGCGCCCGTGCGGTAGCGGCGGTCGCATTTCTGTCGACCGGCCTCAGCGTCGGAATGACCTCCTACGGCTTCGGCGCTTTCGTCGAACCGCTTGAACGCGAGTTCGGCTGGTCACGTGCGCAGATCAACGCGGGGTTCTCGATCGGATTCGTGACCGCGCTGGCGGCCCCGCCCGCAGGCGCCCTGATCGACCGCATGGGGCCGCGCAAGGTGATGTTCGCTTCGCTTCTGATCATGTCGGCCGGCATGTTGCTGCGCGCCCACATGACAGAGCTCTGGCACTGGTATGCGCTGAGCGCGCTGGTCGCCCTGGGACTCACCGGTTCTGCAATGCTGCCGGCCGGCAAGCTGGTCGGCATCTGGTTTCCAAAGACCCGGGGCCGCGTGATGGGGACCGTAGCTTCGGGCAATAACCTCGGCGGCGCGATCGTCGTCCCGCTGGCAACATGGCTGATCGCCCTGTCGGGCTGGGAAATGGTTTTCACGGTGTTCGGCGTCGCGCTCGCGGCACTGTCGGTCCTGGTCGTGATCGTCGTGCGCGATCGGCCGACCGATGCGGTCGTCCCGCCCGCTCCCTCTGCGGCTGCAGGCGGGGCGATTTCGGTGCGCGCCGCGCTGAAGATGCCCGTCTTCTACCTGCTGGCCGGCGGGCTGACGGCGTCGGCCTTTACCCACCCGCTGATGGTGACGCAGCTACAGCCGCACTTTGAGAACGAAGGGCTATCCAGGGGGCTGGCGGCGGCCCTGCTGACCGTCTCGGCCCTGACCTCGCTCTCGAGCAAGATCGTCATGGGGTGGTTAAGCGAGCGGATAACCGCCAGGAATGCGACGATTATCAGCCTCCTGACCGTTTCTTGCGGAATCGGCCTGCTTATCATTGCCGGCGGCTCGTGGGCGGTATGGCCCGCGGTCCTGGTGTTCGGACTGGGTTTGGGGGGATTCGGCGCGCTCAGGTCGCTCGTGGTGCAGGAAGCGTTCGGGATCAGGGCTTTCGGGGGGATCATGGGAGCATTTAACTTAATGACCATCTTGCCGATCGCGTCAGGCCCGCTCATTGCAGGTTTCACATTCGATGCGACCGGCGGATACGCGATGGCCTTCGGTACCGCCATTGCGATCTTCCTGATCGGCGCGGCCTTCCTGGCAGCCGCGGGTAAGGTGGGGGCCAGGTTGCCCGGCATCGACGCCGAGGCGGGCGCCCGTTGAGCAGCACGCCTGACACCGCTGCGCAAGCACGAGCCGAAAAAGAGGGCGGCCGGCGCTGGCCAGGGCTGCGGCGAATTGAACGGGGCTACTGGGTAGCGGTCGTCGCGTTCCTGTCAACCGGCCTGTCTGTTGGCATGACCGGCTACGCCTTCGGCGCGTTCGTGGAACCGCTGGAGCGTGAGTTCGCGTGGACGCGGGCTCAGGTGAACCTGGCGGTGTCACTGGGCGCGATTTCGGGCCTGGCGTCGCCCCTCATCGGACGCATCCTCGACAGGGTTGGCGCGCGACCCGTAATGGTCGTCAGCCTGGTGCTGGTATCGATCGGATTTCTGCTGCGCGCGTTCATCGACGAGCTGTGGCAGCTGTACGTCCTGAGCACCGTCGTGGCGATCGGAAACTCGGGTGCGACCGTGCTTGTCGCCGGCCGCCTGGTGAGCCTGTGGTTCCCGAAGACGCGTGGTCGCATGATGGGCATCGTCACCGCCGGCAACAACTTTGGCGGCCTGACCATGGTGCCGCTGGCTGCGATGGTGATCTCGTTCTCGGGCTGGCGTTGGGGTTTCGCTAGCTTCGGGATCCTGATGGCTGTGCTGTCAGTCATCGCCTTCGTGGTGATCAGGGACCGTCCGCCCGAGAAACACGACGGCCCGGGCGCGGCTCCCAGGCAGCGCGCCGTCCTGGCTGGACTAACGGTCCGAAATGCCCTGCGGACCCGGTCGTTCTACCTGTTGACTGCTGGCATCAGCGCCGGATCGTTCACCTACTCGGTCGTGTTGACCCAGCTGATCCCGCACCTCGAGAACGAAGGCCTTTCGCGCGGCGCGGCTTCGGCCGCCCTGAGCGTGATGGCGGGGTTTGGCCTGGCCAGCAAGCTGATCTTCGGGCGCGCAAGCGAGAGCCTGACCGCCCGTTACGCCTTCATCGTCAGCCTTGCCATCCAGGGTGCCGGCCTGCTGCTCTTCGTGGTGGCGGGGGGCACCCCCGTGGTCTGGCTGGCGGTGATCGTGTTCGGGCTGGGCTTCGGCGGGATGGGCGCACTGATACCGCTGACGATAGCGGAGTCGTTCGGGATGCGTGCCTTCGGCGCCATCATGGGCCTCGTGACGATGATCGGGGTCGCGCCCCAGCTGATCGGTCCCCCGGTTACGGGGCTACTGTTCGCTTCGACCGGCAGCTACTCGATCGCGTTCCTCGCGGTCGTCGCATTCTTCGCAGCCGGCTGCCTCGCGCTGTGGGCGGCGCGGCCGCCGGCGCGCACGGAGGAAGTTGCGAGCCGCTGACGACCTCGAGCGTGCCCCGGACGCGCGCCTCCCGGACGGACCGCCGTTATTTCTTGCGGCGGGCGAGGTCCGTCACGACCGACCTTGCGTAGGCGACCGATTTGCCGTCGCCATAGAACTGGTCGCCGGTGTTGACGCCCTCGATGGCCATGTATCCCGGGTACTTGGCCGCGAGCATGGCGGAGATGGCGAACCGGTAGTCGATCTCGCCGTCTGGAATAGGCATGCGCAGGAAGACCGTGCGCTCGTTCTCCGGGTGATTTACCCGAATCAGGTTCTTGCAGTGCCAGTAGACCGAGTGCGGCGCCAGGGCCTTGATCGCCGCCTCGCAGGTCTCCTCGGGCACGTCATACGTCCAGAGGATGTTGCCCAGGTCGGGGTTGATGCCAAAGTTCTTGCGATCCACCATGTCGACGGTCCGCAGGGCCGACCAGGAATTGTCGACCAGGGAGTTCTGGTGGACCTCGACGGAAATGGTCACGCCGTCGCCTGCGGCCAGGTCGCACGCCTTGCGCAAGGCGGCCGCCAGCTCGCGGTAGTCGGCCAGGCTGGCCTCGCGGCTCGAGTCCTGGGATCGGAAGAACCCCGGCGAGAACCATGGCTTTCCGGGGAAGCGATTCGGCGCGCTCAGCGCGCCATTGACGATGCCTATCCCGGTCCAGCCCGCGTACTTGATCGCCTTCGCCAGGCGTTCCTGGTTGACAAGGCCGTGGCGGGCGTCGGTGAGCGATCCGCCGCAGCGCAGGGTGACTGCCGGGACGCCTGCTTTTTCGAGGCGTTTCGTCAAGGCGGTGACGCTCCGCCGGTCTCCACCGGCCTCGTCCAACAGGTCGAGGCCGATCTCGATGCCATCGAAGCCCATCTCTTTCACGCGCGCCAGGAACTCATCGGTGTACGCGGACGGCGCTGCTCGCCACGAGTCATGGGCGTCCGGGTAGAGCACGTGACGGCGATTCGCGTAGCAGTACTTCATGTGGATGGGTCTCGCTTGGGTCGTGTACGGCCGGATTGCCGGGCGGGAGTGTAGCAGAGGGCTCCCGGCCGCCCCCGGAGAGTGCGGCGGTATGATGGCGCCGCAAGATTGAAGCCAGGGCCGCTAACCATGAGCCGGAGGGGATCTCTTGAAGATCGTTGACATACGACCGCACCTGACACGCGTGGACGGTCGCCGCACGTGGGTGTTCGTGGAGGTGGTCACCGATGAAGGGATCGTGGGCATCGGGGAGTCGACCAACGCCGGCGGCGGCGGTGCATATCTGATCGGTCGGACGTACGAGATGTTCAAGGAAGACCTTTCGTCCGATTTCAGCACCGCCCTCGTCGGCCAGGACCCCAACCACATCGAGCGGATCTGGCAGCAGATCTACCGCCGCTTCACTGCGCTCGGCAGCCGCGGGTTTCCAACCGCCGTGATCGCCGGACTCGACATGGCCCTCTGGGACATCAAGGGCAAGGCGCTGGGCCGCCCCGTTTACGACCTGCTTGGCGGCCCGGTCCGGGATCGCGTGCCGATCTACAGCCACGTTGGTCATCTCGACGACATCGACGCCGCGGTTGCCGACGCGCGTGGCCAGGTGAAGGCCGGTTATGAAGCCCTGAAGCTCGACCCGTTCTCGCCTGAGATGGGCAAGAAGCATCGGCGCTACATGGACGGCAAGATCTCGAAGGCTGGCGCCAACTACGCGGAGAAGCTGATGGGCGCGCTGCGCGATGCTGTCGGGCCGGACATCGAGCTGATGATCGACGCCCATGGCAACTTCGACGTGCCGACGGCCATCGAGATGTGCAACCGGATGCTGCCGTACAACCTGACGTGGTTCGAGGAACCGTGCCAGCCCGACAGCGATGACGCTCTCAGGCAGGTGCATGAAAACACGGCCATGCCGCTCTGCACCGGGGAGCGCAAGTACACGCGGTTCGACTTCATGCCGTTGCTGCGCGACCGCCTGGTGAGCTACATCATGCCCGATATCTGCTGGAGCGGCGGGATTACCGAACTCAAGAAGATCGCGATCCTGGCCGAGACCTTCTACGTGCCGGTGTCGCCGCACGATGCCAGCGGCCCGCTCAACGTCCTGGGCGGAGCTCAGGTGATGGCCACGGTGCCGAACTGCTACCGGGTTGAAATGACCAATCACAATATCGAGAACTACAACAGGTGCCTGACCACGCCCCTGGATATCAAGGACGGGCACATCACCTTGCCGGCAAAGCCGGGCCTGGGCGTCGAACTGGATCTCGATTTCGTCAAGGGCCACCCCGACCCGGACTGGGAGCGAATGCACGGCCGGGGCAAGAAGCGATGAGGCCGCGTACGCCGTTAGCAGGCACGGCACTCCCGGAGGGATCCGTCAGACGTCGCTGATTCTGGTCGGAACGGGCACGTTCCTGTTCTGGCTTTCGCTGTACTTCTATGTGCCCATCCTGCCGCTCCACGCGAAGTCGCTGGGCGCCAGCCTGACGATGGTGGGCGCGGTCGTCGCGTCCTACTCGATCGCGCAGGTGTTGCTGCGCATTCCGATCGGCGTCGGCGCCGACCTCCTGGGCAAGCGCAAGCCGTTTGCGGCCGGGGGCGTGCTCGTATGTGCCCTGGGGGGCATCGGCCTCGCGCTGGCGCCGGACCCGTGGTCGCTCTTTGCAGCCCGCACGCTCACCGGCGTTGGCGCAGCCGCGTGGGTCGCCATCAGCGTGCTCTACGCGTCGTACTGGAAGACCGAACGGGCGCCCATGGCGATGGCCACGGTCATGGCGCTTACCCAGGTCGCGCAGGTGCTGGCCACCCTGGTCGGCGGCGTGCTGGCCGATCGATTCGGGTCGGAGGCAACGTTCATCGCCGGCGCGGCGGCGGGCTTTGCCGGAGCCGCAGCGATCCTGATCGCACGGGAGCCGCGCTTCGCGGGCCAGAGTTACTCGCTGGCCACCTTCTGGAGAATCTTCCGGAGCAGGTCGCTGCTGATGGTGTCCGTCATCAGCATCACGGTTCAGTTCGTGACCTTCAGCACGAACTTCGGATTTGTCCCGATCTATGCCGAGCGCATCGGGGCGACCAAGTCGGAGGTGGGCTATATCACGACCGCGATGTTTGCCGCGTCAGCCGTCGGCGCGCTGGCCGGAGGCGCGCTGGTCAAGAAGGTCGGCTACCACTGGGCGATCCTGACTGCGTCGGCGATCGTCGCCGGCGCGATGGGAGTCGTTCCCCTGATCGTTGACCTGCCTCTGCTGGGCCTCGACCAGGCGATCGGCGGCGTCGGGCGCGGTGCACTCAACACGCTCCTCATAGCGCTGGCGCTGCAAGCCGCGCCGCCGGCCGAGCGTGGGACCGCCATGGGCGTCTTCCAGGCCGT
>VGZT01000055.1 GCA_016872495.1 SAR202 cluster bacterium
ACACTCCGGGAGGTCGTTCCGGAAGGCGTGTGGCTTCGAGTACGCCCAGGGCTACTTCCCCGGGCGGCCCCTCGAGTTTCCCGCCGCGCCCTGATCAGCCGGTCGGGCCACCGCCCTCGCCGGATTTACGGATGTCGTCGAGAAACTTTTCTATCTCGGGCGAAAGCCTGACGCTGCCCCGCGGCGCGTCCGGCGGACGGGCGTCGTAGTCCTTTTCCATGCGCGTCACGAGCTCTGCCAGCTCGGGGTTCTTGATCACGGCCGGCGTTACCTGCTCGTACTGGCTGGCGCCGATCTCGGCTTCCGGGACCGGCAACGGCAGGCCGTACAGCGGCGCAAGCCCCTCGAGCAGGCGCGCCGCTCCGGCAAAGTCGTTTTCGAGCTGCAGGTACATCGGCAAGTGGACCAGCAGACTCAGTGTCTTCATCCCCATCTCCAGAGCGCGCTGCGGCACCTGGTTGACGGCGCTGGTCGGACCCTCGTATGAACTTCGCCTCAGCTTGACGTCGCCGAGGTCCGGCGCGGTCTCCCAGCCACGCGCGGAGCCCGTCACGACCAGCGGGCGCGTGTGCGGCAGGGAGTCGTACATCCCACCGACCAGCACATAGGTCTCTACCTTCAGGGCCGACATCAGCTCGACGACCGAGTCGTTGTAGTCTTCGGCGTGCGAGTGCGGTTCAAGCAGGTGCACGAGCAGCAGGTCAGGCGGCGTCTCCCGCCGCGCCGCGATCACGACCGTGTTGGGGGTCGTGATCGTGCGCTCTCCGTCGACCAGCTTCATTTCCGGTCGATAGCGGGTGAAGTCGTAGAACTTCCCCGGCCGCGCCAGCCGTCCGATCTCCTCGCCTCCGAACGTGCGATTGAGCCGTCCGAGAACGATTGAGCCAACGTTCCCGACGTTCACCCAGGGCCGCAGCATGGCGACCATATGCGGTGACCGGAGCGGCGGCCCTTGAAGCTCGACGTGAAACGCTCCTATTTCCATCGTTTCGAATCTCTGTGACTGTGGTTCCCTGCGTCGCCCGCGATATTAACCGGCCCACACTCCAGCGTCTCGCCCAATTATCGATCGCATGCGACGGGCCCTGGCCGATAAGAGCCTCCGTCACCGCGCGGGCCATCGCCCACGACATCGGCAGGATCCCCGTGGTTGCGCTTTCGTCCCTCTCATGGTCGCAGAAGGCATGCTCCCCACCTAGATCCTGGCCAACCGCCCCGCGGCCGGCTCGATCATCATCCACGGCATCCATCGGGTCGCCCTGTGGATGGCGTTTCTCAAGTCCGGTGTACACCCGCCGCTGGCGGGCGTGCTGCTCGCCTTTCGGATCAGCCGGACACGAAGACAGGCTGGGTCCAAGCGCGCGTGCCTCGTGACGTCTGCACGAACGCGCGGACGTACGTGTCCAGCTTCGACGGCCGATAGCGAGCGGTGTTGCCATCGACCCGCCACAACTCCCGGCCCCGGGAGCCAATGAAGGTCACCGTGCAGGCTTCATCGGACCGCGGTTCGATCTCCAACACGATTTCGGTCTTTTCATTCTTGAGCGCGCCAATGACGGCTCCGGTCGACGCGTAGAAGCGGCCTGCCTCGAGCGAGGACATGATCTCCGCAGGCGTGCAGGCTTCGGCCTCGACCGAGACCCAGCCACGGCCTGGGTTGGCACGTTCCGGCCCGAACTCTCCCTTGAAGTGATGTGCATCGTCCGTGGCCACTCCGAGAATGCGCTTGCCGCCGCTGAGCAGACGGTCCCAGATCTGCTCGGTGCCGGGGCGGCCTCCTGCTGGGAGGTTGTTCGTTGAAGGGTGGCCGTTGAACACCTCAAATGCCCACACGCCCTCGACCGCCTGCATCGCCCGGTCATCGAACGCCCACTTGTAGTTCGGGTGGTTGATCGAGGCCAGGCCACCCGCCGCCCGCACCAGGTCGACATTTGCCTGCAGCGCTTCCGTTACCGTGTCGCGCGTCACGGGCTCAATGCGCGCCCCGATGCCGATGCCGTTGAGGTGCACCGGGCGTCCCGTCGCCGCGACCGTCAACTCTTCGCCCAGCAGGAGCATGGGCCAGTCCCCGGCGTGTTCTGCAGCATCCTCGATCACCGTCAGGTGGTTGTGATCGGAGAGAACCAGGAAGTCGTAGCCATGCTGGCCGTACCAGCCCGCGACGTGCTGGGGGCCGGCGTCGCCGTCGCTGTTTGTCGAATGGGTGTGGAGGTTGCCCTTGAACCACTGCCTTGGTGACATGGGTCGCATCCTAACATCGCGCCGCACGCGCTAAAGTGGTGCGGGCCAGGAAATAAACAACCTCTCCAGAAGATTCTCGGAGAGCGGCCGAGGAGCCCGTATGGCGTTCAAGCTCGTGATGGTGCCCCCGCAGCGGCCCCAGACCAGGGAGTGGGCGGCCCGGATCATGGACACCGTGTCCGGGGTCACCGTGGTCGTGCCGGAAACCGAAGAGGCTGCGAAGAAGGAGCTGCGCGACGCCGAGGCGGCCTTCGGGACGCTCAGCCCGGAGCTGTTGAAAGCCGCTACCCGGTTGCGCTGGTTGCAGGCGCCAGCGGCCGCCCCAAACGCGGGCTATTACTACAAGGAACTGATCGAGCACCCGGTGGTGGTCACCAACTTCCGGGAGATCTACAACGACCACATCAGCACGCACATCATGGCCTACGTGCTGGCCTTCTCACGCGGGCTCCATCGCTACCTGCCGCAGCAACTCCGGCGGGAGTGGAAGCCGGCCGGTGAGGACCGGGGCATCGTCCATCTCCCGGAGGCCACCGCGCTGGTCCTTGGCGTCGGAGGCATCGGCTCGGAAGCTGCCCGCCACTGCGCACACTTCGGCATGAAGGTGATAGGCATCGACGCCCGGCGCAAGGACAAGCCCGAGGGCGTATCGGAACTGCACGGCCCCGACCAGCTCGACCGCCTCCTGCCGCGCGCTGACTTCGTGATCATGACCATCCCGCACACACCACAGACCGAAGGCCTGATGAATTCGTCCAGGTTCAAGCTGATGAAGAAGTCAGCGTTTCTGATCAACATAGGCAGGGGCATGACGGTCAGGCTGGATGATCTCGCCGAAGCTGTCAGGAATGGCGTGATTGCCGGGGCGGCGCTCGACGTTTTCGAAAAGGAACCGTTGCCGCCCGATCACGCCCTCTGGACGATGCCGGGGGTGCTGATCACGCCCCATACCGCGGGCTACGGACCCTACCTGGATGACCGTCGGGCCGAGATCCTGGTGGAAAACTGCCGGCGGATGCTCGAGAACAAGCCGCTCCGCAACGTGGTCGACAAGAAGAACTGGTTCTAGGCGAGCGCGCTCACTAACCCGTGTTCTTCAGGCCGGCGGCGATGCCGTTGACGGTCAGCAACAGCGCGCGCCCTAGCTGCGCCTGCTCGCCACCGCCCTTTCGCTTCCGCTCGAGGAGCGAGACCTGCAGATAGCTGAGCGGGTCAATGTAGGCGTCGCGAACGGCGAGGGTCCGCTGGAGGGTGCGGTTCGAATCCAGCAATTTCCGTTGCCCGGTGACCTCAAGCACCTTTCTCACGGCCAGGTCGTGCTCGGCCCGAATGTCCTCGTAGATGGCGTGAAGGTCGGGATCGACCAAGGCTGAGACGTACCGCCACGCGATGTTCATGTCCGTCTTCGCAAGGGTCATTTCGACGTTGGCGATAAATGTCCGGAAGAACGGCCAGCTCGCGGACATCTCCCCGATCACGCGCGCCTGATCCCCCGACCCGACCTGTTCAAGCGCCGTGCCGACCCCGTACCAGCCCGGTATGATCTGCCTGGACTGCGTCCAGCCGAACACCCATGGGATGGCGCGCAGGTCCGCGATTCCGGAAGTGGTGCCGCCACGGCGGGTCGGCCTCGAGCCGATGTTCATTTCGGCCAGTTCCTCGACCGGCGTGGCGCTCTTGAAGTACTCCGGCAGCCCTTTTCGCTCGACCAGCGACCGGTACTTCTGGTAGGCGACCTCTGAGAGGCTCCCCATCGCGGCCGACCAACGATCGAGCACGTCGGGCGACTGCCTGGGCTCGGAGTGCAGCAGAGACGCCTCGATAACCGCGGCCATGGTCAGTTCGAGCTGGCGCTCCGCCAGGTCGGGAATCCCGTACTTATCGGAGATCACCTCGCCCTGCTCGGTCAGCTTGATCCGGCCGTCGACCGTACCCGCCGGCTGCGCCAGGATTGCGTCATACGTTGGCCCACCGCCCCTTCCTACCGTCCCGCCGCGACCATGGAAGAGGAGCAACTCGAGGTCGTGGGCGCGGGCCACTTCCAGCAGGCGGCGCTGAGCCTGGTAAAGCTCCCACTGTGAGGTGGTTATGCCGCCATCCTTGTTCGAGTCCGAGTAGCCAAGCATCACCTGGACGCGCGAGCCCTGGATCTCGCGCAGCCTGCGCAGCGGTTTCGAGGCGATGTAGCTCGAAAAGACCTCCGGTCCCCGCCGGAGGTCGTCGATCGTTTCGAAGAGGGGCACCACCGCCAGCCTGGCGACCCCGGAATTGAGGTCGATAAGGCCGACCTCTTTTGCGAGCATGAGGACTGCAAGCAGGTCGTCGACGTCCCTGGTCATGGACACGATCCAGGTGTCGACCGACTCCGGGCCGTACCGCCGCTGGCTTTCGACGATTACCCGCATGACGTCCAGCACACCCCTGGTCTCAGGCGATAGTGAGGCGTGCGCCGGCGCCAGCGGGCGCAGGCTGAACAGCTCGGCCTCCAGGCGCGCCCTGCGCCCTGACTGGCTCAACTGAGCGAACGCGCCGGGTTTACCGTCGGCCCGATCGATCAGTTCAGCCACCGCCCGATTCGTGACGCCCGAATGCTCACGGATATCCATGCTCGCGAGCGTGAAACCAAATGCGGAAACGCGGTCGATCACGCCCCTGAGGGCGCCTTCCGCGACCGCCTCGCCGTGATTGACGGTCAGCGACTCGTGCATCAGCGCCAGGTCTGCCTGCATCTGGTTCGGTGATTCGTATACAGGGCCCGGCGGCGAGGCCCCCGACCTGGCCGCCGCAAGCGCGTTCTTGAGCCGCTCGTAGATATATGCGCACTTGAAACGGTAGGGCTCCTCCGAGTTGAGCCGGGAGAAACGCCCGTGTACGGCAGGCATGAGCTGGCGGTCGTGCTCCAGCGAGTCCGTGAGAGCGGCCGATATGCCGGAGACCTGGGTCGACTGGCTCAGCTCGCCGGCGATCTCGTCGATCGACGCCAGCATCAGCTCAAGCGCCTGTTCGTGCTGAACCGCGAGCACCTGCGTCGTGACGCGCGCGGTGACGCCCGGATTGCCGTCGCGGTCCCCGCCGACCCAGGTCCCGAATCGGATCGGGCGAAACCCGGGCGGCAGGGGTAATCCGAGCGCGGCGAGTTCCAGGCGCAGTGTCTCGATCACGCCGGGCACCGCCCTGCGGTAGAGCCCCTCCAGAAAGAAGATGGCGAAGCGAGCTTCGTCGATGGGCAATGGGCGATCGTGCCGCAGCTCATCCGTCTGCCAGATGCCGTCGACCACCTCTCGGATGCGCCTCTCGATCCGCAGGCGCCCGCGCGGGGTGAGACGGTGATCGTCGAGCTCGCCAAGGAGGGTGCTCACCGCACCGAGCTTGTTGAGCACCGATCGGCGGGACGCCTCGGTGGGATGCGCGGTAAACACCGGTCGAAGTTCCAGGCGATTGACCAGCGCCGCGATGCTCTGCCGGTCAATGGCGGCCTCGGCCAGCTTTTCGAACGTGGCGTGGAGCCAGTCGGGTTCATGCCCTTCGCCGGCACGCAGCACGCCTACGCGGTGGCGTTGTTCGGCGACGTTGGCGAGGTGGAAGTAGATCGTGAACGCACGCACGAGGTCGATGGCGCGTTCCAGCGGGATGGAATCCAGGCGCTTCGCCAGCTCGGCCTGGAGCTCGGGATTCGACGATGCGCGCAACTGGCGCGTGCGCGCCCTTACCCACTCTTCCAGGTCGTAGAGATCCTCGCCCCCCTGCCGGCGCAAGGTCTGACCGAGAAGCGAGCCGAGCAGGCGGATGTCGGTACGGAGGGCCTGATCGTCGATATCATGTGCCGTGGTCATGTCCAGATTTTAAAGGGGTTGGGGATGCCGAAGTACCGCGTGGTCTTGATCGACCGGGGACATGTGGATGTCACCCTCGAACGCCAGGAGCTGGCCGGGGTCGACGCCGAGGTCGTGCCCATGGCGGTCTCCAGCGAGGGCGAAGTCATCGAGGCGATCGCCGACGCAGACGTCGTCCTGAACTCAGCGTTCCCCATGCCGCGGCGCGTGGTCGAGGCGATGCGACACGGCAAGCTGATCGTCCGCATGGGCCACGGCTACGAAGGCGTCGACCTCGCCGCCGCGACCGCGCGGGGGATCATGGTGGCGAATGTGGCCGGGTCAACGAGCGAAGAGGTTTCGAACCACGCCCTGGCGCTGATGATGAACTGCGCGCGTCGCCTCTACCAGATGGACCGGGGCGTGCGGGCCGGCAAGTGGGGCGAGCTGTGGTCTCGTGAAGTCTGCGGACAGATCTGGGGGGAAACGGTCGGCATCTTTGGCTTCGGCCACATCGGCCGCGCGTTCGCGCGCAAGGCCAACGCGCTGCGGATGAAGGTGATCGCGCACGATCCATGGGCGGGGCCTTGGGCTGACCTTGAGGAAGGCGTGACCCTGGTCCCGTTCGACCAGTTGCTGCGCGAATCCGACTACATCACGATCCATTCGAACTACGGCCCGGAGAGCCACCACGCCTTCAACGCGGGTGCGTTCGCGAAGATGAAGAAGACCGCATACCTGATCAATACCGCCCGCGGTCCGGTCGTAGACGAAAAGGCCCTGATCGAAGCCCTGCGTTCCGGACGGATCGCCGGCGCGGGCCTTGATGTCTTCGAGAAGGAGCCGGTGGAGCCAACGAACCCCCTGCTCAAGATGGAAAACGTGATCCTGAGCCCGCACATTGCCGGGTCATCCCCCGGCGGATGGGCGAGGATCCGGCGGGGCGCGGCGCGGGACGCAGCCCGGGCGCTGCAGGGCCTGCGGCCGCACAGCCTGGTCAATCCAGAGGTGCTCGGCAAGTTGCAGCTCTCAGACGGCAGGCTTGGAGGACGCTCCCCGGCTTGACGAATGGTTCGAAAGGCATGGGAACTGCGATAGGACGCATGCCCGGGTCAGCCGGCCGCGACGCCGTTCCCGGGAACGATGGAGACCGCGATGCGGATTGAAGCCGTCGAGCTGGCAGTTTGCGACGTCCCGAACCCGGGAGTGATGGATCGGTCGCCCGCAAAGCCGGGTGACGGAGGCTCGCCGACTTCGGGGGCGGTGCGGCCGGCGCCAGCGGGCATGAAGCCGGGCGCTGGGTCGGGCCCCCAGATCGTTGTCGTTCGCGTGCGCACCGACCGGGGAATCGAAGGACACGGATTCGGTTGGGGCGTGAAGGGTGGGATGCGCGTGGCGCACACGATCGCAGAGGTATACCGACCTGAGCTGGTCGGCCAGGATCCCTTCGACCGTGAGCTCTTGTGGCAGACCGCGCTCCGCGCCAGTCGTTACGGAGGACTTGCGTCGTTCGCGGCTTATGGGCCGGTCGATGTTGCTTTGTGGGACATCGCCGCAAAGTTCGCAGGGATGCCTCTCTACAAGTTCATCGGTGCCTTCCGCGACCGTATCCCCGCCTACGCGAGCTCTCCCTTCATGAAATCGCCCGAGGACTACGCGCGCCTGGCCCTGGAAGCCCGGAAGGCCGGCTTCACGGCCTTCAAGCTCCACCCTCCGGGAGACCCGGAACTGGACATCGAGTGTTGCAGGGCCGTGCGATTAGCCGTCGGCCCGGACATGGTCCTGATGAGCGATCCGGTCGGCGGCAACTACGATCACACCGACGCCATCAGGGTGGGACGCGCGCTTGAAAAGCTGAACTTCCTCTGGCTGGAAGAGCCCCTTTACGACCACGACCTGCACGGACTCGAAATGCTGAGTCGGACGCTAGACATCTCGATTTGCGCAGGCGAGTGGAACTCGGATTTCTTCTCGAAGATCAACTACTTGCGCAGCGGTGCCGCCGATATCATCCGGGCCGACGTGTCCTGGACCGGCGGAATCACTGGCACGCTCAAGTCCGCACACGTTGCGGAAGGGTTCGGGGTGAACTGCGAGATTCACATGACGGTGCTCGCGCTGATGGACGTTGCGAACTTGCACACAGCCCTTGCGATAAAGAACTGCCGGTACCTCGAGCTGCCATTCCCCGATGGCGCAACCTTCGGACTGCAGGAGCGGCTTCAGATCGATCAACGTGGCGACCTGCACGGTCCGGCCTCACCCGGACTGGGGTTCGAGCTCGACGAGGAGGCGATCGCTCGCGCGACCGTCGCCACCCTCTGACCCAGATCGTGATGCCCCTCGGTAGATTGCAGGCGGGCGACAGGGCAGGGTTCGCAGGGACACCGTTGGCGATCGCCATTGGAGGCCTGCTCGCCAGCGCGCTTGCGATCGGCCACGCGCTCTTGAAACGGCGCGTGTGAAACCTGGGATCCCTGCTTGACCAGGCAGAACGAGGCAAGGCCCCTTCACCGGCCGGCTCCGGATAATTGCCCGGATTGCGCGAAGCCACGAAGCGGGGATATCTCTCTGCTCGGTTATAATCCGGCGACCGGGTGCGACGCATAATGCCCCCGCCGGCTCCCCGGTGGCTGGCTGGCATCGGAAAAAAGAAAGGAGGTGCGTTCGTGTCGTTTGAATTACCTGGAGGTGCTCTAGCTTTCTAGGGCGCCCGAGTTCGATCTGTTAGAGCACCTCAACGAGTGGGGCCACCCGGCAGGGATTCATTCCCAGCCCGGTGGCCTCACTCGCGTCCACCACCATTCGCAAGCGGCAACGGTACCGGTCACTGAGCCAGTCGCAGGGCCGGCCCTATTCGGCCATTCGCCAGCGGCAGGCCCGCAACCCTGGACCTTTCCCGAGCGTTCTTGAAGTGTCACTGGGCCTTTCTCTTGACGGCAAAGAGCGACACGTCATGACCAATTTCTGGCCACGGCCGCCTCGTACTATCCACCGGTATGGCCCGGAACTCCCCAGTACTGTTCATGCGGTGACGGCTACATCCACGCTGCAGTATGAGAATGCATCGATCAACGTTCGGGGAAGCGCGAATCTTCCGCGCCGACCGTGGACGAGGCGTGCTGGCTGGAAGCGAACGCGGCGGACGCGATCATTGCTCGGGGCCTGAAAGCCGGCGGTCACCGCGCGATTTTGGTGTCGCGCGATGTAATCACTCACCCTGAAACCTTCGCCCT
>VGZT01000056.1 GCA_016872495.1 SAR202 cluster bacterium
GTCGCTGGCCATCAACGGTGATGTCATCGCCGCAGGCGGCGGCGTCGGCAACTCGATCTACTACTAGCCACGACTGACGGCAAAACCTGCGAGGGACTGTCGCGTGACGGCGATCTGCACCCTGTTGAGGCCGGCGCTCGTGAGTCGTAATCACGATATCGATGTGCTTCTGGCCGACGGCCCTACCTTTCCGCCGACCGGGCCGGGAGAGCCGGCCATAGTGCCGATCCCAGCAGCGGTCGCGAGCGCGGTACGGCGCAATACCGGATCGCGGATCGATTCGCTTCCCGTAGTGACTGACCTGTACTCAACGTAGGGGCGTATCGCAATACGCCCGACGGGAGAATGAAATGGAGCAACGAAAATTAATCGTGCCTGACTGGCCATGGGCGAATAAGTTCGGGATTGCCCAGGGCGTGCGCGCCGGAAACACGGTTTACGTGGCCGGGCAGGTTGCATACGAGCCTGGTGGCAAGATCGCAGGCAAGGGCGACATGGCCGCCCAGGCCCGGCAGGTATTTGAGAACATCCGGTCGATTCTCGAAGCAGCGGGCGGTAATACGGACGATATCGTCAAGGTGACCGCGTTCCTGACCGATTTCAACCGGATCGACGAATACGTTGCAGTGCGTCGCGAGTTCCTCAAGCCGGGAACCTACGCCAGCACCGGCGTCGAGGTCTCGAGGCTCGTGCACCCTGACCTGATGATCGAGGTCGAGGCCATCGCTGAGCTTGACTGGTAACTTTGGCTGAGCCTGTCGCCTCATCCGCTGGCCGGGCGTGTCGAAGCCTCTCCTACCGCCCTTCGACAGGCTCATCGACCGGTCGTTTGCGTTAGCTGAGCTCCATCGCCCTGAGCCGGTCGAAGCTCGAAACCCCACCCGGCACCGGTAGCCGATGCCGAGTTGTTGCCGCCAGCCGCTCCCTGAGATGCGAGCCTGAGGTCTCTGAAAGGGTCGGCTGGCGGACTTCCAACTACGGCAGGTACTGGTCGATCCCTACGGTCGCAGGGGACGGCCCACTCGGGAACACGGCGGTCTTGGCGCGGTCCGCTCCGACCACGGCCAGGTAGAAACTCTCCGGGCCGTCGACCACGGGCACCGTGATCTGGAGCAGCTGCTCTTCGGTCAGGTTCTCCAGCCATTTCCAGTTCTTGGCGACGCGCGCCTCGCCCTTCAACGGCATGTACTGAATCAGCTTTCCCAGGCTGTGGTAGCAGTGCTTGTGGAGGAACTCCCTGGCCTGCTTCTTCGTGAACGTCTTGCCCACCGGGCCGGCGACGTCCGGCGGGATGAAGATCAGCCGCTCCCCGCCTCCCTTGTCCTGGATCGAGCGGGTTCCGAACGTGCTGCCGTAAGCGAGGTTCTTCAGCAGGCCCTCGCCGGTCGTATTGCCCTGGTCCTGCACGTCCAATTCGCCGTCCGTCACGAACACCGTTACGGCGCTTTCGTTGGGTTTGAACCCCTGGTCGACGTGGTAGGGGTCCCACGGGCTGGCGGCCTCGTTCTCGGCCACGCACATCACAAACTTGCGCGTTGTGCCGATCGTGTCCATGTCCATCTGGTTCGGGTACCAGTACCCGATGTTCTTGAGGCACAGGTAGAAGGCGCGCCCGATCACGATGTTGATCTCGTTGTCGCGTCCGGGACCCAGCGCCGACCGTGGGTTGAGACCGACCTTCTTGCCGATGGGCCCGTTGACCATCAGCAGCGGTGCATTCGGGCTGGTCGACATCAGGAGCGACTTCCCGCCGTGTCCACCGACCTTCGAAAGCGCCTTGACAGCAGCGATGATCACCGGCATGTGCTCTGGCTTTGCCCCGGCAAGCGCAGCGTTGACGGCGATCTTCTCGACCGTCGCGATTCCGAAGCCGGGAGGCATGTCACACACGACCGTGTCCGCCGCGAGCCTGGTTCCTTTCAACAGAGCCGCGACCGCCTGCTTCGTCGGCGGGTGCAGCAGGAAGCCGTCGCCGAGGTCCCGCTTCATGAACTCCTGGTTCATTCGCAGGACCGCGTCCCAGCGGTCGTCGCCTTCAAATCGCTCGACTGACGTCGGCTCGGGTCCGGTCTTCCGGCTCGACGTGTCGCCGCTCGCGGTGAGGATCTTCACGATGTCGTCCATCGCGGCGACTGTCTGGCTGGCACACAGGTCATGTGCAAGATTCCGATAGATGCGGGGAACGATGACCCACTTCAGGTCAGGCATCCCGAACGCGCGCGATGAGGCGACGGCATCGCCTTCGAACCGGCCGGAGACGATGGGGATCGCGGGCTTGCCCATCTTCTCGACTTCAATCATGTCGTGGACCATCCACGACGCGCACGTCCCTCAGTCGGCGGTGGCGCCGATGACTACGTCGCACTCCTCCCCGGCCTGCTTGAGGATATGTGGCGGGTTAGGGTAGTTCCCGCCGGTGTAGAAGTTGACCCTGACGTTCTTGAAGCGTTTCTGCAGCTCTTCGCCGGCCGTCTTGAGGGCCACGTCGCCGCCGTGGGTACCACTCCACACCAGCCCGACGGTCTTGCCGTCAAGGCTCTTCGGGCGCGGATTGGGCTGCAGCGCGCTCTGCATGGCCCGCTGCGGCGCTACCGGGTTGAGGATCTCAAGTAGGTGCATTCTGTCCTCCAAAGCGACGGCCTGCCGGTCGTTTGGCGGCGATCTTAGCAGGAGATTGGGCCCGGCCCACATTGCGTGGTGCCACATTCCTGCGCTCAGGCCCGGACAGAGGCGCTGCATGTGATGTCAAGATTGGCGGAAGTACGGTCGGGGCCCCACTGGTCGCGCCACACGCGATTCGGTTTCCGGCTGATGACAAGTTCGAGGACATTTCGGATGCCATCAACTCTCACCGGGGCGCGGTCGCTTCTCGAGGCGGTGCGAACCCGTCCCAACTGGGTATCGGTCGCCCCTGGAGACCGGCACCTTGGGATATTCACCGAACTCTGCAGGAGGTCGGGAAGGGCGGTCTCGTACATGACGCATACCCTGCGGCAGTCGCCATTGAAACGGGCAGCGAGGGGATGGCGTTTGAAGTGGACTTCAGCCGCTTCTCCGGACTTAGGTGGCGCCACTCCCTGGCCTGGCACACCGCGGCCCAACGCATGCTAGCCTTCGGCCTGTCGCAGCGCTCGCGCGCACAGCCAGGTCACGCGCCTGCCAGCCGTCGACGAACGTTCTTGGGAGGAGGCAGGGCGGTGGCAGCAGGCAAGAAGCGGATTGGAGTCATAGGCGTTGGGTTCGGGCTGATGGTGCATGTGCCCGGCTTTCGCTCTGAAGGCTGGGACGTTGTAGCACTCAGCAGCCGTAGCAGGGAGCGGGCGCAGAGGGCTGCCCAGGACGCCGGCATTGCGGACATTCACACGGACCCCCACGAGCTGATCCGCCGGAACGACATAGACGCCGTCGCGATAGCGACCCCACCCGGACCACATCATGAGCTTTCGCTGGCCGCTTTGAAGGCCGGCAAGCACGTCCTCTGCGAGAAGCCGTTTGCAGTAAACGCGAAGCAGGCTGCCGAGATGAGAGCTGCGGCTGAAAAGTCCGGCAAGACGGCCATGGTGGCGCACGAGTTCCGGCACACACCGCAGCGCGCCTACATCAAGCAGTTGCTGGACCATGGCTATATCGGCCAGGCGAACCTCTGCACGTTAGAGCTGTTTGTCGACCGGTCGTCCCCTCCGAAGGCCGGCCCGGCCCCCTGGAGCTCGAAGACATCGGAAGGCGGTGGCTTTCTCGGGGCGCTCGGTTCGCATTACATCGACGGGCTGCGCTTCTGGTTCGGCGACCTCGAACGCGTTAGCGGCAAAGTCACACGCCTCAGGCCCGATCTTGTCGATCCCAAGTCAGGCAAGCCCGTCAAATCAGAAACGGACGACACCTTCTCGTTCACGGCGGTCTTCAGGAGCGGGGTGATCGCGTCGATGACCGCGTCGTTCGCGACCTCGCCGACCAGGGGCGCACGTATCGCTGTGATGGGCTCGGAAGGCACGTTGTACGCCGAGCAGCCTGGTGCGAACCCAATGGAGGACGGTGTGGTCCTCGGATCGCGCCTGGGCGCGCCCCTCCAGAAACTCGACACCCCACCCCAGTTCACGCCTTTCAAGGACGACCGGGACAACCGGCTCATGGCCTTTCGGCTCCTGGTGCGCGACTTCACCAGGGGTATCGACACCGGGAGTTCGCCGGCGCCGAACTTTACCGACGGCTGGCGGTGCCAGCAGGTCCTGGACGCGGTACGGGAGTCCTCAGAAACCGGCCGATCGGTCAAAATAACGGGCTGAAACGGCTGCCCCGGCACTCCAACCCTTCGACTGGCTCAGGGCGCCGCAGGCTCACATTTTCCACCGGGTCAACTGGAGAGACGCTTGAAGATCACGAAGATCACGCCATGGCTGATCAGCGCCCCCCGACCTTTTCTCGACACCGTCGATATGGGCAAGCGAAGAGGCCCCAATCGCGAGTACGTCTTCGTCGAGGTAAGCACCGACGAAGGGATCACCGGCTGGGGTGAGATAACCGGCACGTTCCCGCAGGCCAACCGGGCCGTGTGCGCTATGACCCGTCACCTGAACGATCTGATCGTTGGGGACGACCCACGCCTGATCGAGAAGATATGGCACAAGATCTTCCGGCAGTACACGTATATGGGGTCGCGTGGCGCCTCGACCAACGTCATCAGCGGCATCGACATAGCGCTGTGGGACATCCGAGGGAAGGTGCTCGGCCAGCCGATCTTCGAGCTGTTCGGGGGCCCGGTTCGCGATGGCGTGCCAATCTACTGTCACCCCGAGGACGGGGTCTCTCCAAAGGAGGCGGCACTCCAGGCCAGGGCCATCGTGGCGACCGGCCAGAAGGCTTTCAAGACCGACCCGTGGTTCCCCCACTTCGAGGACGAGAACAACGGATACATGAGCGGCAAGCTGTCGGCAGCAGCAATCAATCACGGTGTCGAACTGATCGCAGGCATGCGGGAAGCCGTCGGCCCAGACATTGAGATCCTGATCGACTGTCACGGCCGATTCGACGTCCCGACCGCCATTCGGCTGGCCAAAGCCCTGGAGCCCTACGACATCTTCTGGTTCGAGGAGCCGGTACCGGTCGAAAGCTACCATGCGCTCCGGCAGGTACGCGACAACGTCGGTGTTCCGATATGTGTAGGTGAGCGAATTCACACCCGCTGGGAGTTTGTACCGATCCTCGAGAACGAGCTCGCCGACTTCATCATGCCGGACGTTACGTGGACGGGCGGCATCTCTGAGATCAAGAAGATCGCGACCATGGCCGAGGCGTACTACGTGCCGATCTCGCCTCACGACGCCAGTGGACCGATCAACGTGCTTGCCGGCGCTCACGTGATGGCCACGGTACCGAATCACTATCGGGTCGAGACAAGCAGGGCAAAGCTGAACGCCTACGACGTCTTCATCGACCATCCGCTGGACATCCGGGGTGACAAGATCTACCTGTCGAACCGACCAGGGCTCGGCATCGAATTGAACGTCGACTACATGCAAAAGCATGTACTCGACGGCTACGGACGGTAGAAGCGGCGAGCATCCCGGGCGCCTGGATCCCTCCGGCGCCCGGAACTTCCCCGCTACTCCTTGACGGGGCCAGGTATCGCGCGGAGACAAGCGGGACCGCGTGTGCCCGGTTCGGGACCGCGACCGTCCTGCCGTTTACGGCCGCCGATTTCAGCGCCTCGATCAACGCCATACTCTGAAGGGCATCCTCAGGTGGAAATTCGAGCGGCTTCCCGTTGAGCACGCAGTCGGCAAAATGCCCTGTCTGGGCCTTGAACCGATCTGGCGCCGAGAAGTTCCGCACCGCATCCTTGCCGTCCCTCGCCGGATGAACCGCGTCCGATTCTTCGAACATCTGCATGACCCGCACGCGCCCTCGGGTGCCGGTCACTTCGAGAAAGCACCGAGGTGGGACGTCGATCACAGGCAAGCATGGCAATGCGATCCCCCGGGAACCGGATCAGACCGACCAGCGAGGTGTCGACGCCATGCTGGGGCGGCACGCGCTGTTGGGCCTGAACCAGTACCGGGTCTTCTTTCAACACGTGGGGCAGCGCGCTGGCTGGTTAGCACCCCGCATCAAATGGCCTACCCCCACCGAGGTCGGGGTTCAGCCTGATGTTGCCCTCGGGGTTCCTGATCGCGCACGAAAACTCTGATCGGGCGATTCGAATTCGCCAATCCGTCCCTGCGCGACCGGCGCGCGTGCGGAACGGAGCTGTGGGCAATTGAGCACGCGCACGATTCCTCTTCGGGACCGATAAACAGTCCGGAACCCCTGATGGGTTGGGAGACGCGGCCAGATTGGTCCCGGGATCACGGCTCGAATCGGCCGGCCACGGGTCCGGACCCCTTACGAAAGACGGCCGGAGCAGGGCCGCGATTTACGAAGAGGCTATCGCGGTTGCAACATACTTTCTGGCTTCATTCAAGGCCAGCCCGGGTGCCAGTTGAGGCACGATCCAACATCTTTCCTCCGAAAACCGTATAATTGATTGTGTCCCGAGTTTTTCTGAGAAGCCCTTCTGGCGAGAACCGACATGAAATCGACAGTGGTGACTCCGAAGACTGGCTGGACAGAAATGTGTGATTAGGAGCATCTCGTGAAGATTTTTGTCGGTAACCTCAGCTACAGCACGAACAATGAAGAGTTGCGCGCGGCTTTCGCCGCCTTCGGCGAAGTCGCCGATGCAGTGGTCGTGACCGACCGCGAAACCCAGCGATCCCGAGGCTTCGGCTTCGTCGAAATGCCGGACGCGGAAGCGGCCAAGAGCGCAATCAGCGCCCTCAACGGCAAGGAAATCGGTGGTCGCGCCGTCTCGGTCAGCGAGGCTCGTCCTCGTGAGGACCGCGGTGGCGCGGGTGGTGGTCGCGGCTTCGGCGGTGGCGGTGGTGGCGGTGCTGGCGCAGGCGGCAACCGCGGCGGTGGTGGCGGCGGCTTCGGCGGCGGCGACCGCGGCGGCGACCGCGGCGGACGCCGGGACTGGCGCTAACCGCCCAGACTAAGTAACGTTCAGAAAAGGCCCTCCGTGTCGGGGAGGGCCTTTTCTTTTGGAGCGAAGTCGCAGTGCTACGACCCGCCGCGCCCGAACTGGTACTGGAATGGGCGGCGCGCAGAGGTGAGCAACAATAGCCGGCAGTTCGTTGCCGTCGGAGCAAGGAAGGATTGAAGTCCCCGGCGGCATGGTCGAGGCCCTCAAGGCGCGTCCTCGCAGGCATGAGTTCGGCACCGTGCCCGGTTCCGTCGACCAGAGCGACCGCGAGTCAGCGGCGGAGGCGTGGCTGCTGGAGTACGGCCTGGACGAGCCTTGGAAGCTATCAGCCAGCCTGGCGAACGAAGGGTGCAAGGCCGAGACGCTGTCGTCGAACCTTTCCGGGCCGCACCCTGTCCAAGTGTCGCCGGTGCTGCGCTACCTCGTCGCCAGTCGCAATATGTTCAACCTGGTCCACCAGGTGAGCATCGGTGCCGGGCGGTTGTCCGAGATCGTCAAGGCCTTGAACGGCTACTCCCACCTTGACCATGCGCCGGTACAGGACGTGCGGGTGCACGAGGGGGATCGACACACCCTGATCATCCTGGGCAGCAAGCTGAAAGGCGGGGCCAAGGTCAGGCGGTAATATGCGCCCGACCTGCCCGAGATCGGGGCGTACGGCAATGAGCTGAACCAGGTGTGGACGAACCTGATCGATAACGCGGTCGACGCCATGGATGGGCAAGGGGAGCTCGTGATCCGGTCGCGGAAAGAGGGACAGTGCATCGCCATGGAGGTCGAGGACACAGGCCCCGGGATACCTGACTCGATAAAGCCCAAGATCTTCGACGCCTTCTTCACGACGCAATCGCCCGGAAAGGGCACCGGGCTGGGATTGAATGTCACTTTCAACATCGTCGAGCACAGGCACCGTGGCTCGATCGACGTCGAAAAGGTGCCTTTAAAGACAACCTGCCGGGCCTGGCTCCCGGTCTCGCTTACGGGCGGCAGGGCCGCCGGGAGTTGAGCAACATGCGATTTGTCGTCATGGCCGACCCGCAGTTCGGGATGTTTGCCGCCGCAAGCCGCAAGACACCCGAGGAGATCGCCGCAGCGGCGCGGCGTGGAATCCACTTCAGGCCGGCGCCTAAGACCGAAGGATTCGCCCAGGAAACCGAGTTGTTCGAAGTGGCCATCGCGAGGGCAAATCGGTTGAAGCCGGCGTTCGTCATCGTCTGTGGCGACATGACCAACGATCCGAACAGCGAGGCGCAACGGGCGGAGCTCTGGCGCATCGCAGGCAAGTTGGACCGGTCGATCCCGATCCGCTGGGTGGCTGGTAACCACGATTGCGGCGCCGATACGGTGGTGCCGACGCCGGAGAGCCTGGCGATGTACCGCCGGCACTTCGGGCCGGACTACTACTCGTTCGAAATCGCGGCCGGCGGCGACCCCAGCCTGTTCGTAGTCGTGAACACATCTTTGCTTGCGCACCCACACAACGTGCGTTCCGAGTTCGACGCCCAGTTCGAGTTTCTCGAGCGGACCCTTGCCGGCGTGAGCGCCGGAACGTACCGCCACGTGGTAGCTTTCGGACACCACCCGCTGTTTCTTGACAGTGCTGGCGAAGCCGACGCTTACTGGACCGTGCCCGGCGCAGCCCGGGGGCGAGTCCTGGGGCTGTTTCGCGAGCACGGGGTGCGGACGATGTTCTCGGGGCACCTGCACAGGAACAACTACGCTCGCGATGGCGATTTCGAGATGGTCAGCAGCGGGCCGATCGGATATCCGCTGGGGAACGACCCCTCTGGCTATCGGATCGTGACTTTGAGCGACCGGACAGTTCGCCACAGGTACGTTTCCCTCGAGTCGCAGGACGTGGAGGGGATGGAGGCGTAATGGCACGCCCGGCCATCCTGGCGGTTGGCGACGAACGTCCGGTGCTGGGCGTGGTCGAGCGCGACCTGCGGCAGAAGTACGGCGGGGACCAGCGGATCGGGTGTGCGGATTCCGGCGCCGCCGTCTTGCAGGCCGTCCCATGGCTTCAGGAAGTAGTAGTCGAGGCCTACCT
>VGZT01000057.1 GCA_016872495.1 SAR202 cluster bacterium
CACATCGCGCTGTGGGACGACGTGCGCGCGGACGAGGTAGTGCGCATATCCGCGGGCCACGACACGGCGTGGCGGTTGAACGACGAATACAGCCTCGCCTTCAACGAGATGTCGTACCGCAGCCGGGTCGCGCTGCCGCTTTCGCAGGTGCGTTGGGAGCTGGGGAATTCCAGAAAAAGGCTGAACGACGCGCTGGCCTCGGCCGCGCCGCGCGCGCTGGATGCTTCCCTCTACGGCGCAGCCGGCCTGGGCAAACTTCACGAACATGAGCATGCCGGCTGGATCAGGCGTTGGAGGACCGAGAAGGGGATCTGAAGGCGCCCCTCGCCCGACCTTCGGCCACCCTCCCCCGCTGATCGGGCGAGGGTACGGAGGGGCGACCGAATCGCGCTTTGGCTGCCCCCGTTACCTCATTGCGAGGCAGCTCTGGGACAGGATGATCTCGGGGGTTAACTCAGCCCGCCGGCCCTTCGACCCTTTGAGTGACTCAGGACGGCTCAGGCCCTGGACCCGAGACTAAGGGTGGCGGGGAATGACCGGCAGTGTCACGTGGGAAGGGTTGGGCCCGTTGTGGAAGATCGCCTGATGAGCCACTGCCATCTCGGTATCCGTTCCAGGCTGGGCGCCCGTGTTCAGGTTGCGGTCGAACCTCGGAAAGTTACTGCTCGAGATCTCGATCCTGATCCGGTGACCGGCCTTAAACAGGTTGCTCGTGTCCCAGAGATCGATCTTGTACTCGTAGATCTTGAGCGGCTCGATCGAAGTCGGCATCTCGATCGACTCCCGAAACCGGGCCCGGCGTATCCCTTCGCAAAGATTGATGGCCTTGCCGTCCGGGTGAACGTCCACCAGGGTCGCGGTGAAGTCCGTGTCCGGAGCGCTCGAAGCGGCGTAGATGGTGGCCGTGACCGGCCCGGTGACCTCCACATCGGTCGCCAGCGGCCGGGAGTTGTAGACGAGCACATCGCGCCGCTTCGCGATCTCCGAGCGATCCCTGGGACCGGTCCTGTCCAGGTTCTGGTACTGGGCACCCCACGAGGGTACCGGGTTCGCCGGATCGTAAATGAACCGGTCCGGCGGCTCCTCCGAAGGCTTCTCGATGTCGAGCCAGCCATCGCCGCTTGAGGTCGCCGCCTGTCCGTGGCTATGCAGGTAGTAGTTCGTGAACTGTGTCCTCGCCAGCGGCCACTCGTTCTCGAACCGCCAGCGGTTCTCCCCCATGACGAACAGGCTGATCGGGGGCTCGCGGTCGATCCCGTTGTCGACACCCTTCAGCCGCCGGTCGTACCAGCGAATCTGCTCGGCGACGATATCACGGGCGGCATCGGCGCCGAACTCGATTTCTCCAAACTTCTCGGCCGAACCGAGGTTTTGATGGCCCCAGGGGCCGATCAGTATCCTGGTGTTCGTCCTGGCTTCAGTCGATCCGCCCTTATGGCGCCAACCGTTGAACACCTTGAGCGTCTCGTGCAGCAGGGAGTCGTACCAGCCCGTGATGAACAGGGCGGGTGCGGCGACCTCGCCGTACCGGTTTCTCAGGCTGTATCGCTTCCAGAAGTCATCGAAGGTGTAGTGCTTGATCACATCCCTGTAGAAAGGGATATCGGCGATGTCGTCGAGCGCGGTCGACAGCGGCAACCGGTTGTACAGCTCGTCCTGGTCGAGCAGGCCGCGGGCTTCCCGCTGCATCGAGCGGCCCACAACGTTGATGAAGAACATCGCGATGTGCAGGTGGAGGACTCCATCGACGTAGATGTGTCCGTAGTTGTCCTGCTGTGACGCGATCGGCGCGAGCGCCGTCAGGTACTTGCTCCGCTTCGTGGCCGGCAGGGTCTGCGTAAAGCCTGGATAGGAAATTCCGAAGGTGCCGATCTTCCCGTTGCACCATGGTTGATGGCCGATCCACTCGTGGGTGTCGTACCCGTCGTCGGTTTCGTTGATGTACGGTTCCCAGGCGCCGTCGGAGTCGAACCGTCCCCGGCAGTCCTGCATTACGACGGCGAAGCCGGCCTGGACAAACCGGCGGGCCCATTCCACGTACCGGGGCATCTGGTTGTCGTAGATCGTGCGAAGTAGCAAGACCGGAAACGCTTCGCCGGCGGGCGGGCGGTAGATGTCGGCCGACAGCAAGACCCCGTCCCGCATCGGCACCTTGACGTCGATCTGGAGGCGTAGCGGCTGTGCCGACGTCAACGTGCGCCCCGTTTCTGGTCTGCCGAAGCTGCCGGCAGGGCAGCTGAAAGGACCGGGATCACCGGGCGGTGGGTTGCGGGCGACATCAGATACACGCCCGGCCAGCCCTGCGACCGGATCCACTGGACCTGCTCAATCGCTAGCTCCTGTCCCAGCATTGCCTGGTCCTCGATCTTCTCGAACGCCTGCATGCGCTGCAACAGCTCTTCTGGTACCACCACTCCGGGCACCTGGGCCATGCGCCGGGCGTGATCGAGGCCTGAGAGGATCATCACGCCCACGAGGATAGGGACTTTCTTCCGAAACGGCTCCAGTAATTCGAGCGCCGGGCGACGAAAAGCGGGTTGCGTGAAGAGGTAATCGACGCCAGCATCGATCTTGCGGCGGAGCCGTTCCAGCTCTCGATCACGGTTCACCGCCTCCGGTTCGCAGCCCGCGCCGATGGTGAACCGCGTCCGGGGGTCCGCCGCGCGGCTCAACAGCTCGCCGCCAAAGTCGACCCCGGCGTTCAGGTATGAGTGCGTGTAGCGGACCATCGAAACGGAGTCGAGGTCGAACACGGCGGTCGAGCGGGGGTAAGTCGGAGCCATCTTGGGTGGGTCGCCGGTGATAAACAGGACGTTGTGGATCCGGCGGGCGTGGTAGCCGATAAGGCGACTCTGCAGTCCGAGCACGTTCAGGTCGCGCGTGCTGAAGTGCGGAATGAACTCCACGCGGTCGCCGGTGGCCCGGTCCCAGCCGAGCGTCTCGCGTGCAACGCCAACGAAGTCCCCGGGCGGCAGCAACGGGATGCCGCGCGAGCCGTCTGTGAGGTCTATGGCATCGGCGAGCCCGGAATCGGCGATCTCGCGCACGAATTCGATCTTCGATTTCAAATTCTGATTCGCGGTGCCGCGCGGCGGGAGCAGTTCGACGCTGACGGCGAACTCGCCCGACTTGATCTTCCGGGAGAATCGGCCGTTGTCCTTCTTTACCGAGTCGCCCGCCGGCGCCATCGCGTGGCCGGAGAGCGCGGGCGCCACCGTGCTGCCCGCCTGCAGGCCCTGGAGGTAGTTGTGCATCTCGGCGATGTGGTTCGGGTGCACTTCACAGCATCCGCCGATGAGGTGCACGCCTTTTCCGGCAAAAGCACGCGCCTGCTTGCCCATGTACTCCGGGTTCACGTGCGTCATGTAGCGATGCCCGATTCGCTGAGGGCCCCCGGCGTTCGGCATGACGGAGATGAGAACCTTCCCGTCGCGAACCTCGGATAACGCGCTCACCGCCTCAACGAACGTCGCGGCCTCCCAGGGAGCGCAGCAGTTGACGCCTATCACGTCCGCACCCGCGTCGATTACTGCCCGTGCGAAACCGACCGGGTCCTCCTGCCAGGTGATTCCGTCCGCCTGCATCCGGGCGGCGATCTCGGCGATCACCGGCATGGCGCGGTCGATGGATTTGGCCTGGCGAATGAGCTGGACCAGGTGGTCGAAAACGTCGAAGGTCTCGAACAGGACGGCGTCGATCCCGGCGCCCATCAGCGCCTTCAGCTGCTTCTCGTACACCTGGCGCAACACGTCGGGCGGCTCGTCGGCGGTCCTGGTCGGACCGACGGAACCGAGTACGAAGAAAGGGCCCTGCACGCCGGTCTGGTCCTGGAACGCGGCGATCGCCTCGCGCGCCAACCTCACACCCGCCTCATTCAGCTCGGTCACGCGCGCGCCTTCACCCATTGGTTCCAGGTAGGTGAGGTTAGCGCCGAAGGTGTTGGTGCTGATGCAATGGGCGCCGGCCTGGAGGTAGGCGGTGTGTACGCCGCGTATTAACTCGGGGCGGTCGAGGTTAAGGGCCTCATAGACATGGTTGGGCTCGGAAAGGCGCCCGGTCCGCTCAAAAAGCAGCGATCCCATGGCTCCGTCGGCCAACAACGGGCCCGCTCTCAGGCGTTCAAGAAATGCGCTCATGAAGGTGCTTCCCAATCATTATTCCAGAAACCCCGGAATTATCCCGGAGAAATCCACTGCCTTCCTCCTTGACACCCGCGCGAGACGCCTTTAGTGTCGAGGTAGTCGGTTGGGCAGGCGGCTATGCCGCGACGGCAGTACTACCCCAACCAGGCATAACAGATCGTAAGGAACACGGAGCCCCCACCTTTACGGGCGACCGCACACGCGGCGCCTGAGTTCCTTATCTTCACCGATCGGTGCCACCGGTCTGTCTCTACTGAGTTTCACTACCCCACCGGGTATGTTGCGCGCTATTCCGCGACCGGCTACGCCACGAACCTTGTCTCGTACTGGATCGCCCGTAT
This sequence comes from SAR202 cluster bacterium, assembly GCA_016872495.1. GTDB lineage: Bacteria > Chloroflexota > Dehalococcoidia > Lucifugimonadales > Lucifugimonadaceae > VGZT01. The sequence goes on from VGZT01000057.1 coordinate 4,484, forward strand.
GAGGACCGGCCGCTCTTTGTCCGCCCTGACACACCCAGCGCACTGAGAACAGCCCCGACCGCCCCTGCGGCACGTCGCCTTGACGCGCCGATTTCCCCGCACCGTCGATGTTTAGAGAGGATCCGATGACCGAGCAGCTAAATGGCCACAAGTCCACGAAGAAGCTGAAACCTCCCTCTAGTGTGGTACGGCCCCTGGGGCCCGTACCTAACCTCGAAGAGCACGTGCCGCCGGACTGGTGGCGCCGGATCTTCAACTCTGTGTACCTAAAGACCGACTCCGACGTGGTCGGCGACCCGAACATCACGCGTTCAGAGGTCGACCTCTTCATCTCAACCCTGAACTTCCCGCCCGACGCCCGCATCCTCGACCTCTGCTGCGGCCAGGGCCGCCACACGCTCGAGCTCGCGCGGCGCGGCTTTGCCAACGTCGAGGGCTTCGACCGCTCGCACTACCTGATTCAGAAGGCCAAGTCGACGGCCCGAAGCTCCGGGCTGCGCGCCCGGTTCCGTGAGGGCGATGCCCGCAAGCTGCCGTACAACGCCGACTCATTCGATGTCGTGCTGATGCTCGGCAACAGCTTTGGCTACTTCGAGACAGTGCAGGATGACGCCAGGGTCCTCCGGGAGATCTTCCGCGTCCTCAGGCCGTCCGGGCGCCTGCTCATCGACGTTGCCGACGGCGAATGGCTCCACGCCAACTACGACCCCCGGTCGTGGGAGTGGCTCGACAGGAAGCATTTCGTCTGTCGAGAGCGCACGCTTTCGGCCGACAACCAGCGCCTGGTCTCTCGTGAGGTCGTGACCCACGTCGAGAAGGGCGTGATCGCCGACCAGTTCTACGCCGAGCGGTTGTACACCCGCGATCACCTTTCCGGCCTGCTCTCCGCGGCCGGACTTTCGGACATCCAGTTCAACGCCGAGATCAAGACCGACTCGGCACGCAACCAGGACCTCGGGATGATGGGCCGCCGGATCATCGCAACCGCCGCCGTCCGCAAGGAGTGGGCCGCCCAGCGCTTGAAGGCGACCGGCTCGCTGCGACAGGTGGTCGTCATCCAGGGCGATCCCAACCGACCCGACCGGCTGAAGCCGGATGCCAAGTTCGACAAGGACGACCTCGAGACGATCGACTCGTTGAAGTCTGCGCTGCAGCAGATCGAGGGGTATCACTTCACCTACCTCGACAACCACTCGACCCTGATCGAAGACCTGCGAAAGATGAAGTCGAAGGTCGACTACGCGTTGAACCTCTGCGACGAGGGCTTCAACAACGAGGCCCGCAAGGAGCTTCACATCCCGGCCCTGCTCGAGCAGATGGGGATCCCGTACACCGGCGGTAACCCGCAGTGCCTCGCGTACTGCTATGACAAGGCGCTCGTGAGGGGGATCGCGGAACAGCTGGGAGTCCCGGTGCCTCGGGCCATCTTCGTGAAACCCGAGGATACGACGTTCGACATGAAGTTGAACTTCCCGGTCATCGTGAAGCCCAACTTCGGAGACTCCAGTTTCGGGATCACGCAGCGGAGTGTGGCCAGCGATCACGGTGAGCTGTTGAACGCCATCTCGGAGATACGCACCGGATTCGGCTACGAGAAGCCGATCCTGGTCGAGGAATTCTTGACCGGCGAAGACCTGAGCGTGGGGATCGTTGGCAACCCGCCCTCGTCCTACAACGTCCTGCCGATCACCCGTGAGGACTACTCGGCCGTTCCGGCCGAGCTGCCGAGGATCTGCGGCTACGAAGCCAAGTGGATGCCGGACTCCCCGTACTGGAACATCAGGTCATTAAAGGCGGATCTCCCCGCGAAGACCGAGGAAGACATCGTCGAGTGGTGCTTGCGACTCTTCGAGCGCCTTGAGTGCCGCGACTATGCACGGTTCGACTGGCGCTTGGACTCGCAGGGCCGGCCGCGGCTCCTCGAGGTCAATCCCAACCCGGGTTGGTGCTGGGACGGCCACCTTGCGAAGATGGCCGGCCTCGGCAACCTCTCTTACTCCGACCTCCTGGCCAACATCCTGAGGGCAGCCGAGCGGCGGATCGCGGCCGACCCGTCCTTCGCAGGCGTGTTCCTCAGCGCAGACGCGTCTCAGCGAGCGTTGACGGCGCCGACAAGCCAGAGCTAGTCCTGGTCCTGCCGAATACAGATCGGCCCCCGGGCGTTCCCGGGGGCCGATTGCTTTTCGCGGCTGGTCGAACCGGTCAGCCGGACTTCCTGTCTCGGTCGAGTGGCACCGTGATGCCCTGCTCGCGAAGGGCGCCGACTTCGGCGGCCGACATGCCTGCCTCGATCAACACCTCTTCGGTGTGCTGACCGAGGACTGGCGCGGCCGACCTGATCCTGCCCGGGGTCCCCGACAGCTTCACCGCCAGCCCGATGTTGTGGACTGCTCCGACGGTCGGGTGCTCGGTCACCACGTCCATGTCGCGCGCCCGGACCTGCTCATCGGCCCAGACCTGCTCGATGTCGTAGATCGGACCGGCGGGGATCCCGGCCTCGTCCATTAGCTTGATCCAGTGCGCGGTTGGCCGCGTGGTCAGGGTCTTCTCAATCTCGGACTCGAGCGCCTTCTTGTTCTGCATCCGGGCCGTGTTGTCGCGGAATCGCGCATCGGTCAGCAGCTCGGGGCGGCCGATGGCCTGGCAGAAGCGCTCCCAGTTCGGTTGATTGGCGCCCCCCAGGTTCATGTACCCGTCGAAGGTGCGCAGGGCCTGGTACGGCGCCACGAGGCGATGGCCAGACCCGAGCGGGCCGGCTACCGAGCCCGTGGCGAAGAAAATGGCCGACTCCCAGACCGTGTACGTGATCGCCGACTCCAGCAGAGATGTCTCGAGGTACTGCCCCTTGCCGGTCTTGAGCCGGTGAATGTAGGCGGTCAGGATGCCATAGACGGCGTACATTCCGGCGGTCATGTCGGCGACGGGCACGCCGGCCTTGGCCGGCGGCATGCCCTCGAACCCGGTGAAGCTCATGATCCCGCTCATGCCCTGGGCCACCAGGTCGAAGCCGGCACGCCTGGCATACGGCCCGGTCTTTCCGAACCCCGATATCGAGCAGTAGATGAGGGCCTCGTGTCCCTTGCGGAGGGTTTCGTATCCGAGGCCAAGCTTCTCCATCGTGCCTGGCCGAAAGTTCTCGATCAGTATGTCGGACCGGCTGGCCAGCTTCTTGAACGCGTCCTTACCGGCATCGGCGCGCAGGTCGAGGACGACGCTGCGCTTGTTCCTGTTCAGCTGCATGAACGGGACCGACTCGTCGCCCTTGAACGGCCCCCAGCCACGTACGTCGTCCCCGCCGGCGGGTTTCTCGACTTTGATAACGTCGGCGCCCATATCGGAGAGGTGCATCGTGCAGAATGGACCGGCCAGGATCTGGCTGCAGTCCAGCACCGTGACGCCCTGGAGGGGCTGCGGGAGCGTGGTCGGGTTGGCTGGAGTCAATGGTCTTGCTTCATCTTTCCGCAGAGGTTTCGAAGGCGTAGATTGGCGCGAAAACGCCGGCCAGAGCCGGTCGCCGAATGGTAGCAGCCGGGTTGCCACCGCCGGAAAGGGTCCGGCACATTTCATGGTCGAGAAGTGGAGTTGAGGGAAGGTTGATGACCGCTTCGATGTTCGATCTATCCGGCAAGGTCGCATTCATCACCGGCGGCAATGGCGGGATTGGCAAGGCGATCGCGCTCGGGTTCGCGGGCTCAGGCGCCAAGGGCGTTTTCGTCGCGGCCAGGAATCAGGAGAAGTCTCGTGCGGCGGTCAAGGAAATAGAGGCCGCCGGAACCAACGCCGCCTATCTCAGTTGTGACGTGACCGATCCGACTTCAGTGGAAGCCGCGGTCGCGGCCGCAATTTCGTCATTCGGTTCGATCGACATCGTCGTCAACAACTCCGGCACCACGGTCCGCAAGCAGCCACAGGAAGTCCTTCCCGATGAGTGGGACGGGGTGATCGATACCAACCTGAAGGGCGTCTACCTGGTGTCGCGGGCCTGCTACGCCCACCTGAAGGCACGGGGCGGCGGCAAGGTCATCAACATCGGTTCGATGCTCTCGATCTTCGGAAACGAGTACGCCAGCGTCTACGCAGCCAGCAAGGGCGGAGTCGTCCAGTACACGAAGAGCTGCGCGGTAGCGTGGGCGCGCGACAACATCCAGGTCAACGCCATCCTGCCGGGCTGGATAACGACCGACATGACCGCGGGAATGCTCAAGATGTACCCGGAGCGCTACAAGGTGGTTGTCGACCGGACCCCGGCCGGCAAGTGGGGGTTGCCGGCCGACATCGCCGGGACGGCAGTCTTCCTTGCCAGCAGCGCCTCGGACTTCATCACCGGGGTTTCGATACCGGTGGATGGCGGCTACTCGGTGAAGTAGCCCTCCCTCACCCGGCCTGCGGCCACCCTCTCCCCACGGGGGCGAGGGACAGGACCCTCACCCGGCCTGCGGCCACCCTCTCCCCGCAGGGGCGAGGGGTTGAG
>VGZT01000058.1 GCA_016872495.1 SAR202 cluster bacterium
CGGCCAGGGCCCGCTGGGCGGCGACGTGCGACGCCTGCGGCCAGCTCTCCCTGCGTCAGCGCCCCGTACGGGCCATTCGCTGCGACTGCGGGCACACCACGCGGCCGCGGCGTCTCTCTTACGTCGCTCGCGGCGAGCGTGGCTCATACCTCGTGATTACTACCAGGACAATGCGGTAACCGGTCGGAAAACCTGATATTCTGGTAACAACAACTGAATCACCTCCAGGGTGACCTTTAAATCCAGTCCAGAGAGGCTGGCAAGGAGCACCGACACGAACCCGGGCGTATTTCGCCTGGTTCGTCGAACCCCTTGCCGCCACGGCAGGGGTTTTTTAGTGCCCGAAATCGAAATCCTGACGCCCGATCAGCTCCGGCGAGCGCTGAACCGGATCGCGCACGAGATCCTCGAGCGCAACCCCGGCGCCGGACCGATCGTGCTGGTCGGCATTCAGACCCGTGGCGTCTTCCTCGCCCGTCGCGTCGCCGAGGCGCTGCGCGGGTTCGAGGGACGCACCGTAGAAGTCGGCAGCCTTGACCCCCGGTTGTACCGCGACGATCTCGACCAGGCAGCCACGCAGCCCGTGCGCCCTACCGAGATCAACTTCGACATCAACGGCAGGCCCGTGGTCCTGATCGACGACGTCCTGTACACGGGGCGCACGATCCGCGCCGCCATGGATGCTCTGAACGACTTCGGGCGGCCATCGTCGATCCAGCTTGGGGTCGTAGTGGATCGCGGCCACCGCGAGCTGCCGATCCGGCCCGACTACGTCGGTAAGAACGTGCCGACCGCGCGCGACGAGCGCATCCGGGTTCGGCTCTCGGAAGTCGACGGCGAGGACGGCGTGGTGCTCACCAAGTCGGAGGAAGACGATGGCACGCGTAGCTGAGCGAAGCCGGCAGCAGAGTGCCCTGTGGTCGGGCGCGCGGCGCCATGTGCTTGATCTCGACGACTTCACCCGGGCCGAGATCGAAGATGTCCTCCTCAACGCCGACGGCATGAAGGAAGTGTTCGGCCGGGAGGTCAAGAAGACGCCTGCGCTAAGGGGCAAGACGATCATCACCGTCTTCTTCGAGGCGAGCACGCGCACGCGGGTCTCGTTCGAGCAGGCCGGCAAGATCCTGGGCGCCGATGTCATCAACGTGACCTCCAGCGCCAGCAGCGTCACCAAGGGGGAGTCGCTCCTCAACACGGTGCGGACGCTGCAGGCGATGCAGATCGACGCCCTGGTGATGCGGCACCCGCATTCCGGGTCGCCATACTTCGTGGCCCGCCACCTCGACGCTTCGGTGATCAACGCCGGCGACGGCACGCACGCCCATCCGACGCAGGCGCTGCTCGACATCTACACGGTCGAGCGGCTGCGCGGGAAGCTCGACGGGAAGCGCGTCGCGATCATCGGCGACATCCTCTACAGCCGCGTGGCGCGCTCGAACATGATTGGCATGCAGAAGATGGGGGCGGAGGTGGTCGTGTGCGGACCGCCCACGTTGCTCCCGGCCGGATTCGTCCCGGGCTCGTCGGTCGCCGAGGGGCTTCCGTACGAGGGTGTAAGGATCGCACGGCGTGTGGAAGAGGCGGTTGATGGCGCCGACGTCGTCATGGTCCTCCGCATCCAGCGCGAGCGGCAGGACGCGGGTCACCTGCCCAGCCTGCGCGAATACTCGAGGGAGTACGGCATCAACGCCGAGCGCCTGAAGCTGGCGCGCCCGGACGCCTTGCTCATGCACCCGGGTCCGATGAACGAGGGGGTCGAAATCAGTACTGAAGTGGCGCACGGGCCGCAGTCCGTCATCGAGGAGCAGGTCGCCAACGGCGTCGCGATCCGGATGGCGATCCTGTACATGCTGTGCGCGAGGGCGGCCAATGTCGGAGCGTAAGAACGGGATGCTGGCCATCACGGGTGGCCGGGTGATCGACCCGTCGCAGGGGATCGACCGGGTCGCTGATGTCCTGATCAAGGACGGCAAGATCGAGTCGATTGCCAGGGCGGGCTCGGCGCCAGATGGCTACCAGAAGATCGACGCTGGCGGGCGGGTGGTCGCGCCGGGGTTTGTCGACCTGCACACGCACCTGCGCGAGCCGGGCCTGGAGTACAAGGAAACGCTTGCGACCGGCACCGCGGCGGCAGCGCGTGGTGGCTTCACGACCGTGTGTGCAATGCCCAATACCGAGCCTGCGCAGGACACGGCGAGCATCATCGAGTACGTCGCGCGGAGGGCGCGCGAGTCGGGCGTGGTTCGGGTGCTTCCGATCGGCGCAGTCACGATGGGCCGGCACGGGAAGCAGTTGACGGAGATGGCGGAGATGGCCGCGGCGGGTGCGATCGGGTTCAGCGACGACGGTGACCCGGTGGCCGACCCCAACATGATGCGGCAGGCGCTTTCGTACTCGTCGAGCCTGGGCCTGCCGATCATCAATCACTGCCAGGAGCCGGGGCTGACCAGAGGCGCGCAGATGCACGAGGGCGTCGTCTCTTCGAACCTCGGCCTTGCGGGCTGGCCTGCGGAGGCGGAGGCCTCGATGGTCGCCCGTGATATCGCGCTTGCCGAGCTGACCGGTGGCCGGCTGCATATCGCCCACCTGAGCACCGCGGCGGCGGTGGACCTGGTGCGCGCGGCGAAGGCGCGCGGCGCGCGCGTGACGGCCGAAGTGACACCACACCACCTGACGCTGACCGACACCTGGGTGTACGGCCTGAAAGGCGCCGAGCGACGTTCGGCCGTGGGGCTGGCCAGCTACGACACCAACACGAAGGTGAATCCGCCTCTTCGAGCGGCCAGTGACGTCGACGCGCTGGTGGCGGCCCTCGGCGAAGGCGTCATCGATTTCGTGGCCACCGATCACGCGCCACACTCCGAGTCGGAGAAGGCCTGCACGTACGTCGAGGCGGCGAATGGGATCAGCAACCTGGAGACCGCGTTCGCCTCGGTCGTGTCACTGTTCCATGCAGGCCGCCTCTCTATGCCGCAGGTGATCGAGAGGATGTCGACCGCGCCCGGCAAGTTCCTGGCGCTTGGCAAGCGGCACGGGGAAGAGGCACGGTTCGGGCTGTTTGGCACTCTGAAACCGGGCCATCCGGCCGACGTGGTCGTACTGGATCTCAATGCCGAGTGGGTCGTTGACCCGGCGCGGTTCGTCAGCAAGGGCAAGAACACGCCGCTGGCAGGTGTGACGTTAAAGGGCCGCGTCGTGACGACCGTATTTGGTGGCTCTGTCGTGTGGCAGGGTGGCGCCAGTGCTTAGCCCTCTGGTCAATCTGCCGGAGGCTGAGCCTGTCCACGATCTACATCGGGGTGAACAGCGCCGCTCATCCCATACCGAACCTCGCACAGGAGCACTTGTTGACCGAGTCTGAGCGCGGCACCGCATTTCTGATCCTCGAGGACGGCAGCCGGTTCGAGGGCGTTCGCCTTGGCGCGCGCGGGCTGACCGTCGGTGAGGTCGTCTTCAACACGTCGATGACGGGCTACCAGGAAATGTTGACCGACCCTTCCTACGCGGGCCAGATCCTGGTCCCTACCTACCCCATGATCGGCAACTACGGGATCAACGTGCGCGACTGGGAGTCCCGGCGCATCCAGGTCAGGGGGCTTGTCGTACGTGAGGACTGCCCGGAGCCCAGCCACTACCTGAGCCAGATGACGCTGCACGAGTACCTCCTGGAGCACGGCATCCCCGCGATCTCGGGGGTCGACACGCGGGCCATCACCCGCCGGTTGAGGTCGCGGGGCGTGATGATGGGCGTCGTGACCGAGGACCCGGACATCGAGCAGGGCATGCTCGCGATCCGCTCCGCGCCTCGCTACGGCGAGGAGGACGTGGTCGGTGCAGTGACCGTCGGAGCTGTGACGACCTGGAACGGGCACGAGGAGCATGGCGCGCCCATGCAGGTTTCGGTCCCCGAGCCTGTCGAAGGTGGGAAAGCGGGTCACTCATGGCTTCGACAAGCTCAGCCATCGGGTGTCCCAGCAGCCGAACACTCGACGGGGAGAGGCGAGGGTGGCGGCACGCCGGGTGAGGGCAAGCGCCCGCGGATCGTCGTCGGCGACTACGGCGTCAAGTTCAACATCTTGAGGATGCTGGCGCATCGCGGCTGCGACGTCGTCATCATGCCTGCCATCTCGAGCGCCTCCCAGATCCTCGCGATGAAGCCCGACGGCGTCCTGTTGTCGCCCGGCCCCGGCGATCCCGAGCTCCTCGACCACAGCGTCGAGGCGGCAAGGGCGCTCGCCGGCAAGGTGCCGATCTTCGGGATCTGTCTGGGGCACCAGGTGATCGGCCGCGCGTTCGGCGCGAAGACCTTCAAGCTCAAGTTCGGCCACCGCGGCGGCAACCACTCCGTCAAGGACCTGGCGACCGGCCGGGTCTACATCACGGCGCAGAACCACGGGTATTCGGTGTCGCGGGAGGGCCTGCCGCCGGAACTCGAGGTAAGCCACATCGACCTCTCGGACAACACGGTCGAAGGGCTCCGCCACAGGACATTGCCAATCATGACCATCCAGTACCACTCCGAGGCCTCGCCGGGGCCTAAGGACAACGAGTACCTGTTCGACCGATTCGTAGAGATGGCGCGCAAGGCCAGGTCGGCCGGCGCAGCCAGGGGGAATGCCTGATGCCCGCTCTGCCAAAGAAGGTGCTCGTAATCGGCTCGGGGCCGATCGTAATCGGGCAGGCAGCGGAGTTCGACTACGCGGGCACGCAGGCGTGCCGTGCGTTGCGCGAGGAGGGCATTTCGGTCGTCCTCGTGAACTCGAACCCGGCCACGATCATGACCGACGCCGAGATGGCCGAAGCGATCTACATCGAGCCGCTCACGGTCCCGGTCATCGAGCGAATCATCGCGCGGGAGCGCCCGGACGGCCTCCTGCCGACGCTCGGCGGCCAGACCGGCCTGAACCTGGGCGTTGAGCTCCACGACGCCGGAATCCTCGCCAAGTACAACGTGCGGGTGCTCGGGACGCCCATCGAGTCGATCCGGACGGCCGAGGACCGCGATCTGTTCAAGTCGCTTCTCAAGCGGATCAAGGAGCCGGTCCCGCCCAGCCGCGCCGTGACGACCGTCAAGGAGGCGATCGAGGTCGCCAACCAGATCGGCTACCCGGTGATCATCCGCCCGTCGTACACCCTCGGGGGCACGGGCGGCGGCTTCGCCCACAACGAGCAGCAGTTGCGCCAGGTGGCGGCTGGCGGTATTGCCGCCAGCATGACCCACCAGGTCCTGATCGAGAAGTCGCTCGTGGGCTGGAAAGAGGTCGAGTACGAGGTCATGCGGGACTCGGCCGACAACTGCATCACCGTCTGCAATATGGAGAACTTCGACCCGATGGGCGTCCATACCGGCGACTCCATCGTGGTGGCGCCCAGCCAGACGCTCTCCGACAAGGAGTACCAGATGCTCCGGAGCGCCGCGCTGAACATCATTCGCGGCCTCAAGATCGAGGGCGGTTGCAACATCCAGTTCGGCCTCAGGCCCGGAAACGAGGTAGCGGCGACCCTGCCCCCGATCCCGGAGGAGTTGCCCGATTACTTCGTCATCGAGGTGAACCCGCGCGTCAGCCGATCGTCTGCCCTCGCAAGCAAGGCCACCGGCTACCCGATCGCACGACTCGCGACGAAGATCGCCCTCGGGAAGACCCTCGATCAGATCCCGAACGCCATCACGAAGAAGACGACCGCGGCGTTCGAGCCTGCGCTCGACTACTGCGTCGTCAAGATCCCGCGCTGGCCGTTCGACAAGTTCCCGACCGGCGACCGCCGCCTCGGTACCCAGATGAAGGCGACCGGCGAGGTCATGGCGATCGACCGGACGTTCGAGGCCGCACTGCAGAAGGCCGTGCGCTCCTGGGAGATCGGCCGGCGGTCCCTGCTCTGGGAGTCCCCGAGCTGGGAGGGGCAGATCATCGACTGGCAGGCCGACGACGAGCGCATCTTCCGGCTCATTGCGGCCATTCGCCGCGGCACGACGCCGGAGGACGTATCGCGCAAGACCGGCATCGACCCGTGGTTCACGCGGGCCCTCGCCCGGATTGTCGGTATGGAGCGGCGCCTCCTATCCGAGGACCTGACGCCGTCACTGATGAAGGCCGCCAAGCGGATCGGCTTCTCGGACGCGCAGATCGGGACGCTTGCGGACGAGCTACCTGAGCGCGTGCGACAGCAGCGCAAGGAGTGGGGCATCGAGCCGGTCTACAAGATGGTCGACACGTGTGCGGCCGAATTCGAGGCCGAGACGCCGTACTTCTACTCGACTTATGAGCAGGAGAACGAGGCGACCCCCGAGCCGGTAGCCAAGGCATTGGTCTTGGGCAGCGGTCCCATCAGGATCGGGCAGGGGATCGAGTTCGACTACTCGTCAGTCCACGCTGCCTGGGCGCTCCAGAGGGCGGGCGTTCAGTCGATCATGGTCAACTCCAACCCGGAGACCGTTTCGACCGACTTCGACACGAGCGACCGGCTGTACTTCGAGCCACTGGACGAGGAGAGCGTCCGGGACATCATCGACAACGAGGCGAGCGGGGCTGACCCCAGCACGACGGCCGACGTGCCAACCATGGTCCAGTTTGGCGGGCAGACCGCGATCAACCTTTCGCAGTCGCTCGGCAGGGCAGGGCTCCCGATTCTCGGGTCGTCGGCGGACGTGATCGACCTTGCCTCGGACCGGGGCAGGTTCGAAGACCTTTGCGCGCGGATCGGCATACCGCAGCCCCCAGCCGGCGTCGCGGGCAACCTCGAAGAGGCGCTGCAGACTGCGTCAAACATCGGTTACCCCGTGCTCGTGCGGCCCAGCTATGTGCTCGGTGGACGGGCAATGGAGATCCTGCAGAACCCGTCGGAGGTCGTGACCTACTTCAAGGCCGTTGGCATGCCGTCCGAGGGTGGCGAGATCCTGGTCGACAAGTACCTCGACGGAATCGAGGTCGAGGTCGACGCGATCTGCGATGGCGAGAACATCCTGATCCCGGGGATCATGGAGCACATCGAGCGCGCCGGCGTACACAGCGGCGACTCGATGGCCGTCTACCCGGCGCTGGCGCTTTCGAAAGGCGAGGTCGACACGATCGTCGACTACACGCACCGCGTAGGTGTCGCGCTGGGTGTGCGTGGGCTGATGAACATCCAGTTCGTGATTACCGGTGGCGGCGCCTACCGCAGCATCGGCAGCTACCCGAACCAGGCCGGCAACGGCCACTCGCAGGTCTACATCCTCGAGGTGAACCCGAGGGCGAGCCGCACCGCGCCGTTCATTTCAAAGGTGACTTCGGTCCCCATGGTCCGGATTGCGGTCGAGGCCATGCGTGGCAAGTCGATCGTCGAGCAGGGTTACCGGCCGGGCCTCCAGCAGCGCAAGCCGCTGGTTGCCGTGAAGGCGCCGGTTTTCTCGATGGCAAAGCTGACCGGAGTGGACACATTCCTGGGGCCGGAGATGAAGTCGACCGGCGAGGTGATGGGGATCGACACGAACTACTCTGGCGCGGTCACGAAGGCGTTGATAGCGTCGGGCCTCGTGATGCCGCCGGCGTGTTCGGTGCTCATCAGCCTGGCCGACCGTGACAAGGCCGAGGCCATCCCGCTCATACAGGAACTCGTCAAGAACGGCTACAAGCTGTACGGCACTGCCGGCACCGCCGCGCTGATCGAGTCGCTCGGCTATCCGATCACCCGGGTCGAGAAGAAGCTCGGCGAGGGCCACCCGAATGTGGTGGATGTCATCGAGGACGGTACCGTCCAGGCGGTGATCAACACCGTGACGGGCGAGCGGCGGCCGCTCCACGACGGCTTCTATATCCGGCGTGGGGCCGCTGAGCGCAGGATCCCCTGCTTTACCTCGCTCGATACCGCCCGGGCGGCCATCGAAAGCCTGAAGGACGCCGCAACGGCCTACAACATCCGCAGCATGTCCGAGTACCTCGCCGGCACTGAGAAACCCGCGGCCACGGCGGCTGACCCGTCCCCTGTCCCCGCCTCCGATTGACGCAGGGGCCTATTCCTGACCCCCACCTCCCGCGCTTGCGGGGGAGTCTCCGTTCAACCCCTCGCCCGCGCCTGCGTGATAGCCACGGTTCAACCCCTCGCCCGCGTCTGCGGGAGAGGGTGGCCGAAGGCCGGGTGAGTCTCCGTCCAACCCCTCGCCCGCGTCTGCGTGATAGCCACGGTTTAACCCCTCGCCCGCGTCTGCGGGAGAGGGTGGCCGAAGGCCGGGTGAGGGTCCGGTCGTAGGCCGGGTGAGGGGCCGTTCAACCCCTCGCCCGCGCTTGCGTGATAGCCACGGTTCAACCCCTCGCCCGCGTCTGCGGGAGAGGGTGGCCGAAGGCCGGGTGAGGGTCCGGTCGTAGGCCGGGTGAGGGGCCGTTCAACCCCTCGCCCGCGCTTGCGTGATAGCCACGGTTCAACCCC
>VGZT01000059.1 GCA_016872495.1 SAR202 cluster bacterium
AACTGCGTGAGTCCACGAGCATGCCGTCAAGGGTTGAAACATGGCAGGGCGCGGCCGGACGCCAGGCCGATGCACGCTGTGCGTTACCAGATCGACGTTTTCTGGGAACGACGCCCTAGGGCCGTCCGAAGAGGCGTTGTACCGGCCCGTCAGTCGACCTGGCGACTACACATGCTCGTCGGTGGGATCTTTGGAGCTGCATCCCGCCGAGAATATGAGCGCGAGCACGAGGGCCAGTGCCGCACCACCCATCACCGGCCCCCGGCTGAACCCAAGTTCCACCGGCCGAGGCCAGCGACCCACCCCCAGTAACGGGCAGACGTCTTGCCGGCGCCCTGAACCGCCGCATGGACCACCCTATTCCTCAACTCAAACGTGGCTCCGTTCGGTTTCATCTCGAGGCTTCTATCGAGGGCGCGTTTGGCCTCCGAGAAGTGGTAGCGCAGCGCGAGAAGGAGCCCCTGTTGTGCAGTGTCTTCGCTCTCCTCGATACCGCCTCCGGGCGTGATCCAGAAAGTGCGGCCCGCCGAGGGATTCTGGACGCGCAATAGCAGCAGCTTGCCCTCTGGCGTGAGCATGACCGCTCGAACGGCCTGCCTGGCTACCCCGGACCATTCATCGCGCTTCTCCCGCGCGAGGGAACGCGTCTTCTGTCGGCCGAAGCAGGTCGCTCGCTACCCGCGGCCGACGAATGGCATCTTGGTGGCCATGATCGTCATGAACAGCACGTTCGTGTCCAGGGGAAGGCTGGCCATGTGGAGCACGGCGCGGGCCACGTGGTTGACGTCGAACGTAGGTTCGACCGCGATCGAACCATCGGCCTGCGGCACCCCGCCCCCCATCCTGCCCGTCATTTCGGTTAGCGCGTTTCCTATGTCGATCTGACTGCAGGCGATGTCATACTTGCGCCCGTCGAGCGACGTGGCCTTCGTCAACCCCGCCACGGCGTGTTTGGTCGCGGTGTAGGGTGCTGAGTTGGGCCGCGGCGCGTGCGCAGAGATAGAGCCGTTGTTGATGATGCGGCCGCCCCGCGGGTCCTGGCTCTTCATGATCTTGAAGGCTTCCTGCGTACACAGGAATGTCGCCGTGAGGTTGGTGTCGACGACCGCCTGCCACTGCTCGTAGGTCAGGTCCTCCAGCAGGCCACGCGAACTGATACCGGCGTTGTTGAAGAGTACGTCCAGGCGCCCGAACGCTTTCTTGGTCTGCGCGAACAACGCCTGGATCGCCTTTGGGTCACGCAGATCGGTCGGCACGACCAACGCCTTTGAAGCTTTCGCCGACGCCCTGGCCACAGTTTCCTCCAGCGCGTCCTTGCGCCGGCCGGCGAGTGCGACCTTGTATCCGTCATTGAGCAGGGCCAGGCTTACCGCCCGGCCGATGCCGCTGCCCGCGCCTGTTACGATCGCAACCTTGTCACTCATATCTGTCTCCTGAACCACGTGCTAAAACGTGCAGACACTCTACCGCCGATCTGGCGCGCGGTGGGTGATCAAACCAGCCACACGATGGCGAAGAAAGATGGTCCGAGCACGTTGATCATCTATGACGCAGCATGGTTGGATGCGATAGCTGATCGAACCGGTGGCGTCATAATGAGCGGCTGGCACCTATTGAAGTCCGGAGAGTCCAATGAAAGCCCTTGTGCTGCACGGCCGAAACGATCTTCGATACGAGTCCGACTTTCCAGACCCTTCGCCGACAGCGGGCGAGGTCTTGCTGCGCATGACTTATTCGAGCATCTGCCAGACGGATATCGAGATCTGGAAGCGCGGCGGTATCGGCGGCGGCGAATGGAGCCAGCCTCGCATCCAGGGCCACGAGGCAGCAGGAATAGTGGCCGGACTGGGCAAGGGCGTGACCACGCTGAAGGTCGGCGACCGGGTGGCGGTCGAAAACGTGCGCACCTGCGGACTGTGTTTCTTCTGCCGCCGTGGCCAATCTCAGCTGTGTGAGCACGGACGGAACTTTGGGTTCACGGACCACGGAGGACTCGCGGAGCTGGCCGTGTGGCCGGCAAGCCTTTGTATCAAGCTACCGGACTCGATCTCGAACGAAGAGGCGCCGTTAGCGGAGCCCACAAGCGTGGCGGTCCACGCCGTCACGAACTCTGGCGTTCAAGTAGGCGACACGGCGGCGGTCATCGGCTGCGGCGTGGTGGGGCTGGTCACCCTGCAGGTGCTCCAGGCGGCCGGTGCCAGGGTCGTGGCTATCGACCCCAGGCCGGACTCCCGGGCGCTGGCGACCAGGCTGGGCGCCATGGCGGCGTTAGATCCGGTCAAGGACGAGCCCTCGAAGTTGTTGCCTGATCTTACGAACGGGTTCGGGCCCGACGTGGTGATCGAGACGGCCGGCGCCACCGGCACTGCGTTAAACGCGGCGCAGTGGGTGAGAAGGGGCGGCAAGGCGGTGATCGTCGGATTTGCGGCCGAGCCGCAGGAGCTGTCCTTCAGCAGGGCATTCATGGGCGAGAAAGTAGTCATGGGCTCCTCGGGGACCGGTATCGGTGGATATCAGAAGGCGGTCAATCTGATCGCGAGCGGCAAGGTAGTCGTCAAGCCGCTGATCAGCGCCGTCGTTCCGCTTGAGCGCGGAATTCCAGACGGCTTCGAGAGGATGCTCCGGCCGACCAAGGACGTATTTCGCATCCTGGTCGGAAATGGTGGGAGATAAGGCGGGGCGCTGAATCGTGCGGGAAGGCAACGAGCGGCGCGGAAATAAGGACAAGAGAATGACTGATCTGAAATTTGGCGCGTTCCTGGCCCCACACCATCCGATCGGTGAGCACCCGACACTGCAGTTCCAGAACGATATCCGGCTCGCGAAGCTCCTGGACGAGTTGGGTTACGACGAGTTCTGGTGTGGCGAGCACCACTCGACTGGCTGGGAGATGATCGCTTCACCGGAGCTTTTCCTCGCCGCGGTCGCCGAGCACACCGCGCGCATCAAGCTCGGTACGGGCGTCGTATCCCTGCCTTACCACCATCCGTTCATGGTCGCCCAGCGACTCGTACAGCTCGATCACCAGTCCCGCGGGAGGGTGATCTTCGGATCGGGCCCCGGGGCGCTTCCATCGGACGCCCACGTCCTGGGCATCGATCCTATGACTCAACGGGACCGGCAGGACGAAGCGATAGGCGTTATTCGGCGCCTCTTCGACGGGGAGCGGTTTTCTCATCAGGCCGAGTGGTTCGCGCTGCGCGACGCAAAGCTGCACCTCCGGCCGCTCCAGAAACACATGGAGTTTACTGTTGCCTCGGCGGTCAGCCCTTCAGGCATGACCCTGGCCGGCAAACACCAGGCCGGAGTGCTGTCGATCGGCTCGATGACGAAGGACGGCCTGAAGGCATTGCCGATGCAGTGGAGCTTCGCGGAGGAGTCGGCGAGGAAGCACGGTAAGAAGGTCGACCGGAAGAACTGGCGGATCGTCATAAGCTGGCACATAGCCGAGACTCGTGACGAGGCGCGTGCGCAGGCTCGCGAGGGCCTGATGCACCACAACAACGAGTACACGGTCAGGGTGCTGGCGGGCGGCAGGGGGACCTTCTACAAGAGCGGCGACGAAGCCGTGGACGGCGTCGCGTTTGCCGAAGAAAGTACCGCGGTAATCGGTACCCCGGACGACCTTGTCGCTCGCATTCGCAATCTGTACGAGATCACGGGCGGATTCGGGTGCGTCATCGGGTTCGTGCACGACTGGGCAAACCGCGAGGACACGTTACGCAGCTGGGACCTGGTGGCTCGCTACGTGATTCCTGAAGTGAACGGCCTGCTCGACGACTACCGGGACTCGTATCGGTTCGTGATCGAGAATCGCAGTACCTGGGATCGGGCCGGAGACGCCGTCGCGAAGAAGATCCAGGAGAACGAAAGGGCCTACGCGGCAGCACGCGAGGACGAAGCGAAGGGCAGGCAGGTGCTGACGGGCCGAAAGGTGACGGACGCCGGCGGACCTGAGAAGAAGGGATAGGCTGCGGCACTCACTTGCGGGAGCTCCATGCCGTAACACGGCCGGTCTCATTGAAGGCGGTCCAGGTCGGCCGCGCTCGGAGCTGACTCCGGATGAAACTTTCGCTGTCGACTCGTGTGGCAGAGGCGCCGCGGCAGAAGGAAAAGGCCGTCATGGGCCTGGATCAGCTGGTGGGCATCGCCCGGGACAGCGGCTACTCTGCGCTGTGCATGCGTGCCTCGCAAGTTGGGGTCCAGACGCCACGCGATGTACGCAAGGCCGCTGCGGCGTCCGTTCGGGCGGCCGGACTGGCGGTCTCGATGATCACCGGAAACATCGACATCCCGGCAAACAACGAGCGAGCGGGCATGGCGTTGCGGGCAATCACGCCGTTCCTGGACGTGGCGGATGACTTAGGAAGCGACCTGATCAGGATCGGGATGAAGGCGCACACCGACGTCCCCTGGGCGCGCAAAGCCTGCGACGAAGCGCGCGAACGCGGGATTCGAATCGCCCACCAGTGCCACACCTGCACATTGTTCGAGACGATCGAGATGTCGATGCAGGTCATCAAAGACGTCGGCCGCCAGAACTTTGGGATCATCTACGAGCCATCGAATCTGCTCACGTGCGCGCAACCTTACGGGCCAGACGCGATAAGGGACCTGGCGCCTCACCTGTTCAACGTGTATCTGCAGAACATGTGGAACCATGCAGCAGGCAAGTCGACCATCGAGACCTGGATCAACGGGCCTGTTCGTTTCGACCTCGTACCCTTCGGTGATCCAAGGGGGATCGACTTCGAACTCGTGTTCCGGGGGCTGGGAGAGGTCGGCTACGGCGGCTACGTAACCGTGCACCATAACGTCGCCGACGGCCTCGACGTCGCGCGCGGAGTGAAGCAGTTCGCCGATTACCTGCGCTCGGTGGCCGACTTCGAGGCGTGAGGGTGGTCTGTGACCGGTGGCGCAGACCGCTCCCGGATCCAGGATCCGGGGCAGGGAGCGCCGCCGCAGGAGCCTGTGAAGCTAGAGCTTGACCGGCTTCCCCGACGCCGCCGACCGGTAGCCCGCCATGATCACTTCGACGTGCTCGACGGCAGCCCGGGCGTTCATCTCTGGCTCGACGTCCCGGTCCAGGCAGTCGAGAAAACTCGACGTATCGGCCGACTGCGGGCTCTCGCTCATGGAAACCCACTGCCGCTTGCCCGGGGTTCCCAGATCGCGCATGGTCGACGACCACATGGCCATCGGGTCCCATGGGTGGGTCCTGGGCAGGCTGAACGGGGGCTCGTCATTGAAGACTTCGATGCGGGGCGAGGCCTCGCTGAAGATCGCCGACCCCTTCGTCCCGGTGACTACCACACGAATCACGCCACCGCGCGGATGGCTCGTCCACCCGATGCGGCCGCCGGTGGCCGTGGCGATCGCGCCGCCGTCCAGCGTCAGCGAGAAGGCGCCGAAGTCCTCGATGTCGTGTGACTCGTGCTCCGCGAAGAAGAAATTGCCAGTCGTGGCGTACACGGTGCGCGCTCGCTTCCCGGCAAGCCACAGCACCATCGAGACTGAGTAGACGCCCATATCGAGCATCTCTCGCTTGGCCTCGACGAACGTGAACCTTTCTGGCCTTGAGCGCTCCTTCCGGGGCTTGCGGGCGCCGACCGTGCCGGGGCGGCCCTTGGCCATCAGCATGTCCGCGTGGAATCCGGTGGGAACGCCCACTTTCCCTTCCTGGACCGCCTTCTTTGCAGCCTGCGCCCACGGGGTCGTGATCTGGCAGAACATCTGGCTGTGCACGCCCGCCCTCTGCACCGCGGCGGCGATGGCGCGCGCGTCTTCGACACCGCCCGCGAGGGGTTTGTCGAAGTAGATGTGCTTGCCGGCCTCCGCGCACTGGACGCCGACCCGGCCGCGGCGCTCGACGTCCGCGCACATGCTCACGACGTCCACGTCCTTGCGGCGCAGGGCGGTTTCGAGGTCGGCGATGTAGGGCACGCCCATTTCGTGCGCAAGCAGGCGGTTCAGGCCGGCACGGTATTCGGGGATGTCAGGCTCGTCGGCCACGGCAACGATCTTGCAACGAGGATCCTCGGCGAACGCGCGCCCGTACCCTTCCTGGTGCGTCCGGTTGCCGCCGATGAGGAGGACGCCGTACTTCGCCATTAGAGCGAACCTCCTTCCGGGGTCCGGCCGTGGTAGATAGCGCCCCTCGAGCCGAACACCATCAGGTCGTTGGCCGGCTCGCCCGGTCCAATCGCTGCGGTGACGATCGCGAATCCGCCGGAGCCGTAGGCCAGGTGAGTCACCAGCTCCTTGCCCGAACGGACCACGTTCGCGGAGATCGCCGGCCCTCCCATCCAGTCGCCGGCGATCGTGGTCATTGCCTCTGACAGGGCGTCCGGCGTCCGGTGGCGGGTCGCCGGCGTCCGCATGTACCACCGGACCACCGCCGGATCGCCTACGCGACCCTGTTTGATCAGTCCTTTGACCGACTCCTGCAGCCTGCTGAGACCCGGATCCATCTGGATCAACTACCCTCCTGGGTTGCCGCGCACCGCGCCCCGGGCGTCACCAACACCGGGCCGGCGCATGGCCTCAGGTACTCTACATCCCCACACTAAGGGAGTTCAGGAGTCGCTTGATGGAGGACCCTCGCTTCTGCGCCCACTGTGGGGCGCCGCTGGCTCGGGCGCAGGGGCGCCCGAGCTGCCAGCGCTGTGGTCGCGTCTCGTACCTCGATCCGAAGCTGGCGGCGGCGGCCATGGTGACGGTCGACGGCCGGCTTCTCCTCGTCCGGCGGGCGATCGAGCCCGCGATCGGCAAATGGAGCTTCCCATCCGGCTACGTCGACCGGGGCGAGGTGGTGGAAGCCGCAGTCGCGCGTGAGGTCCGTGAAGAAACCGGGCTAGAGGTCGCCGTCAACTGGCTCGTCGGGCTCTATTCACGCGCCGGCAACGCGGTCGTACTTGCCGTGTACGACGTGCGCGTGCGGGGAGGGGAGATGCACCCCGGAGTGGAGGCCATGGAACTGGGCCTGTTCGATCCAGGTAGCCTGCCCGACCTTGCCTTCGAGCACGATATGGCGATCGTTGAGGACTGGCTCAGGACGCGGACCAGTCGGACCCGGAGGTGATTCGCGTCAGCTGGCCCGCACGACCCGGATGTCCCCGCTGGCGGCAAACGCGCTCAGCTCGACCAGCGGCCCGATCGACCTCCACGTCCCCGGACACGGAACGCACGACCGTTTCGCCGACCAGTCCACTGATCCTCACGGGTGCGGCGACCGTGTTGATATCGACGTCGGTCCTTTCCGGACACGTGACAAGGACATGCGTGTCTACGTGCGACCGCTCGACGAAGAAGCCGAGCCACCGCCTTGCGGCCGTTTCGATGCTTACTTCAAAGGCATCCCCGTCCCTGCGGCACTGGACCGCAACACGCTGGTCGGATCCGCCGTGTTCCTCAACCGAAACCCTGGTTTCACGCATGCCCGCCACGGCATTACGGTCACACTGCCGCCGGGCACCTGCACCCGCAGTCGGACCGGCCCCGGCGCCCGGAACCTGCTTTCTGGCATCTGGTCCGCTGCTATGCCTTCGAGAACCCCCGAAGTCGACTGCCCGGCCCTCTGAAGCCAGAGTCCCGCGCCGCCGCCGACTCCACCGTGGCCTTGAGCGAGTCGGGC
>VGZT01000060.1 GCA_016872495.1 SAR202 cluster bacterium
AATCTCGATCCGGGCCGCCGAGAATGTTTCCGCAGCCCGGGCTCGCCAGAGACCCCGAGGGCCGGATGTTAGGCTTTCCTCATGCCGGCAACCCGTGACGGGCCCGTCGAGGCAGGGGGCGGGACCATCCCGGTCGCGTCGTCCCTGGACGCGCTCCCCTACCGCAGCAAGGTCCTGATCGTCGCAGCGCTCTGCGTGGCTCTCTTCGTCGCGACCATCAACCAGGGCATTGTGGCGACGGCGGCCCAGAACATCGTCGCCGACATCGGCGGCTTCGAGCAGTTCACGTGGCTGTTCGCCGGTTTCTCGCTGACGTCCGCCGTCGCCGTGCCGGTGGTCGGCAAGCTGTCCGATATCTACGGGCAGAAGCCGGTGATGATCTGGTCGATGGTCCTGTTCCTGGCCGCGACCACTGCCTGCGGCCTGGCCCTCGACATGCCCCAGTTGATCGTTGCCAGGGGTGTCCAGGGCATAGGTTTCGCGGGGGTAATGGGCAGCGCCTGGATCATCATGGCCGCGCTATGGGCGCCTGCGGACCGGGCAAAGTGGATGGGCGTAACCGCGGCGGGCTTCACCCTCTCCGGCGTGCTGGGGCCGGTGCTGGGTGGCGTCGTCTCCGAGGAACTTACGTGGCGCTGGATTTTCTTCCTCGCCCTGCCGGTCGGCGGGATCGCCCTGGTGTTGCTGGCCGCATGGATGCCCACTACCCCGGGCTCGGGCTCGCGTTCGTTCGACATGGCAGGCGCATTCACATTCGGGGTCGCGGCCACGGCTGCGCTGCTCGCCCTCAACTGGTCGGGCGAGGCATTCGGCTGGGCGTCGATCCCAACGAGCGGGCTGTTCATGCTCGCAATCGCAGCGCTGGCGCTGTTCGTGATCGCCGAACGCAAGGCACGCGATCCAATGCTCCCGTTGCCCTTGTTCAGAGCCCGAATCTTCAGGCTGGGCATGGTTGCTTCGATTACCGTAACCGCCGGCTTCGTCGTGGTCAGCATCTTCCTCCCGCTTTTTGTGCAGGGCGTCCTGGGTCGGACGGCAACGGTTGCCGCACTGCCCCTCATAGGGATGACCACCGGGGTTGCGATCGGCGCGAACTTCGCGGGCCAGATCCTGTCGAGGACCGGACGCGCCCGCCCGATCGCAACATCAGGACTCATCGGAGGCACCGCAGCCCTGTTCCTGCTGGGCAGGATCGGTTTCGAAACCGGTCTGGTGCACCTGACCGTGCTGACCTTCGTGCTGGGCATCTGCGTTTCCTTCGGGTTCACGGCCTTCACGGTGCCGGTCCAGAACGCGATGCCTGCACGCTTCCTCGGAGTGGTAACGACCAACCTGCAGTTCGCGCGCGTGTTCGGCATAGCGGCCGGCAGTGCGATCTTCGGCGCCATACTCGTGATTCAGGTCGCGGGTGCGCTGCCCACGTTCGAGCCCGGCACGCCGCGCGCTCACCTGGCCGATCCGGAAGTGATCGTCAACCACGAGCGACTGGCGGAGCTGGAGCGTCGATTCGCCGAGGATCCAGATCTCGGGTCCGACCTGTACGTGGCAGTGCTGCGGGACAGCCGGGAGGCCATGGCGGGCGCGGTCCGTCTCGTGTTCACGCTCGCCGCCGGGGTGACCGCGGTCGGTGGAGTGCTCTCGATATTCGCATTTTCGGGCCGCGTGCCCGATGACCTGGGTGAGCCCCCACCGGCCCGCAGGTCCGCCTAGGGGCAATCGACTATTGAGCGAATTTGTGGCCAGTTTGCGGTGCTGTCCCGGGGCGGGGAATAGCCGGTTGCAGGCCCCCAGCTCCTGGTGTGCCTAATAGTCGATTGACCCTGGTTTGGGGCGTCAGGGCTACCGGATGCCCAGGATCCAGCCTTCTTCCTCGATCACGGCCGCCAGCTTTTTCGAAGTCAGCGATGCTGGCCTGCCCAGAAGGGCGGCCAGCTCGCCGCTACGGTCGAGATCGGCGGCCCAGCGCGCCATTGCCAGTACCTGTGCGCGGTCACGCGGCCTCGCGCCCGGGTGGACCAGCCCTTCGACCACACGCGGCCAGGTCTCTGCGAACACGATCGAGGCGTTCTTGATCGCGTTCAACCTGAAGCCGGTCTCGAAGGGCCACACTGCGCTGACCGACCTGAGGCCATCGGCGTGGCGGAGGCGGTTCACGTAGGGGATGCCGGCGATGCCCTGGCCGCCGACCGATCCCGACCCGAGCAGCTGCCAGACCGTGTGGATCCGCAGTCCGGCGGCCAGCGCCCGAAGGTCGCAGGCGCGGTACTCGGCAAGCATCCAGCCTGCGTCTGACATGAACGGAAAGCTGGTACCCGCCTTCTTCACGGTTAGCCAGCGATCCGCCAGCGCCGACGGGCAGCACCAGAACGGGCCCGGCCCGGTAGCGCGGCAGCTGCGGTTGAGCGCCGACGCGACCTCGAACCGGTTGTTGAGGTTCGCGGGCGAATCGGAGAAGCCGAGCGTGAGGCTGTCCCAGGTTGCGCGCCAGGGCACATCGGCGGCCTGCCGAAATGCCGCAGCTGCGAACCCGGACGGATATCCGAACGGGAAGTCGAAACCGACCAGGGCCCGGCGACACTCCGCCGCCAGCGCCCGCAGCCGCCGTTCCAGGTGAGCGTGGGCCGACTGGCGCGTGCGCCAGTAGGTGGCCCGGGCGCGGCCGTCGCTCCATTCAGCGATCCAGATCGCGTCGGCGGACGGAGTTGCCGGGGAAGGCCCACTGGAGGCACTCCAGTCGACGAACACGTAAGAGTCGAACAGGGCAGGATTCACGGGCGACGTCCTCACGGTGACTCCGGGACGTCCGGCCGACCCGCTATTTGCGCCCGGCGCCGCGCGGCCGCGCGGGGCTGCGCCCCTTGTTCTGCAGGTAGGCGGGCGTCCAGTTCTTGACGATCCCCGGCTTCTCTCCTGCAGCCTTCTTTTGCTTCTTGACCGCCTCGATCATCGCCTGGATGTATCCGTTGGCGAAGGCGCGGCCGCGATGGCCCCAGGCGGTGTCCTGGTGCGTGTGCGGGACGTGGTCGTCGATGAAGAAGCTGTCGAATCCGACCTCGTGGTAGATGTTCATGGCCTTGAACATGTCCACGTAGCCGGTGTTGATGAACTCCTCCCGGAACTTCGGCACAGGCCCTGAGACGTTCCGGAAATGAACGTAGAGGATCTTCTTGCGCGAGCCGAAGTACCGGATCTGGTCGTAGATGTCGTCCTGCATTTCAGAGAAGGTTCCCTGGCAGAACTCGATCGCATTGGCGTCGGACGGATAGATCTCGATCAGGCGCCGGTACGACTCGAAGCTCCGGAACAGCTGTGGGATTCCTCCGAGGACCGGCACGGGAGGGTCACACGGATGGATGCCGAGCCGGATGCCTTCCTCCTCCGCGATCGGCGTGATGATCTTGATCCAGTACTCGAGGTGCTTCCACATCTCCGCCTCGGAGTAGGCGCGGTCGTGTGTCAGCGGGTATTTCTTTGCCAGCGCGTAGTCGAATGCGGTCGCCACCGCGCCGCCGCGGATTAACTCGGGGGGCGTCCGCCAGACGCTCGATGGCATCCAGTGGTAGCCGAAGATCGGGATGCCGGCGCGCGCCATGTTCCGCACCGTGTAGATCATGTTCTCGACCTGCTGGTCGCGCTTCGGGCCGCCAAGCATGATGTGGTCGTAGAACTGGGTGGGCACGTTCTCGATGGCGGTCAGCTTGAGCCCGTGCTGTTCGACCGTGACCCGGAGCTTGACCAGATCATGGAGTTCCCAGCGTTCACCCCCCGGGAGGATCGGGCGGTTGAGCAGTACGTCGGTTGCGCCAAACTGCGCCGCGAACTGCAGGTACTCGGGAGTGGCGTGCTGGAACTGGCCGAAGCCTGGACGCATGACTTGTCCTCCGAGGTTTGAGCTTGCGCCGGCGATGGTACTAAAAGCCGATCGCCCACGGCAGTGGCCCAGGGGCTCGGGGAAATCGGCCGAGTAGGCCTCAGGCGACGCGCTTGCGCCGGTTGGAAACGTAGTCGACCAGCACGTAGTCGCCGAGGCGAGCCGGGTCGGTGTAGAAAGCGCGGCCACGGTTGATCTTCGTCACGTAGTCGATGAACGCCGTCAGGTAGCTCGTGCGGGCCAGCATGAACGTGTTGATGACGATCCCTGAGCGCGTGCACTTTTGCACTTCCTTCAGGGTCTCGATGATCGTCCGCTGGCTCGGCGGGTACTGGAAGTGGGCGTAACCGCCCTCGAGGTGGGCGGTCGGTTCGCCGTCGGTGATCATGATGATCTGGCGCGTACCTGCGGGCTCCTTCGACAGGAGCCTGCGGGCGAGCATCAACGCATGGTGCATGTTGGTGCCCTGGATCATGTCGTTGGGCAGCGACGCCGGGAGGTCGCGTCGATTGATCTCGGCAGCGTAGTCAGAGAAGCCGATCATGTAGAGCCGATCGCGCGGGAACTGGCCCTGGATCAACGCCTGCAGCGCCATGGCGACCTTCTTGGCGGCAGCCCAGCGGCCGTAGTGAAGGGTCGAACTGCTCTGGTCGAGGAGCAGGACGGTGGCGGCCGAAGTCATGTACTCCAACCGGTTCACCTCGAAGTCCGCGATTTCCATCTTGAGGGGTACGCCCCCTCCCGAGCGCACCGCTGAGTTCAGCAGGGTCCGATTCAGGTTGATCTCGAACGGATCTCCGTACTCGAACTGCCTGGTTTCGCCCGTGTACTCACCCTGACCCCCGGATTCGGCCAGCCGATGGCCACCCAGACGGACTCGGGCCAGCTTCCCGAACACCTCGCCCAGCGCCTTCTCTCCCAGCTTGCGGATCGTGCGAGGCGTCAGCTCCCAGCGTTCTCCATTGCGGCGCGCGTAGCCTTCCTCCTCCAGCTTCCGGGCGATCTCCCGCAACCGGTCCGCCGACTCCCGTGCGTCCGGCCCGAGCAGCCGTTCCAGCTCAGCGCTCGAAAGCCGGTCCATATCGCCGGTGTAGGCGGCCTCGAAGATCTGGCGCTCAAGCCCGTCGTACTGCTGCAACTGGTCCATCAGCTGCATGGCCTGGTCGAGCGTCAGGGATTCCTCACCGGTAAACGGATAAGCCCGTGACAGGTCATCCGGCGGCCTCAGCTGGCCCATGAGGCTGCCCAACTCCGATAGCTGCTCGAGCGTGCCGGGGTCCAGCGCAGACGCCAAGAGGTCGGCCAGTTGCTGCCGCATCTCCGGCGGCATGCTGTTGAAAAGAGACTGCATCTGGGCCATCTGCGACTGCATTCGATCAAGGAGCTGGTCGAGCGACTCAGGTGGATCGTCGCCGAACATCGAGCCGAACCTGTCCTTGAACGCTTTGAAGTCCGGCTCAACGCCATTCAGGCGATCCCGAAGCATCTGGTTCAGGGCCTTCAGCATGTCCCTGATCGCCTGCCAGTCTCGCGACGTCATCTTCTGGAGGTTCTTCCTGGTTTGCTCGACGACATTGCGCATCATCTTTTCGCGCAGGAGGTCCATCAGTTCCCGGAACTCGCGCTGCGCCTCGGGATCTATGAAGTCGTGGTCAGTTAGCTCTTTGACCGCTCCGCCGAGTCCCGGAGGGAGGGTGTCCAGCTTCCTGCGCGTTTCGTCGGCCCGCCGCTGGACCATGTCCATCAGGCCCTTCAGCGCCTCACGTTCGGCTTCGGGGGTAGCAGCCAGTTTCTGTTGCGCCTGGTCGACGCTCCGTTCTGCGCCCCTGCGCTCGAGTTCGACCACCTTCTCGAGCCGCTGCCGGAGGTCGTCCATGACCGAGTCGAGGTCGAAACGCTTGAGTTGCTGGTTGCGGCGCTGACGCAGCTTCTCCATGAGGTCCTGGAGGCCGGGCGCCCGCTGCCCCGTTGGCGTGCGCGGTCCGCGTCGGAGCAGCTCTCGCAGGGCCCGGGCAAGGTCGCCATGCTCGAACAGTCCCTCGGAAAGCTGCTCGAGCAGGTCGGCGTCGTCCGTCGCGAAAGGCTCCTGGGAGCCGTCCCATCGGGAGTATCTGAACTGGACCAACCGGCTAGCCCTGCCCCGACGGGGGTTGGTCCAGGGTGGCGCGACGCGGCGGGCGCAACGGGTTTGCCTGCGGTTCCCTCGCTTCCCCCCAACCGTATGTCCAGGACCCCCCGTCGCGTTGCCGGTTGAGGCGTCGAGCAAGATGCAGGCCTTCGAGCACGAACTCGACTGCCGATGCAAGCTCCGCCGGGGTCTGCCCTGGCGAAAGGTGATGGACCGCCGGCTGCAGCGGTTGGATCGTCTTGAGCATCTTCACGTAGTCGGAAGAAGGCAGCGTCGCCCCGGTCCGAACGGTGAGGCCACCTTCGAAAGCGGAAAGCAGCTCCTCCAGGGGCGCGCCGCGCATTCTCCTGGCGTAGACGGCGGCGACCGCCTTCTTGGCCAGGTCTTCGATGACCTTGGCTTCACTGCCCTCCTCGACCGATTCGAGTTCGATCTTGCCCCGGCTGGAAGCCAGCAGGGCCGGCAGGTCGGTGATCCGGGGCGAGGCCGCCTGCTCCCGGTTCTGAAGCCCTCGGGCGAGCGCCGCGGCGTAGAGCGTCTCGTAATTGGCGATGGTGAACCTGACGCTGACACCCGACCGCTGGTTGATTTCCGGGCTCTTCCGGGCGAGCGCGCTCAGCTCGGCGGCAATGTCCGACATGTAATCCGGCACCACGACCTTCAGGTGGTCCTCAGGGAAGCGCACGCGTTCCTGTTCGACGATGCGCAGTTCGTCGTCGGTCGTCCTGGGGTAATGCGTGCGGATCTGCGCGCCGTAGCGGTCCTTCAATGGAGTGATGATGCGGCCCCGGTTCGTGTAGTCCTCCGGGTTGGCGGTCGCGACGACTACGACATCCAGGATCAGGCGCACACGATGGCCGCGGACTTGGATGTCGCGCTCCTCCATCAGGTTGAAGAGGCCGACCTGGATACGTTCGGACAGGTCCGGGAGCTCGTTGATGCAAAACACGCCGCGATTGGTGCGCGGGATGATCCCGTAGTTGATGGTGGATGCGTCCGACAGGTAGCGGCCCTCTGCCACCTTGACCGGGTCGATGTCTCCGATCAGGTCCGCCATGGTCACGTCAGGCGTGGCCAGTTTTTCCCCGTACCGGTCCTCGGGCGTCAGCCATTTGATCGGTGTGGCATCGCCTTCTTCGGCGAGGCGGGCACGGCAGGCCTGGCAGGCCGGCGCGCACGGATCATCGTTGATGTCACACCCCGGCATCACCGGGACATACGGGTCGAGCAGCGAGCAGAGGCCTCGCAAAAGGCGCGACTTGGCCTGGCCACGTTCACCCAGGATGATCATGTCCTGCCCTGCGAGGATCGCCCGCACGACTTCCGGGACGACTGTCTCTGCGTAGCCCACGATGCCCGGGAACAGTGGCTCCCCCGACTTGAGCTTGCCCACGAGATTCCGTCGTAACTCGGCGCGTACCGGTACGGGCACGTAACCGGACCGCAAGAGGTCGCCCAGTGCCTGAGGGAGTCTGTCCGGGTTCATGATCGACTCCTCGCACCCGGTGCAGACCGGGGAAAGGCCCGGTGATGGCCGG
>VGZT01000061.1 GCA_016872495.1 SAR202 cluster bacterium
GAAAATACCCATACTTAGTGGTTTTCAGAATTTCAACCCCCTGTTCGGGGGCTGATTTGATATTGCCCACGGTCACGTCAATAACGTGCAAGTGTCGGTGGGGCAGACCATTGCCGCCGGGCAGCAGATCGGCACGGTGGGCATGCTGAATAATGGGCGCGGGCCAACAGAGCTGCAGATCAATCGCACTGACGCAACGCCCGTCCTGACCCATTGCCCGGCGAACTTCGGCACCCCCGCCTTCAACGACGCGTTTCGGGCGGAGGCGCTGCGGTTGAACGGGTCGTCAACGGTGTGCACCGTCGAGACCGTGCGGCCGTAACCGCGTTACTTCTTCGCGGCCTTGGCCTTGACGGCTTTGGCTACGGTCTTCCGCTGCTCGGACGTCTGCGCGCCGAACTTCTTGGTGAAGCGGTCAACGCGGCCTTCGGTGTCGATCAGCTTCTGGGGTCCCGTATTCGCAACTCGTCGAACGATTCAGGACGTCGACGTCCACGCTGACGAGATGGCGCAATGGCTACCAGCAGGGAGGGATCGGCGGGCTGGCGGACGCTCTGAAGCGCGGGCGCGGTCACGGGATCACGGCGCATGATGAGGCCAGGATCCTGGCAGCCACTCAGAAGGCTCCCCACAAGCCCCTGGCGCACTGGACCGCGCGCAGGCTCGCCAAGAAGCTCGGCTACAGCCACGTCACCATCACTCGGGTCTGGAAGCGCGCCCGCACCCAGGGTTGGACACACTCCGACCGTCAGAACGTGCGGAGGAACTTCCCGACGATCGCCTCACGCTTCACGACGCCGTAGGTCCGCGAGTCGACGACGCCCCGCGCATCCCGGTTGTCGCTCAGGATGATGTAGGAGTGCGCGCCCAGGCTCCAGCTGCTCTCGGTCCGCGCCGGCGCCTCCGCCAAGTCGTTCAGATAAGTCTCCTGGAGCCGCTCGCCATTGATGGAAACCGCCCCACCGGCCACCACGACCGTCTCCCCGGGAAGCCCCACAACCCGCTTCACGTCCAGCCGTCCCTCGCCGCTCGGTTGCCGCAGGAGAACGATGTCCCCTCGGGCCGGATCGGCCTTGCGGTAGGCACGGACACTGAACACGGCGCGGTCGCCCGGCACAAGCGTCGGCAGCATGCTCTCGCCGGCGATGGTCATCCGGCGTGCGGTCAGGTAGTCGAGCAGACGGCCAAGCATCAAACTCTGTCCCTCGGTTTCAGGCTGCCGATCTTATCTCCGCGCCGGGTCCCGCAGGCCACCGGAATCGCCTGTCAGTTGTGATAGATTGGCCCGGTACAAACGCTCAGTCGAAGCTGCGCCGGCTCTAAGCGCAGCTCAAAGGCGCTCAGGGAGGATCATCCATGTCTGGTTTTGACCGCGTCTTGAGAATCGCCGACCACCTCTTCCCGCGAGGTGTCGCCAACGCCCACTGTGACATCCCCTGCGGTATCTACGACCCGATCACGGCCAAGATCGCGGCACAAACCGTTCAGAAAATGGCCATGCGCATGACCGCTCTCAAGCCGGCCGACGCGACGGCATCCGATGCCGACAAGCACAAGTACAACAACACCATGGCCCGGTATGTCGCGGTGAAAGAGCACCACGCCGAAGTCTGCAAGAAGGAGATCGACATCCTCTGGCACGACTACTTCAAGCCGGAGCACCTTGAGAAGTACCCTGACCTGCACGCCAAGGTCTGGGCTGCCACGAAGCTCGCGTCATTCAACAAGCAGAACGTAGACGTCGAGTCAGCGAAGAAGCTCGTGGCCGCGGTCGACGAGATCGCCACGATCTTCTGGGAGTCCAAGGGCCAGAAGTACAACGACCAGCTCTCTGCCGTCCGCTTCGGCAGCTAGTCCCGGCACACTTACGCCACAGTCAACGGTCGTAGTAGACGACCCTTCGACCCAGGAAAAACCAGAGGCCCCGGAAGTCCGGGGCCTCGTCTTTTCAAACCACCCTACTGCTTCTGGCCAGGCAGCTTTACGACGTCCGCCTTGTACTCCTCGCGCGGCGGGGCAAAAATGTCGAGCGCCTGGCAGGGCCCGCCCACCGGCCGCGCGGCGTGCTTGACGCCACCGGGGATCACGTAGAACTCCCCCTGCGAAACGACACGCTTCTCGCTGCCGATGGTCAACTCCATGCGTCCCCGGAGCACCGTGCCGGTCTGCTCGTGCGGATGGTCGTGGGTCGGCACGACGGCGCCGTCGGCGATATCGACGATCACCATCATCACCTTGTCGCCCCACATGGGACGTATGGTGACACCCTCGACCAGCGGCTTCTTTTTCAGCTTTGCTCCATCAAAGAATGGCATTACCTTTCCTCTCGCTATGGACCCTCTTCCCGGACGGCGAGCAGGCTGCCGGCGACTGCAACGGCGCCAGGCACCGCACCCTGGAGTGGCCAGATATCAGCCCCGACCCACGCTAGACCAACTCCGAGGAAGTTGCCACCCCCGTTCCCCAAGGCATACAGCGGCTTCACGGAGCTGCCAACGACCAGCGCAACCGCACCGATCCGGATCAAGCGCTCGACCACATGCCGTGCCCCTCAATCAGGCCCTCGCCGCACGTTGCCTCCGTCGCCCCGTACCAACGGCCTCAACCAAGGACCTGGATCGTCCCCTTCTTGATCAGGTCGAAGTCGATCTCCGCACCCAGCCCAGGCTTCTCAGGGGCATGCACAAGCCCCTTCCCGTCCACCTCGATCTCCTCGAGCAACGCGAACTTGTTGTCCCGGTGCGGCAGGAGAACCTCGAAGAAGTCGCAGTTGGGCACCGCCATCGTGACGTGCAGGTTCGCCAGGTTGTTGATCGAGTTGCCGCCGTGGTGGATCTCGCACTTCATGCGGAACGCCTCGGCCAGGTGGCACATCTTCACCATCGGCGTGATCCCACCCTTCACCGCCACGTCGCCCCGGATCATGTCGGTGGCCCGCTGCCGGATCCACTCGCTCATGCCGTACAGGCCGCCCGGCGCGTACTCGGTCGCAAGAATCGGGATCCGCAGGTACTGCTTCAGCTTCACGTAGTTGTAGATGTCGTCTTCCGCGAGCGGGTCCTCGTACCAGCGGTAATCGAGCTCCTCGGCCGCGCGCCCTACCTTCAGGGCGCCTTCGTAGTCGTAGGCCCACATCGAGTCCAGCATGAGGACCATGCGGTCCCCGACCGCCTTGCGCATGGCCGTGACGATCGCGATGTCCTCGCCGGGCACGCCGTGCGGATGGGTCTTGTAGGCGGTCCAGCCCTGCTCGAGGAAACTCACCGCCTCCTCGGCGTACCCCGCAGGGGTCGCGATGTAAGAGGAGCTTGCATACGCCGGCACGGAGTACCGGGTGGTCCCGAGCAGCCGGTGCACCGGGAGCCCTGCGACCTTGCCGGCGATGTCCCAGAGCGCCACGTCGACGGCGCAGATCGCCCGCGCGTTGTAGAGCCGGTTGTGCTTCCAGCAGTCGGCCCAGATGGCGCCGATATCCAGGGGGTTCCGGCCCACAACGATTGGCTTGAGGAGCCTGATGAGCGGGCCGACCAGCTCGTCGGCGCCCTGGCGAGGGCCCCCGAGAAACGAGTGGCCCACCACGCCCTGGTCGGTGCGTACCGTGACCAGCCCCATCTGACGGTCGCCATCGAATGCCGACGGGCGCTGGCCCCTCGGCCGCGGGCGCTTCCAGTGGAAAAGGGTGACGGTGAGGTCGGTGATCTTCATCGGTCGGCCACCTTAAGGACTATGTGCCCCCGTCCGTGCGTAGTCTCGCTCAGTTCGTGCGCCTGCTTCGCCTCCTCGAGCCGGAAAGTCCGGAACACTTCAGTGCGGGCCTTGCCGGACGTGACCAGCTCGTTGACGGCGCTGAAGATCTCGTGGGAGTTCGTGGGCCGTCCCACGCGCGCGGCGCGGACGCCGTGTTGTTTCGCGAGCTCCTCGTTGGGCGAGCCGACGATCGTGACCAGGATCCCGCCCTTCTTGAGCGTCTTCCACGACTGGTCCTGCACCGCCCCACCGACGGTGTCGATCACGACGTCCACGTCCTTCGCTACGGTCTCCACGGCGGTCTTCGTGTAGTCGACCGGCTTCTGCACGCCGATCGCCTTCAGGAATTCGATGTTGCGCGTCGACGCCGTGCCAATGACGTTGGCGCCCTTCCAGCGCGCGAACTGGACGACCCATATGCCGACGCCGCCAGCCGCGCCCTGGACGAGCACGGTCTGCCCCGCCTGGAGCTTCGCCGAATCGAACAGGGCCGCCCAGGCGGTACGGGCGCCGACCCCGATCGACGCCGCTTCCTCAAAGCTCAGCTTCTTCGGCTTCGGTACGACGCTGCCTGCCGGGGCGAGCGCGAACTCGGCGTAGGCGCCCTGGCCGGTGCCCCACACCTCTTCGCCCTGCCTGGGGGCCGAGACGCCGGTGCCCACCTTGTGGACGATGCCGGACAGGTCGATCCCGGGCGTCGCAGGCAGGTTCGGATTCGAGCCCCGTCGCTGCTTCCAGTCGACCGGATTGACCCCGGCAGCACGCAAGCGGACCAGCACCTCGCCCGCCCCGGGCTCAGGAATCGGAAGATCCTCCAGCTTCAGGACATCGGCGCTGCCGTGCTGGTGGTACCGAATCGCCCGCATCGTCTGTGCCATCCTCTGCCTCCAGGGAATTCCGACATGGCCTTGCGCGGCGACATCTTAACTGGCGAGGACCGTCGCCTTGCTGCCTGATGGCGGGGGCCGGGGCAGCGCCAGCTTCTGCCACGCCGGGACTGGCAGGTCGGGCAGCATCGGCTTCTGGCCGACGATCGGTTAGCGCATGCAGCCGGACCTGTGGACGAAGGATGTACGACCCCCGCAGGGACGGGGGCACGGCAGTCTACGCCGCCTGACGGCTCAGGCGACGACCCGGGCAACGCGCAGGCTGCGAATGCGCTCGTCGGAGTAGCCCAGCAGATCGCGGAGGACTTCGTCGGTGTGCTCGCCAAGCCGTGGCGCTCGCACCGGCGGCGCGTTGGCACCCTCGGTCAGGATCGGCGACATCACCTGCCTGACCGCGCCGAACCGCGGATGGGACGCCGCCTGGACCATTCCACGCGCCGAGAGCTGTTCCTCCGCGAGCGCCGCCGGAAGGTCGTTGACAGGCGCCGCCGGCACCTTGCCACGCAACCGCGCCATCCAGTCGGCGGTCGTACGCGCCTGGAATTTTTCTCGGAGCGTACCGAGCAGTGCTTCCCGGTTCCGGTACCGGTCGCCGAAGGTCCTGAACCGTGGGTCCGACAGGATTTCATGCAGGTCCATCTCCTCTGCCAGGTCCTGCCAGAACTTTTCCTTGGCGCAGAAGACCGTGATCCAGCCGTCGGAGGTCTGGAAGTTCTGCCCGGGCACGATCGTCTGGTGGGCTGAGCCCGGGAGGCGGCTGGCCTCGAAGCTCGAATTGAGCTGCCACGCCGCCAGGTATGAAAGCATCGATACCGCCGTGTCGAACAGCGCGACGTCGACATCCCGCCCGCGACCGGTTGTACGGGCGTCGAGGACCCCGGCAACCAGCCCGAGCGCAGCCGCGAAACCGCCCGCGAAATCGATGATGGACACCCCGGCCTTCGCGGGCGGGCCGTCCGGTTCGCCGGTGAGTGACATGTAGCCGGCAAGCGCCTGCATCAGGGCGTCGTACCCGGGCTCCCTTGCGCGTGGGCCAGTGGCGCCGAAACCGCTGAGCGAGCACGTGACGATCTTCGGGTTGACCGCCTTCAGCGCCTCATAGGTGATCCCGACCTTCGCCGGGAGATCGCCGCGCAGGTTGTTGAACAGGGCGTCGGCATGCCGCACCAGGTCGTGCAGGACGTCACGCCCCGGCTGGGTACGGAAGTCGAGGGCGACCGACTTCTTGCCCCGGTTGAACGACTGGAAGTAGAGGGAGTCGCCATTGGATGCGCCGGGTGGGACCGTGCGCGCGACGTCGCCCCCGGATACGGGATCTTCGATCTTGATGATCTCGGCGCCCAGGTCCGCAAGCAGCATGGTCCCGTACGGACCCGCCCCGAACTGCGATAGCGCGATCACGCGGACCCCGGCCAGGGGCCCGCTACCGGCGGTCACGTCCTGGCGCCCCGGTCCTGGGGCAGCTTTCCTTCGCCAAGCGTGGGATGGCCGCGCTTCGGCACCAGCGTCTTGCGCCGCAGGCTCATGATCGGGATCTCCCGCTGGTTCCTGATCTCCAGCCGGGTCTCGACGATCCCGGTGTCGCCCTTTGAGGTCTCGCGCAGCGAAACGACCGTACTGCGCGAGTAGATCGTGTCGCCGTGGAAGGTCGGGCCAAGGTGTTCGACATCCATGTACCCGAGGTTGGCAATGGCACGGCCCGACACGTCGGGAACGCTCTGCCCCACCCCGATCGCCATGATCAGGATGCCATTCACGAGCGGCTTCCCGTGGCTGGTGTGCTCCTTCGTGTAGTGGGCGTCGATATGGAGCGGATTCTGGTTCTGCGTGAGCAACGAGAACCAGGTGTCGTCGGCCTCCGAAATCGTGCGCCCTGGCCAGTGTTCGTAAACGTCGCCGACCTTGAACTCTTCGTAGAACCGCCCGAACTTCATGTCTCGCTCCGTCATTGCCGCAGGGCGTAGCGCAGACGCCCGTCATCCGAAGGGCGGGCCGCGCACGTTGCCGGATTCGACAACACCCCGCATTCTCCGCCAATTGCGCCGGCGCCGTCGTGCGCCGAGGTACGCGCGGTGATCGCGTCAAGATCCCTCTACGGGGAAGGCCTCGGGTGGGTGGACGCGCAGCTGATCGCCTCGGCACTGGTCAGTGGCAATAAGATCCGTACGCTCAATAGTCCTCTGCAAGGGCCTGTGAGCGCCCTGCATTGCAGCCTCACTCGACATGCTCCAGGCGGTAGATGCAGGACCCTAACCAAACCATGACAGTCCCGCGGGAGTTCGAAGCCAATCCGCCAGCCCCGGTCGCGTAGCAGAACAGGTCGTCGCGCGCGTGCCCGCCGGGCAACTCGTAGACAGGACGCTGCAGCGCCCTGCCCTTCAGGT
>VGZT01000062.1 GCA_016872495.1 SAR202 cluster bacterium
TCGAACTCGGTGACCGGCCTGGACTGGATTCTGTGCTGGTGCCGAGGGAGGGAATCGAACCCACACTCCCTTTTAAAGGGGAAGCGGATTTTAAGTCCGGCCGTTGTCCTTGGCGGCCACGACAGGTGTCGTTGACGGAGCCTATCGAAATGTGGCACAACGATTCAACTCGATCAAGCAGGCAAGGGCCGCGCTGGACCTCTGTAATTCGGTATTGCACGAGCATTTGCAAGAGGTGGAGAACACCTGCCTCCAGGGGGCCGTAGAGGTAAGGAATTTGGTGCGATGAATCACCTGCGACTGAAACGATACAGTACACATCCCGAGGGTCTTCGGCCAGCACCTGAATTTTGGGGACCAGCAAGAGAGAAAAATGACGATAACCCTCAAGAGAGTTTGTTTACGCAAATTGGGCAAAATGTAATCCCTGGCAACTGCCCCATTTGCTCCCACCCAGAGACACAGTTTGTAGTTGCGACCTATGGGTGGCCAATCTGGGAATGTGCACGATGCAGAGTGGGCTTCGTTTGGCCCATGCCTCCGCGAGACCTGCTGCACCGCTACTAAGAGGATCTATACACGAAACGCACCAAATTGTGGGTGGAAGAAGGATCCATCATCAAGGGCATCTACTCCAGACAGGCCCAGTGCTTCGATCGCATCGCCCGGCACAGGATCGAGATGCGCGTGCTCGATGTAGGTGCTGGTGACGGAACAATGCTAAAGCTGTTGATGGATATGGGATGCAAGAACGTCTTCGGGATTGAAGTCAGTGAGGAAGGGGCCAAGAAGGCTCGCGAAAAGCTGGGCGTGAAACAATGGGTCGGTGACTTTCTTCAATTCAGGGAATCCGGTTGGGATGCCATTTTACTCTGGGCAACTATTGAACATCTCACGGACCCCGTCAGCTACCTGCACCACGCGGCAGAGTTGTTGAATCCAGGCGGGTTTACGCTCCTCGTCACGGGCGACAATGACTCTATTCACGCGAAGATACAGGGGCGTCTCGATATGTGGGTGTACCCTCCGGAACACCTCTTTTATTTCAACCGTTCCTCACTGGCCTTGGCCTTCGCGGCTGCGGGCTACGAAGATATCCGCTGCAAATTGCAGTTCCAGTCCCCATTAAAGGAGTCTGTATTGTGGCTAATGAGGCTTCGGCACGCCACGAAAAAACTGGTTTCAGAACGGCCTCCTTTCTGGCGGAGCGATGTTAGCAATTTGCTCACGGTGTGGGGCACAACGAGGAAGCGCTAAGCCAAGATCAGAGCAGCGGGCGTTGGCTAATAGATGGTCCGGCCGAATCTGTCCCGCACATTGAATGCGCAGGTCACGTGACCAAGAGAGTGGCATGCGTTGTGGCAACATTTGACTTTGGCGGTGTCGAGGTCAACGCGCTTGCCCTCAGCGTTAGTGTCCACGTTCGTGGTGTAAGAAAGGGTTCCAAAGGTCAGCGAAAGCAGGCCATCGCATCATTCCACATTCCATCGGAATTTCCGACTCGACAGGCGGCTTACGCGTGACGGCCGCCGGAGTCGTACACCCCGGCGGCCGTCGGTTCGATCCTCTAGCGCAGTCGCAAGGTCCGCAGAAGCTTGAATGCTACCCGTTTCCGCAAGAATTCCCGCTCGTACTGGCGCCGCACCCGCCCCTCCGGGATGCCCTCGGCCCGCGCCCGGAACGAAATGAAATCCTCGACGTCCGGTGTGACCTCTCTCACGCGGATCGGCAATGCGTCCCGGTTCCAATACAGCTCGATGAGCCCCTGATACAGGGACACGCGTCGATGGACCTGCAGGCTTGCGAACTCGACCAGGTGGCCGGACTTCGCCGTGAAGATTAGCTCGCCGTCCTTTGTTTTTTCCACGAGCCAGCGGTGATGCAGCGAGCCGGGCACAAGGCCGTAAGGCGATCGAGCCGACTCGTAGACCCGTCCCGGCATCTGCAGGTAACCGGCGCGTGAGATCCTCATCAGCTCGCCGGCCACCTTGAACGGATCCCGCACATCTTCGAGCACGTGCGAACAGACCGTGTAATCGAACGCGTCATTGGCTACCGGCCATGGACCAGGGGAGCAAATGTCGTGCACGATCCAACGGTCGGCCGTCACACGGTCCTCGGGCTTGATGGACTCCCGGTCCTCGAACCGCACGAGGTCGATCACCCAATCGGCGCGCGTCCTCCGCGAGCTCCCGCCGCCGACCTCGCAGACGACTGCGTGATCCGGGAGCCCCGCAAGGTATTCGTTGATCGCGGGTGCGACAACCGGGTAACTCATACTTCATCGCTCCAGCGGAGGAATCTATCACAGGCCGGCTCCGGGTGCCGGCAGCGATGCCACCACTGATGACACAGCCATCGGCGCCGGCACCCGGAGCACCGCGGTCCGCTCACGTCCCCGCAGTGGGCGAGCAGGAGGCCTCGGACAAGATAGCCTCGATCCTCGGCGGGGACGGCGCGTGAGGCGTCACCTTCGGCTCGTGGCTATCTGGGAGGCCATCTTTCGGGTTCTTCAGGGCGGGAGCCGACGGGAAAATGCGGCGCTTCCGCCAAAGCCATTGAGTAGCTGGTGCCGAGGGAGGGAATCGAACCCACACTCCCTTTTGAAGGGGAAGCGGATTTTAAGTCCGCCGCGTATGCCTGTTTCGCCACCTCGGCAGCCGGGTTCTAGGTTATAGGTTCCTGCTTCGGCCGACAAAACGAGAACCTGCGCCGATCGATTCGGAGCGGCAATGGAAAGTGGGGGACGCCGGCGGCTCGAGGTGGCCGGCACAGACACGGTCGGGCGAAGGATTGGAGGCGACGGGCGGATTCGAACCGCCGAATCGGGGTTTTGCAGACCCCTGCCTTAGACCACTTGGCTACGTCGCCTGAAGGTCATGTCGGGCGTTCGTTCGACGCCCTCGTGTCACCGGTCCATGGATCGTCAGTGTGGTGCCGAGGGCGAGACTCGAACTCGCACGCCCTTGCGGGCACAGCGCCCTCAACGCTGCTTGTCTACCATTTCAACACCTCGGCATGAGGGAACGATCGAAACCTCGCCCACGAGGGGCGGAGGCCTGAGAACTGGCAGGAGCGAGAGGATTCGAACCCCCGGCCTGCGGTTTTGGAGACCGCTGCTCTACCAACTGAGCTACGCTCCTGCGCCTGCACCGCCCTCGTTCGGTGCCGGCCCCCCGGCAAGGGGGCCGGGCCCAGCAGAAGGTGGCCTCGTTTGAATGATACCGCAGGTCGGAAGGAAAGTCGGGGCCCAGGGTCCGTATGCGGCCAGGAGAACGGCGGCCGGGTGGCCCCGGGGACCCGGGGTTTGTCGGCGGCTTCACCGGGCCCCTGGCGCACCGGCTATGCCCGGTCAGATTGCCGAATCGCCACGCTCTCCGGTGCTGACCCGTACCGCGTCGTTCACCGGGCTGACGAAGATCTTGCCGTCGCCCACGGCGCCCTTTGAGTTGGTGCGCGCGGCACGGATCACGGCTGCGATGACCTTGTCGACGTCGGCGTCGGCCACAACGACTTCGACCCTGGCTTTCGGAAGCATATTGACCTGGGTGGTCTCTACCCCTCGGCCGGTGTGAACGGTAACGCCCTTCTGGCGCCCCCGCCCTGTGACCTGGGTTACGTTTAGTCCGAGAATGCCTATCGCCTCCAGCGCTTCGACAACTGGCTGGACTCGCTCTGGCCTCACTATCGCCTCGATCTTCTTCATTCGGATCCCTCACCTTCGGCGTGCGCCGTAATGCGGACGGTCGGGCGGGGTTGGCCCGCCCGAGTGTCAGACGGATAGCGTCGGCAGCAAATCCGCGCTAGTTGTTGGTGTAGCCCTGCTCCCCGTGGAGCGCGGTGTCCAGGCCGGAATCCTCGTCCTTGTCGCTGACCCGCAGGCCAAGCCCTGGAATGAGGTCCAGCACTTTCAAGATTATGAACGAAACGATGAAGGAATAGCCCATGGTGGCGCCGACGCCGATCAGCTGAGTTACGACCTGCTTGCCGTTACCGTTGATCAGGCCGTCGAACCCTCCGAAAGCCGCCGCCGCAAAGATGCCGGTTGCGATGGCTCCCCACATTCCGCCCACGCCGTGGATCGCAAATACGTCCAGCGCATCGTCGATCTTGAGCCTCGACCGGTACCGGACGGCGAAGTAGCAGAGTGACCCCGCGCCCAGTCCGATGGCGAGCGCACCCATCGGCCCGACGAATCCGGCGGCGGGCGTGATGGCGACCAGCCCGGCAACTGCGCCTGACGCGGCGCCGACGGCGCTGGGTTTCTTGGACTGCCACCAGGAGAGCAGGGTCCAGGTCAGTGCTGCCATCGCCGCTGCGGTGTTGGTTACGAGGAACGCGTTGACCGCCGAGGCGTTCGCGTTCAGAGCGCTCCCGGCATTGAATCCGAACCAGCCGAACCAGAGGATCCCGGCGCCAAGAATCACGAACGGCACGTTGTGCGGTACCACGACGTGCTCGACGTTTCGGCGGCGCCCAACCAGCCAGGCTGCGGCGATGGCCGCCATTCCGGCGTTGATGTGAACGACGGTGCCGCCGGCGAAGTCGAGCGCACCCAGTCCGAAGAGCCAGCCGTTGCCCGACCACACCCAGTGGGCGATCGGCGCGTAGACGAACGTAATCCAGAGCACCAGGAAGATCAGGTAGGTGCTGAACTTGAAGCGCTCGGCAAAGGCGCCGGTGATCAGGGCCGGCGTGATGATGGCGAACATCAGTTGGAACGTCGCAAACAGCGCGTGCGGGATCGGCGCGCTGACCCCAGCGACTTCGAACGTCCCGCCCGAATCGACCCCGGTGAAGCCCAGGAAATCGAGATTGCCGATGAATTTGGACCCGGGACCAAACGCCAGTGAGTAGCCCCACAGGATCCACACAACGCTTACAACGGCCATCGCGATGAAGCTGTACATGATCGTGCTCAAGACGTTCTTACCGCGCACCAGGCCGCCATAGAAGAACGCAAGACCCGGCGTCATGAACAGCACCAACGCACTTGAGGCGAGCACCCAGGCGGTTGCTCCGGCGTCTATTTCAGGCATGACTACTCCCCGCTTCCCGACAGTTTTGTTACGGGACGAGGCTAAGAGACGCGTGTTTCGAACTTGTTACGCGGGCGTGAAATTACGGTTACAGGGGACGGCGCCCACGGGGACAGGTCAGGGGCGGCGGCGCGCGATGCCGATACCCGCGAGGGCGACCGGGATGGCGAAGATCGCAAAGGCCGAAGCCTCGGCACGGCCACCGCGCGCGCTGGCCGTGCAGCCTCCACCGGACGGGGCCGGCGTGGCCGTCGCCGTGGGCTGTGGTACCCCGGGCGGCTCGGGCGTGGGACGGGGTTCCGGCGTGGCAGCAGGCACCGGCGTGGGCGTGGCGGCCGGTGCTGGTTCGAACGGCTTCGCCCCGACGGACTTTCGCCAGCGGCTGTCCAGCTCCTGGGTGTCGAAACCGTAGACATCGAGCAATGCCTGCCGGAACGGGACACCGGAATTGAACTTCGCCAGGAGGGCCGCGATCTTCGCCTCGCCCCATGTCGTGACCATGAATTCGACGATGCTGCGGGCCTCGCCGTAGGCAACGATCGTCAAGTTAGGATCGGCCGGGAAGTTGTCGAGGTACACGATAGGAACCACTCGGTCGGTGTCGATCGCCCATTCAAGGTAGCGGACGTAGGACAGGCCCGGGTCAAGGTTGCCGTACTCCGCCAGGCCTTCGTTGAGCCAGACCGGAACGCCCCCAACGGCGTTCTGGGTCGCCCTTCCGACGAGGATGTGGGTGACCTCGTGCGAGATGACGCCCGCGGCGCGATCCGCGCCTGCCTGCGCAATGACCAGGTTGTGCTGCGCGAACGCCTGACCTTCGGTGATGAGTTGCCGCGCCGAGGTCAGGCTGCGAATCGAAACGGCTCCAATCATCTCTGCATTGTTGTTGTAGATCACGATCCGCATCGGGGCCCTGGTGTCGGCGCCTGTGACCGGACCCATGTTCTCGAACGTTGCCAGCGCGATGTCGGCGACAAGTTGGGCCCGCTTCTGAACGGGCCCGTGGTAGTAGACGGTGATTGGTCCCTTCGTCAGCTCTGACCAGGTGTAGCGGCTGTCCTGGAAGAGGAACGACCTGGGCTCGGTAGATTCGTTCGTGCCGTCCTTGAAGTCCACTTCATAGAAGAACGTGAACTCGGCGCCGGGCGGGACATAGCGGTCGCGCTGGCCAGTGCGGTAGAAGTACTCCCCCTTGATCACGTCTCCGGGCTCGAGCGCAAGGTAGTTGTACTGGGTCGTACTCTGCCCCGCGACCGCAAATCGGACCCTTACGTCGTCGACTTCCCTGGTCGACCGGGCCTCGAACACGAACCTCAGGCCATCAGGGAACTCGCTGATCGCGTCCGCCCGCAGGACCTCCAGGCCGGAATCGGCGCTCACCAGGTTCGCCGGGACCAGGAACAGGACGCTCGCGAGCGCGATGGCCAGCAGGAGTGAGCGAATCGGGACAGTCACGGCAGTTACTACGAACCTTCGGTAGTTCATGGTTTGAGGGACAGGTTACAGGTCAGTCCCGGGCGGATCGCCACACGGACCAGAACCGCTGCAGGGCGCTTAGCGGTGTCCCGATTGCCAGCACCCACAACACGATCAGGGGCTGGCCGATAGCCAGGCCGGCGATCGCGATCAGGACACGCTCGGTGCGTGTGAAGAAGCCCTCGAACTTTGAGTTGCCTCCGAGCGCCAGCCCTTCTGCCCGCGCACGCACATAGGACACCATGACTGAGCCCGCGAAGGCCACAAAAGCAAGGATGGCCGCGGTGCCATTGGCGGTCGCCGGCTGAACGAAATAGACCAGGAACCCGAGCAGAACGGCGCCTTCACTGACGCGATCGGCGGTGGAGTCGAAGAACGCCCCCCTCTTGG
>VGZT01000063.1 GCA_016872495.1 SAR202 cluster bacterium
AAATCCGGCGAGGGCGGTGGCCCGACCGGCTGATCAGGGCGCGGCGGGAAACTCGAGGGGCCGCCCGGGGAAGTAGCCCTGGGCGTACTCGAAGCCACACGCCTTCCGGAACGACCTCCCGGAGTGTGGCGCGATCGAACGGGGTGCGGTCCCGGACCATGGTCAGGCAGCGCTGCGCCAGCGCACGGATATCGAGGCCGGCGGTGGCCGCCCGCGAGGTACTGGCCAGCAGGCGGGCCTCGCTTGCGAGACGGCGGTGGCGCGCGTAGAGCCGGGCGTAGGGGATGGCATGCGCCACGGTTTCGGCGACCCGGCGGGGCACCTTGACCTCCTGTCGGGTGAAGGCGGCCGGCTTGCGGCCAAGCGCCCCCGGCACTGCAATCGGGTTTCCGGGAGCCCCCACCGGCGTGAGCAGGGCAGAACGGAGGTCCTCCGCCGCCAACTCGCTCGTGGCTTCCGCAAGGTCTGGGATGGCGCCGACCTCGTGCCACGGGACCGGGATCCCGGTCACCTGTTCGATGACGAACCTGCCGTCGGAACCCTGGCTGGAGATCACGAAACGATCGATCTCGAGCAACGATGCCCACCGCCCTGGCGATGCCCTGGAAGATGCGCTTCAGATCGAGCTCGGAGTTGACGGCCATTCCGATGCGATCAACCAGCTCGCTGATTTCCTGTTCGCGGTTCTCGCGGACGTTCCTGGCTGGCAACGGGCATGTCCGTGCGCCACGAAATCGCCTGGAACGCATGGGGAAACCACCGCCGTGCCGTGGGCGGGCAGGTTGATCACCTCGCCTCGATGGATTTCGAGTCGTGGAAACGGTCGGACTGGTCCGGCTCGACTTCGAGCCGTCCCGAGATTGCATCCTGTCCCGAACGGTGCGTTCTGCGCCTCGGGAATCGCACCGTCAGTGCGTCCGGTTCTCCCACAACTGCAGGGTCATCTCGAGGTGCCCGATGTGTGTTGCCTGGTGGGACAGGGAGTGCAGGACGCAGTCGCGCGCGTTTTTCGCGATGGCGGGGTTGTGCGAGGTAACGGCCCGATTCAACGTCGCGGAGGTTTCCTTCTCGAGTGCCTGGCGAGTCGCGGCGCCGGCCTTGTCGAGCGCCTCCACCAACCCCTTTGCGGTATTGATCGGGGTCTTGAACTCGGAGTCGCGGTTCCTTTCGACGTTTCTTCCGCCGATGTATTTGTGCACCCACTGTGCCTCGCTGCCGCACATGTGCGTCACGATCACGGCGATCGAGTTCGCGTCCGGGACCGCTGGCGTCCATTTGACCCCGGCGTCGCCCGCCTTCCGCACGGCCTTCTTGGCCGCTTCGTGTATCCGTTCAATTTCGGCGAGCAGGTCACGTGCTTCGGCGTCCATGTGGGCCTCCAGGAACAGGATCGTCAGGCTGGTTTCTCGGGCCCGGGATCAGGCGTTTCGGATCGGACCCGATGCCGGGCGCCAGGCAACGGTCGTTAAGGTTTCTTCACTTCCACGCCCGAGATCTGCTCGGCGAACTGCAGCAACCCGGAGTGGTCAAGCTTGCCTTTCCCGCTGTTGACCAGGGCGGCGGTGACCTGTTGCAGGTAGGCGCTCATCGGCAGCGGGATCTGGTAGTCGCGCGCCGTCTCCATCACGTTGTTGAGGTCCTTGAAGTGCAATTCGATGCGGAAGCCGGGCTTGAAGTTCCGGTTGAACATCATGGGCGCTTTGGCTTCCATGACGGTAGAACCGGCCAGTCCGCCGCGGATGGCCTTGAACACCGTCTCCGGGTTCAGGCCGGCCTTCTGCGCCAGCACCAGGGCCTCGGCCACGGCGTAGATGTTGGCCGCGACGACGATCTGGTTGGCCAGCTTGGTGACGTTGCCGGCGCCGTGCTCGCCACAGAGCACCGCGCTCGCGCCCAGCTTGTCGAACAGTGGCCTGGCGCGGTCAAAGTCCTTCTGTTTTCCGCCCACCATGATTGCCAGAGTGCCGTCGACGGCCTTGGGCTCGCCTCCGGAAACCGGGGCGTCCAGGAAGTCGACGCCCTTGGCCGCGCATGCCTTGCCGAGCTTCTGCGAGACGAGCGGA
Source organism: SAR202 cluster bacterium (assembly GCA_016872495.1). GTDB lineage: Bacteria > Chloroflexota > Dehalococcoidia > Lucifugimonadales > Lucifugimonadaceae > VGZT01. The sequence continues at coordinate 2,064 of VGZT01000063.1, forward strand.
GCGATCGAGCTCATGTCGACCACCAGGTGGCCGCGCGCGGCGCCCTCCAGGATCCCGTGCTGGCCAAGCAGGACCGCCTCGGATTGCGGCGAGTTCTGCACCATCAGGATGGTGACCTCGCTCTTCTTGGCCACGTCGGCAGCCGACGCGCCGGCGGCGGCGCCATCGGTCACCAGTTCTTCGACCGCGCTTCCGACCAGGTCGAAGACGGTCACGGAGTACCCGGCCTTGACGAGGTTGCGGGCCATCGGCTTGCCCATGATCCCGAGTCCGACAAACCCGACCTTCGGCTTCGCTGTAGTCATGCTCATCTCCTAGCTAGCTTTCTCTTATTTCCAGAAGCGCTCTTCTTCGACGTGGTAGTCCGTACCTTCGAGCCGGCGCTTTACGTCCTCGATCATCAGCGGATGTCCGCACAGATATACGCAGGTGTCGGCAGGCGGCGGCGCAACGCGCTTGAGATAGTCCTCGACCAGCGTATTGATGCGGCCGGTGGCGCCTTGCCACCCGTGGTTGCGGGGATCCTGCGGCCTGCTCACCGAAGGGAAGAACGTGACCTTCCCGTTGCTGGCCATCGACATCGCCTTCAGCTCTTTGTCGTAGCCGAATTCGTCCTGGTAACTGGCCCCTTCGAGGACGTGGAAACGGTCGCCATTACGCGGCGCTGCAAGCTGCTCGCGCAGTATCGCGATGTAAGGGGCGACCCCGGTCACCGTGGCCACCATGATGTGGTGCCGGTACTTGGGCTGGAATACGAAAAGGCCCTTGGCGCGCGGCCGCATGCTGACCTGGTCGCCGTTCTTGAGCTTGAACAGGTGCGGCGTGAGCTGGCCCACAGGTGGCGGGATGTGCTCGATGAAGAGTTCGATCTGCGGCTCCGAAGGGGGCGACGCGATCGAATACGGGCGTTCGAGCCCGGCGGTGCCGATCGTGCAGTACTGACCCGCCTTAAAGGCGAAAGGCTCGCTGGGCTGCAGCCAGACTCGCCACAGGTCTTCGGTCAGGTCGACCCTGCGGACGATTCGGGCGGTAATGAACTTGCCCTTGAGCGCCGGGCTTGGCTGGCCTTCCTGCATCTGCTCTCCCGTACTCCTGAACCGAGGCGCGAACCGAGGGCCCGCGACGTCGCTGCCTGCCTAGTATGAAACCAGGGAGGTGATGTGCCAAGTAAGGCCCGGTGTAATATGGCCGGACCCCAATTCCGCCTCATTCAGATAACCGTTGGAGGTCGTCCAGATGCCGGGTACGCGCCCTGGCGTAGCCTACAGCCTCACCATAAGGGCGGGGTACGACAACATTCCCGGGATGCTCGGCAAGATCACGTCTGCGATCGGCGAGGTCAAGGGTGATATCAGCGCCGTCGACGTGGTCGAAGTTGCGCACGGGAAGATGGTCCGCGACCTCACGGTGAACGCCACGAACGTTGACCACGGCAAGCGGATCATCGAGGCCGTCGAAGCGGTTCAAGGCGTCAAGGTCGTGCACGTCTCCGACCCGACCTTCCTGCTTCACCTCGGCGGCAAGATCGAGATGCGCAGCAAGGTCCCCGTGCAGACCCGCCACGACCTTTCGATGGCCTACACGCCCGGTGTTGGTCGTGTCTGCATGGCGATTCACGAGCGCCCGGAAGCCGTGTGGTCGCTGACCGTGAAGAGCCACGCGATCGCGGTCGTCTCCGACGGCACCGCGGTGCTGGGACTCGGCGACATCGGACCGGCCGCGGCGATGCCGGTCATGGAAGGCAAGTGCCTCCTCTTCAAGGAGTTCGGCGGAGTCGACGCCTGGCCAATCTGCCTGGATACCAAGGACCCAGATGAGATCGTGAGGATCGTGAAGGCGATTGCGCCGAGCTTCGGCGGGATCAACCTCGAGGACATCAGCGCGCCGCGCTGCTTCGAGATCGAGGACCGGCTCAAGGCTGAGCTGGACATCCCGGTCTTTCACGACGACCAGCATGGGACCGCGGTGGTCGTGCTCGCCGGACTCGTAAATGCCCTCAAGATCGTCAAGAAAAACCCCAAGGACTTGAAGGTCGTCGTGGTGGGCGTGGGCGCGGCCGGCATGTCGTGCTCGAAGATCCTGATGAACTTCGGGGTCAAGAACATCATCGGCTTCGACCGCCAGGGCGCGTTGAGCAGGGACCGCGACTACGGCGACAACGTTGCCAAGAAATGGTTCTCCGAGCACACGAACCCGAAGAATGTGAAGGGGTCGTTGCGGCAATCGCTGAAGGGGGCCGATTTCTTCCTTGGCCTCGCCGGCCCCGGGCTGGTCACGGCCGAGGACGTCGCCCAGATGAACAGCGACGCCATCGTCTTCGCGCTCGCCAACCCGACCCCGGAGATCTTCCCGGAAGAGATCCCTGCGAATGTCCGGATCATGGCGACCGGGCGCTCCGACTACCCGAACCAGATCAACAATGCGCTGTGCTTCCCGGGGTTGTTCAGGGGCGTTCTCGACGCCCGGGCCAGGACGATCAACGACGATATGAAGCTGGCGGCCGCCATGGCGATTGCGGACACGATCCCGGAATCGCAGATCAGCGAGGACTTCATCGTCCCGAGCGTTTTCGACCGCTCGGTGCCCCGCCGGATCGCGCGTGATGTCGCCAGGGCGGCCCAGGAGTCGGAGTCGGCGCGCAAGGTGCGACGGCGCGACCCGTCGGCCTACTCTCCATTCGCGCGGTAGCCTCCACCCACGGCCAATCGGCAAAGCTGGAGGCCTCAAACCTGCTATTCCACGCGTCGGGCCAGCATCGTGAACCGGCCACAGGCTTATCTCCATTGTCGATTGGCCCCGGCTGGCTGCGAGTTTGAACGCCGTAACTGACGTTGTCGTAGTAGGCGCGGGGATCGTGGGCGCCTCGGCGGCCTACTTCATGGCGCAGTCCGGCGCGCGGGTCACCGTCGTCGAGCGCGACTCGATCGGCAGCCACGCTTCGGGCTTCGCGTACGGCGGGCTGATTCCGGCCCACGATGCCGGCGAGCGTTCGACGCCCTCGTCGCTCTCGGAGCTCTCATCGCAGCTGCATGCCCGGCTGGCCGGCGAACTGCGCGAGGCAACCGGGGTCGACGTCCAGTACCGGCGCAAGGCCAGTGTGATGCTGGCGCGGAATCGCCGGGACCTCTCAGACCTGCGACCCACCTACGACTGGCTGCGCGCGAACCATCGCGGCGACGTGCGCTGGCTCGAGGACGTCGAGGCGTTGCAGTCGATCGATTCCAGGCTTTCGGAGTCGCTGGCGGGCGGCCTGTACGCGGATATCTCGGCAGAGGTTGAGCCGTACAAATTGACGCTCGCCCTCGGGCAGGCCGCGCAGAAGCACGGCGCCATGCTGCGGCACGGCGTGGTCACGGGCCTCAGGATCGAGGCTGGCCGCCTGCGGGCGGTGATCGTCGGCCGGGAGGTGATCCCGGCGGCCGCGGTGGTGGTGGCTGCCGGTCCCTGGTCGGGCGCTGCCGGCGACTGGCTGGGGCTCCGGTTGCCGATCTCGCCGCTCAAGGGGCAGATCCTTCGATTGCGTGCGCCGGGCAGGCCGCTGGAGTACTCCTACTGGTGGGGGAGCGACTACGCGACGACCAAGCCGGACGGTCTGGTCTGGGCCGGGACAACCGAAGAGCGCGCGGGTTTTGATGAGACTCCGACCGCGTCGGCGCGCGACGAAATCATGTCATCTGCGACCGACGCATTTCCGTTTCTCGTCGACGCAGAGCTTGTCAGGCAGACCGCCTGTCTGCGCCCGGTATCTTCGGATGGCGAACCCGTAATTGGAAACGCGCCGGAAATTGGTGGAGTAGTTATTGCCACAGGGGCCGGGCGTAATGGCATCATGCTTGGTCCGGGGATGGGACGCATTGCGGCCCACCTCGCGCTCGGGCTGGATCCGCCTATAAATATTCGAAATTACGATCCTGGACGATTCGGGAGCTCGATAAGAAATTGACAAAATATATACAAAAGACGCAATCGTTTAGAGCGCCGGATAGACTAAAGATGTACCGCGTTACTTTGAATGGACTTGGAGAGTTGGCCGATGACGTGCTGAGCCGGCACGCCCCCGGGATCGACCTGCCGAAGATCAGGGTGTCGGGCCGCATGACCCGTACGTTCGGCTCGTACACGCCGACGACGCGCCAGGTAACCCTGAGCAGCCGATTGCTAGCGCTCGGGAAGCCTCGTGAGCAGAAGGACATCCTGCTTCACGAGCTGGCGCATGCAATCACCCACCAGCGGCACCCGAAGGCGCGTGCCCATGGCCGTGAGTTCCAGGCGATCTGCCGCGAACTGGGAGTGGCGCCGCTTCGCTACGTGAGTCTCCCGGTGCGCGAATGGGCGGCCAGGGCCCGCTGGGCGGCGACGTGCGACGCCTGCGGCCAGCTCTCCCTGCGTCAGCGCCCCGTACGGGCCATTCGCTGCGACTGCGGGCACACCACGCGGCCGCGGCGTCTCTCTTACGTCGC
>VGZT01000064.1 GCA_016872495.1 SAR202 cluster bacterium
GCCTCGATGCCCGACTCGATTCCCGGCGGCGGGGCGAAGCCGAAGCTGGGCAGAGCAAGCGTGGACAACAACCGGCGCCCGTGGAATGGCGCCGGCTACACCGAGTTCAGGGAGGCGCAGAAGAAGATGGTCCGCGCCCACCAGGCCGGGCTGGTCAAGCAGACCGACCACGAGGTCGGTGAAATCCTGTCATCGCTACGCAACAAGTGCGTCCGGGAAAACACGTTGATCGTGTTCGCCACCGACCACGCCGACCACCCCGGCGGCCACGACATGAGCGGCAAGGTGTCTTTCTACGGGACCTGCATGCGAATCCCGCTGATCGTGTCGCCGCCGGGGGTACCAGGGCGACCGTCAACGGCGGCCTCGTTGAGCTCCGGGACGTGACGGCGAAGATCCTCAAGTCGACCGGTTCGGCGATCCCCGCGTACACGGACGCGCGGACGCGCCGGAGGCTTAACCGGACCGACGAACCGCCCCGCAGGTGGATCTTCGGGATGCTGACCGATGGCGCGATGGCATTCGACGGACGCCGGAAGCTCGCAAAGTACGCGACTGGCGAGGTCTTACTGTTCGACCTGAAGACCGACCGGCTGGAGCAGACGAACCTGGCCGGCGACCCCGCTCACGTCGCCCGGTACCGACAGTTGGATATCGAACTGACCGTGAGATCCCGGAGGATGAGGGCCGTCTAGTCCATTCCTCCAGCACCCGCAGCAGGTATGTCACCGTTTCCAGTCTTGCCGACCGCTACAGGACCAGGTGTTAAAACGGTGCCAGCCGCAGCCACCCCGAGCGTCTAAAGCCCGGCATTTAGACCGGTCGCCGCTGCGCTGACTTGGGCCGAAAGGCCTGCACAACTTCCGCCCGCGTCTCCAGATACGGCCCGCCGATAAGGTCAACGCCGTATGGGACCGCCGCGAACACGCCATCCAGCGTCTCTTTGATGGCTTTCGGTTGACCCGGCAGATTAAGAATCAAACAAGCGCCGCGTACAACGCCCACCTGGCGCGACAGAATCGCCGTAGGAACATATTTCAGCGACACCGCGCGCATGGCCTCGCCAAAGCCAGGCAACACCTTGTCGGCCACGGCCAGGGTCGCTTCCGGGGTCACATCGCGCGGGGCGGGGCCGGTCCCGCCGGTGGTCAAGACCAGGCAACACTGCGCGGCCAGCTCGATCAAGGTAGCCTCAATCTGAGCCTGCTCATCGGGAATCAAGCGTTCAACAAAGGTCACTGGGTTATGCAAGGCCGCCGTCAGCCATTCTTTCAGCGCGGGCAGACCCTTGTCTTCATACACGCCGCCAGAAGCGCGGTCACTGATCGAAACAATACCGATAGCGGCGGATTCAAACGGGAGATATGACATGGGGGCTTTCGGTCAAGATTTCAGCTTATGGAAAGTAACCGCGTCTGGTCTGCGGGATTAGTCGTGCGGAGGCCGACTACAATAGCGAAAAATCCGAACTTCCTGCAAATAAGTTTGCACATGAGCGAGACCACGTGAAAGATGGCCGAATGAGAAATCAATTACTGACCGCAGGCCGTGCTGCCGCGGGGCGATGAGCTTGCGCCTGAAGGCGAAGACCGCTGCAACATCTGGCAGGGGACCTTCCCGGCCCGGAACACGGTCGAAGACGGAAATGCGGCTACCGCGCCTGTGGGTGCCTGCCAACCCAACGGGTACGTGCTCTACAGCACTTCGGGCAACGTCTGGGGATGGTGCGGCGATTGGTCCAGCACCGCATTCCACATCGACGGCTCCAGGTCCGGTCCAGAAGGGCGCCCGACCGGCGGTTCGGAGGTGATCCGCGACGGCTCATATCTGTGCCATGAGTCCTACCGCTACCGCGTCGCCGCCCGCAGCCAGGACACGCTGGATAGCTCTACCGGCAACATGGGGTCAGGGATGCGCGCGCCGTCTGAGGCATCCGCCCGGTGATCGGTGAAGTGGGATCAGGCCAGTGACGCAGTACGTGTCGGTTGACCCGGCCCGGCCCGACCCCGAAGTCATCGCGTGTGCTGCTCGGATCATTCGGGAAGGTGGGCTCGTCGCGTTCCCGACCGAGACAGTCTATGGCCTGGGAGCCAATGCATTCGACCCGGCTGCCGTGGCCGGGGTCTTCCGCGCAAAAGGCCGGCCGTCGGACAACCCACTGATCGTCCACATCGCGGGGACCGACGACCTCGAGATCGCGGCGCGCGCCGTGCCCGAGAAGGCACGGAAGCTGGGGGCCTCCTTCTGGCCCGGTCCATTGACGATGGTGTTGGTGGCATCGCCTGGGGTTCCCCGGGTTACAAGCGGGGGTCTCGCCACGGTCGCGGTGCGCGTGCCGGCCCACCCGGTCGCGACCGCCCTTATCCGCGCCTCCGGGACGCCGGTCGCCGCCCCATCCGCCAACCGGTCGGGGCGTCCAAGCCCGACAAATGCCAGGCACGTGCTCGAGGACCTGGATGGCCGGATCGACATGATCCTTGACGGCGGCCCGTGCACGGTCGGCGTCGAGTCCTCGGTGATCGACCTCACCGGGGATCCGCCGGTGCTCCTCAGGCCTGGAGGCCTGTCAAGGTCGTCGATCGAGGCCGTGATCGGTGATATTCGCACCCTGGAGCAGGCGCCGGAGGCGGCGAACCGCTCGCCGGGCACCCGGTACCGACACTATGCGCCGAAGGCGCGCGTGATCCTGGCGGGCCCTGGCGAGGTAGCGAGGGAGGTCGCCAGGCATCTGAGCGACGGCAGAAGGGTCGGAGTGATGGCAGTGCACCCGGTTCCTGGCGGACGGGCCGGACTCAGTGTGCGCATGATGTCGGCCGACCCCGCTGGCTACGCCCGCGAGTTGTTTGCGGCGTTGCGCGAAATGGACGACCTGAACTGCGAAGTGATCGTTGCTGAGACGGTCGACGAACGAGGGCTGGGTTCGGCCGTAATGGATCGGCTCAGGCGAGCGTCGCAGGGGGACTCCGCAGGACCCAGCCAGGGCTCGTGAGCTTGATTCGTCATTCAGGATCGGCGGGCGCCAACGTGGGTTTGAATTACGAGACGTGAATCTCCCGGGCCCGGCCCGTGTCCACGTCGTAGACGAATCCCCGTATCGAATCGCGGTGGAGCAGCAACTCGCAGGCCCGGAGCTTTCGAACGCCTGTGCTGACGTGCTTTTCGAGGTCGGTGAAGGTGCCGATCGGGAATGCCAAGTCGGAACCGCTCGAGCTACGGACCCTCTCACGCAGGTCGTCATCGGTGAAGGTCATCATCCCGCAGCGGGTGTGGGCCACGACCATGATCTCCTTCGTTCCCAGTATGTGTTGCGAGATGACGAGGGAGCGAACGATATCGTCTGTGATAACGGCTCCGGCGTTCCGGATCACGTGGCCGTCACCCTCGGCGAGCCCGAAGGCCTTCGCGATGATGATGCGTGCGTCCTTGCACGCGACCACCGCGACTCCCCTTTTGGGCCGCGCCGTGAGGCCTGCGTTGCGGTAGCTCTCGGCATACCGCTCGTTGTAACTCAGCAACTCGTCGATAACGCTCATCATCACCCCACGAAAAAAAGGCGTCGTGTCGGGTCAGGATCGTCCCGGTTCGGGGTCCGCTTCAGCGAGGATAGCGCGTGCCCGGCTTACGACCGGGACGTCGACCATCTCGCCATCGAGGGAAATTGCGCCTCGCCCCTCGCTTGCCGCGCTCTCCCATGCCGCGATGACCCTGCGCGCGTGGGCCAGTTCGGCATCGGTCGGACCAAAGACGCGATTGATCGCCTCGACCTGGGACGGGTGAATCGCAAACTTGGCCTTGAAGCCGAGGTGCCTGGAACGGCGGCACTCCTCAATCAGCCCGTCGGAGTCCTTGAAGCGTACGAAGGGGGTGTCGGCCGCGATCGCGCCGATCGCCCGGGCCGCAATCGCGACCGTCGCCCGAGCGTGCTGCAGGAGCGGTAGCTCGAGGCCGCCGGCGTCGCGGGGCACGCCCATGTCGGCGGTCAGGTCTTCGGCCCCAAAGGCGACCCAGCGGATCCGGTCCGACGCCCGGCAGATTTCTGTGACGCTGGCCAGCGCGGCTGCGGTCTCGATCCATGCCACGATGCCGATGCGGAACTTGAGCTTCTGTCCCGCCTCCAGGCGCGCGAGCAGCAGGTCGACCCTGCGAATTTCCTGGGCGCTGCGAATCTTGCCGACGCTTATCGCGGCTGTATGCGGTCCAGCCAGCGCTTCGAGTTCGGCGTCGAAGCGTCCGGTTCCCAGCGAATTGAGCCGCGGAATCACGAGACGTCCGGTCGAAGCCAGGTCCGGGAGCGCACGCACGACCTCATCAAGCGCCCGGTCCTTCTCCGCCTCGGGAACCGAGTCTTCGAGATCGGGGATAAAGGCGTGGGCCGGGTAGCGCGTCGCCTTGGCGAGCATGTCCGCCCGGTTGCCCGGGACGAACAGCAGGCTGCGAGTTCCTCGCTGCGGGGTTGCCGCCGCCGCGACACTCACCGCACCGGACCCGCGCAGGTCAAGGTCTTCGCCACGCCGAAATCCAAAGCCAGGCCATTACTCCGCACCGTGTTGATCAAGATCGAATGCCCCTGAGCGGATATTATCGGGGCAGTCAGCCAGGACCGCTCGGCGGTCATGTATCGGTTCTAGAACGAGGGGAGTCGCCGGCATGCCAGTAGCAAGCGCAGAAGCGAGAGCACAGATCCTGTCGGCGGTGCGGGAATTCGTTCGTAAGGACGTTGTTCCGGTCGCCGCCAGGCACGACCGGGATGATTCGTACCCGACGGAACTGGTCGACCAGATGGCCGACATGGGCCTGTTCGGGATCACGATACCCGAGCAGTACGGTGGGCTGGGGCTCGACTACACCACTTACGCGATGGTGTTCGAGGAGCTATCGAAGGGGTGGCTCAGCATCTCGGGGCCGATCGGTACGCACTCGATCCTGTCATTCGCGATCAACAAATACGGGACGGAAGATCAGAAGCAGAGCTTCCTTCCCAGGATGGCCGCCGGCGAACTGAGAGCGGGCCTGGCGTTGACCGAGCCGGGTGGTGGCAGCGACGTCGCAAACCTGAAGACGAGCGCGGTCAAGCGCGGTGATCACTACGTCGTGAATGGCAACAAGCTGTTCATCACGAACGGGCGACGCGGCAACGTGTTCATGCTGCTGGCGCGTACGGATCAGGAAGTCCGGCCGGCCCATCGCGGGATAACCGCGTTCATCGCAGAAAAGGGGCCTGGCTTCACGGCTGGCCGCGACCTCGACAAGCTTGGCTACCGGGGAGTTGACACCAGCGAGCTGGTATTCCAGGACTACCGCGTGCCTGCGAGCAACGTGATCGGCGCCGAGGAAGGCAAGGGCTTTTACCAGGTGATGGATGCCCTTGAGACCGGGCGCATCAACATCGCGGCCAGGGCCGTGGGTGTCGCGGCGGCCGCGTTCGAGGCCGCGATCGAATACGCGCAGAAGCGGGTCACCGGGGGCAAGCCGATCGCCGAGCAACAGGCGATCCAGTTCATGCTCGCCGATATGGCCACGAAGGTGCGGGCGGCGCGGCTTATGACCTTCGACGCAGCTGCCAAAAAGGACAGCGGCGAGCGATTCGACCTCGAAGCCGCAATGGCCAAGTTGTACGCAAGTGAGATCTGCGCCCAGGTGACGATGGACGCCATGAGGATCCACGGCGGCTACGGCTTCATCAAGGACCTGCCCGTGGAGAGGTTCTATCGCGACGCCCCGCTGATGATCATTGGCGAGGGCACCAATGAGATCCAGCGGCTGGTCATTGCGCGCGGCCTCCTCAAGAAGTACAAGGTTTAGGCTGGCGACGGGGACGGGGATACGCTCGGGACCTGGCGCAACGTGATCCTGGATCGAGCGTGATGCAGGCCTTCTCCCAGGCCAAGGCGTTGAGCAACGACACCAGGATCTGACACCGGCCAGCCCGTGGCTCCGGACGCTGAGGGTCGCGGCCAGAAGGTGCTCGCCAGCAGCCCGGCCGGCTTCGGCTACCTGCGCACCAACCACCTCGTGCTGCTTCTGATCAACTCGGGCCTGCTCGTGGCCGCACTTTCGATGCCCCCCCCGGGTGCAGCTGCCAGTATTCGCACGGAGGCTCTACGGCTCCGAACCGGGCGAGATCGGCTGGCTTATGGCCTTCGCCGGGGCCGGCGGGATCATCGGCAACGCTCGCGATCGCCCGTCTCCGGAAGGGCAGCCGCTGCGGCTTGCTGTTGGCCGCGCGCCTGAACGGGACCGCCCTCCTGCTTATCGGACTGTTCCCGTACCACTCCTGGCGCTCGGCATCATGGTCTTCGTCGGGATTGCCGAGGCGATGCGCATGACCCTCGGGCAGTCCCTTTCGCGCGAGCTAACGGCGGACAGGTACCGGGCCAGGGCCAAGAGTCTGCACACGATGACCTTCGGGCTCATGCCAGTCACCGCGCTGCCGATCGGACGATCGATCGACGACTGGGGTGCGCAGCCGACCCTGATCTTCGTAGCG
>VGZT01000065.1 GCA_016872495.1 SAR202 cluster bacterium
GAGCCGGTCAGGTCGCAACAGGTCCATGGAGCGCGGAGGTCCCGCGCGGAGCGCCTGCAGATACCCGTCGACCCGCTCCTCCTCTACCTGCTTCTCAACGACAGGCCGCGTCTTTATCCGTATCCAGGCCGCGCGCAGCACTGCCCTGCCGGTTGCATCGACAACGCCGTCCTCGCGGTCGATCAATACCAGGCAGCGGCCGTCCTGCTTCAGGTGTGCCCAACGCCGAGTGATCGTGCTCGTGGATACGATGAACATGCCGCCCTTCCAGACGGACCATATTGGGGCAAGAACCGGCTGCCCGCCGGCGCGGACCGACGTGCAGGTCGCGTCCCGAGGTCGCTCCAGGAACCGGTCCACACCGGCCCTGCGGCTGGTTGATGGCATGCGTCCCTCTTCGCCAATTGGCCGAAGCCATTAGACTGATCAGGCAATCATAGGAGCCTTTGCTTTGCCGGTCACCGACGAGACACTGAAAGAGATAGCCCTTTCGCGCGCCGAGTATGAAGCGGTCGTCGACCGATTGGGGCGCGAGCCCGAGCCGCTCGAATTGGGTCTTTTTGGCGCCCTCTGGAGCGAACACTGCGGGTACAAGCACTCAAAGCCGCTGTTGAAGCTCCTGCCATCGAAGAGCGAGCGCCTGCTCGTGGCGCCCGGAGCGGAAAACGCCGGCGCGGTCGACATCGGCGATGGGCTCGCGATCGTCATGAAGATCGAGTCGCACAACCATCCCTCTGCCGTCGAACCAAGACAGGGCGCCGCCACCGGCGTTGGCGGTATCGTCAGAGATATCTTCGCCATGGGTGCACGCCCGATCGCGCTCATGAACTCGCTCCGGTTTGGCCTGCCCGACAAGCCGCGGAACCGATACCTGCTCCACGGCGTGGTCGCCGGGATCTCCACTTACGGCAATTGCCTCGGGATCCCGAACGTGGGCGGCGAAGTCTTCTTCGCCCGCGAGTACGACGGCAATCCGTTGGTCAACGCCATGTGCGTCGGGCTGATCGAAGAGGGCCGGATCGTCCGAGCCGCACCGAAATCCCCGGGCGACATCATCCTGCTGGTCGGAGCCGATACCGGGCGGGACGGGATTCACGGCGCCTCCGGGCTCGCTTCACGCGCCTTCGCTGAACAGGCCGAGATGCGCTCAGCGGTACAGGTCGGGAATCCCTTTCTGGAAAAGGTCCTCATCGAGGCTTGCCTGGAAGCCATCAAGTTGCCCGGCGTGGTCGGATTGCAGGACCTGGGCGCCGCCGGTCTCACCAGCGCGGCCATCGAAGCAGCGGCGCGCGGGAACATGGGCCTGCGCATCGACGTCGCACGCGTCCCCCGGCGCGAAACCGGGATGACACCGTACGAGGTGATGCTCTCCGAGTCACAGGAGCGCATGATCATCATCGTCAAACCTGGCCAGGAGGGCCCGGTCATCGACACGTTCAGCAAGTGGGACCTCGACGCGACGCCCATCGGAGAATTCGTCAACGGCCACGAGGTAACCATCATGGACGGTAGCCGGCAGGTGATCGCGACCCCGGTCGGACCGTTGACCGAACCGCCAATGTATGAGTTCGATGCCCCTGAGCCTGCGGGACTGCGCGCGATCCAGAACGAGGACCTGGCCGCACTTCCCCTGCCGCGGCAGTCTGCCGGCCACATTCTGCTCCGCCTGCTGGGCTCGCCCAACATCGCTTCAAAAGAAGCCGTCTTCCGGCAGTACGACCACCAGGTCCAGACCAACACCGTGGTTCCGCCGGGAGGCGATGCCGCGGTCCTGCGGTTGAAGGGGACACCAAAGGGCATCGCACTGGCCACCGACGGCAACGGCCGGATCACATACTGCGACCCCTATGCGGGGGGCGCCATCGCCGTGGCCGAGGCGTGCCGAAACGTCTCCTGCACGGGCGCCACGCCGATCGCGCTGACCGACGGGCTCAACTACGGCAATCCCGAAAAGCCGTCGATCCAGTACCAGTTGAGGCGGTCGATACTCGGGATACGCGACGCCTGTGAGGCGCTCGACGTCCCCGTAATCAGCGGTAACGTCAGCCTCTACAACGAATCGGCCGACAAGGCCGTGTTCCCGACCCCGATCATCGGGTGCCTTGGGCTGCTGGCGCGAGCGACCACCCATTGCACGGTACCGTTCAAGGCGAAAGACGATGTGATCGTGCTGCTCGGGGCGGGCAAGCTCTCCGGCGATCCCGCCGCGTTGGCCGCCAGCGAATACCTGTCCCTCGTGCACGACCGCGTGGCGGGGTTGCCGAAGATCGACCTCTTTCTCGAATCCCGATTGCAGAAATTGTGCCGGGAGGCCATCGCCGCGGACCTACTTCGCTCGGCACACGACTGCTCGGAAGGCGGACTGGCGGTCGCGATCGCAGAGAGCGCGATCCTGGGAGGTCTCGGCGCCGAACTGACGATTGAGATCCCGGATCGCTGGGACGCTGCGCTCTTTGGCGAGACGCAGTCCAGGATCGTCGTGAGCGTCAGAAAGAAGGACCTGGCCCGCCTCGAGGAGCTGGCAGAGGCAGCCGATGTTCCCGCGCTTCGACTGGGAACCGTATCGGGCAGGCGCGTCAACTTTGGTAGCGTGTGCGACGTCAGCCTGGAGGCCGCGACCAACGCGTGGGGCCACGGATTCGAGAGGTCCGTATCGGGTTAACGCTGGCCCGAATCGGTGAACGCGGTAAGTTGACAGTGGAACGCAGCGGCTGGTAGTTTCAATCCTTAGCACTCGCCTGTGGCGAGTGCTAATCGTGTGGGCGGTCCGCCAACCTGCCATTACACGATCCGTGGAGATGAGCATTGCCAATCTACGACTACAAGTGCAGCTCGTGCGGGAAGACCTTCGAAACCCGCCAGAGCTTCTACGACGACCCGGTAGCCAGCTGCCCTGTCTGCGGCAAGAGCGCAGAAAGGCAGATCACAGCCGTCGCCGTCCACTTCAAGGGCAGCGGGTTCTACAAGACCGACTACGGCTCCAGCAGCCGTTCGTCCAACGGCAATGGAAAGTCCACGGACACGAAGTCCGATTCCGCCGACGGCAAGAAGGACGTTTCGCCCAAGTCCGACAAGTCGAGCGAGTCAGGCTCGAAAGACTCAGCCGCCTCCCCGAAGAAGTCCGAGAAGAAAGAGACGACCAAGGTCTCGGATTGACCGGTCGCTCTCGCGACCTGCTGCCCCCGGTATCGGCCGAAGGCGCTTCGCGCCTGGAGCTTTGATGTGCGTGCCGTAATTCAGCGAGTGAATTCCGCCTCCGTGACCGCCGACGCGGGCGAGTCCGGCGCGATCGGCGCAGGGCTCGCGATTCTCGTCGGAATAACCGGCAAGGACGGACCACCGGAGGTCACCTACCTTGCCGAGAAGGTACTGAACATGCGGCTGTTCCCGCTTCCCGGCGAAATGACCGGCTTTGAGCGGTCAGCCCTGGAAGTTGGCGCAGAGGTCTTGCTCGTTAGCCAGTTCACGCTCTACGCAAGCACCCGGAAGGGCCGCCGCCCCGGTTTCAGCGACGCCGCCCCGGGCGAAATCGCGTCTCCATTGTTCGAGTCGGTTGTGGCTGAATTCCGCAAGAGCGGGCTGAAGGTGGCCACCGGGGTGTTCGGCGCCCACATGCACCTGCGACTCGAGAACGACGGCCCGGTCACGATCGTGCTGGACTCCGACGAGCGCTTTCAGCCACGGGGCTAGTCCAGGCGGCCGCCTTACCTGGGTGACCAGAAACCGAGGTATCCGGCGCCGACCACCCTTGGTTCCTGTTTGCCAGTCGTGTCGATCACCCAGAGGTGTTCTTTCAAGTCCCCAAGCGTGGTTTTCGAGTCATCGGTAAGCGGCTCGCCCGAGAGCACCACATAGCGTCCGTCCGGCGACCAGAGTCGATGCGACTTGGCGAACTGGCCAAAGAAGGCGAGCATCTCGCCAAACTCCTGGGTTGGCCGCCAGTCTCCGAGCATGGTTGACTCACCACTGGCGATATCAAGCACCGACCATCGGTAGGCGTCCTCGCGCTCCGGATGCAGCCCCGCGACGAGCATCCTCCGACCATCGGGCGACCACATGAAAGAAATGACAGGGCCCTGGTACAGGGATCGCGTATCGCCGCTCTCTGGGTCGGCGATCAGCAGTTCGTTGTAGCTGAGCGCGGCGTTGTTTTCGGAAACTGTCACGGCAAGCAAGCGGCCGTCGGGCGACCACTCGAACGCGCTCCGGCTTGTGACGTGCATCAATACCGATCGCCGCTCCTCCGCTGGCCACACCACGATCAGGTCGGCCCCGCTGGCCCCCTTGTCTTCGAGAAACGCGACCCTCTCGTCCGAGCCGTCGGTTACGGCAGGCGCCTGGTACAGGGCTGAACTTCCGATGAACTCGGACGTGAAATTGGGCTCGAATCCGAACCGGAGAAGCCTCTCCCCCTGGTGCAGATACAACCTGTTGGAGTCCCCGGACCATGCCACGTACATCGGCGCTCCGCCGAAGAACGCCGCGGATGGCGAGCCGTCGGTCTTCGCCAGATATGCGAGGAGCCGATCGGACGTCGCTGCCAGGACCACGACTGCCTTACCGTCAGGCGACCAGAGCGGGTAGTGAATCACTCCGGGGAGAATGCCCTGCGAGCCACTTTCGTCGGCGTGGATCTGCAACGCATCCATTTCTGGTGAACTCTCGTCAGCGACGTACGCCACGTTATTCGACTTCTGAGTCTGAGTCTTGGCGATGATCGCCGACATGAAAAGCCAGCGGCCATCCGGCGACCACGCGGGCCACGTGTAGCCGGCCAGTAAGCCGGGAGTCTCCGGGTCGGGGGAGATCCTGCGGAGGCGGCTCCCGTCTGGGTCCACGGTGTAGATCTGGTTATCGCCGCCCACAAAGGCGATCCGGTTGACTGCCTCGGGAGCCGAAGGCACGCGCGTTGCGGTCTGCCTCAGCGTCGGAGCGGGGATGGCGGGCCGCGCCGTTGCAGCGGGCGTGATCTCAGGCGTTGGCGTCGAAGGCACCGCGGTCGGAACCGGCGAGGGCCTGGTACAGGCAAGTGCGGCGAGCAGCACGACTGCCGCGAGCAGTCGCGTGCCGGCCTCACCCGGAATCACTTGTCGTAGTCGAGGCCGATATCAAGTGCCTTGACGGAATGGGTGAGTGCACCCACCGAGATAAGGTCGACGCCGGTCCTTGCGATGCGTCCGACCGTGTCCAGATTGACGCCGCCCGATGCCTCGACGATGGCCTTGCCCCTGGCCAGCGCTACGACCTTCTCGAGTTCCGGGATCTGCATGTTGTCGGCCAGGATGATGTCTGCGCCGCCCCTGATGGCCTCCTGTGCCTCGACCAGGGTTTCGACTTCCACTTCGATCTTGACGGTGTGCGGCGCCTTCGTCCGGGCCCGCTTCACCACCTGGGCAAGGCTCATGCCCTCGGCCCGCAACGCCGCGATGTGGTTGTCCTTGATCAAGATGCCGTCGCCCAGGCACATCCGGTGGTTCTTCCCGCCGCCCGCCGCCACCGCGTACTTATCGAGCGTGCGCAGTCCTGGCGCCGTCTTGCGGGTGTCGACGATCGTCGCCGCGGTCCCGTTCACCTCGTGCACGTATCTCGCCGTGAGCGAAGCGATTCCGCTCATTCGCTGGACGAAGTTCAGTGCCGTTCGCTCCCCGATCAGGATCGAACTGACGCGACCTTCGACGCTCCCGATGACCGCTCCCGGTCCTATTACCTCGCCGTCGCGCAAGAGGGCTCTGGTCTTGAGCTCAGGGTCGACCTTCCGCATCACGGCCATGGCGACCGACACGCCCGCGAGGACGCCGCCTTCGCGCGCGACGAAGCTGGCCTTGCCGGTAAGGTGCTCCGGAATCAGTCCGGCCGTCGTCGGATCGCCGAGGGCGAGGTCCTCATCGAGGGCCGCGCTGATGGCCCGCTCCAGACCTGGCAGATGCAGGGTCAAATGACTCGTGCCGACCGTTACCGGGCGTTCTCGAGCATCCGCCTCAAGGCGGCCCGGGCCTCGGCAGCGACGTCTACCTCGACCTTGATCCGGTTGATGGCCAGGCCCGCCATCAACCCTTCCAGCACCCACAGCAGGTAGGCGGGGTGGATCCGGTACATGGTGGCGCAGGGGCACACGATCGGGTCCAGGCAGAAGACGGTCTTGTCCGGGTTCTCCTGCGCCAGCCGATTGACGAGATTGATCTCGGTGCCAATCGCCCACTTGCTCCCGGGTGGCGCTTCCCGCACTTTGCTGGCAATGAACTCCGTGGAGCCCACGAAGTCGGCTGATGTGACTACCTCGTTGGTGCACTCCGGGTGTACCAGGATGTTCACGTCCGGGTACTGCTGCCTGGCCGCCTCGATCTGCTTGACCGAGAAGCGGGTGTGGACCGAACAGTGGCCCTCCCACAGGATGACCTTCGAGCGCCGGATCTGGTCAGGCGTGTGTCCACCCAGCGACTTGAACGGGCTC
>VGZT01000066.1 GCA_016872495.1 SAR202 cluster bacterium
ATAGAATCCCCGGCTCTCCGACCGGCAGCATGGCTCCAGAGAAGACCCACCAGGTCGAGATCATCGGGGGCGGCGTCGGCGACTGCAGCGGGTCTAATGACGACCCGCCCACAAAGGTATCGGTCCGGTCCGACTTCACGCTCGCCAGCCACCCTGAGGTCTATGTCATAGGCGAACTCGCGAGCTACGCCGTGCCGGGAGGGGGCAACTTCCGGGGAACGGCCGACGTGGCGATCCTGGAGGGAAAGCACGTTGGCGACCGCATCCGGTAGCGCCTGGATAGCAGGTGGCCGAAGTAGTTCTCTTTCTTCGATCGGGGCACCATCGCGGGCATCGTCCATGCGCGCGCAGTCGTCCACGTGTTCGGGCGCTTTGGCTTGACCGGGCCGATCGCCGGGTGGATCTGGCTATTCCTCCAACTCCCGTACACGGTCGGGTTCCAGAACAGGCTGGTGGTGCTCGTGCCGCGGTGCTGGAACTCCCTGACCAGCAACCGATCGGCTCTCCTGATCACAGGTCCGGTCCCTCCCCCATGTCGGTCGACCGGCGGCTGGGTTTAGAGGTCCGGGTTCGTCTAGAATCCGGCGCAAGCGCGCCTCGAACTCGCACCACCCCGGAGAAATCATTTGCCAGCCTCATACTTCCCCGCCGACACCACCCACGGACGCTCATCCCGAGCCCCGGCCGTCGGCCGTTCGGGCATGGTCGCCTCGGCGCATCCGTGGGCCACGCAGGCCGGGCTCGATGTCATGAAGGACGGCGGCAACGCGTTCGATGCCGCGGTTGCCGTTGCCAGCTCGCTCAACGTGGCGGAGCCGTTCATGTCGGGGGCGGGCGGGATCGGCGTCGCCTTGCTGTACGTAGCGTCCGAGCGAAAGACCCACGTGCTGAACTTCTCGGGCCGCGCCGCTTCCGGGGCAACGCCGGATCAGTACGACGACGAAACGAAGCAGATCGGCCCGAAGGCGCCGCTGGTCCCCGGGAACGCAGCCGGGTGGGTCGCCTGGCACGAGAAGTACGGGCGGTTGCCGTCCAGGCGGGTGTTCCGCGACGCCATCGAATACGCCCGGCGCGGAGTCCCTCTATCGCCGTTTGGCGCCGAGATGCTGCAACAGAACTGGGGTTTCCTGACACGCTTCGAGTCGACCAGGAAGTCGTTCCTTGGCGGCGCCACCACACCGCCGACGGTCGGGAGCCTGTTCCGGCAGCCGGATTTGGGCGATTCCCTTACGGCCCTGGCCGAAGGAGGTCGCAAGGAGTTCTACGAAGGTCGCCTGGCGCGTGCGATCGTGAAGAGCTTCCAGAAGGCCGGCGGCCTGTTGACCCTGGAAGACATGGCGGCCACCAAAGCTGAATGGGAAGAGCCGCTGCGCACGACCTATCGCGGGCTCGAGGTCCGGGTGCCCCCTCCCAACTCCTCCGGCTTCCAGATCATCGAGACGCTGAACATCCTCGAGGGTTACAGCAGCCTTGAATTCGGCACGACGGAGACCCTCCACATCATGCTGGAGGCCGTAAAGCTCGCCATCGAAGACCGCGTTGAGCACGGAGGAGACCCGGAGTTCTCGAAGATACCGCTCCAGCGTCTCATCTCGAAGGAATACGCGGCTGGTCTGCGCGCCCGCATAGACCTCAAGAAGGCTTTCAAGCAGAAGAAGCAGCGGTACCCCCGGGAGCACCTCGCGGCGGCCGACGGTCTGCCCGCGGAGCAACCCTGGCTAAGGGCCCGCTGGCAGGACGGCGACGACTGGTGGACGCACGGTTTGACAACTCATTTCGCGGTCGTCGACTCGGATGGGAATGCCGTCACGGTGACGCAGACGCTGGGCAACGGATACGGCTGCGGAATGGTCGCCGACGGAACGGGCCTCTTCTTGAACAACATGTGCCTCTGGTTCGACATTGATCCATCAACGCCTTCCGCGAACCTGATCGGGCCCGGAAAGCGCGTTGACTTCTGCGTGGCTCCCACCCAGGTCTTCGAGCACGACCGCTTGCGACTCTCGATAGGGACGCCCGGAAGCTACGGAATCCTTCAGACGACGCTTCAGATGCTGACCAACTTCATCGACTTCGGCATGAACGTGCAGGAAGCGATTGAAGCACCTCGCTTCAGGCTCCAGGAGCCGGGGGTGATGAATTTCGAAGGGCGATTCCCGCAGCCGCTGATCGACGAGCTGAACGGCCTCGGACACACGATCACGAGGCTCCCTCAGGGCTGGTCGCGGGCGGTCGGCGGAGCGCACGGGATCCAGGTCACCAGCCACGGCACGCTGCTGGGCGGGGCCGATCCCCGGCGCGACGGCGTGGCGTTGGGCCTGTAAGACCTTGCCTTGAGCCTGATGCGCCGCGACTACGATGCCGTAGTCGTTGGATCCGGACCGAACGGCCTCGCGGCGGCCATCACGATCGCGCAGACCGGCCGTTCGGTTCTCGTCATCGAAGCGGCACGATCGGTAGGCGGCGGGGCCCGCACCGAAGAACTGACGCTGCCCGGTTTCAGGCACGACGTGTGCTCCGCCATACACCCGCTGACCGTGAGCTCACCGTTTTTCAAGGGGCTCGGGCTTGAACGTGATGGGCTGGAGTGGGTCCAGTCCGCTGTGCCGCTTGCCCATCCGCTTGACGATGGTAGTTCGGTACTGCTGCTTCGCTCGCCAGAAGAGACCGCCAGGAATCTCGGCTCGGATGGACCGGAGTACTTGAGCGCCTTCGGCCCGATGATCCGGGACTGGCCGGTGCTGAACCCGGTGGTCCTTTCACCGCTGCGCCCTTCGGAACATCCCTACAAGGTCGGCAGGTTCGGACTGCACGCACTGCGTTCCGCCCGGTCATTCGCCGACCGGTTTCGCGGTGCCCGGGCGCGCGCCCTTTTCGCCGGACTGGCGGCCCATTCGATGTTGCCTCTCGATCGGGCGCCCAGTGCCGCGTTCGGACTCGTCCTTGGGATCGCCGCGCACGCGGTGGGCTGGCCGTTCCCCAGGGGTGGGGCCGGCCGAATCACCGAGCTGATGGCGGAACGGCTCGTCGCGTTGGGCGGCGAAGTCGTGACCGGGATGCGGATCGGCTCGTTCGACGAGTTGCCGCGTGCAGGCGCCTGCCTGCTGTCCATGTCCCCTCGCGCCATCGCCGACCTGGCGGGAGGGCCGCTGCCTGACCGATATCGCCGCCGATTACGCCGTTACCGGTACGGCCCTGGCGTATTCAAGGTTGACTGGGCGCTTTCCGGCCCGATACCGTGGCGAAGTCCGGATACCGCGCGCGCGGCAACGGTCCATATTGGCGGGACCTACGAAGAGATCGCTGAGTCGGAGAGCGCCCCGTGGCATGGCGAGACCCACGATCGCCCCTTCGTGATCCTCGCCCAGCACACCCTTTTCGATAGCAGCCGCGCCCCGATTGGAAAGCACACGGCATGGGCCTACTGCCACGTCCCGGCGGGCTCCCAGGTGGACATGAGTGAACGCATCGAGCGGCAGGTGGAGCGGTTTGCGCCCGGATTTCGAGAATTGATCCTGGCTCGCAGCACACGCAGCGCGATTGGACTCGAAGCGTACAATCCCAACTTTGTCGGCGGCGATATCAACTGCGGGGTTGCAGACCTCCGCCAGGTCTTCTTTCGGCCCGTCATGCGCCTGAACCCTTATGCGACGCCCGCTCGTACGATCTATGTGTGTTCCTCAGCCACGCCCCCGGGTGGCGGCGTACACGGGATGTGCGGATACCACGCCGCGCGCACCGCCCTCTCCCGCTCATTGCGCTAGCAACGAGACGCCATGAACTCCCCTGTCATTGAAGTGAAGAGCCTGTGGAAGACCTACGGCAGCACGGAGGCCGTGAAGGGAATCGACCTGCGAGTAGGGTCCGGGGAGGTCTTCGCACTGCTGGGTCCCAACGGCGCCGGCAAGAGCACGACCGTGGAGATTCTCGAAGGACACCGGACCAGGGACTCCGGGGAAGTCAGCGTACTCGGGCACGATCCCGCGCGGGCCGAACAGCGTCTGCGGGAGAGGATCGGCATCGTGCTCCAGCGATCCGGAGTGGAGCCCTATCTCACCGTAGAAGAGTCGGTAGAGATGTTCCGGAACTACTACCCCTCCCCCAGCCCCCTGGACGAGGTGCTGGAGGTCACCGGGCTGACCGAGCTTAGAAGGACGCGGGTGCGGAATCTATCCGGTGGGCAGCAGCGCCGGCTTGACGTCGCGATCGGCCTCGCCGGCAACCCTGATCTCCTCTTCCTCGACGAGCCAACGACCGGTTTCGACCCCGCCGCGCGCCGCAACGCGTGGGACATGATCAGGAACCTCAAGGCGCTCGGGAAGACCGTCTTCCTGACCACCCACTATCTGGACGAAGCCGAGCAACTCTCCGACCGCGTCGCGATAATCGTTCGGGGCGAGATCGCGCGCGCAGGCACGACCTCCGAGATGACCGCGCTGGGCGGCACACACATTTCGTTCCGGCTGGCGCGCGGCGGGGAATCGCTCCCTCCACCCTTTGCGGGCACGCTGCAACCGGACGGGCGATATCAGCTGCGGTCGAGCGCCGTGACCGACGACCTCCACGGGTTGACAACATGGGCGAGGCACATGAACTGTGAGCTCATCGACCTGCGGGTCGCAAGGAGATCGCTCGAAGACATCTACCTCGAGCTGGTGGGGCGCGAGTCCGGGGCGGAAGCCTGATGCGGCTGCTCCGGCTAACCCTGAATCAGGTCCGCTATGAGAACAAGGCCTTCTGGAGGAGCCCTGCCGCCGCTTTCTTCACGTTCGTGTTTCCGCTCTTGTTCCTGTTCATCACCAATACGATCTTCGGCAGCGGCGAGATGGAGCTGCCGGGCGGCACCGCGTCCGTATCGAATTTCTACGTCCCGGCGATCATCGCGTTCTCGGCAATCAGCACCTGCTACACCAATATCGCCATCAGGATCTCGTACGCGCGCGAGCAGGGTCTGCTCAAGCGAGTCCGGGGTACGCCCCTGCCGTCCTCCGCCTTCTTTGCCGGGAGGATCATTCACGCCTGCCTTGTGGCTATCCTGCTCGTCATCATCATCGTCGTCGTGGGGGCCGTCCTTTATGACGTGGATGTGCCGACGAACACCCTGCCCGCTTTTCTCCTTACCCTGGCCGTAGGCGCGGCCGCGCTCTGCGCGTTGGGGCTCGCCATCTCAGCCCTGATACCCAACGCCGACGCGTCCCCGGCGATCGTCAACGCATCGATCCTTCCGCTGCTGTTCGCGTCCGACATCTTCATCCCGCTCGACAACGCCCCTCGCTGGCTTCAGATCCTCGGAGACGTCTTCCCCGTCAAGCACTTCTCAGAGGCGCTGCAGGCTTCGTTCAATCCGTTCGAAACGGGCTACGGGTTCGAGGGCTTTGCCCTGCTGGTCATGGCCGCATGGGGCGTCGCCGGACTGTTGATAGCAGTCCGATTCTTCAAGTGGGAACCCAGGCACTGAGCATATTTCCTGACCGGAGCACAAAGGAGTTCCAGAGTGGCAAACAAGAAGAGGGTCCTGGTTACCGGGCTCAGCGGAGTGGTCGGCTCGGCGATCCGCGAGCAACTCGAATCTCGCTACGAGCTGTCGTCGCTTTCACGCTATGGGGCGGATGGCCTGCCCGCGCAGCGCAACTTCAAGGGCAATATCAACGACCTGGACTCCATCCTCCCGGCGTTTGAAGGCCAGGACGTGGTCGTCCACCTGGCAGCCGACCGGAGTGCGAAGGCTGACTGGTCATCGGCCCTCAAGAACAACTTCGTAGGCACCTACAACATCTACGAGGCGGCCAGGCTGAAGGGGGTGAAGCGCGTCGTCTACGGCAGCTCGCAACACGCCGTGGGTGGCTTCTATCTCGACGAGCCCGCGCGTTCAATTTTTGCCGGCAAGTTCGACCGGGTAAAACGGCCCTACCGGCTGATCGATGAGTCGGCTCCGATCCGGCCCTCGGGTTACTACGGCGTCTCGAAGGCCTACGGCGAGGCGCTGGGCAGCTACTACAGCGACTACCACGGAATCAGCTCGGTCAACATCCGGATCGGGTTCACGATCTCGACCGATGATCCCGGCTTCTCGGGCGGTGCGCTCGCGCTCTGGCTGAGCCACCGCGACACCGCTCAGATTCATGTCAGGGCGATCGACGCCCCGGCGAGCCTGAAGTACACGGTCGTATTCGCGATGTCCGACAACTACTGGAAGATCTTCTCCCTCGACAAGGCAAAGCGCGAGCTGGGCTACAAACCCGAGGACGACGCCGGGCCGAGTCTGAACCCGAACAGCAAGATGGCCGAGCGAGACCTGACCGAATACAAGGTCCACCCCGATTAGATCTCGGGCGCACGGTCTGCTCGATCGCTACGGCAGGTGTTTCTCGAAGAAGCGCTGCCAGTTCCGGTACATGACGTTCTCGATGTCGGCCCGCTGGTACCCGCGCCTTTGCAGGATCGGCAC
>VGZT01000067.1 GCA_016872495.1 SAR202 cluster bacterium
GTGGAAGCCCTCGGTACGCGCCCGCCGCGCGGCAACGTCGAGCATGCCCCTCGAGATGTCAATTCCGACGAGCTTCCCTGATCGACCGACGATACTGGCGGCCGGAATCGACGCCGAGCCCGCCCCGGCGCATTACACGTCAAGCCCGGGAGGCACTCCTCGCAGCTCACCACGTACGCGTCGGGACCACACTCCCTCTCCCCGCACTCGGGAGCCCGGCACTGCGCTCCCGAAGCCGCCGTCGCGCACCCGAGGCCCTTCTCGTAGTGGGTGTCCGCCCACCGAAGGGTCACGTGACTCCCCCGGGCCCTCGCAGTAGAGCTTCTGGCACTTCGGGACCGCCAGCGTCGTGCTGCAGCGCTCCCCGGGCTCGCAGTCCTCGCGGCCACCCTGAACCCCTGCGCAGACCTGGTCGCGGAGGCAGCCCAACGCCGGCGACGGAGGGCCCAGCCGTGGGACCACCGCGTCCGCCCCGGCCACATCACCGAAGCTGCCTGAGTCACCGCCGCCCACCACGTCTTTCGCCTTGCCGCTCCGACTGTTCGAACAGCCCAGCGACAGCACCATACACAACATCAGTAGACGCATCACCACCCGTCCCCGCGCTGCTCCCGCGCGGCTCGCGACTAGCCTGTTCTCGTTGGGAGGGCCCGCACCGAGGACCGCGCGGCTCGACACGGCCGAGGCTTCGCGGTACCCTGCCCGCATGTTCCGGCCCCGACCATCGCTGCAGCATGCGCCCATCGCGTGCGCGGCCAACCATTGGCGCCGCCATGCTTGAACTCAACGCGGCGCTCCTGGCGGGAGCGACTGAACCCGAGGCAACCTTCGACGCCGGCCCGATGGGCTGTGGCGAGATCGTCATCGAGTTGAAGTTCCGTTTACGAGACCTGCCCGCAGGCGCGCGGCTGATCGTCCACGGAACCGATCCGGGGCTGCCCGAAGACCTGCCCGCGTGGTGCCGAATGACCGGCCACACGCTCGTCTGGGCACGTCCACCCTACTACCTGATCCAACGGAGAGACCCATGAGCGATCGTTTCGTCGTCAGCCTCACCCACGCGAAGGACAACCCCGACAAGGCGACGGTGGCATTCGTCGTCGCCAACGCGGCCGCGGCGTCGGACAAAGAGGCCCTGGTGTTCTTGTCGATCGAGGGCGTGCGGCTGTCGCAGCCCGGATACGCCGATGACGTTCACGAGGCGGGTTTCGCACCGCTACGCGACCTGATTGCGAACTTCGCTAAGGCCGGCGGCAAGATCTACGTGTGCTCTCCGTGCTTCAAGAAGCGCGGGTTGGACGAGGCTTCCCTCGTGAACGGGGCGACGATCGTGGGCGGCGCCAAGCTGGTCGAGTTCATGTCCGGCGGCGTCTCGAGCGTCTCGTACTGAGAAAGGACGAACGATGGCGCGGTGGTCACCCACGGTGACCTTCGACGGCGGCGATCTCGACTGCGGAAGCGGTTTGCTGCTGCTCATTCGGCAGCACCTCGACCCGCTGCGAGAGGGCGAGCTGCTCGAGATCCGGTCGACGGAGATCTCCGTGGACGAAGACCTCCCGGCCTGGTGCCGCATGACGCGAAACGAGCTCGTTTCGCAGGAGAAAAAAGGGCGGCAGTCGCGCTTCTTCGTGGCGAAGGGGTCCTTCGTCCCGCCTAAGACAGTGCCTGCGCCGACCGAGAGCCCCGTCCGAACCAAGGCCCCGCTGCCCCGCCCCGTCGTCGCGGTGGCCGAGCCGGGGCCGCTGCCCGATCCGGCGCCCGCCCCGGTGATTCCACGGCTCGCGGTGACCGGAATCGGCAGCTGGCCCCGTCCGCGTTGGCTGCTCGCCGCGATGCACCAGCATCTGCAGGGACAGCTCACGGACGACGCGTTCGAAGAGACCGCGGACGACGCCGTGCGGCTGGCCGTGCGCGCGCAGGTGGAAGCCGGTGTGGACGTGCTGACCGACGGCGAGCAGCGTCGCGACAACTACGCAAGCTTCGTCGGAGCGAAGCTGCAGAACTGCCAGCTCGTTCCGATCGTGGACCTGCTGCCCTACGTGGACGATCCCGCGGCGTTTCGCGCGGAGCTCGACGCGCTCGACGTCCCCGCCGAGCAGGTGAGGCACCCAGCGGTGTTCGGCCGATTAGGCCGCGATCGGGCCCTGGCCGTGCACGAACTGCGGTTCGTGCAGACGCTTTCCGACCGGCCCACTAAGGTGGCCCTCCCGGGCCCATATCTGCTCACGCGAACGATGTGGATGGAGTGCATCTCGGACCGGGCCTACGCAGACCGGGAGGCCCTCGCGGTGGACCTGGTCGCCGTCCTCCGCCAGGAGATCGCGGCGCTGCTGGCGGCCGGTGCGTCGCTCGTGCAGCTGGACGAACCCGTCCTCTCGGAGGTGGTGTTCGGCAGCCCGAGCCGCCAACGGAGCTTCATGTGCGGGGCGATCGGCGAGCGCAAGGACGCGGGCGCCGAGCTCGGGTTCGCGGAGGAACTGCTCCGCGCGACCACCGAGGGATTTCCGCGCGAGCGATTGGCGCTGCACGTGTGCCGCGGAAACTGGTCGCCCGACGAGTCGGTCGCGCTGCGGGGCGACTACGGGCCGTTGTTGCCCTTTCTCTCGCGGGCTCCGGTGGGCGCCCTGCTTCTCGAGGCATGCACCGACCGCGCGGGCGACGTGGCGTTGTTGCGAGCGATCCCCGAGGACAGGCGGCTGGGCGTCGGGCTGGTGAACCAGAAACTGGAAGTGATCGAGCCGTTCGAGTCGGTGCTCCCGCGGGCGCGTCGGGCGGTGGAGATGTTCGGCTCGGATCGTCTCATCCTGCACCCGGACTGCGGCTTCGCGACATTCGCGGACAACCCCATCGCGTCGGCTCGCGTGGCCGCGGGCAAGCTCGCAGTGCTGGCCCGGGTGGCCGCTGCACTTCGTTGAATCGCATTGAATGAAGTGAGGTAAGCCGCACGAGCGTTGCCTCTCACGCGCACACAAATCTCTCAGCCAAGAAACGGAGCATCCATGTCTCGAGTTGCGCTCATCGACGCGGCCAACGCCGCCCCCGCCGCCCAGCCCTTCTACGCGAACGGCGATCCCGGGCCGGTCCCGGCCTCCCTCGCGCAGGTCCCGGACCTGATGGCCGCGGCGCTTCCCTTTATCGGGCGCGCGTTCGCGCCCACCACGCTCGACGCGCGCACCAAGGAGATCGTGATCCTCCGGGTGTCTGCGCAGGCTCGGTGCCGCTATTGCACCCAGACGCACTCGGTCGTCGCGATGGGCGCGGGTCTGTCACCGGAAGAGGTCGGGGCGTTGCGTGGGGATCGCGCGGTGGAGAGCACCTTCACCGCGCGCCGAGATCGCGCGTTGATTACGTGGGCGGACGCGATCGCGGCGACCCCGCAGGGCGTGGGCGATGCGGCGTTCGCGGCGCTCTCCGCGTTGTTTTCTCAGCCCGAGATCGTCGAGCTGACGGTGGTCGCTGGCCTGACGCTACTGCTCAACCGTTACGCGACCGCGCTGGACCTCCCGGTGCACCCCGCGCACGCGGCGGAGCTGGCGCGGTTCGGCTGGTAGCCTGTCGCGACCGGTGGGGTCGCGTAGCGCGGTCTACCGCAGCAAGCGCAACGCCCGAACGCAGCGCGACGCCTCGCTCGACGTGTACGCGTGAACGCCCCAACGGCCCCTGCGAAGGGGGGGTGGATCCGCGCGACCGCGCGAAGTCATCTGCGATATCCCTCCGTCTTCATGGCCGACAAACCAATCGCATCGGCAAACACGAGTCCGTCGTCGTGCTTACGGGCGCCGGGGTCAGCGCCGAGACGGAGAGCCCCGACGGTGGTTAACGATGGATATTTCGACGAGTCGGTAGCGTCGAGCTACGACGAAACTCGGCCGCCAGCTTCGACTCAGCCGTGGTCGGGCCGGCGGTGGAACTTCTTGCCGGCCTCGCTGCGGGCAGCCCAATCCTCGAACCAGGGCCTCGTCTCTAACCACTACCGACTGGTCGGCGGTCAATGGAATCGCCACTCGATCCCGTTCTGCTGCGTCTGGCCCTCGGAGCTTGACCGGATGGCGCAAATGGCCGGGATCCGAGCCCGCGAACGGTGCTCTGGCTGGGGCAGGGATCGGTTCACGGGCGAAAGCAAGACCCTGGTTGGAGTCTGGGAGAAGCCCCGGGCGATGCCTTGGTGGACCTACCTAGCGCAACCCTGTCACATAGAGGGCGTCCATGCAGAGGGTGAGCCGGCCCTGGCTGTCCAGATGCGGCGCGATCGCGGCCTGGAGTCCGTCGCGGATGCGCTGCGCTTCGTCTTCCGAAACCCTGGTCAGAAGCGACCGCCCGCCTGAAGTCTTCACGTAGTGCCAGTAGTCGTCGAAGTTGTCCAGCACGTGGTCGACCTCGGCGAGCTCGATCGCACGAGTCGAGAGCCCCGATTCGTGGGCGAGCCTCTCGATCGCCGCCCTGCCCTGCGGCCCGCTCCGCCCGGGCGCCGCTGCAAGGTCGGGACGAAGCTCCCTGATCAGCCGGTTGAATACGGTGCGATGAGGCTCCGAGGAACCTTCGGCCCACAGCGAGAACGCCCACCTCCCGCCCGGTTCAAGGTGCCTTGCCATGACCCGAGGTACGGTCGTCTGATCGTCAAAGTGGTGGACTGCGAAACCGCACAAAGCTACGTCGAACCGCTCTTCCAGGTCGAGCTCCTCGACCGGACGCTGGTGGAACTCCGCCCAGTGGAAGCCCTCGGTACGCGCCCGCCGCGCGGCAACGTCGAGCATGCCCCTCGAGATGTCAATTCCGACGAGCTTCCCTGATCGACCGACGATACTGGCGGCCGGAATCGACGCCGAGCCCGCCCCGCATGCCAGGTCCAGCACGCGGTCACCTGACTTGACGCCTGCCGCCGAGACCAGCCCGGCGCCGTGGGTCTCGAAGTACGACAGTGGCGACGAGAAGAATCCGGGCGCAACCCGGTCAAACTGCTCCTGCGCCTCGCGTGAGCGCGGTATGGCCATGACGGGACTGTAATCCCGGGGCGGCGATTCAGGCAAACGCGAGGTACTCCCAGCCGACTCCTTCGGCCGGCTTATCCTTTCGGCGGTGCGCGGCCGATCCCTTCACCCGCTGGTACCGAGATACTGCCGGGCTACCGTCCCTCGTACGCCTTCTTCAGTGCGGCGATGTCCAGCTTGCCCATCGACAGCATCGCCGTCATCGCCCGTCTTGAGCGATCCGGGGCCTTATCCGAAAGCATCTCCAGGAGGGTCGCCGGCGCGATCTGCCATGAGACCCCGAACCGGTCCTTGAGCCAGCCACATGGGCCGGCCAGCAACTCGAGGAATCGGTCGCCGATCGCCGCTTCTGCGCAGGGCCTGCCTCAGCCGACCGCCTTCTTCACAAGTTCGGCGATCTTCTTCTCTTCAGTGGAGGTCAGCCTGGTGAGGGCGAACGACGTCGGCCACATCAGGCCGTCGTCGAGTTTCGCGCTGTCGTTGAAGCCAAACGTAGCGTACCTCGCCTTGAACTTCGTCCCGGGGGTGAAGAAGCAGATCACCTTCCCGTCTTTGGCCCACGCCGGCATGCCATACCAGGTTCTCGGAGTCAGGTCGGGAGCGCTGGCTGTGACCACTGCGTGCAGTCTGAGGCCGAGGCTCCGATCGGGCTCCGGCAACTCGGCGATCCTGGCGAGCAGGACAGCTTCGCCCTCCGGAGCACCGTCCTTCTGCTCGCGAGCCCGCTCCCTCATCGCAGCTCGCTCTTCCGCCGTGAATCCTCCGGACTGCCCTGGTGTGCCACTGGAAGTCGGTGAGGTCTTTGCACCAGCCTTCCCTGTGCGCATTTGTTCGTCTCCAATTGAGGGGGCGCCACACGTTGAATGTGGCGGGAGTGCGCGGGAGTCGAACCCACCTCCCGGCACGAAAGTGCCAGGACAACGGATTTGAAGTCCGTGAAGCCCACCAGAGCCCATGCACTCCCGTAACGCATACGCTACAGGTATTGGACAATGGATACCATCGCGACCCTTGAAAGGCGTTAATGGAGCCATTTGCGGAGCCGACAGATCGAAAAGTCGGTCCTCCTAACTTCCGCTGCACCGGTAATGGAGCCAACCTGCCCCCGAGCATGGAAGCTATCACCCGGGCCGCCTCCCGTCCGCTTGACGGAACCAGGTGACCGTAGACGCCCAGCGTGATCGCCACTGAGGCATGACCAAGCCTCGCATGCACCATCGTGATCGGCATGCCGCCAGCAATGAGATAGCTGGCATTCTTGTGACGCAGATCGTGGAATCAGACCAGGGGCAGGCCGAGTGCCTTAACACTCTTCCGAAAACGTGCCGTTAGGTTCGACGTGTGGAGGGGTGCCCCACCCGGAGCCGTAAACACATACGGTGTCAGGCGCCACACTGGACCAACGGCCCCTGCCGCCTATGGCTGTTCCCCCTTCCACA
>VGZT01000068.1 GCA_016872495.1 SAR202 cluster bacterium
ACCACTGGACGAACATCGGCATCACGACGTACGTGTAGCCAGGATGGGCCTTCGACCTGAACACGCCCGGACTCGACGGTGTCGTGGTCCCGAGCGTTACTTCGCCCTTGTCCAGCACGCTGAGAACATCGAGAAGGAAGCGAGCGTCGAACGCGACCTTTGCCTCGTCACCCTTGACCCTGGCGTCGATCTCGCTCTTGTTTTCACCCAACTCTTCGGCCTTCGAGGAAACCGTCACCTTGCCGGGCTCCCCGTCCTCGCTTGGCGTTATGTGCAGCCTGACAATTCCGCTTCCGTCACGGGCGAAGATCGACGCCGCCTTGACCGCCTGCTGGAAGGCGTGGAGATCGACCGCGGCCTCCGTCCCATTGGTGGCCGGGATCAACTTGGCGTAGTCAGGGAAGTTGCCCTGGATCAGTTGCGAGACGATTTCGGTGTTCGTCAGGCGGAACAGGACCTGGCTCCGGTTTTCAGAAACCGTGAGCTCGACATCCCCCGACTGGTCGCTGATGAAGCGATGCACTTCCTGGAACGCCTTCGCCGGGACGATAAAGCCGATCTTCCCTTCGAAAGGCGTGGCGAGCTTCGCCTGGTCGACGCCCAGCCGGAAGCCATCTGCGGCCGCCAGCGTCATCGTGTCGCCTTCGATTTCCACCTTGATACCGGTCAGGACCGGCCTTGAGTCGTCAGTCGCGGCCGCCATGGCGACTCTCGAGATGGCCCCCCTTAGCTGCGCGGCCGGGACCCGGGCGATCGTGCCGTCGGTGACCGTCGGAATGGGCGGAAACTCGTCCGCATCTGTCCCCGCCATGCGGGCCGAGAATCTACTACAGGTGAGCGAGATGCCCTTCGGTTGATCGGAAAGCTCTACTTGGATCTTGCCAGTGGGCAGTGAGTTCACGAACTCGGCAAGCAGCCTCGCGGGAATCGTGATCGCGCCCTCGTGCTCCACCTGCGCGCCGATCCAGGTGCTGATCGCGATTTCGAGGTTAGTCGCCGTAAGCTTCAAGCGCGAGTGGTCGGTTTGGAGAAGTACGTTTAGCGTTACGGGAAGCGTGGCACGAGAGGGAACCGCCCGGCCGACGCCCGCTAGCGCTCTACTGAGATTCTCCTGGAGAACGGTAACCCACACGGGAAACCCCCTATATGAAGGGCCGAGTATATGGTCGGCCACAACAGGTCGTCAATTTGAATCCCGTCGGTATCAAGGTACGGCAAGGTTGGGCAATTCACGAACAGGCGCCGTCAGCAAACAGCAAAGGCCGTACAGCCCGGAGCCGCACGGCCTTTGCTCGAGATTCTCGGATTTAGAGGGTCTTCAGGTAAGCCAGCAGGTCGGCCATTTCCTGGGCAGACAGATTCGCGAATGCAGGCATCACGTTAGGCGGGTAACCTGCGACGACGTGAGCGTTTGGCTGCCTGATCGACTGCTCGATGTAGGCGTCTGCTGACAACCCGGCCACGACCGAGCCGGCACGGCCCTTGAGTCCGCCAAGGCCAGGCCCAACGATCTTCTCGCCGGCGGTCGAGTGACAACCCGAACACCCGTTGTTCGTGAACAGGGCCTTGCCCTTCGCAACGTCTCCCGCTGGAACGCTCGCAGGTGGCGGAGTGGACGCGGGCGCCCGCGTGGCGGTCGGCTGCGTCGCAGAAGGCGTGCCACCAGCTGCGGTCGGCATTACGGTGGGGGTTGGCGGCCTGGGCTCCACAGTTTCACCGCCGCCACATGCCAGGGCTAACGCCACCGCAACGACCAAGAAGCTGATCAGACCGGACCTGGTTCTACCGGACATGCGTCCTCCGTCATATTTGAGACCGCGGGAAGGGTCAACTTTGGATCGGCTCGACGCCACCCGTGACCGCCCCACTTCTCTCGATCTTACTCGCGAGCCCGCTTGATCTCTATCGTCTCATTCGGACCAAGGGCCACCCGCTCGATCCGTATCTGTAGCTTCAACATCCAGTAACCGAGCGTTGCCTTGCTCAGGCCGAGGTACTTCGCGGCCTCGCTGAATCCGATGTCGTTCACCTTCTGAGGGATCAGCTGCTCCAGCGGTTGTCGGAATTTCTTCTCGACAGCAACCATCTTGCCGGTCTTACGCGCCAACTTCGGCCTCCGATCGATCCAGGACTTCAAGGGTCCTCCGACCCACACACCGAACATTACCGAACCAACTGGACGTTGTCAATACATCTTCTGTTTTCATACATGCTTATTTATGTACTTATTCTATTATTTCTTATGATTTGTCCAGTTCTTGTACACATACAAAGCTATCTCAGCTATGGGCATGAAAGGCCGGAGGCGTCTCTCGTTGTTCAGGTAATGAGCTTCAGGACATCAGCGACAGCGACTTGGAGGGCTGCAGGCGATGCCGGATGGGCCATCGGCTACACTTCTGTCTTGCGTCCCCGGATCTGATTCGTCGCAGGAGCCCCTCAAATCATCTCGGGAATAGAACAGGCCCTCCTCGACTTCGTAACCCGCCTCTATGAGGCGATCGGATGGCCCGGCGTAGCTATCGCCACCGCTATAGAGAGCGTGGTGATACCTCTCCCCTCCGAACTGATCCTTCCGCTCGCTGGCTGGAAGCTCGTGTTCGATCGGGGGCTGAGCGCATGGTGGCTGCTCCTCGCGGGATTCGCCGGTGCCGCCGGGAGCCTCGCGGCTGCGATCGGGTACTACTACCTGGGCGCCTGGGGAGGCCGGCCCTTCCTCGAGAGGTACGGGCGGTACGTCCTGATCTCGAAAGGCGATCTTGACCAGTCGGATCGCTGGTTTGCGGCGCGCGGCGAACTGACCGTGTTCCTCACCCGCATGATTCCCCTGGTAAGGACGTTCATCAGCATCCCCGCTGGCGTGTCGAGGATGAACATCTGGAAGTTCAGCCTGTACACATTCCTCGGCTCGTTCGTCTGGTCCTACGCCCTGGCCTGGGGTGGCTATGCCCTCGGCGAGAACTACGAGCAGCTGCGGACCTGGATGAGTCCCGCAGACATCCCGATACTCGTCGTCCTGGTTGCCCTGGGGACCTGGTACCTGTGGCACAAGGTGCGGTTGATCCGCCGTGAGAATGCCGCATCGAAAGCCAGATCGCGCTGACTCCGCCTGGTCGGACCCCGCGGTGGCCGCGCGCGCGATCCTTACACCACACCACACCGCCAAATGGTCCGTGGAGAGAGGATCACTCCGACTATCTCCCGGAGCGGCGTGCGCTGTTTCCGAAGCAGCTGGAACTGAAAGGCACGATCTACCCCGTGCCGACCGAGCCGGGGCATGAAATCGAGGTGGACGAAGAGGTCGCCCGCGGCCAACAGCTCCGGCACTGGGAGTCCCCACACTGGCGCCGTAAAGATGGCTCATACACGAATTACTGAGGTGTTACACCGATGAAGATCGCCGAACTGATCATGCGGGACGCGAAGGATCGCGGCCTCACCCACTTCTTTGGCCTCCCCGGTGGCGGCGCGCCACTGGACCTGATGGAGGCAGGGCGTGTTTCGGGGGTCCAGTTCGTGTCAGTCGCCCACGAGTCGTCTGCCGCATTGATGGCCGGATATCACGGCCTGATGAAGAGCACTGCTGGCCTCGCGCTGGCTGTGAAAGGAGTCGGGGCTGGCAACCTTGTCGGCGGAGCTACGAACGCGCACTTCGAACGCCTGCCGGTGGTGTGCCTCTGCGAATGCTCGCCGGCAAGCTTTCGGCAAAAGGACCTGGTGCAACACTGCGACCACACAGGCATGTTCGGCAGTGTCGTGAAGTCTCACGCCACGCTGAGTCCCGAGGCGGCGCCGTTGCAGATCGGCAGTGCGGTCGAAAAGGCTACATCCGGCCGGCCTGGACCGGTCTTACTCAACCTGCCCTCGGACCTCGGCCAGGCTGAGTGCGCGAGCTCGATCCCGCGTGGGACGCCACAGCCGGCCGCACCGCCTTCCAGGGAGGCCATCGACGCGTTCCGCAAACGGTTGCAGAGCGCACGCAAGCCAGCCGTGATCGCCGGGGCGGACGCGCTACGTGGCAAGGCGCTGGCTGAACTGCGCACGTTTGTCGACAACATTGAGGCCGCCGTGCTCGTCACCATGGAAGCACGCGGTGTGTTTCCCGAGTCTCATGCGCGCTGGGCGGGCGTCCTCGTCGGCACCTTTGGTCCGAACATCATCGAATCGAAAGTTCTCGAAGAGGCCGATCTGGTGGTCCTGGTTGGCGTCGATGCCATGATGTCGCACGCGCCATGGAAAAGCACCCTGCCGGTGATCGAGCTCTCGGCTGACGGTCGATACGAGAGCCTGGCGCGGACGCCTGCCCTGAGAGTCGACGGCGACCTGCGGTCCGGGCTTGCCGCTCTGGCCGCCCACAGGCAGCCGGGCTTCTCCATCGGCAGTATCAAGTCGATGCGTGATTCGATCCTGCGGCAATTCGCACGTCCGCCCCACGCGAAGCTGGCGACACAGGACGTTCTGGAACTGATTCGTGGCGCGCTCCCCCGCGAAGGCGCCCTGATTACCGAGACCGGTGCATTCGTCACGATGGTCGAACGCCTGTGGCCCGTCGAAGAACCCGGTGCCTATTACGGCACGTCCGGCGGTCGAACCATGGGGCTGATGCTGCCGGCGATACTGGGCGCAAAGCTGGCGATGCCGGATCGTCCGATGATCGGTCTGGGCGCCGACGGAAGCCTGCTCATGCGCCTTGGCGAGCTTGAGGTGTTCGCCCGAACCGGCGTCAATGTCCCGCTGCTAATCATCAATGACCGAGCGCTCGGGACGATGAAATCCCGGCAGAAATCGCGCGGCTTTCCTGATTATGCGCTGGACCTGGCAGAAGTCGACTTTGCGCAAATCGCGCGGGCATGCGGCCTGAATGGCGTAGCCGTACACACGCCGGAGGAGCTACGACGAGCGCTCGTCGAGGCGATCGCGGCAGACCGCACTACGCTCATCGATGTGAGGGTCGATCGCGCTGCCTATCAAGACAGCTTCGGGCCAACGATCGGGGTGCTGAGCTAGACCAAGAGAGGGGCGAGGGGCGCTGGCCCTTCCTTGCGGCATCATCGCAAGATCAGTAGTCCGCCGTGAGACATTCGCTGCCGTGGCCGGGAGAGGAGACGGTCGCCATTGGCCTCGCCCGCGCGATCAGGAATCGCGCGCCGGCAGGATGCGTTGCCTCCAACCCTGGGTGCCACCAGGCGCGACCGTGCTCCACTTCGATCGATCGGCGTTGAGTACACAAGAAGGTGGGACGCCCGAAACGTCGGCGGCTTTGACCGACCGGTCCGTCAGATACGAAAAGGCATAATTATCCGCTGTCATGGGCGGCCCCGGCCGAACCCGTCCGCCCGCCTTCGGCATGGTCCGGCCCTGCACACCCTCGGGCTAGATCTTCGTCCCGAGCCCCACACGCCTGGCGGCCTGCAGCGCTCGCTCGGCCGCAATGCTCGCGGCATACCGGCGCAGCATCTGGTCCGAGCGCCAACCGGCGATGCGCATCAAGTCTGTCTCGGTCCCGCCGTCCGCCAGCCAGTGATGGGCCATCGAGTGCCTGAACTGGTGTAGGTGAATATGGCCCAGACCAGCTTGCTCCGCGCGCCGTTCGACCATCTGGCGGATGCCTTCCCCGGTTAGCCGGCCCTTCGGTCCAAGCCAGAGCCAGGGCAGATCGGCGTGGCGATGCCGGCCACGGACGCGTACGTAGCGGTCCATCGCCTTGACCGTGCGGGGATCCAGGGGAATCACCCGTTCACGACCGCCCTTCCCCACCACGCGGGCGATCCCGGCGTCGAGGTCGACGTCGTTTGTGGCCGGGTCCACTTCCGAGTACCGGAGCCCCGCGCCCTCAGCCTTCCGGATCCCGGTCGTCAGGTACAGCCGAATGAGCGCGGCGTCCCTGCGGTCCTCGAACGCAGACCCTTCGCAGGCTCGCAGTAGGCGCTTGATGTCGTCCATGAGCAGGACAGGCGTCAGGCGTTCGGGGACCCTTGGCGGTCGCATGTCCGCCATCGGGCTTGTGTTGATCTCGCCCTCGATCGCCAGCCATTTGAAGAACGCCTGGAGCGACCGGTAGCGATTGTGCGCGGTGGCCGGTGTCCATCGATCGAGTTGTTCCTGGATAAACACCTCGACGTGCTCTCGGCGTAAGGATCGGGGATTGGCCGGCATCCCCTGTTCCCGGATGAATGCAGCGAACAGGGTCGCCGCGCCGACGTAGGCCTTCCATGTCGCCGGAGACAGGTTCCCTGCCCGTATGCTCCGCCCGAAGCTCACGACGAGCCGGTCCAGCTCGGTGATTCTCGTGGTGGCTTCACGACGGCCGACGGCGGTTCCGAGTTGTACCATTATGTAGACTTCGCGGCTGATGATCGGCGATGCAAAAGCTGGCTAATTATCAGCTGTCGCCAGATACGGAATCGGTGCCCC
>VGZT01000069.1 GCA_016872495.1 SAR202 cluster bacterium
CGGTCTCCGACCACCTTCTCCCTTCCAGGGCGAAGGGCAGTTTAACCCCTCGCCCCGACGGGGAGAGGGTGATCTCGACGCACGTCGAGATCGGGTGAGGGGGCTTCCACCCTCGTCCGGCCCTTCGTCCGGACCCTCATCCGGACCCTCATCCGGTCTCCGACCACCTTCTCCCTTCCAGGGCGAAGGTTTTTTGCAACGAAACTCCCTTCCAGGGCGAAGGTCTGCGCACACGACCACGTCTTGCCTCAACCCCTCGCCCCGAAGGGGAGAGGGTGATCCCGGTGCACCACCGGGATCGGGTGAGGGAGGTACTCAGACATTCTTCCGAACGCGACCGCCCATCCTGAAGTCGGCCATGGCAGTCGGCCGAGGATCGGGCAGGCCGGTCCGATGGGCTTGATTCAGTCTGCGGCCTGCATCGCGGCGCTCCTGCCTTCCGTGACAGGCGTGACGAGCACGGCCGATCAGCCAGAGGCGGCGGCGGGCGCATTGCGATACGCCACTACGACGACGTGACGAGCACGGCCGATCAGCCAGAGGCTACGGCGGCCGTATTGCGATACGCCCCTACAACGACGTCACTAACACGGCCGGCGAAACAGAGGCGGCGGCGGGCGTCCCGATACGCCTCTAGGGGTCGGGAGAGGCAAAGAGCAGCTTGCCGTCGATCTCGATCCTGACCTTGCGCTGGTATCGCCTCACGGTATCGAGATTGACGTCGACGCCGAGCCCCGGCTTGTCCGGACAGTCAACGAGCCCCTTCCGATTCACCGGGAGGCCGGTGGGGCTGGTCAGGCCCAGGATCAACGGGGAGTCACCCGCCGGATACTCGAGGTACCGGAACTTTTCGATCCCAGCGTGTACGTGAATCGATGCGGCCAGCTGCAAGTGGGACTTGAAAGTGTGGTTCACGAACGTGACACCGAGCTGGTCGGCGCGCCTGCAAACTTGATCGGTGACGGTGATCCCGCCGATCCGGCCGACGTCGATCTGAACGAAATCGATGCCGCCGTTCATCATCAGGTCGTCGGCTGAACGGTAGAAATCACAACCCTCTCCGGCGGCGATCCGCACCGGCGGCTTTCTGTCCTTGAGCCGCCGGTAGGCGTCCACCGCGTCGGGGTGCAGCGGCTCCTCCATCCACGTGATCCTGGAATCTGCGAATCGAACGGCGCGCTCATAAGCGGCGCCGTCGTCCTGGCCCCAGACGACCCCGCAATCGATCATCAGTTCCGGATGCTGTCCCAGTCCCTCGCGAGCGGCCGCTACCAACGCGACGTCGTTCTCGAGCGAGACCTTGCCCATCGGACCCCAGCCGAACTTCGCAGCGCTGAATCCACGATCTTTGAGACCCCGCGCGATCTTGCGCGTCTCAGCCGGCGTGTCCCCGAACAGGACGCTGGCATACGGTAGCTTCGGGTACGTCTTCTTGTAGCCGAGGAGCCGGTAGACCGGCTCGTTCAAGTACTTGCCTACCAGGTCCCAGAGGGCGATGTCGACCGCCGCCACCGCGTGGTCGATCTGTTCGAAATCGAGACCGTAGGCGCCAGCCTTTGCCCTGAGGCGCCTGACGTCGTCCGGCGAATCGACCTTCTCGCCGAGCAGCGCCTCGTTGATGTTGATGATGTTCGAATGGGACATGGGAGCAACGTAGACAGCCAGCGAGGCGAGTGGGGAGGCGTCGGCCTCACCCCACCCGTACATCCCGTTGTCGGCCCGAACCCTTACCAGGAAGGAGTCCTGGGTCCCGTCGGCCGCACGCTTGATCTCTGGCAGCGCCACATAAAAGAGGTCGATCGCTTCGATCTTCACGCCTGGTCCTTCCCCTAACAGTTAACAAGGAGCGACTTCCGCATCAGCTGAACGTGTCGGCGAGCAATCTACAGCAATTCACGTTTGAACGACTCACTCCACTGCCTGCGGAAGCGCGGCCGCCCGTTGTGCCGGACCTCGAGATCCACAGACCAGTGGAAGTTCTCCTTGTCCGAACGGATTTGTTGGCGGGCGATTGCCTCGATCTCCTGGCCCGGGCGCTTGATGCGACTGGTGGAGACGCCCAGCGCGTCCACCTTGGCCGGATCCCGCCGGTTGGCGATGAGGTCGAGTTCATCGCTCGAGAAGGTGGTGGCGTCGTTGCCGATCGGCGACGTGCCTGCGCGCCGAACCTTCAACCTCGTAGTACCACTCAGCGGGTCCTCCCGGACCTCCCAAACATCGGGTTCGGAACCGGCGCCGGATGCGACGCGAGCCGGTGGCGGAAGGAATCTCGGAGGCGGAAGCCGAGGGGCGGGAACGATCGGCAACTGGAGCGTTGAACCTTCGAGGAACACATTCAGACGGGTTGGAAGCGGGGTCGGCCACGAGTTCGGGAAGTCGGAGCCAGACACGGCGAGCCTGATGCGATGGCCCCTTTCGAATCGCCAGGCGGTGGAATCGATGGGGATCTCGATCTTGAAAGGTCGATTCGGGGCCATTGGCGTGGGCTGGTTCATCCCATTCCGCCGCGTGCCGTTGAGGACCCCTCGGGCTACGAGCGCCGATTCGCCGGTTGGCGCCACATCCGCGAGCTTTGCGACGAAGCAGGCGACCGGGGCAGACGACGAGACCCGTAACTGCGCGGACGCGTTCCCGACGATCGTGAGCGAACGGGTAAGTGGCTCTGACGTGAACACGATCGACCGTGCTTCGTCTCTTCGCTGGTCGGAGGGCAGGCCGAAGGGGAGGCCGCCCGACCACAGGCCGCCAGAGGTGCCGGTAGTCGGATCCATTTCGATGCTTACAGAGCGCCTGGCCGGGACCCCGGGTGCACCGGCGCCGGCGGGCCTGTTTGATCCGCCATTTCCGCCGGGCCGTTGTCGACGGGCCTGGAAGTCCAGTCGTCCGTCGTCACCGGGCGACAGCAAGAGTTCGCCGGCGCGGCGGATCGGCCATGTCCGCTCCGCTCGCCAGGCGCCAGTCGTTTCGGTTCGCGCTGGGTCGGGGCGATCCCAGGATTGGACATAGAACGCAATCCGCGGCTCCTTCGAAACCCCATCGTCAACGCCCTTGAGGTGAAGGTCGAACCAGCGGCGAATCTCGTGGAGGTAGTCAATGCGAGGTCCGGGGATCGCCACGCTCGGGCGTGAATGATTCCAGGGGCCAATAAGAAGCTTCTTCGGGCACTCCAGGTGTTCAAACGTCCGGAACAGGGGATTCGGATATCCATCCTGCCACCCGCCGATCATGAATGTTGCTGCCTTCACTTTTTCGTACTGGCCGCGCAACGAGCCCGGACGCCAGTACGGCCCATCCAACTGGTTGCGCAGCCAGATCTGCATGTACGGCTGATTGCTCTCCAGGCGTTCCGACCATCGCCGGTCCCAGTCTTCGAACGCGTCCGGATCGGGCGGCAGGGCGTTGAGGGCGATCATCATCGTCCCGTACGTTCCGACGTCGTAATAAGCCTTGAAAGCCCCCCCTTTGTAGTGGCAGTCGTCGGTGTAGCGATCGTCTGTGGCGTAGATCGGGGCGATCGCCTTCAGGTGGGGCGGCTGCAGAGTGGCGACCTGCAGGCTGGTGAATCCTCCATAGGAAGACCCGAACATGGCGACGTTTCCGTCGCACCACGGCTGTGCCGCGATCCACTCGATGGCGTCGTAGCCGTCCTGGGTCTCGACCAGCATGTACTCGTCGGTGTTCACGCCTTCCGAGGACCCCGTGCCTCGGACGTCCAGGCGGAGGCTGACGTAGCCATGGGTTGCGAAGTAGTCGTGGTCTGCGGCCCGGGCCGCCGATCGGTCGTCCTTGCGGTAGGGGTGGTACTCGATGATCGCGGGCGCCCTGCGCACAGCCAGATCGGCTGGCCGGCGAGTGCCGCTCATGTACGCGTTCGCTGTGAAGTCCGGCCAATGAACGGTGGCGGCGAGTCGCACGCCGTCGCGCATCGGGATGAACAGGTGCTTCTGGACCGTTGGCATTCAGCACGTCCTCGGTGGCTGTGGCGTGGAAGGCGATTGGCGAGGGCGTAATACGATACGCCAGTCCGGAGTAACCCTGTCCGGCTCGATCGCGCGATTGCTGAACTGCGGGGGTTGCGCATGTCTCGTCCAATTGGCCCCGACTTCATGTTCCATGTGAAATCCGTGGCAGATCCCTCGATTACCGGGCAGGGAGATCGCGTCGCATTCACGGTTGGCTGGGTCGACCACGAGTCGGCCGAACCAAGATCGCGCATCGCTGTCGTCCGCCTGCGCGGTGGCAGTCCGGTGGACTTCACGCGCGGTGAGGCGGACGACATGCCGAGGTGGTCGCCCGACGGAGGTTTTCTGGGTTTCCGGCGTCGTGCACAGGACGGAAAGCGCCACCTGTGGATCATGCCCTGTGACGGAGGCGAGCCGTGGCAGGTGACATGCCTGAACGGCGGCGTGAGTGAATTCTCGTGGGCGCCAGACTCGATGCGGCTCGCGGTCGTCTCCGACGTCGATCCCGCCGACTCCAATGACGCGCGGTTCCCCCGTACTACGGTGGTCACGCGGATCAGGTACCACGAGGACGGCATTGGCCTGCGGGGCGATGCCCGCCGCCACATCTTCACAGTGGACCGCTCGGGGACCGACGTGACCCGGCGCACGGAAGGCGATTTCGACAACAACACTCCGGTCTGGTCCCCGGACGGTGGCCGAATCGCCTTCATCTCTGCTCGTAGCGAGGATCGCGACATCGCGGCAGGCAGCGAGGCATACGTCCTGGATGTTCCCGGCGCTGGCTCCGGCCGTTCGAATGCCCGCCCTTCGGCCGGTGCAACGCGCAAAGGAACGCCGAAGCTGTGGTCGAAGGGACTGTTCAACGTCGGTGGCCTCGGGTGGTCACCCGACGGAAAGCGGCTGGTTGTTGTCGGTTCCGATTCCGCAGACCGATCGGGAGGCTACAGCCTCTACTCGCAGGGTTGGCTGTACGTCCTGGAGCCGGGCAAGAAACCCCGGCAGGTCAGCGACGATTCGGTGCGGCCAGTGGTGAGCACCGCAGTCGGCGTCCCGAACCAGGACCTGATCTGGAAGGCAGGCGGGCAGATCCTCTTCCTGGCCGATCACCGGGGAGCGTCTTATGTTTGCGCCGTCCCGGAGCGAGGGGGGCCGGTCAAGAGGATCGCCGGCGGCGGCATGCAGATCGGACGGTGGTCTTGCGATCGGACCGGCGAAAACGCAGTCGTGTCGGCTGTCCCGCCCGACTCGATCGGCGACATCGTTGCCATGAGCCTCAAGAGCGGCAAGACGAAGCGCTTGTCGAGCTACAACGACGACTATTTCGGGGAGCACCCGCCGGCACGGCTCGAGAGGTTCGAGATCGTCCGTGGCGGACTCAGTCTCGAGTGCCGACTCTGGTTGCCGCCCGACTTCGACCCCGGGAAGAAGTACCCGTTGTTGCTCGAGATCCACGGGGGGCCACAGGGCGTCTTTTACGACGCTTTCATTCCACAGCACCAGATTCCTGCGACTGCCGGTTACGTGGTACTGGCGGTCAACCCGCGAGGGTCCTCCAGCTACGGGCTATCGTTCACGACCGCAGTGCATGGCGACTGGGGAGGCGAGGATTATCTCGACCTCATGGCGGCGGTGGACGAGGTCCAGGGCCGTCCGTACATCGACTCCGACAGGATGGTCGTTGCGGGGTACAGCTACGGCGGCTTCATGTCCTCGTGGATCGTGGGTCACACCAACCGCTTCAAGGCTGCCGTAGTCGGGGCCCCGGTGACGAACCTGGAATCGTTCTCCGGTACGTCCGACATCGGGATCTCTTTCGGAGAGGTCCAGTTTGGTGCCAGTCGGTTCGGCGGCGCCGAGTGGTACCGCGCGCACTCGCCGATCAATTACGCGCCGGAGGTCACGACGCCGGTCCTGCTCATGCACGGCGAGAGCGATCGCCGTTGTCCTATCGAGCAATCGGAGCAGTATTTCGTCGCCCTGAAGCGCCTCGGCAAGGTGGTCGAGTTCGTCAGGTTTCCGGGTGGCAGCCACGGACTCCTGCGGCTCGGACACCCAAAGCTGCGCCAGGAGTATTTCGAGAGGATGATGGCGTGGTTCGACCGTTACGCGGGTAGCGGAGCCAGGTA
The DNA here is from genome assembly GCA_016872495.1 of SAR202 cluster bacterium. Classification (GTDB taxonomy): domain Bacteria; phylum Chloroflexota; class Dehalococcoidia; order Lucifugimonadales; family Lucifugimonadaceae; genus VGZT01. The sequence goes on from VGZT01000069.1 coordinate 6,092, forward strand.
ACGCACTGGCCCCCTGGTGACCAGGTCTCCCTCACCCCAGTCACGACACGTCGTGACAGGCCCTCTCCCGCTACCGCGGGCGAGGGGTTGGACGGAGGCCCTTTGACGGGCTCAGGGTGAAGCAGGTCCCCCTCACCCCAGTCACGACAGGTCGTGACAGTCCCTCTCCCGCAATAGCGGGCGAGGGGTGAACGGAGGCCCTTTGACGGGCTCAGGGTGAACCCGGTCCCCCTCACCCCAGTCACGACAGGTCGTGACTGTCCCTCTCCCGCCGCCGCGGG
>VGZT01000070.1 GCA_016872495.1 SAR202 cluster bacterium
TTGCCGCAAGCGCACGTGCAACGCCCAGCCGCTGCCGCTGACCCCCGGAAAACTCATGCGGGTACCGGCTCGCCATCGCCGGACTCAGGCCGACCGTGTGCAGAAGCTCAGAGACCTGAGCCCGGTAGGCCGCCTACTCCTGGTGCAAGGTCACCGACCGCATCGGAGGGGCGAACTGGTGCGGCTCCAGCCGGATGACCTCCTTTTGGTACACCTGCACCCGGTATGAGCCCGTGTCGGTGATGTAGAGCCGGCCCTGCGCGTCGACCGCGATGCCCTTCGGCTGCCGCAGCCGCTTCTGAGGCTCGAGCACCGCCATGTCCCGGATCCGGTTGGGGCTCGCGTTCGTGAGCATGTAGTCGCGCGCTATCTGGGACAGGGTGGCGTCGCCGATGAACTTCTCGACGTAACGCGGCTCCGAGTTGAACAGCTGTACCCGGTCGTTGCCGCGGTCGCACACGTAGATGTCGCCGTCGGCGTCGACCGCGACGTCGGTCGGCCGGTTGAACTCGCCGTCGCCGCTCCCGGACTTGCCGAACTTGAGGATGAACTCGCCGTCCCGGTTGAACTTTTGCACCCGGTCGTTCCGCCAGTCGGCGACGTAAACGTCGCCGGCGTCGTCGACCGTGATCCCCCACGGCATGTCGAACTGGCCGTCCCCGTCGCCGTGGCTGCCCCACGAAAGGATGTGCTTGCCGTCCTTCGTGAACTTCTGGACGCGGTGGTTCAGGGAGTCGACGACGTGCAGGTCCCCGTTGGCGTCGAACGCCAGGCCGGCCGGCCGCCTGAGCTGCCCGTTCTTGCTGCCGGACTCACCCCAGCACTTCAGGAACGTGCCCTCGCTCGTGAACGCCGAGACTCGGTCCAGCGCCTCGTCCGAGATGTAGAGGTTCTCGTTCCGGTCGGCGGCGATGGATACCGGCCACTGCAGCTTGCCCTCGGCGTCACCAACCTCGCCGAAGTTGCCCAGGTCTTTGTCCTCGAACGAGTATCGCCGGACGAGCGCTGCGCTCTCCTGCCGGCAGAGGATGTACATCCGCCCTTCGGCGCCCAGCGCGATGTCGACCGGGAAGTTCGTAAGCCTTCGCATGCCCAGCGACTTCAGGTATGGGAAGCCTGCCCTGAGCAGGCCGTAAGGTCTGGCCATTCGAGGTTCTCCAGATGCAGCCCGAGCCGTCGCTTCAGGCCGCCTTGAATGGATTCAGCTGCTCGTACTTGCCGTGAACGATGTCCTCCGATCCGACGTCCATCCACTGCTCGAGGAGCGTTGCGTACACGCCGCGGAAGTCGATCGTGTGGGCAAGGTCCTCGCCGTTCGCGAACGTCTTCGGGTCGAGCGAGGGGTACTCGGCGTAGAGCCCGCCTTCGACCCTCTCGCCGATGATGAACGCCCCACCGCCTGAGCCGTGATCGGTGCCGCTGCCGTTGTCCTGCACGCGGCGTCCGAACTCCGTGAAAACGTACACGACCACGTTGTCCGCGGCATCGTGCTCGCGGAGATCGGCCATGAAGTCCCGCAGAGCGCCCGACAGCTCGCCGAGCAGCTTCTCGTGGTTCGGCATCTCGACGGCGTGGTGGTCGTAGCCGCCGTGTTGCACGTAGAAGATCCGCGTGCCGAGCCCCGCGATGTGGGTGCGGGCAACGTCGCGCAGGCTTTTCGCGAACGAGTTGTTCGCATACTCGACCGACGACTTGTATCCCGCCGGCACCGCCCTCAGCTGGTCGATACCCGAGAGGACGTCCATTCCGGTCTGCTTCATGTAGTTCATCGTCGCCCCCGTGCCGATCGCGGGGGTGTAGATCCGTTTGAATATGTCCAGCTCTTCCGCGCGCTGCTCCTGGATCTGAACCGCGGTCATCAGCCCGTACGTGTCGAGGTCTCCGACCGAGGTCACCCTGACCCCCGGCGCGGACATCGCCCTCGGTAGCCCCCGCCCGAAGCTGACGCCGGTCAGGACGTTCTTTCCCTCGGGGTCGAGCTGCCGGATCGCCTTGGCCACCCACCCCTCGGTCGCGATCCTGCTCGGCTCGGCCGTATGCATGATGTCCATGGCCCGGAAGTGGGACCGGTTCGAGTTCTCGTAGCCGATGCCCTGCACGATCGCGACGTCGCCCGCGTCATAGAGCTCCTTGAGGGGGCCCGCCGCAGGGTGGAACCCCAGCGTGTCATTCAGCTTCAGAACGCGGTCCTCGGTGATGCGCACCGTCTTCCGCGCGTCGTAGTACATGCCGGACGTGTACGGCACGAGCGTGTTCATGAAGTCGTTGCCACCGGTGAGCTGTACGACCACCAGCACCGGGTCTTTTGACTTTCCGCCGTTTTTTCGGACCATTAGAGCCTCCTGTAGCGCTCCGCTAGGCGAGCTGGTAGTCGGGGGTGGCGACGATCAGGCGCAGCAGCCTGACGATCCGCGCGCGGGGCTCGTCCTTCTGCGAGTCGATTGCGAACTTGACCAGCGCCTCTCTGGTCGATGGATCCACGTCGATCGGCCCGATCAGGTCGAGCGTGGCGTCGACAAGAGCGGAGGGCTCCGATACCGCCGCGCCTCCCGTGGTCAGCCGGTCGACGATCCGCCGTATGCCGGGCACCGACCCGTCTCCTATCTCCTCCACCGCGAAGTTGACCCTCTCGGTCAGGTTCCCGCCGTCGATCCACTCGCGGCCCGTGTGCCAGCCTTCCACCGTGGGGGGATCGAGCAGCTTCTGCCCCATGGCCACGGTCGTCGTCTCCACGTACTTCGCGAGGCCAGGCCGGAAGTCGTCGTAGCTCCCGACCATCTTCAGGACGCCGGCCACGAGCTCGGTCGGGCTCTTCACCTTTTTGAACCTGGCCGATTTGAACGAGTCGGAGTTGAACATCACCCGCAGGACTTCCCGGATCTGGCCTCCGGAGTCGAGGAAGGCCCTCGACATGGCGTCGATCAGCTTCGGGTCCTGCGGTGGCACATCGTTCCAGGACGGCACCTGCGGCTCGTCCGCCACGAAGAAGTTGTAGAGATGACGGGAGACGAACCTCGCACAGGCTGGTTGCCTGACGATGATGTCGACGATGTCGCCACCGTCGAAGTTGCCGGTCTGGCCAAGGAACGTCTTCTTGCCGTAGTCGTGGTCCTCAGGGATGAACCTGAACTGGGCCGGATAGTAGCCCTGAGGGTAGAGTGGCGGAGGCTGCGCGAATGTCCAGCCGGTGAACGCCCGGGCGGCATTCTTTATGTCGTTCTCCGTGTAGTTACCGACACCCATGGAGAACAGTTCAAGAAGTTCACGCCCGTAGTTCTCGTTCGGCTCGCCCTTGTGGTTCTCGTTGTTGTCCAGCCAGAAGATCATCGCCGGGTCGCGCGAAATGTCCATGAGGATCGCTCGCATGTCCCCGAGCCCGTTGTGCCGGAACATGTCGATCTGGTTCGACGCCGACAGGATGTGCTCGTTCTTCGACAGCCCGGTCGCGAACACGTAGTGCCAGAAGAGCGCGATCTTCTCCTGCAGCTGGCACTCGGAGTTGATCATGCGGTAGAGCCACGTGGCCAGGTACGCGGTGGCCGACTCACCGCCCATGTAGCGGGCGATCTCGTCTTCGCTAACCCCCGAAGCCTCAGGGGTCGGGTTCAGGAGGAAGTCGACGACCTCCGAGTATTCTTTCGCCGCCAACCTCTCGAGCTGGTCGCGAGTTGCGCCGAACCCGGCACGCCGGTAGAGGTGCGCCAGGAGCCCCGGGTCGGACTTCGCCCTGGGTTTTCTCGTCTTCAGCGCCACGCCGGCCATTGGCTCTTTCTCCTTCGCAAGGCAATCGGTTAGTTCTTCCGGGGGAAGTTGCAGCTAGTACCCGCCATAGCCGGGCGCACGAATACATGCCACCTGGTGCCCGGGCGAAAGTTCCCTCAAATCCGGCTCGACCCTCGAGCAGTCGTCGATCGCCATCGGGCACCGCGTGTGGAATACGCACCCCGGCGGGGGACGCAGTGGACTCGGAATGTCGCCCTGCAGGACGATCCTCTCCCGCTTTCGCTCCAGCACCGGGTCGGGAGTCGGCACCGCCGACAACAGGGCCCGCGTGTAGGGGTGCATCGGATTCGAATACAGTTCCTTGCCAGGCGCGATCTCAACGATCTTGCCCAGGTACATGACCGCCACGCGGTCGGAAATGTGACGCACTACCGACAGGTCGTGCGCGATGAAGACGTAGGCGAGGTTGAACTTCTCCTGGAGGTCGGTCAGCAGGTTGATCACCTGCGCCTGGATCGACACGTCAAGTGCCGACACCGGCTCGTCGAGCACTATCAGACTCGGTTTTGCCGCAAGCGCACGTGCAACGCCCAGCCGCTGCCGCTGACCCCCGGAAAACTCATGCGGGTACCGGCTCGCCATCGCCGGACTCAGGCCGACCGTGTGCAGAAGCTCAGAGACCTGAGCCCGGTAATCCGCCTTGTTCTCGTACAGGCGGTGCACTATCAGCGGCTCGCCGACGATATTGCCGGCGGTCATCCTGGGATTCAGAGAGCCCTGCGGATCCTGGAACACGATGCCCATGCGACGGCGCATGCGTCGCATCTCACCTGCGGAAAGCCCAGTCAGATCCTTGCCTTCGAATCTGATCTCACCTGCCGTCGGCCGGTTGAGCATCATCACCGCACGGCCAGTCGTTGTCTTGCCCGAACCGCTCTCGCCGACCAGGCCGAGCGTCTCGCCTGGTCTCACCGTGAAGCTGATCCCATCGACCGCCTTAACGGTCCCGACCTTGCGCTGAATGACGAATCCCCTGGTTACGGGGAAGTGAACCTTCAGGTTCTTGACCTCAAGCAGTGGGCCTGCGCTTGACCGCGCCGCGCCGTTATTCCCGGCGGCGGCGGCAGCAGGCTGCGTTGGGGGCCGGCCCCGATCAGCTGTCGTGTTCATAAGCCCTCACAACCATCAGGCGCTGACGCGCTTCTTTAACTCGACCCGGGCGTGCTCCCAGCAGGCCGAAGTGTGTTCCTTGCCGACCACCTGAAGCGGTGGGTCATCGGTCGCACACCGTTCGACCGCCCAGTCGCATCGATCACGGAAAGCGCAGCCTTCGGGGAGCTTCATCAGGTTCGGAATCTCGCCCCGGATCGGTGCGAGCCTTGCCGAAGTCGCCACGTCCAGCCTCGGCACCGACTGCAGGAGTCCAGCCGTGTACGGATGCCTGGGCTCGCCGTAGATGTCTACCGCATGCCCCATCTCACGGATCTTGCCCGCGTACATGACGTTGACCCGGTCGGCGTAGCGGGCGACTACCCCCAGGTTGTGGGTGATGATGATCAGTGACGTGCCGAAGCTGACCGTCAACTCCTTCATGAGCTCCAGGATCTGCGCCTGGATCGTCACGTCCAGGGCAGTTGTCGCCTCGTCGGCGATCAGGATCTTCGGGTTGCAGCTCATGGCCATGGCAATCATCACGCGCTGGCGCTGACCGCCGGACATCTGGTGCGGGTACCCCTTCAGTCGAGCCTCCGGGTCAGGAATGCCAACGATCTCGAGCAGCTCTCCGGAGCGCTTCGACGCCTGCTGCCTGGTCATCTTCATGTGCAGCTCGAGCGGTTCCGTCAGCTGGCGCTCGATGGTCAGCACCGGGTTGAGCGATGTCATGGGCTCCTGGAAGATCATCGCGATGGCGCTGCCGCGCACTTCGCGCATCTTCGATTCTTCGATTCGAAGGATGTCCTCGCCGTTGAAGAGAACCTGGCCGCCCACGATCCGGCCAGGCGGATCAGGGATGAGCCGCATGATTGAAAGGGCGGTAACGCTCTTGCCGCACCCGCTCTCGCCGACCAGGCCGAGCGTCTCGCCCTCCCCGAGGTCAAATGAAACCCCGTCGACAGCTTTCACCACGCCTGCCGGCGAGTAGAAGTACGTTTGCAGGTCTTTGACCTGCAGGAGAGGCGCCTTACCGTTTGTCACTCTGACCTCAACCTACTTGTGAGCGGAAGCTTACCCCATGGTGGCCGGCGGTGGGCCCGCTCGGACCGTCATTACCCGGCCTCTCGTTCCATCCTTCCCCGCAACTTCGGATCCAGGTAGTCCCTCAGGGCGTCGCCGATCAGCACGACCGCCAGTACGGTGGCCGTCAGGAAGAGTCCCGGGAAGAAGGCGATCCAGAACGCGACCTGCACGTAGCCCTGGCCGGTGCCGACGATGTTGCCCCAGCTCGGAATGAATTCCGGCGTACCGGCGCCGAGGAAGCTCAAAGA
>VGZT01000071.1 GCA_016872495.1 SAR202 cluster bacterium
CTACCGGGCTATATCTTGCGACCCGTCACTCCGATCCCAGGAGCCACAGCGCAGTGCCGGTTACAGCCGTGATCTTCGACCTGGACGATACGCTGATTCCCGAGGAGAACTCCGAGCAGGCAGCGCTCCTGGCGGCCTGCACACTTGCCCGCGCCCGCTTCGGCATCCCGGAAGAGGAGCTGAAGGCGACCGTTGCGGCCCGGGCAGCCCAGCTATGGCGGACGAATCCCGTATACGAAACCTCGGACCAGATCGGGGTGTCGTGCTACGAGGCGCTCTGGGGGCGGTTCGACGCGGCGGATGAACACCTCGGCGTCCTCCGCGACTGGGTGCCGGCATTCCGCCGGGAAGTCTGGCGCGGCTCGCTCTCGAAGCACGGTGTCGACGACGGGGCGTTCGCGACCGAGATCGGTCGCGCCTTCCAGGCGCAGCGAAGGGCCCGAATCTCGTCCTTCAACGATGCCGCACCGGTGCTCGCGGATCTCAAGAAACGCCATCGCCTTGCGCTGCTCACCAACGGCGCGCCATTGGTACAGCGGGAGAAGCTTGATGGCTGCGGGCTGGCGGTGTTCTTCGAACTGGTAGTCATCTCCGGAGACATAGGGATCGGCAAGCCGGACCGAAGGGTATTCGACCACACGCTGAAGCTGCTGAAGGTCAGGGCAGGGGACGCCGTGATGGTCGGCAACTCGCCGAAAAGAGACATCGCCGGGGCTCGAAACGCAGGGGTTCGCTCGGTCCTGATCAGGCGGCCAGGACTGAGCTCCGGCGACGGGCCGTCGCCCGACTTTGTCATCTCGTCGCTCGAGGAGTTGCCAGGACTGCTCGAATAGTGCCTATCGCTGGCAGCCGGGACAGTAGTAGGACGATCGATTGCCGAACGCGTGCCGCCTGAGCTGCTTGCTACACCTGGGGCAGGGACTGCCTTCGCGCCTGGGCAACCGCATCCGATCGTCGTACGCGTCGACGACGTAAGGACGCCCATCGCTCATCGGGTGTTCCTCGATGTGCCGCAGGGCGTGATTGAGCGACGTGTGGATCGCCTCGTAGAGATCGCCGAGCCGCGCCTCTGAAATCGTCGCCGCGCGCCGTCGGGGGTCGATCCGCGCGATGAACAGGGCTTCGTCCGCGTAGATGTTGCCGATGCCGGCGATGGTCGCCTGGTCCAGGAGGACCTGCTTGATCGGCGCTGTTCGCCGCTTCACGGTCCGTGTGAAGACTGCTCTGGTAACCGCGGGGTCGGTGGCGTCAGGTCCCAGGCCGCCCGTGATCTCGGATGGGTCACCTGCCAGCCAGAGGGACGCCCACTTTCGAGGGTCGATCAGTTCGATCCGCCGGTCGTCGTCGAGCCGGAACTCCGCCCTGATGAACCGTTCAGGCGGATCAACCGGGGCAGCGACCCGTACGCTGCCAGTCATCCCCATGTGAAGGCCAAGCCAGCCGGTATCGAGCGGCAGCGACAGGTATTTTCCGTGTCGATCGACGCCTGCGATGCGTCTGCCGATGACGCCCGTGACGAAGCCCTCGAAGTCTGCGGATTTGACCATCCGTGGCCACTCGACGCTGGCTTTGACGATCCGCCGGCCGACGATCCTGCTGCGTAGCAGGTAGCGGCGGATGTTCTCGACTTCTGGCAGTTCAGGCATGGGGTGCTTGAGGGCGCATCGCGCTACGCCCCTACTCGAAGTCGCCCCAGGTGGCCCCTGTCTTCATCTCGACGTCGAGCGGAACGGCCAGCTTCATCGCCTTCGGCATGAGGTCGGCGACCATGCCCTTCAGGTCTTCGAGCTCGCCCCGCGCCACTTCGAAGATCAACTCGTCGTGGACCTGGATCAGCATCTGCGACCGCATCCGCTGCTTCGACATCTCTTTCTCGATATCGATCATCGCGATCTTGACTATGTCCGCCGCAGTTCCCTGGATCGGCATGTTGACCGCCATGCGCTCCGCAGCAGCCCTTACCTGGTAGTTGGGCGCGTTGAGCTCCGGGAGGCGCCGGCGGCGCCCGGTAATCGTCTCGACGTACCCGCGCTCACGGGCCTCGGCGATCACGCCATCCAGGTAGCCCTTGATGCCAGGGTATTTGGCGAAATACATCTCGATGAACTGGCGGCCCTGCTCCCTGGTCAGATCGGTCTGGACGGCCACGCCGTGGGCCGACAGGCCGTAGATGACTCCGAAATTAAGGATCTTGGCGATGCGTCGCTGGTCCGCGGTCACCGTATCGACCTCGTACATCGTGCGGGCGGTTGCGGAGTGGATGTCCTCCTTGCGGTGGAACGCTTGCAGCAGGTTGGGCTCCTGCGAAAGGTGGGCGAGGATGCGCAGTTCGATCTGCGAATAGTCGGCGCCCAGCAGCAGCCAGTCCCCGCCCTGGCGCGCTAAGAACGCCTTTCGGACCCGCCTTCCGAGCTCGGTGCGGACCGGGATGTTCTGAACATTCGGATCGGTACTGGACAGGCGTCCTGTCGCGGAGCCCACCTGGTTGAAGCTGGTATGCACCCTGCCGGTCCGCTTGTTCACCAGCTCCGGCAAGGAGTCGACATATGTGGACTTCAGCTTGGCGAGCTCGCGATGTCTGAGGATGTGCCCGATCAGCTCGAATGCTTCCGGGCGGAGATCGGGCCTGGTCTTCAGTTCTTCGAGCACCGAGGCGTCCATCGAGAAGCCGGTCTTGGTCCGCTTGGTCTTCGGAACTCCGAACTCGTCAAACAGGATCGCCGCCAGTTGCTGGTTGGCGTTGAGATTGATCTCGCGGCCAGCGACCAGCGCACGCGCGTCCGTCTCGATCGCATCCAGTTCAGCCGCGAGCTCGGCGGCCATCGCACGCAACGCGGTGACATCTACGGTGATGCCGCGCCGCTGCATCGCGACGATCACCGGCAACAGCGGCATCTCGATCTCGTCGAACACCTTGCGCACGCCGTTGCGTTCGAGCTCTGGCTCAAGCGCCGTCTTCAGGCGCCAGGTGAAGTCGGCGTCGGCGCAGGAGTATGGAGTGGCGTCGTCGATCGGCACCTGGTCGAACGTGATCTGCTTTTTGCCGGTGCCGATCAGCGCCTTGATTGTGGTCATTTCGAAGCCGAAGCAGTCGAGTGCCAGCTCCTTGAGCCCGATCGCCTTGCGGCCGCACAGAGCCGCGGCGATCATCGAGTCGAAGGCCAGTCCGGCCGTCTTCAGTCCCGCTTCCTCGGCGACCGTGAGGTCGAAATTTCCGTTGTGGGCGTACTTGGGGATCGCGGGGTCGGCGAAGAGCGGCCCGAGCAACTCGATCGCGGTCTTGCGGTCGACCTGGGCGCCCTCCGTGTGGCCAACCGGCACATACCAGCCAACGCCGTCCTCGTTGGAGAATGAAAGCCCGACGAGCGGCGTGTCCATGGCATTGATGCTGGTCGTTTCGGTGTCGAAGGCGAAGCCGCCCCTGCCAAGCTTCGACACGAGCGCCCGGAGGCCTTCTACGGTCGTGACGCTCTCGTAGCGAGCGCCCTCTGGCGCCGGCCTGACCTGGGCTGCTCCGGCCGGGGTCATCGCGGGCATCGGCACATCTGGCGCGTCGACCTCGAGCGACAACTGCCTGGCCGGCGCGACGGCGCCCGGCTGCGCTGCGGCCTCAAGCGCGGTGCCCGCGGAGGTGAGGTCTGGCACCTGCGCAAGGATCGACCGGAACTCGTACTTCTGGAGCGCATGGATGACCTCGTTCCGGTCGTAGCGCCAGAACTCGGCGTCCTCGAACTTGAAGTCGACTGGCACGTCACGGCGGATCACGGTCAGCGCCCGGCTGTCAAACGCCTGCTTCTTGTTCGTCTCCAGGGCCTCGCGCACTCGTGCGGCGCCCCGGATCCCGATCTTCAGCACCTGTTCCAGGTCGGCGTACAGCGCCTCCAGGTGGCGCGGCGCCTTGAGGACTTCGATGCTGGTCTTGTCGCCGACACCCGGTACGCCCGGGATGTTGTCGGAGGGATCGCCGCGCAGGCCCTTGATGTCCGGGAGCGACTCCGGGTCCAGCCCGCCGTACCGCTCGCGAAAGGCCGCGACGTCGTAGATCCTGGTATTTGCGAACCCCGTGTACATCAGGAGTCGGACGCCGTTGCCCACGAGCTGAAGCTGATCGGCGTCGCCCGTGACGATGAGCGTGTCCATGCTCTTTTCCGAGGCCATCCTGGCGATCGTGCCGACGATGTCGTCGGCTTCGAAGCCGTCGAGTTCGTAGGTCGGCACCTTGAAGGCGGCCATCAACTCCTTGACCATCGGTAGCTGGGCGTGGAGATCGGCCGGGACGGGCGGGCGCTGCGCCTTGTACTCCTTGAACATCTCATCTCTGAAGGTCGGCGCACGCGTGTCGAACGCGACCGCCGCGTGGGTAGGGCGGTGGTCCTTGATGACTCGCAGGAACGTGTTGAGGAATCCGTACGCCCCGCGCGTGTCCTTGCCGGTCGAAGTGGCCAGGCGCTCAGGGATCGAGAACCATGCCCTGAAAACCATGGCATGGCCGTCGATCAACAGGAGGAGTTTGCGCCCGGCCGAGGGTGCCGTGGTCATTGCTTTCCTTTGCGTCTACCGAAGGCGGGAGGCGTATCTGGCCGGATTATAGTCCGCGTCCCTTGAAGGCGAGGGTGGAGCGGCATCTTGACTCCGGCAGACAGGCGGCAAAATATATAGCGAGGCAATATATAGCGGAGATTGGTAATGGCGGTCACAGGCACGGCTGACCTGACTGACGAGAGTTACTGGCTGAGTTCCGGCCTGAGATCGATCGGACGGCTGTTCCTGCTTTCCCAGCTGCACGAAAGGCCCCTCCACGGGTACGCGCTGAAGCTGGCGATCCAGGAGTGTTGCGCTGGCGCGTGTTGTCCGACGGATGCAATGGTGTATCCGGCGATCAAGGAGTTGCTTGAAGATGGTTACATCGAGTGCGAGGCGGCGGCGGGGGGCAAGCGGCCTCGCAAGGTGTGCCGCCTGACGCCGAAAGGGCGCGCCGCGTACGCGGCCGCAGCGCGCGCCTGGTCCAGTCTTCTGCCCGGGATTCAGCAAGCTGTTCAAAGAGCGCCCCGACAGGGCAGCAAGGGTAGGGCGCTCGCAGGCATGGAGGTTTCTGTTCGATGACGAATCGTGTTCGCCGGCTCGATCTGTTCGACGGCCACACGGCAGGTGAGGATCCGCTTCGCCGCTCGATTCAGAAGCACTACACCGAAGTGGCCCGGCGGGAAAAGGCATGTTGTGGCGAGGACGGTAGCGGGGCATCCGCGGAAACCCCGTCCGGCAGGCTGTATACGGATGACCAGCTGAAGCTCGTCCCTTCGGACTCGGTTGCAGCATCTGCCGGTTGTGGCAATCCGACCGCGTTCGCCGAGATAAGACCGGGCGACACCGTGGTGGATCTAGGTAGCGGGGGTGGGATCGACTGTTTCCTTGCCGCCCGGGCAGTTGGACCAACGGGCAACGTGATCGGTATGGACATGACGGCAGCGATGGTTGAGCTGGCGAGAAAGAACGCGGTCAAGCTGGGGCTGGAGAACGTCGCGTTCCGGCTCGCTCAGATCGAAACGATTCCACTGCCGGCCGAATCGGTCGACGTGATCATGTCGAACTGCGTGATCAACCTGTCGAGTCATAAGGAAGCGGTGTTCACGGACGCATTTCGTGTGCTGAAGCCGGGCGGGAAGATCTTCATCTCGGACATGGTGCTCATTGGAGACCTGCCGAAGGAGGTCGCCGAGGACCCGGTGATGTGGTCGTGTTGCGTGGGTGGGGCGATCCGCAAGGAGCGCTATCTCGAGATGGTGCGGGCGGCTGGCTTTGCAGAAATAACGACGATTTCGGAGACGCCTTCACCGGCGCCTGACGGGGCGGCCTGGGCCGGCAAGGTTCTCAGCCTCTCCTTCAGGGCGACCAGGCCTGCCTAGCGCCGCCTGAACTCCTCGCCTTTCAAGCTTTCGCCCTAGCAGGGAGTTTCGCTGCCACTGCCCCTTCGCCCTGAAAGGGAGAAGGTGGT
>VGZT01000072.1 GCA_016872495.1 SAR202 cluster bacterium
TCCCCGGTCGTCGGGTCGTCTCAGGGTAACGTCGAGGCCAGGTGCCTTGTTTTTCGCCGTGCCTTGCCACGGGAGCCGCATCATAGCGTGTATGGCTCTCCTCGCGCGCCCTTGGTTCCACCCCTCGCCCGCTGTTGCGGGAGGTTATGGTTCCACCCCTCGCCCGCTGTTGCGGGAGAGGGACTGTCACGACCTGTCGTGACTGGGGTGAGGGTTCACACCCCGCTCTGCTTCGGCAAACTCAAAGCTGCGCGTGAGCCCATCGAAGTGCCTCCGTTCACCCCTCGCCCGCTTGCGGCGGGATAGCCATGGTTCCCCCTCGCCCGTTTGTAGGGGGACAGTCATCTTCGAACCCTCGCCCGCTGTTGCGGGAGAGGGACTGTCACGACCTGTCGTGACTGGGGTGAGGGTTCGGATTTCACCCTGTGCCGCTCGAAGGTCTTAATGCATTCCGGATGACCACTCCTCGCACCAACCTCCAATTCGGCTGCCTGGGCCTGCGCCCGGAGTAGTTCTCCGCTTCCGGCATGCCATCGGGGGAACTTCGGACGTATAGTTCCCTCGTCGCGACCAGGGATCGCGGCTCAGGTTCGGTAGGGGCGTATTGCAGTACGCCCGCCTGCGAGGAATCCATGCCAAAGTTCGTCCCGGTCGATATCTCTCCGCTCTCGTCGTCCACCAACGGCGCCAGCCCGTGGTCCGGCCAGACCGGCGCCGCAGTGCCGGCCCTCCCCTCCGGCCGCCAGACCTTCTGGGGCATCCCCTTCCGCATCCCCTCCAACCCTTCGCCCCGCAGGGGAGAAGGTGCCCGGAGGGCGGATGAGGGTCCCGCCCTCCTCATCGCCGGCGCGCGCCGATCCCGTGCCCCCCTCGAAATCCCCGTGAAGGGCAAGGCAACGTTCATCCTCTTCGCCCACTTCTGCGACTCCCGCACCGCCCGCAAGAAGGACCCGAACGTCCCCTACCCGGCCGAGTACCCGACCCCGAACATCGTGGCCCCGGGCGAGCAACTGGCGTCCTACGTCATTGAGTACGAGGACGGCTCCGAGGCGGGCGTGGCCATCCGTCGGCGCTTCGAGATCGACCAGTTGCAAACGCGCGCCCTCGGTGCTTTCGCCGCCCGCCACCACCGGGGCATCACCGCGCCCGACTTCCGAGGCCCTTACCCCCGCAACCAGTGGGGCCGCATGCAGACCGGCGTGTTCTTCGGCCAGATCGCGGGCTTCGAGCGCCAGCCTTCCTCCTCAGCCCTCCCTCCGCCGCAATGGACCCTGTACGCGCTCCCGAACCCCCACCCGAACCTGAAGTTCAGCTCGATTCGCGTCGAGCCAACCGGCGCCGCCGCGATCGGTATCGGCGCCGTGACTCTCTTCAATGGCGCCGAGCACCCCCTCCGGCACCGCCAGCTCGAGTCGATCCAGATCGATGTCCAACGCGGCAAGGGCATCGCAAAACCCGGCGACGTTTCGGTCGACCTCGGAGTGATCGCCCGGCAACGAGCAATTCCTTCGTTCGACCCGAAGGCCTGGCTCAGGGACCCGGTTGCGGGCTGGGGCAGCGACCCCGACGACGTGGATGCCACATCACTGATCGTCGACGTCAGCGCTTCAGCGGACGCAACCCTCAAGGTAGGGTCGCGCTCGCTCGACATGGCCGGTGTCTTCGAGAAGGGCCAGGCATCGTCGAGCGACGGCGCCGTGAGCGCGCGCCTGCTAACACCGAGTCGCAACTGGACGCACGTTTCCGTAATCGACTCGAAGACCGGCAAGCCGACGCCCTCTCGAGTACATTTCCGGTCCGCCGATGGCCGTTACTGGCCTCCCTACGGCCACCGGCACGAGGTCAACGACAACTGGTTCGAGGACTACGGTGCCGACCTCAAGCTGGGCGGCACCGAGTACGCCTACGTCGAAGGCAAGTTCCAGATGGAGCTGCCGGTCGGCGACGTCTACGTCGACGTGGCCAAGGGGTTCGAGTACCAGCCAATCCGCCAGAAGGTCACCATCAAGCCCGGTCAGAAGGAGCTGAAGCTCGAGCTCGACCGTATCGCGAACCTGCGCAAGGACGGCTGGGTCACCGCCGACAGCCACACCCACTTCATCTCACCGGAGACCGCGAGGCTGGAAGCCCAGGCCGAGGACATCAACCTCATCAATCTGCTGGCGTCGCAGTGGGGCGACCTGTACACCAACGTTGGCGACTTCACCGGCGCGCTGTCCGGATCGAGCACCGACGATACGATCGTGTGGGTCGGCACCGAGAACCGGCAGCACTTCCTGGGGCACATCAGCCTGCTCGGCTACAAGGGTGACCCCGCGTACCCGATGTGCACCTCCGGGCCAACCGAGGGTTTTATCGGCGACCCGGTCCAGAAGGCCATGAGCGAGTGGGCCGACGAGTGCCGCGCCAGGGGCGGAGTCGTGGTCATCCCCCACTTCCCTTACCCGTACTCGGAGGTCATCGCGGAGGTCGTCAAGGGCAAGGTCGACGGCCTCGAGCTGCGCGACTTCTGGACGCCCACCATGGACACCTTCGCCATCCATGAGTGGTATCGCCTCCTGAACTGCGGCTATCGCGTTGCCGCGATCGGCGGTACCGACAAGATGTCAGCCGGCATGCCGGTCGGCGGCGTGCGCACCTACGCGCACATCGGCAAGGACCAGTTCACTTTCGACGCCTGGGGCAAGGCCGTCCGGGCCGGCCGCACCTACACCACCAGCGGGCCGCTGGTGAGCTTCTCGGTCGAAGGCAGACAGGCGGGCGACTCGATCAAGATGGGGGCCGGTGGGGGTCACCTTCGCGTCGAGGCTTCAGCCGCGGGAACCATGCCTTTCCACAAGCTGCAGGTCGTCTTCAACGGCAACATCGTCGCCGAGGCTGGCAACCCCCGGGGTTCCCGATCGCTGTCGCTGTCCGAGGACATTGAGGTCGACCGGCCCGGCTGGCTGGCGGCGCGCGTCATCAGCGAGCACACCTCGTGGCATGTGTGGCCGGTGAAGTTCGGCGCCCACACCTCGCCGGTCTACGTCGAGGTATCCGGTAGCGAGGTATTTGACGGCCCGACCGCCGAGTACCTGATCACCGTGCTCGAGGGCGGGCTGACCTGGATGAACACCCTGGGGATCCCTGCGTCGCCTGACCGTCACGCCGCGATCAAGAAGTACTTCGAGGACGGGATTGCGGAGCTGCGCTCAAAGATGCCGAAGGACTCCCACGACCCGCACGTTGGCGGCAGGGCCCATTCACACGGCGGTGTCACCCACCGGCATTGACCCAGATCGTCTGCGCCATCCTGAGGGAACCGAGGGATCTCTTCGGGACTCCTGGCCTCGCTCGGACCGACACGCGCGTGGCTGATGCGCCCGCCAGTTCAGCCAGGTGAAGCCCCTGCCGCCAGGGCAGAATGCGTTCCATGTCGTCGTCCCGCCGGGTTTCGCTTGCGCTTTCTCCAGAACTATTGGCGGCGCCTGACGAACGGTCCAAGCGCCTGCGCATGAGTCGCGGCGATGTCATTCGACAAGTCCTTGCCGGGCGCATCGACGCCAGCGCAAGGCGAGATCAGGCGCTCGCCAAAGTCGAGAAACGTGCCCAGGAACATGGCTTGTTCGAATCAGGCGTAGTCAAGCGCGCGCCGTATTTGGGGGCCGCGGTCAGAGCCCGACCCAAACCGCGCTCGTTAGCCCTTCCGATTCCTGGGTGAACCGGTCGTCATGGACCCTGCCGCACCGCGGCAAGAGCGAGACGCTGACGGCTATACGCTATCGCCATGGGGGGCATTTCGCCAACTACTGTGAGGTTTGCGGCGAGCACTTCTAAAACACGGCGACGGCGAGTGCCCGGTGCGTGCCCTATGCCAGCTCCTTCAGGCCCGCGGATTTCAAGTACAGGTACGTCTCATCCAGTGCTGGGAGATCTGGCAGGAAGACAACCGTAGTTTCCCTGGCTCTTGTCAGCAACACTCGGTACGTATTCAGGCGGAGCCGGTCAGGGGCGTATACCTTGGTTCCTCTTTTGTATCTCTTGGCATGCAAATCGGACCATCTACCGTCCTTTCGAATGAAATCAGTGCCCCAGGCCAATAGCACTCCGTCCAGCTCAAGGCCTTGCACCTGGAACTCCGTGACGCAAGCTCGGAGGGAGCGGCAACTTCGCCCTAACGGGTCGTCGTGAGAAAACCAAGGCCCCAACTTTATGACCTTGGTTGAGTTAAAGCCGTTTGGGACTCCAAATAGTTCCAGGCTCTTGTCTCTAGAGGACGCGACCATCCCGTAAAGAGCGGTCGGATCTTTCGAGAACCTGCTAGATAGGTACTGTTTCGCCCTGTCCAACGACCTCGTCAGTCGAAGGTGGTACTTGGAGTCCTCCAGCCGCCGAGCCTGCTCCGGGAGCGGCATGGCACCCGCGCCTTCGAGTAGGTTCTTGATGTACCAATGAAGCGAATCCGCGAGATGTTGTCTTAGCCCGACGTCAAGACTTAGGTCCTCATCCTCTTCCAGCCTCACGCCCCCGCCTTCGAAGGCCGCTCGAATTGCCGGCGGCAAGTGCACTGTCCATTTCGCGGCATTCGGGGAGTTCATGATGGCTTCTTGCCACTGTTTCAAGCCACCTTCTTCCCCTGCGTATATCTCCTGTCCGCTGCCAATGAGCGCGAGTATCACAGACCAATCTGACCGCCTCTCCGCGAAGCTCACAAAGTAGTCCGGTTCGTTCTTTTCGTTTCCGAGTTCGGGGTGAACGTGAGCTACGCGATCACGATCGTGCGCTCGCTGAGCCTCGTCGAAGACCACCAGATTCTCCGGGGGCACGAGGCCGGTGCGCATCCCATATCGTTTGACGTAGTCCCTGACGTGGCGGACGAATGCTTTGCCTTCACCACCAGCCCCGCTTAGCTGGTGTTGCAGCACCCTTACAAGGGGATCGTTACCGCTAAGGAAAACAGCGTTGGCGGGCGCACCCTCATTCCCCAAATCGTTCAGGTTTCGACTGTGAACGACCTGCAGACCGACGAGAGTCTTTCCCGAACCGGGAACTCCGGTTACGAGGACGAGCCTGTGAGTCCGAGTCGCCGCGGCCTCCTTGGCGATTTGCAGGACAGACTCGATCGCGCCTCGAGTTTCGGCCGCAGCGCGCTTGATGAATCTAAGCTCACCGGTATGAAAAAGTTCGCGCGCTGCTTCGATAAGCGAGGGAAGCGGCACATATGCGGCGTCGGATAGGAATCGATCGCGTGGGATGGGGGATAACCCGGCAGTCTTGAGAGAAACGATCAGGGCGTCCAGGGCGTCGGGCCCGACCACGTGTACCCCGTCGATCATTCCGAGCGCGCCTCGGGCTCGAGTTGGTACTAGAACCGGAACGACCGGGCGCTCGGCGCACTCAGAGTGGTAGCACGAGAGATCTCTCGCGTACGCTGCCGCTTGGTCTATGTCCGCTTGATCAGGTGTCGACTTGCCCTTCAGCTCGAGTACAAGTACGCATCCTGCCAGCAGAAGAACGACATCGGCTCGGCGTGACTCCATCGGAAGTTCGTATTCCAGGACGGCCGAGTAGCGAGTTGCGAGCGAATCGTGGTAGACAACTTCGTCCAACTCACGTTGCAACGGCGGGATGCTCTCGCTCCACGCCCGGAGTTGCTCGGGAGACGCCTGCGTGACGAATGCAGCCAGCGCCTCACGAATCGTCGATGGAGGCGTCTTCGAGAACAGCGGGA
>VGZT01000073.1 GCA_016872495.1 SAR202 cluster bacterium
TCGGCTACACGCTGTTGGCTGTCGGGGTGTTGGTTGCCTTCGGCAGCGTGTTCGAAATGGCGCTGCTCGTCCCCGGCGGCCTGTTCGAGGTGGTGCTGGGCGTGCGACTGCTCGCCGTTGGGTTCAAAGATTCGGAGGCGTTCAAGCGACGAGGGGATTCACCATGACGATGGTATGGCGTGTGTGTGGTGCGCTTATCCGGTCGTAATGGATGAGTTCCCGGATCGCCGGCGCGAGGCGGCCAATTCGATCGATAACGGCCAGATCGGGCTCCCCGATGGGCGCGCCCCCGGGGCGATTTCCGCCGGGATTGGCCCCGGCTGATCTGCCTGATCTTGAAGGCTGACGAATAGTGGGCGAGTGTATCCTTCTCACGAAGGCGCGAGAGCGAATGACATGCGCGCAGTCAGCACAGGACCAGGGGAACAGCATGGCGCTACTGCTTAACCGAAAAGACGTACAGAAACTCCTCACGATGAGTGACGCAGTCGCAGCTGTCGAAGGAGCGTTCTCCGAACTGGCCGCGGGTACTGCGGTCATGCCCGACCGTACCGTGATCACCGATCCGGAGGTTGGCGCGTGGGTGGGCTTCATGCCCGCCTATCTGAAGTCCAGCGGGGCAGTCGGCATCAAGGCCGTGACCGTCTACAAGGACAACCCCAAGAAGTTCAACCTGGCGACCACGCTCGGCACGATCATTCTCCTCGACCAGAAGACCGGCAAGGCGGTGTCGGTCATGGACGCCGGCTACTTGACCGCGGTTCGGACCGGCGCGGTCACCGGGGTCGCCACGAAGCACCTTGCCCGGAAGGACGTGAAGGTCGCAGGCGTGCTGGGCGCGGGCGTGCAGGCCAGAACGCAGGTGCTCGGGATGTGCGCCGCAAGGCGCTTCGAAAAGGTGCTCGTGTTCGCGATGGATCCGATCGACAAGATGAAAGCCTTCGCCGATGGGCTCGCTAAGGACGTCAACGTCAAGGTTGAGCTGGCGAAGTCGGGCGAGGAGCTCATCCGCAGCAGCGATGTGATATCACTGGCGACAACTGCCGTGAACCCGATCGTTGACGGCGGCTGGTTCAAGGCGGGCGCCCACATCAACGGCATCGGTTCACACACCCCGGGCGTACGTGAGCTGGACACGAAGACATTGCTGCGGTCGAAGGTAATCTGCGACTCCAAGAAGGCGTGTCTCATCGAGGCAGGTGACATCATCATCCCGATCAAGGCCGGCGAGTACGCCGCCGACAGGATCCACGGCGATCTCGGGGATGTGATCAACGGCAAGACCCGGGGGCGATCCAGCGATTCCGAGATCACGCTCTTCAAGAGCGTTGGGCTGGCCATCCAGGACATGTCCTGCGCGTCGCTCGTCTACAAGAAGGCTCTCGAGTCGAAGGTTGGCGTCGACTTCGAGTTCGGTTAGGTCCTCAGCGTCGTCATCCTGGGCGCCGGCGAAGGATCTCCATGTGTTGAAGGCTCCTTGCCTCGCTCGGAATGATGACTGTGGGCCTGCCTGCGGGCTAGACGCAATCAGTTCAGGACGGGCGTAACCGTCCCATAGGTGCCGTCGTACCCGGGGTCGATCTCGACCCTTCCTTCGCGCATGGCCTTGATGCCCTGCGCGATCCTCTCGCCGGCGACCCTCTCGAGGTCGTGTATGGAGATGTTGACGAGAACATCTAGCTCGTTCCCGAACTCGTCTGCCAGGGCCGAGCAAAGCTTTCTGGCCTGGACTGAGCCGGCCCCGGCGTCGAGTCCCCACGCAACGATCTCGGCCAGTGGGACGAGTCGACGGTAGGGCGGGCGCTCGGGCGCCCCGTGCACCAGCCCGTCCATGACCCGCAGGGAGACCTCGTCACGGTCTGCCAGGGTTTGGTTCCGGTGCAACACGCCGAGCGTTAACGGGTGCCCGCACTTGTGGCATCGCCCTCCAGCCGTCGCCGACGCCTCAGGTGACAGCCGAACTCCGCACTTCGTGTGGCCGTCGAGGTGGTATTTGCCGTGTTCCGGAAAGAACTCTACCGTCTCGGCAATCTGTCCGAAGAGCAGCGCGGCCCTGATCGATGAGAAAGTGGCAGCAGCTCTGAGCACGGTCAGTTCGCGACCGAGCTTTTCGGGCGAATGGGCATCAGAGAACGAGACGATGCTTCTGCCGTCGAGGTCTGTGATGCGCCAGTTCATCGCCGGATCGCTGGAGAGGCCGGTTTCAACGGCATTGATTGACGGAGCGGCGGCGCCGAAGCATTCGTCAATCGAATCAAAGCCAGACTTGGACCCGTACATGCCGTACCAGGGAGTCCAGACGTGGGCAGGGATGATGACGAACCGGTCGTCGGAGTCCCATGCGAGGCGGCAGACCTGCTCAGCTGACACACCCAGGATCGGGCGGCCGTTCGACTCCAGTCTGCCCACCGCTTCGAGCTGCATGTTGAGTCGACGCGCTGCCTCCAGGCCCGGGGCTACGAGAAGGATGTGAACGCGGCGACCTCGGCCTCCGGAACGCCAGATGCACGCGACTTCGGCGCCGAGGACAAATCTGCCGCCAGAGGGTCCGGCGTAGACGCCGTCGGCCACCTCCGACAAACCGGCCTCGAGCTCGGCAAACCAGGCTGGGTGGGTGAAGTCACCCGTCGTCAGCACATCGATGCCCTTGGTGCGGGCGGCCTCCGCCATCGTGCGGAGGTTCAGATTCCTGCTGCACCCGATCGCGAAGCGCGAATGTGTGTGCAGGTCAACGGTCAGGCGAGGTTCCACGTCTCGTACAATAGCCGATGCCGTCCCCGAAGACCGGAATCCACTGCTCGACCGGTCCCTGAGCATGTCGAAGGGCGTCTCGGATGGGGCGACGGCACCCCCGGTCGGGGTGTAGCGCAGCGGTAGCGCACCTGGTTTGGGACCAGGGGGTCCCCGGTTCGAATCCGGGCACCCCGACCAGCTACGAATCAGATAAGGACCGGAGAGATCATCCGGCCCTTGTTTTTGACTGGTCGATGCCGCTCTTGATGCCAATCCAACG
Source organism: SAR202 cluster bacterium (assembly GCA_016872495.1). Classification (GTDB taxonomy): domain Bacteria; phylum Chloroflexota; class Dehalococcoidia; order Lucifugimonadales; family Lucifugimonadaceae; genus VGZT01. The sequence continues at coordinate 3,014 of VGZT01000073.1, forward strand.
CGCCAGAGGCGTTGTCGCGTCCCACTGTTGTTGGCAGCGACGTGCTGGCGTACCCCGCACTGGCAGATTGATCGACTGAGCGTTACCCGTTCGTCCCGTACGCGTGCGCGCCAGGGGATGATGGGGCTCGGCAGACAGACCGGCCCAGGACCCACCTACTTGACGGATAATCAAATGTTGCGTATAGTTGTCTATATAGGCAACAAGCAACAACCTAAATACGACGAGGCCTTCGGGGAGAATATCCGAAAGCTGCGCGAGCGGCGGTTGGAGAATGCCCCGGCGTTCTCGCTGCGGCAGGTGGCAAACCGCTGCGGCGTCACGCCTGCTTATCTCTCGCGGGTTGAAAGGGGAGAGGTCGCCCCTCCAGGTGAGGAGACCCTCATCAAGCTTGCCCATGACCTCGGCGAGGACCCCGACGTGATGCTCGCCCAGGCTGGCAAGATCTCAGCCGATCTGCGTTCCGCAATTCTTGCCCGTCCACAGCTCTTTGCCGAGCTTATCCGAGCGATCAAGACCATGCCCGACAGTGCCGTGTTGCGCATTGTGCGGGAAGTCCGCGACGGCAACTGGTAGAAGGAGTATCGTTCATGCCCACACTCGAAAATGACTGCCTCGTGTTCCGCTTTCCGCATCACGAAGCCGACGGCCGCTTCGTGATCAGGTTTCAACGAACACTCAGAATTCCAGATTCATACAAGACCTATGACCTGCCGCCTGGACTGGGATCATTTCCTCTTCGCCATGTTGAAGACTATGCTGGAAGGCTTCCTGCACAGACGACGGATCGCGGCGGCGTAATCCTGCCGATGTGGCAGGCTGAAGCCATGTGGCTGCTCTTCAACAACCATGGTATCGATTCGGGACTTTGTTTCCCCGTCGCGATCAAAGTAGCAGCGGGCAAGATCAACGCGGTGACTGGCGAAGGCTGGCGCACCGGCCTGCATCGCGGCCCTCAAGACTACATGGTCTCCCCCGATCAGCCTTGGCTCGACGGCTTTGCAATCGAGAAGGGTGTCATCCGACAGTTCGTCGCCATGCCTCTGGGTGACGGCTATTCAGTAGAGGAACAACTGTCAGGGGAAGCCGAGTGGGGTGGCCTTCAAATCTCCGTTGTTCCACTCAAGGCCGAAGTCTGGCAAGCAAAACGCCGAGCTTGGGCAGAAGAGATGCTAGGGCGCGATTGTGGTAGACACCCATACGAGAATTCGAGCCGCTCATATCTCCAAAGCATCTCGCAGCCTCATCGTTTGCGTTCCTCTTCAATGGGGCTGGCTGCCGGCGGACGAATGCGGCAGAGCATTTACCCAGACCTGTACAACATTGAGGACTGGGACATCGCAGCAGCCGATAGGGTCTTCATCTCCTTGCTTCATGCGAAAGACTGGAAGTCAATTACGGGGGAGGCGGCGCCAAACGAGCCTCCGACCGCGAAGGCGTATAGCGATGCCGGGCTGCCTTGGTTCGAATACTACGGGAAGGATCAGGCTGCACTTCCTGGCAGCACCAAGCTCGCTGGCGTGAAGTCGGTCGCAGACCTGTTCAAGAAAGAGACCGGCGCAACACTACCGAACTCGCAAGATGTTGAGACGGGAACGCCGCTGCACATTGGCCCGGGTGCAAATGCCCCACGACCAGTTCGCAGTGAGGGGTCTTGGTACAACTGATGCGGCGTATCACCGGACGCGCTTGAGCGCCCGGTGACCCCGCGCGGTCCAGACCCGGAGTCGGCGAACGGTCCTGGCAAGTCTGTGATGCTGGTGCGGGCAATTCCGGTCCTCGTTGCGGGAAAATCCGCTGGGGCCGGAAAACGGGCCTGCGAGGCCTCCAGCGGCAAGGTTCCCAGCACTCTGACGCCCACCCGCTGCGATCAATTGCGGTGGCGGTCCGCCGCCGCCGCCGCCCGAGTAGGGCCTTCCCAGAGACTGTGTCCCGGCAAATCTGGCTCGACTCGATGGACGAGCTGACGATCCGACGATCCCCGGGATTTCGCGCAGCTCGCGGAAGGCCTGGCGCGTCCGTATCGGGCGTCATCAGATCGAGAAGAATCAGGTCCGGATGGTGCTTCCGCACAAGCGGCAAGACGTCGCGGCCGTCGACACCCTCGAAGGCCGCGTGACCTTCATCCTCCATGAGGATCGCCAGCGCGAGCCTGATGTCTTCCCGGTTGTCGACGATCAGTATCCTGGGCACGGCACACCCCAGGCCGGCTACAGGCAGATACAACGGCAGGGACATCCCCTGTCAGCACAGCGCCTGTTGACGATCGAGGATACGGGCGGCATTCTTTGTTTCGTGCCCATACCTCCTGTTCACGCTTACGCAATTCCGACCGATTCGATCGCCGCTTGAAGTACGACGC
>VGZT01000074.1 GCA_016872495.1 SAR202 cluster bacterium
ACGGCCGGGGCTCGGGATGAGCGTCCGTGGGTGGTGTCGGCGGGGAAGTATGAGGCTGGCAAATGATTTCTCCGGGGTGGTGCGAGTTCGAGGCGCGCTTGCGCCGGATTCTAGACGAACCCGGACCGTTAATCCCGCGGCCGGTCGACCGACATGGGGGAGGGACCGGACCTGTGATCAGGAGAGCCGATCGGTTGCTGGTCAGGGAGTTCCAGCACCTCTGCACAAGCCCCACCAGCCTGTTCTGGAACCCGACCGTGTACGGGAGTTGGAGGAATAGCCAGATCCACCCGGCGACCGGCCCGGTCAGGCCAAAGCGCCCGAAGACGTCGAAGACTGAGCGCGCATGGCCGATGCCCGCGATGGTGCCCCGATCGAAGAAAGAGAACTACTTCGGCCACCTGCTATCCAGGCGCTACCGGATGTGGTCGCCAACGTGCTTTCCCTCCGCGATCGCCACGTCGGCCGTTCCCCGGAAGTTGCCCCCTCCCGGCACGGCGTAGCTCGCGAGTTCGCCTATGACATAGACCTCAGGGTGGCTGGCGAGCGTGAAGTCGGACTGGACCGGTACCTTTGTGGGCGGGTCGTCATTAGACCCGCTACAGTCGCCGGCGCCGCCCCCGATGATCTCGACCTGGTGGGTCTTCTCTGGAGCCATGCTGCCGGTCGCCGAGCCGGGGATTCTATATGCTGCGAAACTGTTCCCTGGCCCGGTGCGCCAGGAGTCAATCAGAGGGAAAAGGTCTGTGACCAATCGAAACGTCGAGTTCAACCTGTATTTCATCAGGCACGGCGAGTCGGAATCGAACATCGTTCCAGGGATCGCAGCCGGGAAGAACTTCGATGCGCCGCTCACCGAGCGAGGGCACCGGCAGGCATTGGCACTGGGGGAACGGTTCAAGAAGGAAGCTGTTTCCTTCGAGCGAATCTACTCGTCCTCGCTGATCCGGGCGGTGCAGACGACCGAGGGGATGCTAAAGGGCATGGGACTGAACGGAGCGGGGTTCGCCAGGGTCCAGAACATCATCGAGCGACAGATACCGTCCTGGAGAGGCAAGATGCTGGCCGACGTCAAGACGACCGAAGTGGTCGTGATGGAGGCCGGCCAGGGCAAGTGGTTCCAGCCGGGCGATGGCGAGTCCTTTCGCGTCGTCGAACGGCGGGCGTCGAACTGGCTTGAAGACGAGCTGCTGAACAACCCCGAATGGAACGATCGGCCGGGCAGCCACCGCATCGCGATTGTCGCCCACGGTCACACGCTGCAGTGCCTGTTTCACTACGTCATGGGATTCGACCAGCATCTGATTCCGAGGATCCAGGTCGACAACACCAGCGTGTCCCGCTTCCGGTTCGGCCCCAACGGCTGGACCGTCAACTCGCTCAACGACGCGGCACATACCTACGAGATGGGCGACGTCAATCGCGAGCGGAAGATCTACGGATAGGCCGCCGGTCCGTCGCTGACCGGCGGCTTGCCGGGCCAGAAGAAGAGGAACGCCGGCCGGGCCAGTAGTGAGAAACCCCGCAGCGCAGGGTTTTCGGACGCCGTCCCTGACCGGGTCACGATGCGAAGCAGCCCTCAGGAGCGTTGGATATTCCCTGGACCGACGTATTTGCGCAGGAACGCTCATCTTCGGCTGGCAGGGCACTGGTAGTGCCTGAATGCGTTTTCCTGTGCAGCGGTGTTCGTTGAACACAGCCTGTCTTTCGACAGCCAGACAGGTCCGTTAAAGATCCGCATGCGCTAACGTAAGCGCCTCACGTGCACGGCGCCGCGGCTGCGCCCGGTCTCGCCCCCGCATCGCTGTAGATCGACCCGAAAAGGACCCAGGATTCCCATGAAGATCACCGGTATGAAGATCCACGTGGTGATGGTGCAGACCAATCGCGAATGGATCTTTGTGGAGCTGATGACGGACGAAGGCCTTACCGGGGTGGGGGAGTGCTCGGACTACGCGTCGACCGCTCACCTGGTCAGCGGGCTCGAAGCGATCAAGCCGTTCATCGTGGGCATGGATGCCCGGAATATCGAGGATGTCTGGCAGAAGCTGTTCCACGGCTACAGCGACCTCAACGGACGCGGTTACGTATCGCACCTGATATCAGCGATCGACATCGCTCTCTGGGACATCAAGGGCAAGGCCCTGGGAGTCCCCGTCTACCAGCTTCTCGGTGGCCCGGTGCGGGATTCCGTCCCCCTCTACTCGCACATCCCCGGACGTTTGTCGGCCCGGTCTAAGAAGCTTGACCAGCAAATACGGGCCGCCACGACGGCGGCAAGAAATGCGAAGAGCCTGGGCTTTCAGGCCCTCAAGACAGACCCGTTCAGCCGCCAGTGGTCAGGCGAGGAGCCTCAAGGCGGCGAGATGGTCGAGCGCCTCTCGCCAGGCGAGATTGCCATGGCCGCCGAGCTGATGATGGCGGTGCGCGAAACCGTAGGGCCCGAGTTCGAGTTGCTGGTCGACGCCCATGCGCGCTTCGATGTGGCAAGCGCCATCAGGGCCGCGCGCGCCCTTGAACCGGTCAATCTCGTCTGGCTTGAAGAGCCTGTCCCTGTCGAAAGCTTGAACGCGCTGCGGGAGGTGCGTGAGAACACCAGCATCCCGCTGTGCGTTGGCGAGCGGCACTTCACCCGCTGGGACTACGTCGACATCTTCCGCGAACGCCTAGTCGACTACGTGATGCCCGACATCGCGTGGACCGGTGGCATCAGCGAGATCCGGCGGATCGCCTCGCAGGCAGAAGCCTATTTCATCCGGTTCAGCCCGCATGACGCGCTGGGTCCCGTCATGCTGATGGCCGGGGTCCAGGTCGACATGGCGACCCCCAACCTCTACCGGCAAGAGTGTGTCCACGAGTTCTTCGACGACTACGCCAGGGTCATTACGCCGATGTTCGACTGGCACGACGGCGCCGTCTGGCCATCCGAGCGGCCTGGGCTCGGGATCGAGCTGAACCCGGAGGGGATCGAGAAGTACCGGGTCGATCCCTTCGACCGTCGCATCGGGAGACCGTTCCAGTTCCCGTCACGCACGGTTCCGACGGTGAAATGGGGCAAATCATGAAAATCACAGACGTCAAGTCTTACGTGGTCAGTCCGCGCGATGGCAAGGCCTGGTTCTTCGTCGAAGTGGAGACCGACGAAGGGATCACCGGGCTAGGGGAGTGCACCAACCAAACCTCGATCCCGCACCTTGCCCGCGGCATCGAGGTGATCCGCAACCTGATCGTCGGTCGAGATCCCTTCCACACCGAAGCTCACTGGCAGCGGATCTACCACATGTACGGTGAGCTGAACCCGCGCGGCTACATCACGCACCTGCTAAGCGCAGTCGATATCGCCCTCTGGGACATCAAGGGCAAGGCGCTCGAGGTTCCCATTTACGAGTTGCTGGGCGGCGCCGTCCGCGACCGGGTCCCGCTTTACTCGCATCTGCCGGGGCCGGGTTCGAACATCTCGCTCAAGGAGTTGCAGGCGGCAGCCAGGGCCGCCGCCGCTACCGGCATGCAGGCCCTCAAGACGGACCCGTTCCCGAGCCAGATCGATCCGGCCTCGAACTATGACGGCCCACTGATGGTCGAGAGGCTCACGCCTTCAGCGCTGGCCCGCGCGGCTGAATGGATGGACGCGATCAGGGATGCGGTCGGGCCAACTTACGAGCTGCTGGTGGACGCCCACGCTCGCTTCGACACGGAGAGCGCAATTCTGGGCGCTCGCGCGCTGGAGCACATCGAGCTGATCTGGTTCGAGGAGCCTACCCACCTCGAAAGCAACCAGGCACTGAAGCAGATACGGGAGAATACACGCACGCCCCTGTGCATCGGTGAGCACCATTTCACACGCTGGGACTACGTGCCTGTGCTCGACGAGCGTCTTGTCGACTACATCATGCCGGACGTTGCGTGGTGCGGCGGCATCAGCGAATGGCGGCGCATTGCTGCGCTCGCCGAGCCGCACTACATCCGGGTCAGCCCGCACGACGCAATCGGTCCGGTCGCCATGGTGGCGTCGTTCCACGTGTCCATGGCGACCCCGAACTTCTATCGCCAGGAGTGTGTCCATGACTGGTTCGATACGTTCGCCCAGTTCATCGAGCCGATGCCGACGATCAGGGATGGGGTGATCTGGCCGTCGGATCGGCCCGGCCTGGGAATCGAACTGAATCGTGAGATGGTGGACGCGCACCTCGTGGACCGCGACGACCCGGTAACGATGTGGCCCAGGTGGCGGGCCGTGTACCGGGGGCTCCCCGGAGGCGCCCCATCGGTGACCCCGCCGCGGCGGACCAGGCGGCGCGGACGCTGAGCTTGATGCGTCCCCACAACCAGAAAGGCAGCAGCAGGTGTTGGCTAAGAAACTGGACGGCATCGTTCCGATCATCCCGATCCCGTTCAACGCGGACGAGTCGATCAACGAGGATGACCTGCAGCGAGCCGTGAAATTCGCCGGCCAGAACGGGGCGACCGGCATTTGCCTTCCCGCTTACGGAAGCGAGTTCTACAAGCTCGATGACTACGAACGTGCGCGGGTGGTCATGGTCGCGATCGAGGCCAATGCAGGCGCCGTTCCCTTGATCGCCCAGGCCAATCACGCGTCAGCCGCCGTCGCTGCAGCCACCGCCCGGCGATATCAGGCGGCGGGCGCCGACATGATCTCGATCGCGATTCCACGGCAGTTTGGCCTGCGCGGCGGGGACGTGCTCAGGTTCCTGGGCCGGGTCGCGGATGCGATCGAGGCCCCCCTGCTGGTCCAGGATTTCAACCCCGGAGGCCAAACGATCGGGCCCGACCAGGTCTTCGATCTGCACCGACAGCACGAAAACTTCAGATACGCCAAGCTCGAAGAGCCGCTCATGGCTGACAAAGTCGTGGCGATTCGCGATCGCGTTGGTGACGCCGTCGGAATCCTCGAGGGCTGGGGCGGCATGTACATGCTCGAACTGATCCCGCTCGGTATCTGCGGGGCGATGCCCGGACTGCCACTGCTGGAGCCGCTGGCAAAGGTGTACCGTCTGCGGAAAAGCGGTCGGGACCGTGAGGCGGTGACCCTGATGGGACAGCTCCTGCCATTCATCAACTTCACCCTGCAGAACTTCGAGGTGTTCCTGCATACGGAAAAACGACTGCTCGTGAAGCGTGGACTTTTCAGCACCGCTTCGGTCAGGGACGCCACGTACACCCTGTCCGCGCCCAATAGCTCTTACGTCGACCTGCTGTGTGACTACACCCTTGACGTGATTCGTGAAGCGCGGGGAGTGGTTAGCACCTAGTCGAGGCGATCTGCCGTGCGACCACCGAGGCGTCCTCGCCAACGCCAGGCAGCAGCAACGACTTGCA
>VGZT01000075.1 GCA_016872495.1 SAR202 cluster bacterium
AAGAACCAGAGATAGTCCCATCCCATTTGTTTTACCTCTCGGGTTGTGACCTGCGATGCAAATTCTGCATCGCAGAAGAATTTGCTTTCGATCCGGCGCGGGGCGAGCCCTTAACCGCCGCTCGCTTCGCCGAGATTGTGGCTTGGAGGCGGGAGCTATGCCGCTCAGCTGAATTGCCCCGTTATTGCTCAGCTAAATTGCCCCGCTACTTGGAAAGAAGAAGGCAGTTCGTTCTTTTCTTCCAAGTAGTGATTTCAATCCGGATGGTCAGCCGGTCGGCGTTGACTGGGCGAGGAGAAGGGCTTGCGCATTTCGACGGATGGATAGTGATTGTGTCGTCGCGAGTAGCCTGTGAACAAAAAAAATCCTCGTCCTTGCTCTCGATGGTTTCGCGTCGAGGAGGTAGGACGAGGGTGTGTGTAAAGCGATCGCGATTTTAACCGAGAGCCTGGCTTTTTTGTCATCGGAATCGAGAACTGTTTCTCGTTTCGCCCGGACTGGCATCAGGACGATCGCGTTAAGCCGGTTATTCAGCACTACCAGACCACTCTGGACTCGGTCTTGGAGTCCCATCCTGGGTTGCGTGACTGCACGGTTCACTGCGGAATTCGGTTTCTGACGCATCCTCGAAACGCGGGTCGTATCAACCTGCGGTGCCCGTTCGGCTGCCGGGCGCACCATCGTCGGCAGCGTTCGAACCAGCGGAGCGCGGCGTACCACAGGTCGCCGGATGGGAAAAAAGCAAGGTTCCGGCGCGATGGTTGTTCATCCAAGACGAGTCGGAGGGATGCCGAGCCGCAGCCAGGCCAGCCGATTGCGTCGCCCGCCAACTCCGTCGACCCCGGAGAGACTCCAGCGAACGGTGAGTTGCGTTTGGGAGGAGTCGTTCTGGATGAATCGAGCGTGGTGGAGTCTCCCGTACTGCCCTATGTGCGGATGGTCGTGAGTCTGATCGAAGGCATTCAGATGAGTCCGAACCAACTCGGCAATTGGCTCTGTCAAGCGTTGAGACAACACAGCATGGCCCGGCGACGGAGGCTCGACTACGTTCTCGCCTTTCTGAATCAGCACCCGCCGTAGGGACCGAGCGATGAGCGAGAGCGTGGAACTGTCGAGCTTGGACCTGCGGTACCAAGGCCATCGGCTGCGGGACGAGGCTCGCGAAGCGCGCCTGCTGGCGTCGATCGCCGAGCGTGGGATCGAGGATCCGCTGGATGGAGTGGATACACCCGACGGCCGGTTCCTCCTCAACGGCTTCAAACGCTACCGCTGCGCCAAAAAGCTGGGGATTGGGTCCTTGCCGTATCAATCGCTCGCCCAGGACGAAGCCACGGGCATCATTCACCTGATGCGGGTGTCGACGGACAATGCCTTGGGGATTCTGGAACAAGCGCGCTTCGTCGTCGACCTCTTGACCCTGCACGGGATGAGCCTGGCGGAGGTGGCCCAAATGCTGGGGCGCAGCAAGGGCTGGGTCAGCATGCGCCGCAGTCTTCTGGAAGAGATGAGCCAGCCCATCCAGGAGATCCTCTTCCGGGGAGCGTTTCCCGTCTACAGCTACCTGTACACGTTGCGGCCGTTCAGGCGCATGAACGGAATCGATCAGGAGCGGATCGAGCGGTTCATGAAAGTGGTGGCGGGCAAGCGATTGAGCGTGCGGGACATCGATCTGCTGGCAGGGGCTTACTTCCAGGGTCCGGCGTCGCTGCGGGAAGCGATCGAGACCGGCAAGCTGAACTGGTCGCTCGAACAGATGAAAAACGTGCCCGACGACGTTGAGGGCTGCAGCGAATTCGAGCGCCTGCTGCTGAGGGATCTGGAGCTGTTGGGGAATTACCTGCGGCGCGTGATGACCAAGTGCCAGGACGCGCGGCTGAAGAGCCGGGCCTTCCATGCCCAGGCCCATCTGCTCAGTGGTGGTCTGTTGAGCTCCTTCGAATCTTTTCGCGAAAGGATGAAAGAGTTCCATGATCGATGCGGACGTGCGTAATGCCATCCACCAGTTGCATTTGGCGGGAACGTCACTACGCGACATCAGCCGGCAATTCAATGTCAGCCGCAACACCGTGCGGGAGATCGTCCGGCGGCAAGGGGCCATGCCCAACACGGTCCGCAAGGACAAGATCCAAATCGATGCGGACCTGTTGCGGCGACTGTACGACGAATGTGACGGCTGGGTGCAGCGGATGCACGAGAAGCTGGTGGAGGAGGAGAAGATCCAGGTCAGCTATCCCACTTTGACGCGACTGCTGCGCGAGCTGGATCTGGGCCAGTCGCGGTCGGCTCGCTGCGACCACGTACCGGACGACCCAGGCGCGGAAATGCAGCACGACACCTCGGTGTACGTCGTGAAACTGGCGGAGCAGCCAACGCGGGTAGTGGCCAGCCTGCTGTACCTGCGCTACTCGAAGCGGCGGTACTTGAAGTTCTACCGCGTGTTTCCGCGTTTCACGATGAAATGCTTCTTGCACGAGGCGCTGATGTATTGGGGCCACTCGGCCAAGACATGCATCATCGACAACACCAACCTGGCCAGGTTACGGGGGAGCGGAAAACAGGCGGTGATCGTGCCGAAAATGGTGTTCTTCGCCCGGCGCTATGGCTTCGAGTTCTTGTGTCACGCGATCAAGCATGCCAATCGAAAGGCGGGGGAAGAAAGAAGTTTCTGGACCGTCGAGACGAACTTCCTGCCAGGTCGCAGCTTCGAGAGTCTGGAGGATCTCAATCGCCAGGCACTCGAGTGGGCCACGGTCCGCATGCACCATCGGCCCGTGGCCAAGACCGGGCTGATTCCGGCGAATGCCTTCGAGCATGAACGCCGGTACCTGATGGAACTTTCGCCGCTTCTGCCCGCGCCGTACTGTTCGTGCGAGCGCGGCACGGATGAATACGGATTCTTGTCGTTCCAAGGCAACTTCTACTGGGTCCCCGGCACGAAGCGGGAAGACGTGAAAGTGCTGCAATACGCCGACCGGCTGAAGGTGTATCAGCATCGCCAGTGCGTGGCGGAGTACCCGCTGCCGGCGGACGGAGTCAAAAACGGCCGTTTCGCTCCCGAGGGACAACCGGCTCCACGGCATCAGCCCCAGCACCGCAAGCAAAGTTCCGAGCTGGAGGAAAAACGCTTGCGCGCCCTGGGGTTGGACGTCGCGGCCTACGTCGATTACGTGCTGGCAACGCCAGGCATCCAGCGTCACCGCTTCCTGCGAGAACTGTTCGCCCTGAGCCAACAGGTGACGCCGGCCGTGTTCGTGCAGGCCTTGCAGCGGGCCCTGCAGTATCGAGTCGTGCACCTGCAGACCGTGCAGCGCATTGCCTGGCTGTATCTGAGTCAGTGCCCCGGACAGGCGTGCAAGATCGAGGTGGACGAGAGCTATCGCCAGCGACCGGCTTACCTGGAAGGCGCGTTGACCGACGAACCGGACTTGTCGCGCTATGACCAAACCCTGGGCGAGAACAACGACCGCCACCCGCTGGAAAGCGAGGACGAAAAAAATGGATGAGGAATTGCAACAGATTCTCAAGCACCTGCGACTGGGAAGCCTACTGGCGAATTGGGACGAGTTGCTCGGCGAGGCCCGGCGTGGGCGTTTCTCTCACGAGCGGTTGCTCAAACACGTGCTGCAGGCCGAATACCGCGCGAAAGGCGAGCAAGCCCTCGACCGCGGCCATCGCGGCTACTTCATCTCCTTCCCCGAGCTGGTGGCCAAACTGTATGCGTCCCTGGCCGACCATTCGCAAGACAAGTTGCTCCGCAAGTTCTCGTCCTACGACTGCCTGGTGATCGACGAGGTGGGGTACGCGGAAGTGGAACCGACACAGGTGGGGTTGTTCTTCACGTTGATGCAGAAGCGGCATAAGACCAAGACGACGCTGATTACCTCGAATCTGGGCTTTAGCGAGTGGGGATCGTTTCTCAAGAACAAGCATCTGGCATCCGCCTTGTTCGACCGGCTCTCGGCCACCACCCATGTGTTTAACATGAAAGACTGCGTCAGCCTGCGTCCCAAGCTGAACGACGGTGGAGAAAGCGATGCCGCATGACCCGCGACGACTTTCGCCGACGCGCCGACGCGGTGCGAGACGTGCCGCTGGAGACCGTGTTGCAGCTCCGCGCCGCCAGACGTGATCCGCGCGACAGGTCCAAGTGGGACACGGAGCGAGGCCCGCTGTCGGTGACTGGAGCCAAGTTCATCAACTGGCATTGCCATCTAGGTGGCGGCGGGGCGATCGACCTGGTGATGCACCTGGCTGCCGTGGACTGGCGCAAGGCGGTGGTCTGGCTGGAACGGCACGTCACTGGTGGCTATCTCCGGCCCCCCGAGGTCACGCCGTCACCACGTTCGGAAAGGTCGGTGATTGGCCAGCCCCAGTCCGCGCTCCGGTTGCCGCCGCGCGACGATCGGCTGCTCGGGCGGGTGCGAACCTACCTCACCGCAAACCGCCATCTGGCGGCATCCCTGCTGGAGCCGCTGCTGCAGTCCGGCAAGTTGTACGCTGACCATCGGGGCAACGCGGTCTTTCTGCTGGTGGCGGGAAAAGCCCAGCGGCCGGTCGGTGCCGAGCTGCGTGGCACTGGGCCACGGATCTGGCGCGGCATGGCGCCGGGCACGCGTAAGGAGGAGGGTTATTTCTGGACGGGCGTCCCCGGTTCCCGGGAAATCGTACTCTGCGAATCGGCCATCGACGCCATCAGCTGCTTTCAAATCCATCCAGAATGCATCTGCCTCTCGACCTCTGGAGCGCGAGCCAACCCACCCTGGCTCAGCAAACTCATCGATCGCGGCTACCACATCCGCTGCGGCTTCGACACCGACGAGGCGGGTGAATTCGCCGCCACCCAGATGATCACCCTGCATCCGGTCGTGCAACGTCTGCGACCCCTGGCCCACGATTGGAACGACACCCTCGCACTTCGCGAGTAGCGTTCACCTTCTTCTCGGCCCCGTGTCCGTCCGCTGTTGCGCGTTACCGCGCCGACCACGGGAAGCTACCTGGAAGAAATGAAGTCCTGCCCGGCGAATCGCCCGCTACCCTTCTACTCGCCGTGAACCGATGGCTCACTTTATCTGAGCAGAAGTGGGTCAAATTATCTGATCGCCAACGGCAACATATAGCGACTTAAGAAAAGCCTAATACCCACTTGTGATTCGCACCAGATTGCCACAGGCACAAACAGGTACACGAGCCAAACGACTCCGATTGGAGCGACATGGTTGATGACCAATCGCGGCGCTGGGAGCGGGTCGGCCGGACTTCGATCCTTTTTATCGGCCC
>VGZT01000076.1 GCA_016872495.1 SAR202 cluster bacterium
CGGGCTCGGATCCCGGCCATTTGCGCCATCCGGTCAAGCTCCGAAGGCCAGACGCAGCAGAACGGGATCGAGTGGCGATTCCATTGACCGCCGACCAGTCGGTAGTGGTTAGAGACGAGGCCCTGGCTCGAGGATTGGGCTGCCCGCAGCGAGGCCGGGAAGAAGTTCCAACGCCGGCCCGACCACGGCTGAGTCGAAGCTGGCGGCCGAGTTTCGTCGTGGCTCGACGCTACCGACTCGTCGAAGTATCCATCGTTAACCACCGTCGGGCGCCATGGTCGTTTGAGCGATGCGAATCCCGGCCTGGCGGCGTATGGGCTATGATCTCCGACTACGAATGAGCACCAGGACGACCTCCGGCAAAGTACTCACCGTGCGCGGGCCAGTCGACCCGAAGACCCTCGGCGTGACTGTTACCCATGAGCATCTCCTGATCGACCTGAGCGTCGTGTTCGTCGATCCCGGGAATGAGGACGGGCGGAAGCTGGCCGACGAGAAGGTCCGACTCGACAACCTCGGCTGGATTCGCGTGAACTGGTCATCCAACCGGGACAACCTGGTACAGGACGATGTCGACCTTGCAACAAGGGAGGCGGCGCGATTCAAGTCCGCCGGTGGCGGCACCCTGGTAGACGTGACCAGCATCGGGATCCACCGCAACCCCCGGGCACTGGTAGAGATCAGCCGGAAAGCCAGGGTCAACGTGGTGATGGGGGCCGGCTACTACGTCGCGCCTGCCCATCCGAAGGACTTTTCAAGCCGGTCGGTTGACAGCATCACTGACGAGATCGTGCGCGACGTCACCTTAGGCGTCGGCGACACCGGGGTGAGGAGCGGGATCATCGGCGAGATCGGTTGCTCGTGGCCATGGACCGAGGACGAGAGGAAGTCGGTCGCCGCTGCCGTGGCTGCGCAGCGAGCCACCGGGGCGCCACTGCTTATCCACCCCGGCCGCGATCAGAACGCCCCGATCCAGATCGTCAAGTTCATCGAACAAGAAGGCGGCGACCTCAGCCGCACAGTCATGTCGCACGTAGACATTCGCGTGTACGACCGCGCGATCCTGCGCGAACTCGCGTCGACGGGGATTTACATCGAGTACGACACCTTTGGCCTGGAGTCGCCATACCCGCCCCACGCTCCGAATACGTTCATGCCGTCGGACTACCAGCGGATCCAGCAGCTGCTGGGGTTGATCGAGGACGGCTACGAGGACCGGCTACTGGTGGCACACGACAACTGTACGAAACACCGCCTGCGCGAGTTCGGCGGCCACGGGTTCGATCACATCCCTACGACGGTGGCTGTCTGGATGCGGCGGACTGGGATGTCCCAGGCCCAGATCGACAAGTTGCTCATCGAGAACCCACGCCGGATCCTCACGTTCGCCTGAGCACCTGACGCCAGCACTCTCCGGGATCGTGACGGGTGTCGAGAGGGCGGGGCGGACGTGAACAGAATGGCGCTGGTCGCGGCTATCGGTACGGCGCCATCGCTCGCTCGGCGGCGCCGCGCAACAGCTCATACTCGGTCTGCCGGGTCGGCCCGAACACCTGGAGGCCCCGCTTCAACTGCTTGCGGTAGCCGGCGCGGTCGACCGGGAACTCAGCCGGCTCAACGGCCACGCCGCGCTTCAAGGCGAGGTCAATCACGGACTCCATTGCTTCCAGGACCTTCGGGTGGCGCCACTGGCCATGCAGTCCCATGCTCGCCGCGAGGTCGCCGGGGCCGAATACGACCGCGTCGACCCACTGGCCGGCAAGCAGCGCATCCGCGTTGTCGACGCCCTTCTGTGACTCGATCTTCAGCACCAGCATCGTCGCCTCGTTGGCCTGGCGACAGTAGGCTTCGGCATCCGCTACCTGGTAGTCGACATTGGCACCCATGGCCAGCGCACGCTCCCCGGCGGGCGGGTACTTCATCCAGCGAACCAGATCATCGACCTGTTCCGTGGTCTCTGCATGGCAGAGATTGATGCCGAGGGCGCCGGCGTCCAAGAGCCTCGACACGAGCAGCCGATCTGTCGTCGGCACGGTAATCAATGGGCTGAGGCCGTGGTCGCGGGCGCTGACGATGAAGTTGGTCAACGCGTACTCGTCATGGAGCACATGCTCGGTCTCGATCATCAGCATGTCGTATCCGGTCTGCTTGACGATCTTGATCACCGAAGGGCGCAGCGATTCGAACACGTTGAAGACAAGCACGGGCTTGCCCGCCTTGAGGCGCGACTTTGCGGGATTGTCGATGAACGTCCGGACCCTGGCCATGAGTCTCCTCTAGAGCACGACGATTTCCGTCGGCTATGCCGACCTAGCCTCGCTGTTCCCACTCCGAAGCCAGGCGGTCGTACCGATCGTGAAGCGCGCGCGTCGCGAGCGCCGAAATTGGCAAGCGCCTTTCGACCATTTCTATGTTCGACCGCAGGTGTTCGGGACGTTGCGTGCCGACAATCGCGACATCGACCTCCGGGTGCGCGAACGTGAATCCAAGGGCCAGCAGTATGCGATCGCCCGGGTCGGCCGGCAACGGACCCTCTTTCTGCATCAGCTGTGCGCGGCGAAAGTACTCCTCGGTGTACACAGGGTTGTGCTGGTATGGCCTGGGATCGGCCGCAGCCCCCCAGACCGCATTGCCGATCGGACGTTTCACAATCACCCCCATGCCACGCTTCTTGGCCACCGGGAACAGCGTCTTACGCGCCTTCTGGTCGACCAGATTGAAGGACGTTTGAAGCGTATCGAACAGGCCGCTCTTGACCGCCCACTCAGCGTTCGCGTTGTCGCCCGAGTAGCCGATGAACCTGGTCTTCCCCGCCTGCTGCACATCCTGGAGCGCACGCGTTACCTCGCCCTTCTCAAGCACTTCCACTGAACACGAGTGAAGTTGAAGCAGATCGACGTGGTCGGTCTTCATGCGCCGCAGAGACCGGTCGATCGATTCCAGAATCACGTCGCGTGTCCAGTCGATGCCATGGCCGCGCGGCACAAAGTGACCACACTTCGTCGCCAGGATGAACTCCTTGCGCCGGTGCGCGACAGAAGCGCCTATCTGCTCCTCGGAAAGCCCGTAGCAGGCGGCGGTGTCAAGGAAGTTGATCCCGGCGTCCAATGCATCATTGAGCACGCGGGCGGCCTGCTCGGTCTGTTCCCTCGGCAAGTTGAAGCCGGTTTCCGACAGACCAAGGCCCAGGCGGCTCACCTCGAGCCCGGTCCTTCCTAGCCTGGCGTGTTCCATCGGTCCTCCCGCGGTTCGGTGCGTGAGTTGTCGAACTCGAGATTTGGTCAAGGCTACTCCGTCCCACGGCCGGACGCTTCTCTGCTCGACAATCCTGCGCTATGATCCCGCCGATGAAATTCCCGCGGTTAAACGCATGTGCCCCTGCACGGATTGCCTGCGTCCTCGCGCTGGTCCCGCCACTACTGCTTCTGGCGGGCGCAGTCGCCTGTTCGAGCTCGGAGGTGCCGGCTGAGTTTTCGAGGATCGCCGCCGGTACACGGACCTACACATCAGCCGATCTCGAATCGATCGGGTTCAAAGCTTCAAAGCGATACGACATCGCCGGGCTGGCGGGCGCTACTGCAGCGACCTACGGGTTCTGGCGGCCGCCGGTGGGCGACCCGATCGACTTCGAGTTCCGCTTCTACGGATCGCACGAGGAAGCAATCAAGTACGGAACCGCGCCGGCGGATGAGGCGACAGGCGACGATGCCGTTCTTGACGTCGACAAGGCGGCCTGGAAGGCGGATGTCCCGGAGAGAAGGACGCTGTTCAGAGCCGTGGGGTCAGGCAGCTCAGGAATTCGGGCGCGCTACCCCGACTACGTGATTCGAGGCAACCTGGTCATCCTCTGCGGGGGAGCGACTGCCGAGCACGCTCAAGCGAACTGCAGTTCAGTCCTTTCCTCACTGGACGCCTTGCCCGCCCAGGGCGGCTGACCGTTCGGAAGTAGTTGTGAAGATCACGAAGATTGAAGTGCGAGCGGTAGCGCCGCCCGCGGATCAGTTCACCTGGTCGGATGACCTGCCCAACCAGTACGCGACGAACACGGTCGTCCGAGTGCTCACGGACGATGGCAAGGAGGGCGTTGGCGGCGTCTGGAACGCGACCTCGTATGGCTTCGAGCGGTACACTGCCGAGGCCATCCGTCACCTTGCTCCGGTGCTGATCGGCAAGGACCCGCTGAATCGGGAGCAAATCGGCCACGACATCAGGCCGCGCGTGTTTCCGGTGCCGCCGCAGGCGCTCGCCGCCCTGGACATCGCGCTCTGGGACCTTACGGGCAAGGCAGCCGGGCTGCCCCTTTATCAGCTTCTTGGCGGTGCGCGCGACCGGATCGCCTCCTATGCCAGCACCCCCCTGTACGACAGCGTCGAAGAGTACGTGGACAGGGTAGAAGTCTTCCGCGCCGAGGGTTACCGGGCGGTCAAGTTCCACACGTGGTGCATCCCGGAATCGGACCTGAAGCTGGCGCGGGCGATCCGCAAGCGCTTCCCCGGTAGCGACATCGCGTTCATGCTCGACGCCGAGAACAACTATGTCCAGGCCGACGCGATTCGCGTGGCCCGGGAGCTCGAGGACCTTGGTTTCCTCTGGTTCGAAGCGCCGCTGCCGGACTACGACCTGGAAGGCTATCGAGCGATCACCCGCGCCACGACGATTCCAGTCCTGCCTTCAGGCAACTGGATCCAGGACCTCCACTTCTTCTCTGAGGCGCTCAGGACCGGCTGCTGGCGTTCGACCAGGACCGACGTCGCCATGATGGGCGGCATCACACGGGCACAGAAGGCGATCGCGTTGACCGAAGCCGCCGGGATCAACTGCGAGATCATGTCCTGGGGCTACAGCCTGGTCGCCGCGGCCAACCTCCACCTCATGCTGGCGCACAACAACTGCACCTTCTTCGAGCAGTCTGTGCCATACGAGGCCTACGGCTATGGCATGAAGGACGTGATCAGGACCGGGAGCGATGGCATGGTCCACGCACCGAGGGCGCCTGGACTCGGGCTGGAGGTGGACTGGCCTATGATGGATCGGGCTACGATTCACAGGATCGACGTCGGCTCGTGACCGCCCTTTCGCTGGCGGCACAGGGCGTGAGTGAATAGAATGCCGAAATCGAACCCATCCCGCCGGTAGGATCCGTAAACCAGGCCTGGAGGTCGAGCATGGTAGTGAGCACCAGGACGC
>VGZT01000077.1 GCA_016872495.1 SAR202 cluster bacterium
GGGTGACCCATGACTCTCCCGCTACGGCGGGCGAGGGGTGACCCCTCACCCCAGTCACGACAGGTCGGGACAGTCCCTCTCCCGCTACGGCGGGCGAGGGGTGACCCCCTCACCCCAGTCACGACACGTCGTGACAGTCCCTCTCCCGCAATCGCGGGCGAGGGGTGACCCCCTCACCCCAGTCACGACAGGTCGTGACAGGCCCTCTCCCGCGACCGCGGGCGAGGGGTGAACGATGACCCCTCACCCCAGTCACGACAGGTCGTGACAGTCCCTCTCCCGCCGCCGCAGGCGAGGGGTGAACCCTCACCCCAGTCACGACAGGTCGTGACAGTCCCTCTCCCGCCGCCGCGGGCGAGGGGTGACCCCCTCACCCCAGTCACGACAGGTCGTGACAGTCCCTCTCCCGCCGCCGCAGGCGAGGGGTGAAGGATGGCTCTCCCGCGGCCGCGGGCGAGGGGTGAACGGAGGCTCTTCGATGGGTTCAGGGCGCGGTGGCAAGCTCACCTCGCGGCGGGCTCGGCCGCCCGCGCCACCTCGGCGAAGGAGTATCCTGCTGGGAAGCCGCGCGCGGGGAGGTCAAGATGCCTGCACTGACCAAGGAACAACTCCAGCAGTTCGACCGGGAGGGCTACCTCTTCTTCCCGAACCTCCTCGAACCGCGGAGGGACCTGCAGCCGATCATTGACGAGTACCACGGTGTCCTCGACCGGCTGGTCGACGAGTTGTACGCGAAGGAAGAGATCTCGTCCCGCTATGAGAACCTTCCATTCGACGACCGTCTTATCAAGATCTACCAGGAAACGAGCAAGGTCCACGCCCAGTATTTCGACTTTCACCTCCCGCCGAACGCGACGACCGAAGACACGCCTGGCTGGTGGGGGCCGGCGGTGTTCAATGCCCTTCGCAACGAAAAGATCCTGGACGTTGTGGAGTCTCTGATCGGCGGCGAGATTTACTCGAATCCGATCCAGCACGTTCGCATGAAGCCGCCGGAGCGCCTGACGCCGAAGGATCCTAAGACCGGGCTCCCGATGATCGGCGCGACCGCCCATCACCAGGACAACGGGGTCGGTACACCTGAGGTCGACAACACCGAGATGATCACGGTCTGGTTTCCGTTGCGCGACGCGACCGAGGAAAACGGCTGCCTGGAGATCTTGCCCGGCAGCCACCGCAAGGGGCTGCTGGTTCATTGCCCGACCAGCAAGAAGAACCGGCATGTTGGGCTCGGCATACCGGACGACCAGTTTCCGGTGGATCAGATGAAGCCGATGCCCATGAAGGCTGGCGGCGCGCTGTTCTTCGGCCGGAGGCTGATCCACGGCTCGCTGTCGAACAACAGCAACGAGGTGCGCTGGAGCTTCGATCTTCGCTATAACCCGGTCGGGCAGGCGACGGGGCGGGACTCGTTGCCGGGATTCGTGGCAAGAAGCCGGAAGAATCCCGCTTCAGAGCTCCACGACTGGCGTAAGTGGGAGCAGCTCTGGCACGAGTGCCGGACTCGGCTCGCCAAGCAGCCGGTACCGACATACAACCGCTGGAACGCAGAGGACCCGGTCTGCGCGTAGGCGTCGGATTCCGTGCGGACGCCGCGCGAGTGACGTCGTCAGCCTTTGCCGGATGGTCGGAGCGCCTCCAGTGGCACGGGCTCCAGCGTGCGCATGGACGAGGCGGAAGAGCGTCCGAGGGCCGCCAGCAGGTTAGTGCTTGCCACCCTTGCCCTGGTGCTCGCTGACGAACTTGTCGTAGTCGCCCTGACCGAGCTGGCCGAATCCCGACTCCAGTTCTGCGTGGAACTTCGCGTACTGCTTCTTTCGCTCCTCGGTGTAACGCCATTTCTCAATGCGGTCGTAGTCCAGTTCGATTCCAAGTCCGGGTTTGTCTGGAACTTCCATGGTGGCGTTGGGCCCGTACTTCAACAGTCCGCCCTTGAGGACGTCGTCGTATTGCTGGTGATAGTGGGCGTCGATCGGGAAGTCGAACGGTCCGGCCGCGGCGGCGGCCTGCAGCTTCGCCATATGGGACACACCCAGGTAGCGACCCGAGTGCATTGACGTCCTCAAGCCGAACGTCCTCGCCATCGTCATCCAGTCCTGGACACCGGCAATCCCGCCTGAGCCATAGATGTCACACATCGCGACGTCTGCGGCCTTGGTTCGCACGACGTTGGACAGGCGGTCGAGCGAGTATGAGCCATCGGCGCAAACCCGCAGTTTCGTAGAAGCCCGCAGCCTGGCCTGATCTTCGAGACCGCGAGCTACGTCCTCAAGGTATTCGATGCCCAGGTCCTTGACGGCTTCGGCGGCCT
The DNA here is from genome assembly GCA_016872495.1 of SAR202 cluster bacterium. Classification (GTDB taxonomy): domain Bacteria; phylum Chloroflexota; class Dehalococcoidia; order Lucifugimonadales; family Lucifugimonadaceae; genus VGZT01. The sequence goes on from VGZT01000077.1 coordinate 2,312, forward strand.
TGATGGCGTGTTCGAGATCCCAGGCGCTGTTGGGATCTATGCGGAGAGTTGGGCCTTTGCCGATCGCCTCACGAACCCGACGAACGTCCCGAATCTCGTCCTCGAATGGATACACACCGATCTTCAGTTTGATCGAACGGAACCCGTATTTCTTGATGAGTTCGGCGACGTGGGCCGGATGGTTCTCCAGATTGACTTCGCCGCCCCCGAGTACTCCTGGCGCCCGGAAGAACACGTACGCGGCGAATTCGACCTTCTTCTGGTAGTTCCCGCCTCCGACGAGGGCGGCCACCGGCTTCCCGAGGTACTTGCCCATCAAATCCCAGAGGGCGAACTCGAGTCCCGCTCGATTCTGCCGATCGCCGTCAAGGGGTTCCGGACCCTCACCGGCGAGGTCCAGGACTCGTTTCCAGTCAAACGGGTCCTCGCCCCTGATCCTGCTGGCAACCACACTTTCCATATGGCGCTTGCTGGCGGAAACCTCTCCCAGCCCGACGAGCCCTTCGTCGGTCTGCACCTCGATGATCGTCCGGGGAGTAGCGATCGCCACGTGGTTCGTGTAACCGTGGCGACTGAAGCTGTAAGCCCACAGCAGCGTGCCGAGCATCGGGATTCCTACTTCGTGGGCAGTGATACCGGTGATCTTCATGGGGACCTGGGGATCCTTTGTGGTTTGTCCGATCAAGCGAGTGCGCATCATAACGGCCCGCTCATCGTTCTCGGACGGATTCAGGACGTCGTGAAGGCGGGGGAGCTCCGGTCGTAGAGTGTGTTCCTTCGATAAGCTCCCGGCTGGTTCACGGCACGAAGAAGTCAGCCCTCACCCCAGTCACGACAGGTGTCGAACAACTGGTATACCTGCCCTGCGGCATCCGCTTCGAATACGCTGCGTTGCGGCGAGGCAGCCAGAATGACCTTGCGGACCGCTGCCTGGCGCCCTTGGCAGGCGACCAGTACCGGTGATTCGCCGCGTGAGTCAGGGACCTCAGGAGCAGAGGATCGTCTCTGAGAGCCAGCCTGACAGCGACGCTATCGCCACTTTCGATATCGTCGAAGAGCCAGCATTCGCCCACGGACGACACTGCCAGCCCCAACGCGGTTTCCTCGTTCACCTACACGGTGTTGCCAGCAAAAGGCGTGTCGTCGCAGGTTGGTCCCAACCCGTTCGACGTGGCCGCGAAGTCAGTTAGCAGCCGCCCCACTCGACCAATTCCTGGCGAGCGTCAACTGCCTTCCCGACTCCTGCCTGCCACCAATATCCCGTCTTAAGATTCCAGGATGGCAACTGAGCAAAAGTCGATCGGAAGTTCCCCTGGGACCTGGCGCGTGTTCATCGCCGCCGAGCTTCCCCCGAATATCCAACAGGCCCTTGCGGTGGTCAGGCAGCTGCTACCCGCCCGCCATTCCGGGACGATCCGATGGCTGCCTCTGGACGGGATTCACCTTACGTTGCGATTCCTCGGAGACGTCGACAGGGATCGTGTCGCCTCCATCGCGGACCGGATGTCTGCCGCTGCCGCGCAGACCGGCCGGTTCCAGCTGGAGCTTGCTGGCACTGGCTGCTTTCCCGCCCCGGAACGTCCGCGCGTGTTCTGGGTTGGGCTGCGCGGTGACCTCCAGAGGCTCTCCCAGTTACACGGACGAATCGAAGGTGGCCTGTCTGCGATCGGTATCGGCGTAGACCCGCGGCCATTTCATCCGCACCTGACCGTCGGGCGCGACGCCACCAACTCAAGGCCGTACGAGGTACAGGCTGCGGGGTACTCATTCGCCAGAGTTGCGGTAGAGCCCGGTCACAGGTTTGAGGTGTCAGCGGTCACGCTTTTCCGGAGCCATCTCACCAGTGACGGGGCGCGTTACGAGTCGCTCCGCACGTCTGCCCTCGGGTGATCTGGCGTCTCCGCCAGGCCAGCGAATAGTTCTGCAGGTTCGGTCCCCGTAGTGGGCCACACTCGACTCAGTCCCTGCCTGAAGAACAGCAGCCGGTGAATGAACGTGGGTGACCTTTCCAACAGCCGCAGCGGCAATGGCGCCTCGACGATCTCCTTCTCGTAGCAACGGGCTGCCAGTTTCCTGACGCGGACGAATCGACCAGTTGCCACCGAGCGCACGGTCGGGCTTGCAGATCTGACCGCCTGCTCGAGATCGATGTCGCCGTCGACGCCCAGACGTTTGGTCTGGAGTCCCCGACGCTTCATGATCCAGACGTTCAGCCGCACCAACGGCATCGGAAACGACAGTGCGTAGAGCCGCGACACGGCGGCTGCCGATGTGGCCTGCCAGTCCTTGAAAGCCATTTCGGCCGCCAGATGGACCACGATATGGTCGGGATGGCCGTAGGCGCCATACGGGGAGTCGATCAGGACGACCTCGGGCCGAACGCTGCCGAGGATCTCCCGGATCTCCTTGGCGATCTCAGCAAGAGCCGCCCGCTTGAGTGGTCGATGCATCGGCAGCGGGCCGCCCGCGCGCGCGCCAGCGTGCGGGTCGCCGGCCGCAGGGAGCATTGGGGATTCGGCATAGCCAAGGAGGTGAACACGGGAAACACCGATGATCGAGGATGCACTCAACAGAGACTGGACGCGGCGATCAGCCCGCTGCGTGGTTGCCTGGTGATCGTCTTTCGACGAGTTCAAGCGGCTAGCCTCGGTGGTCGCGATGTCTGTGTCGATTGAGCGGGGCGGCACGGCAGGTGTGGCAGTAACGAG
>VGZT01000078.1 GCA_016872495.1 SAR202 cluster bacterium
GGTGTACGGTCCGGCCGGGCGTCCCGACATGAGCATATTCAGGTTTGTCCGGTGGGTGTTCGAAGGGCAGCCCGTCGAGATCTACGGCGACGGCAACCAGGAACGGGATTTCACATTCGTGGACGACATCGCCGACGGGACCGTGAGGGCGCTGCGCCCGCTCGGCTATGCGACGATCAACCTGGGGAGCGACGCCCCTGTTTCGATCCGAGAAGTGATCGGTCTTGTCGAGAAGTTCACAGGGAAGAGAGCCAAAACTGTTCACACCCCTGCGCATCCATCCGACGTGAAGGCAACCTGGGCCGACATCAGCGCGGCCGGGAAGCTGCTCGAATGGCGGCCGAGAGTAGACATATCCGAGGGGGTCCGGCGCACCGTGGAGTGGTACCGGGAGAATCGTGCCCTGGCGTCGAGCCTGGCGGTGCCCAGGTGACCGGCAAGCGAATAGTGGCAGTGGTTGGCCTAGGGTATGTCGGCCTGCCGCTGGCCGCCGCGTTCGGCAAGCACACGTCCACCATTGGTTACGACATCGACCGGGACAGAATTCGAGAGTTGAAGAGCGGCCATGACCGCCTGGGCGAGTCGCCTGAAGGGTCATTCACGAGTTCGCTACTGAGCTTCACCGACGACCCGAATCAGCTCAACCGGGCCGACATCTTCATCGTGACGGTGCCAACCCCGGTAGACGAGGCGAAGACGCCGGACCTGACACCGATCCGGAGGGCTACTGAGACGGTCGGGCGCGCGCTCGCGGCCAGGCGCAAAGAGGCGAGCGGACAGGTCCGGCCCGCTCCGATCGTCGTCTATGAGTCAACCGTCTACCCGGGGTGCACCGAAGAGGTATGCGTGCCTCTCCTCGAACAGACTTCCGGGTTGCGATGGAAGAACGACTTCTACGTCGGCTACTCTCCGGAAAGGATCAATCCCGGGGACGCCGAGCACTCCCTTGCGAACGTGGTCAAGATTGTTTCGGGGGATACCGATGAGACCTGCAGGCACTTAGCTGACGCCTATTCGCTGGTGGCGACGCGAGGTATCCACCGGGCACCTTCCATCAAGGTTGCCGAAGCCGCCAAAGTAATCGAAAACATCCAGCGTGACATCAACATCGCGTTGATGAACGAGCTGGCGGTGCTGTTCAAGCGCCTCGGTGTCGACACGAAGGAAGTGATCGAGGCGGCGTCGACAAAGTGGAACTTCATCCGGTTTGAACCCGGGCTGGTCGGAGGGCACTGCATCCCGGTAGACCCTTACTACCTGACCTACAAGGCGCAGATGCTCGGCTATCACCCGGAAGTGATCCTGTCCGGGCGGCGCATCAACGATTCGATGCCTGGGTACATTGCGGGTCAGATCGTTCGCCAGATGCTGCTCTCGGGGCAGCGGCCCCTGGACCAGGCAGTCCTGTTGCTGGGAATCACATTCAAGGAAAATATCAAGGACGTCCGAAGCAGCGGCGCGGTCGCGCTCGCCAGGGAACTTGGCCGGTTCGGGCTCAAGGTCCACGTCTACGATCCGCTGGTAGGGAGCGCCAAAATCGAGGAACTCGGATTGGCTCCTGCCGCTGATCCCTTCTCTGCCTCCCCCGGCAAATTCGGTGCGGTCGTACTCGCAGTCCCTCACCGTGAATTCCTGGCAATCGGCATTGACCGTTATGTGGAGTTGCTCGGTCCAGGAGCGAGCGCGAAGGGCGTTCTGGTTGATGTAAAGGGCAAACTCAAGCTACCTGACGAAGTCGCGGCGCGCCTCGTCTACTGGTCGCTTCAATAGGACGGACGCCGCCGGCGGCTCAATTATCGGGGCGCCAAGAGCGATTTCACTCGGACCGACTCATACCATTCGATCGTATTTCTGAGGCCAGCCTCTAGCGGCGTTCGCGACCTGAACCCGAACATCGCTGCCGCCCGACTAGTATCGAGTCGCCTCCGAGTCTGGCCGTCAGGTTTGTTCAGATCCCACCGGATTTCTCCATCAAAGCCAGTCAAGCGGGCGATTCTCGACACGAGATCCCTGATGCTGATCTCCTCACCCGAACCCAGGTTGACCGGACCGTCGCCATCGTAGTGCTCGCTTGCCAGGAGGATGGCGTCAGCCGCGTCCTCAACATACAAGAACTCACGTGTAGAGCGACCCGTTCCCCAAACGGTAATGCTCGCCTCTTGCCGCTCCCTGGCCTCAATACATTTCCGAATAATTGCGGGGATCACGTGCGACGTAGACGGCTCGAAGTTGTCCCTTGGCCCAAAGAGATTAACCGGTATCAGGTATATCGAATTCACGCCATACTGTTGACGGTACGCTCTTGCCTGCACCAGTAGTGCTTTCTTGGCGATTCCGTATGGAGCATTCGTTTCCTCCGGGTAGCCGTTCCAGAGGTCCTCTTCCCGGAACGGAAGCGGAGTCACTGCAGGGTAAGAGCAAACGGTGCCGATGATCACGATCTTGGCGACGCCCGTTTGCCAAGACTCATGTAGCAACTGTGCGCCCATCATCATGTTGTCGTAGAAGAACTCTGCGGGGCGTTCTCGATTGATCCCAATCCCGCCCACTTTCGCCGCCAAGTGAATGACCACTACGTCAGTACGGCGATTGAACCCCGGCGCGCCTTCGAACGATCTGAAAGCGTCCTGGAAGAGCTTGCGGACACCTGGAGCTTCGCGTAGATCATATTGGCTGCTTCTCGGTGCCACGATCTGCGCTGATCCTGCCTGGCGAAGTTTCTCTACTACCCAGGAGCCCAGGAAGCCGGCACCCCCGGTGACGATCACACGCTTATTGGTCCAGAAGCTCATCGAATCCCCTGCGCGTCGCCTACTACTTCAAGACTTCTCCTGGCGCACTCATACCATGTCAGCCCGAGGATCTCCCGCGTCCGAGCGTGCCGGATACAGCTGAGTCCCACTGGTGCCACGGTCCGAACTTCTGCAGCAGGATGTCACGGCCGTTCCCTATCCGCGGCAAACCCACGGCCTCGAGGTCGGCATCCACCATGATATGCACTAATTCTCGGAACGTTACCTTCGGCTCCCAGCCTAGTTTCTCTCGAGCTTTCTCTGCGTCCGCGCGGAGTTCATCGACCTCCGTTGGCCTGAGGTATCTCGGATCATGCCTGACGTATTCGCGCCAATCCATGCCCGCGTACGCGAACGCTTCCTGTACGAAGTCGCTGACCGAATTGGACTCGCCGGTGCCAATCACGTAGTCGTCTGGCGAATCCTGTTGAAGCATCAGCCACATTGCCTCGACGTACTCCGGCGAATAGCCCCAGTCACGCTTTGGCGTAAGGCTGCCGAGGTGGACGTCTTCCTGCTTGCGAGCGCGGATTCCGGCGACGGCGCGCGTGACCTTGCGGGTCAAAAACGTCTCGCCACGCCGCGGACTCTCGTGATTGAAAAGTATGCCGTTACAGATGAAGAGCCCGAAGCCGTCGCGGTAGTTGTTAGCCATCCAGTATCCGTACGCTTTTGCCGCGGCATACGGACTACGGGGTTGGAACGGCGTACGCTCGCTTTGTGGAGGCGGAGCGTTCCCAAACATTTCGCTGCTCGACGCCTGATAGAAACGGGCCTTGATTCCGCTACGATGCAATGCGCTGAGTATTCGAGTGGTCCCTAGACCAGTCGCGTCGCCGGTGTACTGAGGCATGTCGAAGCTCACGCGAACGTGACTTTGAGCTCCAAGGTGGTAGACCTCATCAGGTCTGACGTTGTAGATCAGGTTCGTAAGCTGTTCGCTGTCGGTCAGGTCCCCGTAGTGAAGGAGCAGCCGACGACCGGACAAATGTGGATCCTGATACAAGTGATCTATGCGTGGGGTGTTGATCGTGCTCGACCGCCGGATCAATCCGTGGACCTCATACCCCTTCGATAAAAGGAGCTCGGTCAGGTACGAGCCGTCCTGACCAGTGATTCCAGTTATGAAGGCACGTTTCAAGATGTCCGACCCTCTAGTCCCCAGTGTGACCAAACCGACCGCGGTCGGCACTGAGATCTTGGGACTCCAAGATATCAGCCTACGATACGAGCGAGTTGCCCGCGCGAACGCAAGGAGTCGGTTAGCGCATCTGAGCCGGGACGGCTCCCAACCGGTAAGATCGCGGACTCCAATGCCTCAAACGGGACACGTATGAAGAACCAGGCCGGATGGAATCGAGGGTCAGGGAAAGAGGGTCAATGTAAGGCCGCCTCCTACAAACGACCCTTTGACCTGGCTATTCTAATCGTGGCGCACCTGATCCTCGCGCCCGTATGGTTGCTGATCTGGGTCCTGATTCCCCTGGCCATTTGGATCGGCGATCGAGGGCCAATCTTCTACGGGCAAGTTCGTATCGGCTGCAGGGGACGGACGTTCGTTGCTCGCAAGTTCAGGACCATGGTCGTCAATGCGGATGCGGTCGGACGGCCCTGGACTGTGGAGAGGGATCCTCGCATTACCAGGGTCGGCAGGGTGCTACGGAAGACCGCACTCGACGAACTCCCGCAGGTGCTTAGCATCTGGCGAGGCGATCTGAGCCTGGTTGGGCCTCGGGCTCTGGATGTCAGGGAACATTCAGTATTAGAGGCGTCCATTCCTGGCTTCTCCAGGCGTTTGACGGTGCTTCCGGGCCTTACCGGACTCGCGCAGGTTTATGACCGGACCGACGACGCCGCGACCAAACTCCGGCTGGATCTTGAGTACGCGCAGAAGATGAACCCGGTGCTGGACCTGAGGCTTATAGCCCTATCGCTTGTCAATTCAGTGGCGGGGCGTTGGGATCGAAGATCGGGTAAGGCGGCTTTGACTGGGGATCGGACCAGCGGCCGTAGTGTGCAGGAAGAAGAGCCCCGCAATCCACCGAAATGAAGGACCGAGTGTGGGTTTCACGTTCTGCTGGTGCCGGTAACCCTGTAGAAGTGCCCGCGCTCTTCAATCAATCTCGACGGCGGGCCTGATTCCACTACCTGGCCGCCATCAAGCACGTAGGCAATA
>VGZT01000079.1 GCA_016872495.1 SAR202 cluster bacterium
GCCCTGAAAGGGAGAAGGTGGTCGGAGACCGGATGAGGGTCCGTTGGAACTGCCCTTCGCCCTGAAAGGGAGAAGGTGGTCGGAGACCGGATGAGGGTCCGGATGAGGGTCCGGATGAGGGTGGAAGCCCCCTCACCCGCTCTCGACGTGTGCCGAGATCACCCTCTCCCCTTCGGGGCGAGGGGTTAATCAGACCTTCGCCCTGGAAGGGAGAAGGTGGTCGGAGACCGGATGAGGGTTGACCGTTCGCAATCGCGCCCTTCGGGGCCCAGCTCGGCTGCTTCGTCTGAACGGCACTGAAACCGAAGACCTGATCTGGTTCGCGGTGCGAAATCGCAGACTGGGCGGCCTGCGATTCGTCCGCCAGTTTCCGATTGGCCCATACATAGTGGACTTTTGCTGCCGCCAAAGGAAATTGGTCGTTGAAATCGACGGCGGGCAGCATGGCGAACTTCGGCTAAGAGACGATGCCCGCACTGCCTACCTTGAATTACAGGGCTACCGGGTCATCCGGTTCTGGAATCATGAAGTAGCGGTCAGTACGTCGACCGTGCTGGAAGAGATCTGGAAGAGCGCGAACGAATCCACGCCGTAGAAGCGCGGACGCGGCCGGGGCTGCTGACGTCTCGGATGCTGCCGGGACGTCAGCAGGCGATTGCGATACGCCCCTAACGCGTAAACACGGTTCCGCGTACGTAGTCGGCATCGTCTGAGGCGAGGAACGCCATCACCGAGGCGACGCCCTCTGGCGGCAGGAGCGACTTCATCGCAGCCTCGTAGGCCGCTCGATCGCCGGTGCGCCGGTACGATTCCTCAACCTGGCCGATCTTCAAGGGTGTGGCGAGCGAGCCGGGCGCCACGTCATTTACGCGAATGCCCTTGTCCGCCAGGTGCCCCGCCATCACCATGCCGAGACCGTGGACGCCGCCCTTGCTCGCTCCGTACGCGAACGAAGAACTGCCTCCTGATACGCCAGCCCCCGACGCCGTGATGATGATCACGCCCTTATTAGCCTTCTGCATGTACCCGGCAACGTGCTTGGACATCAGAAAAGTGCCCTTCATGTTGATATCGATTACCCGGTCCCAGGTTTCCTCCGTGAATTCGGTGATTTCCACGTGAGGTCCTTGCAGTACGCCGGCCAGGTGGATCAGCACGTCAGGTCCGCCGCCCAGCCACTTGACGGCGTCTGCCACTCGAGACTTGACCTGAGCCTCATCGATAACGTCGACGTGCCAGAACTTTGCAGAGCCGCCAGCCTCACCAATAGTCGCGAGCGTCTTCTCAGCTTCGGCGTCGTTGATATCGAACGCAGCGACCCGGGCGCCTTCCTTTGCCACCCGAATGGCCGTCGCCCGGCCAATACCTGTAGCCGCCCCGGTCACGATGATTCGCTTACCTTTGAGATTCATCCCCTGCTCTCAGTCTTGTGCTTAACGATCTTCCCTTCTGCCCTCCGCGGGAGAAGGTCAGGATTAGGGGGTTCCAGGGCCTGCCGTATTCGGGTTTACCGCCCCCTTCGGCCTGTCCCACTTGATTCCGGCCGCGTTTGAGAGGCTCATCACGACCTTGAAAGCTGGCCCGAACTTCTCCTGCGGAATGTGCTCAATCAGGACATGACCATTAGGACAGGCCTGCTGCATCCGCGTGAGAAACGTCTTGTGATCCAGCATCCCGGTCCCGATCTCCACTTCCTCAAAGTGCGGCAGCAGCGCATCAAGGAGCCTGAAATCCTTCGTGTGGGCTCCAAAGGTGACATCGCCAAGGAGGTCAAAGAACTCGTTCAACACCCTCGTCGTGTCGAATGCGTCTTCAACTGTGCCAATGAAGTTGACGGGGTCCTGGTTGAACCCCAGGGATTTCGAGCCGACTGCATCGATAAAGTCCCGGACACGCCTTGCCGAATACAGCGGCGAGACGACGCCGCCCTCGACCGCCACGCGGACGCCCTCGTTCGAAGCGACCGCGCAGATCTGGCGGGCGGAATCGACCAGGCGGTCGAAAACCGCTGGCGTCCGGTTCTGTGGGTGCGGCAACCACGCGCCCCTCTTGTTCATGCTTCCCGGACGAAGGTAGGTGTCGGGCGCGCCGAGCCGGCGCGTCAGATTGCACATCCGCTTCATGAACTTGATTGCCCGGGTTCGTTCGCCATCGTCGTCGCTAACCAACCCGCCGCCGTAGTTCCCGTTCGTCTGGCCCACGACGAGCCCGTTGTCGGCAAACGTCCGCTTGATGCGGCCGATGTCGATTTCTCTGGCGTTCTCAGGGTCGTTGACCCGGAGATTGAGCGCAGTAAGGCCGATTTCGGCGGCCTGCCTGGCGATCTGCGTGTTGAACGTCAGCCAGTCGCCGGCATGGAAACCGGCAGCTCCAAGAAGCATCTGAGATCCTTTATCGGTGTCGGGAGGCAATGCGCCTCCCGGGGTCAAGCTACATTCGAAAGCGGTTGATTGTCATAGACGGAAGCGTCGGCGGCCTTGGCGGCTGCCAACTCCGGGCGCTTCGGTCGTGCACGGACTCCAGTCGGGTCTTCAGCGCGGCGAGCCAGGTTTCGCTCGATCGCTCGGCCAGCCGACGCATGATAGGTCCGATCACCGAGGCTGGAAAGCCTTCGATCGACTGTTCGCTGGTGATGTGCGTCTGCCGGAAGTCACCCTGGAGGCGAAACACGTGGCGAACGACCGCTGAATAGGCTCGTCCCGTCCATCCGATCTCGCGCTGTTCTGACCATGCCTCGATCGTGGACGTAATGCGGACGGGCCCCTGTCGCCATCTGAAGCGTCGCCCCGCCACGTCGTCCTTGAGCCAGTAAGCGGAGGCGATCTCCGGATGCCAGTCACCCCAGAGATCTACCCGACTGAGCCAGTCCCATACCTTGTCCGGGGGCGCGAATACGGTGATCTCGCGTCTCACGAATACCGGTGCGGCTTGATTAATGTTCATCGCAGTCCACGCCCGGCGCCTCTCGTCAGGGGTCGAATCGCTATCGGGACGCGATGGGAGGGTATTAGCCAGACAGGCAATGAGTCAATCTGCGCCACCGGAACGAGCGCATACTCTGGATACGTCGGCAAGGTTTGCGGGCGATCCCTGCCCGTAGCATTTAAGGGCTGATCGGCTTTGAGTCTTAATGAAAACGCGGCGACGGCGAAGTGGCGTTCCATGGTTCAAGCTGAACGGGCGCAGTCCGAGTCCGCGCGCGAAGGCCAGCCCGAAGCCGATTTCTGGCGCCCGATAGCTCATCGATTTGCGGCCAAGCCGCCGCATTGTTCCGAGCCGGACCCGGCCGTTCGCGCTATTCGAAGGCGGCTGCGGCCCACCGATCACCTCTTGGACGTTGGTGCGGGAGGTGGGCGGCTCGCTGTACCACTCGCCGAGAACTGCGCGAGGGTGACCGCAGTCGAGCCATCGGAGGGCATGAGGGCCCAGCTTGCCGCATCGATCAAGGAGTCTGGAGCGAGGAATATCGAGACCGTTCCGGCAAACTGGGCGGAAGCACGCGTGGAGTGCGCCGACGTCGTGCTGTGCTCGCATGTGGTTTACGGTATCGACGACATCACGCCATTCGTGGCGAAACTCCAGTTGAAGGCGCGCCGGGCGGTAGCCATTGCAATGCACGCGCGCCCTCCCGTTTGGAACTTCTTTCCGCTCTGGAGACTCGTGCACGGCGAAACCCGGCGGTCGCTACCGGCGCTGCCTGAGTTCCTGGAGTTACTGCAGTCCTGGCGGATACGGTACGAGCTGGAGAGGCTGCCGGAATCTTCACTGAACAGGTTTTCCGACTTCGATGAGGCGGTGGGTTACTCGATGCAACGGCTCTGCCTCGCTCCGGGCACTGAGAAGTCGAAGAGACTACCCGGGATCCTCAAGGAAGTTTTGGAGGAGAGAGAGGGCGGCCTCCATTTTGTCTGGTCGCGGTCGCTGGCCCCGAGGCTCGTGATCTGGTCGCCGGATCCTCCTGATGTCGCCCGGGTCAGAGGGGGACCGATCCCCCGCACCGCTAGCTGAGAGAGTGCTGTGTCCCTCTTTTCGTTTGAGATGGCATCGAACATCGAGATCGCCGCTCCTCGCGGCCACGTCTTCTCGTTCGTCGAAATGGCAAAGGATTGGCCGAAATGGTCCGGCGTTGTCGTGGACGTCAAAGCCGCCCCGTCCATTCCCTGGGGAGTGGCCGAAGCGCTTTCGTTCAGATTGCGGATGGCGGGTAGGTCGATTCCGTTCAGCGTCCGGGTTACCGACTACCAGCCAGGTTCCAGGATTGCGTGGCGATCAACCAAACTGACGATTACAGCTGTCCGTACCCTGACCTTTGTGGGTGATGAAAGCTGCCGCGTAACCGACCACAAGCGCTTTTACAGCCCGGTCGTTCCAATCGGGATCTACTACCCTCGCAGCATCATCCGGAACATGACCGACCGGTGGCTCGCCGATCTCAAGCGCGTTGCTGAAGAGCGCGCACCCTACACGTAGAGGCGAATCGCAATACGCCCGCTGTAGCGGAGTGATCCTTCAACCCCTCGCCCGCATAAGCGGGACGGTCCTCTTTCAACCCCTCGCCCGCGGCGGCGGGAGTGATCCTTCAACCCCTCGCCCGCGGCGGCGGGAGTGATCCTTCAACCCCTCGCCCGCGGCGGCGGGAGTGATCCTTCAACCCCTCGCCCGCGGCGGCGGGAGAGGGACTGTCACGACCTGTCGTGACTGGGGTGAGGGGGTCATCGTTCACCCCCTCGCGGTTGCGCGGTGATACTTCAACCCCTCGCCCGCATGAGCGGGATGGTCCTCCTTCAACCCCTCGCCCGCGGCGGCGGGAGAGGGTCTGTCACGACGTGTCGTGACTGGGGTGAGGGGTCACCCCTCGCCCGCTATT
>VGZT01000080.1 GCA_016872495.1 SAR202 cluster bacterium
ACTGGGACTACCCCACGCGGAGCGACGCCAAACCCAACCGGGACTTCGCCAGCGCCAACGCGGCCAACCACGCCGACGGCGGCCTGCTGGACCCGGACCGCGTCTTCACCGAGGCAGGCGCCTTCGCCCGGTCGTCCAGCGCCTACGGGACCTTCGACCAGGCGGGCAACGTCTCCGAGTGGGTCGAAACCAGCAGCCAGTGGGACGGGAGAGCGTCGCCGTCGCTGCGGTGGGCCCGGGGCGGGTCAGCGGCCTCCACCGACGCCGGACGTAATGTCCGCACGACCGACTGGAGCCTCTTCTACGACACGGACAGCGCCTTCGTCGGTTTTCGCGTCGCGTGCGCCGTTCCGGGGATTTCCGCCGCCACTCAGGCGCCCGCGCCTCCCCGGCGCCCTGCACGGGTTGCGACGGCCAATCGGATGGTTGGCCGCACGTTCCTCCTGACCCAGGACAGCAGGGATATCTGCTATCAGGCTCCGCCGGGCAAGGCCCGGGACTGGATCCGCAGTTGGTACCGAAGGGCTTTCGCCGCCGGCGTCACCGTCTTCGTGGCCGATGTCGCCACCCCGGACGTCGTCGTTACCAAAGACTCCCCGACCGGTGAGATCTGGGGGGGTAGGGCGGACGTCGGTCAGGAGGAAGAGAAGCTCGACAATCGGTACCGCACCATCAAGGAGCTGGCGCGGCAGGGAACGGATGTGCTGCATCTCCTCTCCGAAGAGGGGCGTCGGGCGAAGGCGCTAGTCCTGGCCGGGATGCGGATGGGCGACGCCCACCACGGGCTGCAGTGGCAGCCGCGTTGGCAGGAATCCGGCTTCCCGGCGTTCGCGCTGGAGAACCCGCAATGGTGCAACACATGGCCAGATGGAACGCGGGACGTGACCCTCAACTACGCCTTTCCCGAGGTACAGGCGCACCGCCTCCAGATCCTGCGGGAGCTGGTGACGAACTACGACATCGACGGGATAGAGCTCGATTGGATGCGCCACTGCCGGTACTTCCCCACAGGCCGTCAGAGGGAGTACCTTTCGGTCATGACCCGGTTTGTCGGGCAGGTGCGGACGATGCTCGACGAGGTGGCCCGAAAGAAGGGCGTCGCTCGGATGGTGCTGGGACACCGGGTGCCGGCGACGCTGGAGGAGGGCCTGAACATCGGCCTGGACGTGAACGCCTGGGTCAAGTCGGGGTTGGCCGACTACGTGGTGCCGATGGATTTCCAACACGTCGACCCGAACGTGCGAACGGACGAATTTGTTCGGGCCGTCCAGGGCACCCGATGTCGCGTCTACCCGAGCTTCGGCAACACGCCCTACAGCAGCGGGCTTGCGTACGGAGAGGGCACCCCGGAGAGCCCACGTCGCCGTTCGCGGGTATCGACGCCGGAGCAGTACCGGGCGGTGGCGGCCAACTGGTTCGCCTGGGGGGCACACGGAGGCGCTTCCTACAACATCATCGCCTGGCCACCAGAGCGCCAGGCCTTCGCCCGTCAGGTCGTGTCGATCCTCTCCGGCGGCGCCAAGGACATGAACGGCCCGCGGCACTATCTGTTCCTCCCCACCTGGAAGGACCACGCGGGCGGAGTCGCCCCCACCGGCCGCTTCCACGCGCAGAGCCTGTCGTTCCCCGCGGGGAGCGCTGGCCGACGGCAGGTGTTCCGTTTCCGGATGGCCGACGGCAGGGACGGCGGGAGGCTGCGCGGCTGGCTGCGCCTGCGAATCTTCGACGCGAGCCCGGACGACGTCTTCGCGCTGGAGGTGAACGGCGTCCCCGTCCCACATGGTCGCTTGCGCGTCGAACACTTTCCCGACGGGGAGCAGTCGAGGGGGACGTTGCGGCCGTTCAAGACCTCCGGCAACTTCGGGGTTCCCGAGGACGGCACCTTCGACTGGCCGCAAAACCTGCGCTTGGAGATCCCCCTGGAGTATTGCCCACCCCTGCGCGGCGACAACGAAATCGGGGTAACCCTGGTGAAGAAGAGCCCGGACAACCCGAAGACAAGGGTCCTGGAGACGGTCGAAGTCATGGTTCGATGAGGGCATCGGGCAGAGGCGGCATCATCGGTTGCTGACGGCGCCGCTCCGGTAGATCCGCCGCAGGGTGTCCGCCGATACCTTGCGCGCCCCCTGATCTCCGCTCCACGAGACGAAATACGCCCACCGAACCCCGAAGCGCCGCATCCGCTCGATGTCCGGCACGCCCCCGACCTCGGTCAACGCAACCAGCTTCCGCCCGTCGTGCCTGCCCAGCAACGCCTCCCAATCCTCCGTCCCGGCAGGTGCTTAACCAATGCAGGCACGCGGCCACGGTCACGGGGCTCGTGTAACAGTGATTGCACAATCGGGCGCCGATTTCTTCGACGCGGGCGCCGATGTAATTGGGCAAACGCGCGCGGCGCGTAAGCCGTGTGCCCGGCGATGCGCGCCTCGCGATCGGCATCCACCCAGTCGGGACCGAACACCTCGGCCAGGCGGCCGGCGGCCTTGCGCCGGATCAGTTCCATTTGGAGGAGCCGGTCCTCGGCGGCGGCGTAGCCCAGCCCGAAGAAGCCGTCCGTTTCGGTCGTGGCAAAGATGTGCGGCGTCCCCCACGAATCGCGGAGGAGTTCGACCGCGGGCGCGGCGACCGCAATTGCCCACGAGAGGCAAAGCAACGTCCCGAGGTTGAGCCAATGGCAGGCGCATCGGGGCAGCGCCCGGGCGACGTGGAGTTCAAAGGACTTCATCGCTGGTGTTTTAGCACGAAGCGCCTTCAGTGTTACAGAAGACAGTCGTTTCGTGACGGAAAGGAGTTGGAAAGGCTGCTCGGTGGCCAACGGGAAGAGGCGAGGTCAGAGGCGGTTTCCACGCTTGATCGAGTCCGATGCCGGGGCGTAGCCTGCCTCCGCAAGGAGGTCAGGTATGTTCTGTGGGGCCAAGGAGGCCGGCGGCGTTTATCGTCCCCGGCACCCGCACAAGTCGCCATTCTACAAACTGGTCGAGCGCTTCTTTCCGCAATTTGAGGCGGTGTACGAGGAGCGTTACCAGGAGCGGTATGGCTTCTGGCGGCCGATTATCGGGTCGGTCGTGAAGAAGTTCCTCGAGTGCGGGGACCTCAAGCACGGCTTCGCCCGCGTCCGTTGCCCCAAGTGTCGCGAGGAGCTTTTCGTGCCGTATTCCTGCCGCGGCCGATGTTTCTGCCCGTCTTGCCACCAGAAGCGGGCGCTGGAGAAAGCGGGTTGGGTGGCCGAGCACGTTTGCGCCGAAGTGCCTCATCGGCAATTCGTGTTCACGATTCCCAAGCGGCTGCGCCTCTATTTCCGGTTCGAGCGCCGGCTGCTGGGCGACCTGTGCCGGGCGGCGGCGCGCACGGTGATCACGGTCTATCGCGCCGCCAGCGGCCGGCCCGACGCCGTGCCAGGAATGGTGGGGGCTATCCAGACGTTCGGTCAACTCATCCATGCCCATCCCCACATCCACGCGCTGGTGACCGAAGGAGTCTTCCTGCCCGACCTGTCTGCGTGCGGCCACGCACAGGCAGGCGGCACATTCCTGCCGCTGCCCAAGCTGGCGACCGAGCCCTTCCTCAAGCTCTGGGAGCAGGAGGTCTTCGCGCTGCTGCTGGCCGAGGACAAGATCACCGAGGAGGTGGTGGCCAATATTCGTTCCTGGAAACACTCGGGTTTCAGCGTGGATCAGAGCGTGCGCTTGGAGGCCGGCGATCAGGAAGGGGTGCAGCGCCTGATCCAGTATTTCCTGCGGTGTCCCTTCTCCCAGGCGCGCATGATCGAGGTGACGGAGGCCGGCAAAGTGATCTACAAGACCGAGCACAACACCGCAGGCCGCTTCCCCGAACCGGGGGACGACGAACTCCTGGCCGGCCCCTCCCGCAACTTCCAGGTGTTCGATCCGCTGGACTTCCTGGCGGAAGTGACCCAACACATCCCGGACCCGGGCAGCCATCTGGTGCGCTACTACGGAGGGTACTCGAACAAGACGCGGGGCCAGCGGGCGCAACGGCAACCGACGCCGGGCGGAACGGGGATTCCCGCCCGTTCCCCCTCAGCGCGGGAGGCTCGCAAAGGCTGGGCGGCGCTGATCAAACAGGTGTACGCGTCGGACCCAATTCGCTGTCCCCAGTGTGGCGCGGAGATGAAAATCACCGCCTTCATCGAGCGGCATCAGACCGAGGTGATCCAGAAGATTCTGCGCCACTGCGGGCTCTGGGAAGAGGCACCCGCCCGGGACCCACCTTCAGTCCCCGAGCCAGCGGTGGGATGAAGGCCTTTGGAGGAGGGATAAGACGGGCTGTCCGCATGAGATTTTGCGAAACGCTGCG
>VGZT01000081.1 GCA_016872495.1 SAR202 cluster bacterium
ATCCGCGAGGAACGACCGCTGGACCATCTCGATGCCAGCCGGCAGCACGAGCTGGGTACTTCGCAGGACGTCAAGAGAGTCCTGCACCCGGTCGCGGAGCGGGCCCATCATCCATTCGCATATCGGCAACTGAAACCCTCGTTTTGGAGAGTCCAGCTGCGCCTGGTCGAAAAAGCCACGACATACCTCTCGCAGCAGGTGCTTGCCAGCCCGACCGGCCGGGAGAGGCGTCTGTTCGTCGAGGCCAAACACCCAGTCGACAAGATCCCGGTCTGACAATGGCGGCCGGACCTCGATCAAATTGGCCATTCCGAAGGCGTCAGCACCTCTGAGCAACGTGTTGACAAGATAATACGAGGTCTCGGTGCCTTCATCGTCCGGGCCACGGTGGCGCTGGGCCGCGAGCATCGACGACAGCGATGCGTTGGCCTGATCCGGCGCGAACGGGCCAATTGCCCCGGCGATGCCGCACACGTCAGATGCCTGCTGTTGGCAACGGCTTGCGAGTCAGGACTGCCTGGTACGCAAGCATCATTCGCTCGGCGAACCGCGTCCAGGTCAGCTCCGAGCTCGCCAGTGCACGACCGGCATCGCCCATCTGCTGCGCCTTCCGCGCATCACTGAGGATCCCGGCGATTGCCGTGGCGATCGCACCCGGCTCAGCCGGCACCGATAACCCGGCGCCATGTTTCTGCAAGGCGTCGAATCTAACCGTGTCGGCCAGGACGACCGGAACTCCGCAGGCAAGCGCCTCATTCATTGCCATCGAGTGGGCTTCGTGGCGCGAGGTCAACACGAACACCCGCGCAGCCGCCAGCGCGTCGAATCGTCCGGGACCACCCTCGAAGCCGATCCACTTCACCCGACCTGCCATGCCGGCCGCCTCAGCAGCACGTGAAATCCCGTCCCATGCGCCGTCGTCGTTACCAGCCAGTACCCACGCCAGATCAGGGAACCGGTCCTTGAGTGAAATCAGCGCGGCCAATTGGAGATCCAGTCTCTTGACCTCGTGCAGGCGCCCCATGAACAGCATGATTGGCCTTGCTCTCAGGTCGGGGTGGCGATCGAAGAAGCGGTTCGCATCCGCCCGTGCGACCTCATCTTCCTCTACCCCGCTCGGAACGACGATCGATGGAGTAGAGCTGCAGAGTGTCCGCGAATCGGCCGCCTCCCCCTCAGTCAGAAAGTGGCAGGCGCTGGCACCCCGGATAGTCCGATGGTCCCACGCGTTGAAAATGACCCGCTTTAGCAGGCGCCTTCTCGCCAACGCGCCCGACTGCAACATTCCACGCGGCGACAGCACATACGGAACCTTCTTCTGCCGGCAGAGGAACGCGCACAGGCTGACGAGGGGATTCCACACGCTGTAGAGATGAACCAGGTCGGCCCGATGAATCGCACGCCGAAACTCGGTGATGAAATCCAGGGTCGGCACCTGGTTCGTGAACGGAAGAGGCCTGAACAATCTGGTGGTGAAAGGCCAATCCCGACCGTCCAGAGTCGTCGAAGCTCCCGTTCGAACAAAGGCGTAGAGGCTGGTTTCGGCTCCGGCTCTGGCCAGGGCCGCACAGCCGGCCGGGACCGAGCGGGCCGGCCCGCCCGACTCCGGATCGAGACTCGGGATAACGTGCAGCACCCTCACTCTGGTAGCCGCCGGTCGTTTCGGGGCCCAGATATGCATGGCATCGAAGATCTCTCGACGAGAACCAATAGTTCTGGTTCCGTGCGAGTCGAACTCACCCGGGGCCGTTTCCTTTCCCGCCGGGACAACGGTAGGCAGTGATCGCCATGCCTCTGGCGTTCAGCCTCCTGATCTGCCCCATACCAGATTCACTCAGTGCTCGAGTTACCCACTCGGCACGTTGATTGAACTCGTAACGCGCGGAGTACGAGTCGAAAGTATCCAGAGTCGTCCACTCCCACATCTGCTTGAGGGACATTCCCCGCCTGACCCTCGCTGAAACAGGCAGGAAGGGGATCAATTGTCTTGCATACGGGATCCATGACATCGTCAGCGCCACTGGAAGAAACAGGACCGTCAGCCCGACCGCCAGATATCTGGTGACTCGAAGCGGCAGCCTGGCAGAAACGACCCGAAGATAGTTGCGGATCATGAACAGTTGATACCAACGACGTTCGTAGATCCAGTACGCGATGTGCCCTCCCGGCGCCACAAGGTTCGGCAGCGCTCGCATCGCGCGATCTGGATCTGGCGTGTGCTGAAGAACACCCAGGGAAAAAACGTGGCTGAATGTTTCAGGGCGGAAGGGGAGTGAGTAGATCGACGCTTGTACCACATCAGCAACGAGGCCCTGTTCCCTGAGGGTTTCCGCGCACGCGTCCACTGCCCCGCTGGCGAGATCGACCGCGATGACCCTTGCTCCCCAATTTGCGGCGATAGAGCTGAATCTCCCGGCGCCACATCCGGCGTCCAGCACCAGCCGACCCTTGAGGGACTCAGGTGTCCAACCGGTCTCGTTGCGAAATCTCGTCTCTGACTCGCTTAACCCCGAAAATGCGTCTATCTGGGTGCGTCGAAATCGATTCCATTGCCAGCTGAAATTCGCGGAGTACTCCTCAGCCCCGCTATCTGCGAACCTCGGAATCCCACTACGGATCGGATAGGTATTGAGACACCGCTCGCATCTCAGGGTCCCCCGTTCGATCTCACCGTTCTCGCGTGACTGGGCAACATCAATGACGAGACCGCACAGACAGTCGGGGCAGACCAGGATCTCCATTAGCGACGGGCGCATCCGGTTCAGGAGTCCTTCCGCAAGACCACAAAGAAAGACTTGTAAAGCGGCCAGAACCTTCCGATACCTTGCCAGCGGATCGGTGTCAGGCCGTGCCTGCTTGCCACATCGGTCAGGGACTTCCTGGTCCAGAACCGAATGTGCTGCCAGGTCGGGTCGAAATGTTTCTCGAACGCCACGAGAGCCGTCACAACGTTCTTGATCCGAGCATGGTACGGAGTCGTAAGGATTAACAGTCCTCCCGGGCGGAGGATCCTGCGGAACTCCTCGAATACGGCCATGACGTCATAAACATGCTCGACGACTTCAGAGCTAAACACTACGTCGAATGAGCCATCAGCGATTTCCGAGCGTTCCTCCGGCTCAACGAGATGGAACTTTATTCCCGGACTCATCTTCCGGTTCTGTTCGATGATCGACGGCGAAATATCCAGGCCCTCGACCCGGTATCCGCGATCGACGAAGAACCGCGTCATCGCGCCGGTTCCGCACCCGAAATCGAGTAGTCGGATCGAGGCCGGATCGCCCAGTTCGCGCAGCGCGCGGATCGTCAGCTTCTCCTTCTTTGGGTCCAGAGGGTCTCTCCACGTCGTGGGTTGAGAGTGCTTGGCCCATCCCTCTTCATGAGCGCGCCCTGTGTTCATTTCATCCCTGACCGGACCTGCGCGGAAGGCTGACGGAATGTCGCAAGGCCAGGTACTCCGAGACACGAGTTCGAGAGCGGGCGCGTCGAAACGACGGCCGCCCAGTACGAAGTCGTCTTTCGTCTCGTGCCGCCAAAAACATCTTCATCAGGGCCAATCGACAAGTGAGACAAACTTGTGGCCAGTTTACGTTGCTGGCCTGAGACGGGGAATAGCAGGTTGCAGGCCTCCAGCTCTTGGAGTCTCCAATGTCCATTGGCCCTGGTTTCTGCGTTTCCGGGAACGGGATACCGGGGGCGTAAGCCGCCAAACGGGCGGATGTCACACGTCATGCGCCCACGCGATCGCGAGATCTCGGCACAAATATTCGAGTTCGAGCGTTCTGGACGACTGCTCTCGATTGACCCTCTGGGTACCGGCGCCTGGATCAACCCGATTTGGCCACATTTGTAGGGGAGCCTGCCTGATCCGAACCGATCCCCGTCCAGAACGCATCTATTCTGCTTTGGCCGCCAACCCCCAGAGCGTCCTGGTCCCGCCTCCATCTGGAGCCCGGTTGGTCCTAGAATCCAG
>VGZT01000082.1 GCA_016872495.1 SAR202 cluster bacterium
CCGTCAGGAAGAGTCCCGGGAAGAAGGCGATCCAGAACGCGACCTGCACGTAGCCCTGGCCGGTGCCGACGATGTTGCCCCAGCTCGGAATGAATTCCGGCGTACCGGCGCCGAGGAAGCTCAAAGACGCCTCTGCAAGGATCGCAGATGCGAGCGTGAACGTTGCCTGCACCATCACGAGTCCGAAGGTGTTGGGCGCGATGTGCAGGAACAGGACACGCGGCAGCCGCGCCCCCATGGCGCGCGCCGCGTCCACGTAGGCCGACTCACGTAGCGTGAGCACCGCGCCGCGAATCAGGCGGATCTTGCTCGCCGTACCGGTGATCGACAGGGCAATGATGACGTTCTGGACACTCGATCCGAGCAGGGCGATCAGCGCCAGCGCGAGGAGAATCGTAGGAAAGGCCAGCAGCCCGTCGACCACCCGCATCAGGATGTTGTCGAGGATTCGTATGTAACCGATCAGCAGGGCCAGGGCCGTGCCTACCGCCGTCGTGATGACCGTTACCGACACCGCGACGATCAGCGAAAGCCGGGCGCCGGCTATCGTCCGATCAAACACGTCGCGGCCAGACGTGTCCGTGCCAAACCAGTGCTCCGCGGACGGCGCCAGCAGCCGGTTGACCGGGTCGACCCTGGTGTACTCGGTTCGCGCCAGCGTCGGTCCGAAGAACGCGAGGAAGACCATGATCGACACGATCACGGTCCCGAACATCACCGCGGGTTCATTCTTCGCCAATCGGACCGAGCCTCGACGCAGACGTCGCAGTCGCTGGCCCCAACTGGGCGCGAGTCGTACCGGGCGTGCAGGGGTAGCAGAGGTCATCGGTCAGATCGCCCTGTCACCTGAGCGCCCGGCCTGGGAGTGCCCGCGCCGCAGACGAGGCAGCTCCACGCGCGGCCGGCTCCCCTCGCCCATTCGTGGCAGAGGGCAAGGGTGAGGGGCGCATCCTGACCATGAGGCCGTCGAGGGAGCCTGCTTCCGGCCATCAGTACCGAATCCTCGGGTCGATGTACGCATAGATCACATCGACGATCAGGTTGATCAGGATGTAGGCGGTTGCGACCACCATGAGGAGCGCCTGGATGATCGGATAGTCGCGGCGAGCGATGGAATCGACCAGCATCCTCCCGAGTCCCGGTATGCCAAATACGCGCTCGGTGACGACGAAGCCTGTCGCCAGGCTGGCGAGGCTTGCACCGATGACCGTGACCACCGGGATGGCCGCCGGTCGAAACGCGTGGCGAATGAACACCTTGAATTCCGTCAGTCCCTTCGAGCGCGCGGTCCGGATGTAATCCTCGCGGAGGACCTCCAGCATGGCGGATCTGGTGATGCGTGAGATGAATGCGGAGCCCAGGACTGAGTTCACCAGTACTGGCAGGAACATGCTGTGCAGGTGCTGCAAGAGGCCGTCACCGATCGGTGAGTACCCGATCACCGGGAACCACCGGAGGTTTACCGCCAGGCCCCAGATCAGGATGAACGCCAGCCAGAACCCCGGGGTAGCGAACCCCAGTACCGCGACCAGCATCAGGCCGCGATCCAGCTTTCTGCCGGCGCGCCACGCCGCAAGCATGCCGGACGAGACCCCGAGCAGCGACGAGAGAATGATCACCTGCACGCCCAGTGAGAGCGTCGGCTGGAGGCGAGGCGCCATCAATTCCCGAATCTCTCGTTTCGAGAAGATCGAAGTGCCGAAATCGCCCTGGACGAGGCGGAGGAACCAGCGTCCGAGCTGAATGTGGTACGGCTTGTCGAATCCGAGCTGTCGACGAATCTCCTCCAGCTGTTGCGGCGAAGCCTCGTCTCCGCCAATGATCGCGGCCGGGTCGCCCGGGGCCACATAGAGCAGCGAAAACGTGATCACTCCCACGATCAGGATCACCGGGATCGACGTCAGTACCCGCTGCGCTATGTAAGCCCACATAGACTTGTCCTGCCGGTCGAAGGCCTCGGAACCGCCGATGGAATCGACCCTGCGGAAGTGTTTTAGCCCGATCGATAATGGTGCCGACGCACCCGGCTGGCGGCGATATTAACCTATTTGACCAGATACGAACCATCGCGCCAGGAAGCGGCCCTGAGCTTCGGCCAAATAATCGGTCATCGACCGGCTACCCGACCATCCAGCCGGGCCTGACGCGACTGCGGGCGGGAAGGACTCCCGCCCGCAGTTTTTGATTCCTACCGCTGCCCCAGGCCTACTTCTGAATCCACTTATTCGCCGGCGTCTGCGCGTTCGGCGAACCGGGAACGACACCCTTCAGGTCTGCGCGCGCAGCCCAGCGGCTGAAGAACTCACCGACCTGGAGGAAGATCGCGTCGTCGTAGAAGTACTGCTGGAAGTCCTCCATGATCTGCTTCTGCTTGGCGACGTCCGTCTCACGGGCCAGTTTGTTCAGGAGCTCACGCTGCTTGCCCGGAACGTCCTGGTACTTGTTGAACCAGGCGTCGTACTGCAGCTCACCGAACGACAGGTGACCGACCGGTCCGGTTCGGACCGTAGAGCCGCTCCAGGTGTGGAAGAACTCCCACAGCAGCGGGTCGGCGCGGCGGCTGACCATCGTCGCCCAGTCCATCACCAGGAAGTCGACCTCGAATCCCATGTCGGCCAGGACTTCGCGGCTTACCTGCGCGGCCGCGTGGGCCGGCTGTCGGTCCGTCGGGTCCATCAAGCGCACCTTCGTGCCGGCGAGACCGAGGTCAGAGATGACCTTCTTGGCCGCGGCGACGTTGCGCGCGTTGTAGCGACCTTTCGAGCCTGCGCTCGACTCCCATTGCGTGCCGCACTGCATCAGCGATGGGCAGAGCTTGTAGGCGTTCTTGTCGCCGGTGGCCAGCAACAGCGCCTTCTCGTTGTCGTACGCCAACACGAGCGCCTTCCGAACCTCGACGTTGTTGAACGGCGCCTTCGTGTGGTTGAAGTGCCCGAGCAGCCGGTTCGGCGGCATCGAGACGAGTTGGATCTTCGGGTTCGTCTCAAGGCGCTTGGCAAGGTCCGCCGGGAACTCCTGGGCGATGTCGACCTCACCGGTCTCGAGGGCGGCGACGCGCGTTGTCTGGTCGGGGATCTCGATCCACTCGACCCTGTCAAACAGCGCTTCCTGCTTGCCCGCGAATCCGTTGGCTGGCTCCGAACTCGCCGAGTACCCGTCGTATCTAACTGCGCTCCAGCGGTCGCCCGGTGTCCACTTGTCGAATTTGTAGGGGCCGGTGCCGATCGGGTTTCCGGGCGCCGATTCCTTCTGCGAGACCTTGGCCCAGTCAAGCGTCACTACCAGCGGAGTGAAGTTCTGGGGGCCGATCGCGAACGGGACCAGCCCGGTGACTTCCTTCGTGTTGATGGTGAACGTGTGGCTGTCGACCTTCGTCACGTACTCATCGAATGCCGCGAGGCCGAACTGCCCCTTGACCAGCTTGAAGACCGGTGCGGCGTCCTTCTGTCGGTTGAGGGTCGCGATCACGTGCTCGGTCGTCATGGCCACGCCGTCGTGGAACTTTACGCCCTGACGTATCTTGAACTCCCAGACCTTGCCGTCGCCCTTGGTCGTCCAGCTGTCAATCAGCTGTTTGCCCAGACCGTAATCCTGGGTGTGCGTGAGCAAACCCTCGAGAATCGTGTTGGTCACGTTCGCGGTGCCCGACGCGGTCGTCCACAGCGGGTCGAAGCTCTGGACCGAACCAACCGAGGCGATCTTGAGTGTGCCGCCCTTGGTCATCATCGGTCGCGGCGTGGCGGTCGGAGCGGGCACCGCCGTGGCCGTAGCGGTGGCTACCGGCGCCGAGGTCGCGACCGGTCGCGGCGTGGCGGTAGGCGCGGGCGCCGCCGTGGCCGTAGCGGTGGCTACCGGCGCCGAGGTCGCGACCGGT
>VGZT01000083.1 GCA_016872495.1 SAR202 cluster bacterium
CAGATGCGAGATCTCGCAAAGGTGAAGTCGGCCGTTCGAACCTGGGACACCGAGCACCCGGTCATGGCTGGTGAGTTCCAGAAGCGCGTCGAAGCCCTCGAAGCGGAACTGAAGGCCCCGGGCGGGTAAGCAGGGTGGTCGGCCGGCCGCCCATCGCGCGGCAGCAAAACTCCCCATGCCTTGAGACGGCCAGGGGGAGGGGCCGGGTACACAGCCGCAGCCAGCGCGCGCTCACGAGCGACTAGCTGCGCTGACGCCCCGGGATCCGACGGTTTCAGCCAGATTGGACCAGTTACAGGCTGCGATCCAGGTCACGCCGGGCGGAAAGTACCGCCTGACGCCTGGCTGGCTCGCAGGTATTCGACGGTCCTTGCCAGTCCCTCCTCGAGCCCGACCTTCGGCGACCATCCCAGCTCGCGCCCGGCCTTGCTAACGTCGAGCCGGATCTTGCGAATGTCGCCTGCCCGGGCGGGCGCCATTGTCGGGTCTTTCCTGTACCCGGTGAGCCGTGCCAGCAGCCTGGCCATGTCGCCCGTCGACGTTCCCTTACCCGACCCGATGTTGTAAGCCGTCGGCCCACCACGCTCGCCGGCCGCCAGGAAAGCGTCGACAACGTCGCTTACGTAGACGTAGTCGCGCTCGTCGGTCCCGTCCCCGAAGATCCTGATCGGCTCGCCGGCGATCATGGCCTTGCCGAAGATCGCGACCACGCCGGCCTCGCCGTGCGGATCCTGGCGCGGTCCGTAGACGTTAGCGAGCCGCATGATCGAGTACTCCAGGCCATAGACGGCACGATAGGTGCCGAGATACACCTCGCCCGCGCACTTCGACGCCCCGTAGGGGGACGCCGGGCGGCTGACGTGCTGCTCGCTGACCGGAAGCGACTGGGGCTCCCCGTAAACCGCTCCTCCCGAAGAAGCGAAAACTACCCTTGGCCGGGTTGTGTCCGGCAGCGTCCGGACCGCCTCCAGGAGGTTCAGGGTGCCATTGATATTGATATCGGCATCAAGCATTGGCGCGCGAGCAGAAACAGCAACGCTCATCTGGGCGGCCAGGTGAAACACGAGCGCAGGTCGAGCCTCGGCGACGACCCGTTTCAGGTCGGCGCTGCGGACGTCGAGTTGGTAGAGCCGGGCCGCCGGGTTGAGGTACTCGCGCTTGCCGGAAGCCAGGCTGTCGACCACGGTCACGCTGGAGCCGCGCTCGACCAGTCGGTCGACAAGGTGAGAGCCGATAAACCCGGCGCCGCCCGTCACCAGGGCGCCGCCTGACCGATTGGTCACCTCAGTCGTCGGCGCCGACGCCAACTCGGCGGCCCATGCGCGTAAAAGGCGAGAGGATGCCCTCGAATAGCCGGTGGCCGAGGGCCCGCGACACGATGTCGCTGTGCCAGTCGAACTTCACGCCGTCCTTCAGGAGCCCGTTGGTCGCGGTGAGCGCCAGGAGGCTGTCCAGCTCGCGCACCCCGAGCTGCTCATAGATCCGGCGTGCGAAGTATCCGAGTTTCAATTCTCGTCCCAACAACAATTGCCAGCGTTCTTCGTACGGGCGCAGAGCATCAGACGTCAGGTCGCCGGAAGCCAGCGCGGCGCCAAGAACCTCGCCTGCAATGTCGGCGCACCGCATCGCGTAGTAGATGCCTCCGCCGGTCGTCGGCTTCACCTGTCCGGCCACGTCGCCTACGAGAAGGACGCGCTCTCCATACGATCTCGCGGCGGGCTTCAGCGGCACGCCCCAAGAGCGAACTGGTCCGGATATCTCAAACTGGACCCCCTGGTCCTTGAGCCCTTCGAGCATGCTGTTGAGGGCAGACTTCGGCCTCCGCCTGCCGATCACCCCGGCCAGGGCCTCGCCGGGCAGGGTCGGGACAACCCAACCGAAGAACCCCTGTGGCAGCGACCACTGCGCGTACACCTGCACGCTCTCGATATCCGTGCACTTGATCGTTGTCTGAGCGGCAAAGGTCGGCGTGCCTGCCGCTTCCAATCCGACAGAACGCGGTAACGCGCTGCCGAATCCGGTGGCGATGATCACAGCCCGCGCACGCACGATACTGGTCCGGCCGTCTGAAACGACGGTGGCGTGCACCCCGGAGTCGTCGATCGCCAGCGCCGCTACCCTGCCGCCGAGCCGGTAATCGGCCCCTGCTGCCATTGCGGCGCCAGCGATCGAGGACACGAATCGCACGCGGTCGATCACGTAGGCCTGATCTTCGCTTCTCTCGATGACGACGGCACGCCCGGTCGGAGATACGATCGTTGCCGCGCGGGCGCGCAGCCGTACGAGCTCGGCGGAAACCCGGTATCGTTCGGCGCACTCCCTGCCAACGATGCCGGTGCAGAGTTTGTCGCCCAGTCTGACTCGGTGGTCGACGACCACGACCGAATAGCCCTGCCTGGACAGGGATAGCGCGGCCTGATTACCGGCAGGTCCGCCGCCGACGATCAGGACATCGTTCAAAAGGTAACCTGCCTTCTCACCCGGTGTGCCGGTAACTTCTTGGGAATCTTTCAAGTCAGACCAATAATGGCCTGACTGGTCCGCGAAAGGGCGGTAGGCGTCCTATCCCCAGCGGGAATCATATTAGCGGCATAGGGGCCGGGCAAGTTTGCAGTCGACAGTGGGCCAGCGGCCACGCATACTTTTTCATAACGGTGGGATACCACGCACAATCAGGATCAGGAATGCCAAAAGAAACCAGGTACGACGTTTTGATTGCGGGACAGGGTGCGGCAGCATATGCGGCAGCCCTCTACGCGGCGCGCTATCAGATCAAGCCCGTTGTTGCCGGCGAGGAGTTCGGCGGCGAGACGGCAATCGGTGGCCAGATCGAGAACTATCCGGGTTTCGTGGACATCGATGGATTCGACCTGATGACCAGGTTCCGGGACCAGGCGATCAAGTACGAGGTCCCGATCATCACAGAAAACGTGGTGGACGTCCGCAAGGATGGTTCGGAGTTCGTTTCTGAACTGGGCGACGGCTCCAGGATCCGCTCGATCGCGGTCATCCTGGCGATCGGCCGTGAACGTAGAAAACTCGGACTCCCTAACGAGAAGGAGTGGATGGGCAGGGGTGTCTCCTACTGCTCCACCTGCGACGCGCCCCTGTACCGGAACAAGAAGGCGGTGGCGGTTGTTGGTGGCGGCAACTCCGCGGTCGAGGGCGCCATTCTGCTCTCCAAGTACGCAAAGGATGTCTACATCGTCCACCGCAAGGACGAATTCACGCGCCCCGATCCGATCAACGTGACCGTTATGAACGACCAGAAGAACCTGCACCAGGTCACCGGGACGGAGATCGTCGAACTCCTTGGCACCGACGAAAAGGGGCTCACCGGAATACGGCTGAGCAAGTCGTTCGGCGGCAAGGAAACGATCGATGTCGACGGAATCTTCATCGAGATCGGGGCCGATCCCCGCGTAGAGATTCCGAAGCGGCTCGGGGTGATCCTTAACTCCGAAACCGACGAAGTTCACGTCGATCGGGTCATGAAGACCAACGTGCCCGGCCTCTTCGCGGCCGGCGATCTGACCGACGGCTCCGGCTCCCTCAAGCAGACGGTGACCGCGGCAGCGCAAGGCGCCATCGCAGCGCTTTCGGCTTACCAGTACGTGTCGGAGCACAGGTCGCGCAAGGGCACAGTGGCAGCGTCCAGCCGCCACTGAACT
>VGZT01000084.1 GCA_016872495.1 SAR202 cluster bacterium
TTCGGTTGATCTGCCCGTCCGCAGGTATGGGAGGCATGGAAATGCCCGGGCGGAAAAGCCCTGAGAAATCCGCGGATCATCCGTAAGGGCGCCGGTGACCGACTCCTGACACGCCGCGCGCGGGACGCGGCATCACTCAGGCGCCCGAGGCGTTCTCGACCCTCTGCATTACGAACTCGTACACGTCATGCGCCACCTCGAGCGCGCGCGACGAGTCGTGAGCGTCATAGACCTCCGCCGGGACGCCTCCCGGGAGCGTCGACGGGTAACGAGTGTCGAGATAGAACTTGTCGAGCAGCACCGCAACCGTCTTGATCAGGTCGAATGAAGTGTCCAGCGCCATCGCGTCCTCGCACAGGTCGGCCAGCGCATGTCCCCACACGCGCTCCGCTCCCCTGGAGAACAGGTAGCCGGTGACCGACTTCTCGGCCACCTGGTGACACAGGAAGCAGGCCAGGGCATGCCGGCCGGCCTCGGCATTCGCGGCAGCGGCCGCGAGGTCGTGGCGAGCCTGGGTAATCCAGCGAGCGGCCTCGCGCGCCCGGCCGTTTCGGTCATCCGCCAATGAGGATCTCCCCCTGTTCCACGGCCCGTCGAATGACGGGGTCCTCGTTCTCAAGCGATTCAAACTCTTCCGGGGTGTATACCAGGAAACGCGTGCCCAACCGCGGGCGCACATGCGCGAAGAAAAAGTCAGCTCGCCGATGGTAGGGCTCGGTGGTCTTCTGCACGATCAGGAGCTCGAGTACCGTGTCCGGGGTAACAATGCCGACCGCGTAGTCGCCGGTCAGGTACATCCGAAGCACGCCGAGCGGCGGCAACTCCTCGGTCAGGCGCTGAGCTTCCGCATCCAGCATGCGTCGCCGCTGCTGCGCAAAACCAAACATCATCGGCACCGGCGCACGCTCCCCGATGGCCCAGGGGCAGAGCTCGGCCGGTATCTCAAACGGTGTATAGCGATGGCGACCGGGGCTCCGGGAATACGTCGTCGGTAGTGAGCGGGTACGCCTCTTTCTTGTAGACCTGAATCCTGTGCGATCCAAAGTCTGCGATATAGAGACGGAACTCGTTGTCCATCCGGACCGACGCAGGCCCGCGTAACCTTTTCTGCTGTTCGAGGGTGGTCATTTCGCGCGCCCGGAGAACCTTTGGGTTGGCCTGGATGTAGCGCAGCCCGCTCTTCGAGAGGGTGGCGTCCCCTGTGAACTTTTCGACATAGCGGCCGGTGTGATCGAACAGCTGGACCCGGCTGTTGCCCCGGTCGGCCACGTAGATATCGCCGTGGGCGTCGACACAGACCCCCGCCGGGCCCTGCAGCTCGCCATCGGCCGTTCCGGACGAGCCGAACGCGAACTTGAACTTGCCCCGTGCGTCGAACACCTGGACCCGGTTGTTTCCCCAGTCAGACACATAGACCTGGCCCAGGTCATCCACGAAGACTCCCCACGGCATGTCGAATTCGCCACCACCGGTCCCGTGCGAGCCGAACGACGAGAGATACTTGCCTGCCTTGGTGAACTTCTGGACGCGATGGTTCAGCGCGTCCGCGACGAACACGTTCTCTTCGGCGTCGAACGCGATCCCCGCGGGACGGTTCAGCTGGCCCTTGCCGTCGCCGTGCACGCCCCACTTGCCGAGGAATTTGCCCTGGCGGTTCAGGATCGTGATTCGATGCAGTCCCTCGTCGGAAATGTAGAGGTCCTCGGCTGCATCTCGCAGCAGGCTGACGGGCCAGGCGAACTGCCCGTCCCCCGTGCCCGAACCGCCGATCGTGTCCAGGTCATCGTCGTTCCAGTTCGTGCGGCGGATGTGGCCGCCCTGGCCATCCTCGCGGCACAGGACGTAGAGTCGACCCTCGTCGCCAATAGCCAGGTCCATGCAGTAGGTCGTGTACCTGCGCATGCCGACCGTCGCGTAGTAAGGGAAACCGGCCCTCAGCAGGGCGTACGGTCGCCCGGCCACTTTCTTGCTTTCTTTCGTCATCATGCCAGGGGTTGTACCTCGTGTGCCCCGACCCGTTTCAGGCAACCAGCGTGCTCGTGAACGGTTTCAGCTGTTCGAACTTGCCGCCTACGATCGGTTCCGAGTCAACGCCAAGCCACTGGTCAAGGATCGTGCCGTAGACGCCGCGGAAGTCGAAGGTGTGGCGAAGGTCTTCTCCGTTGAGCCACTGCGAGGGCTCAAGCGACGGATATTCCGAATACAGGCCGCCGGCGACGCGATCGCCGATCAGGAACGCGCCACCGCCTGAGCCATGGTCCGTTCCGGAGCCATTGTCCTTGATCCGGCGTCCGAACTCGGTAAATACCAGGATCAAGACCTCATCGGAAGCGCTGTGATCGCGCAGGTCCTGCATGAAATCCGAGATCGCGCCCGATAGCTCTGCCAGTAACCGGGCGTGCGTCACTACCTCCTGCGCGTGGTGGTCGTATCCACCGTGGTTCGTGTAGAAGATCCTCGTCCCGAGGCCCGAGGTGTGTACCCTGGCCACGTCGCGCAAGCTCTTTGCGATCGGGTTGCTCGCGTACTCGACGGTCGACCGGTATGCTCGCGGCGCTTCCTTGAGTTGCTCAGCGCCCTTGATCACGTCCCGCCCGGTCTGGCTCAGGTAGTCCATGACGAGCCCCGAGCCGACTGCCGGGGTGTACATCCGCCGGAACACTTCCAGATCTTCCTCGCGCTGCTGCGCGAGCTGGATGGGAGTGAGTAGCCCGTAGTTGTCGAGGTCGCCGACCGACGTCGCCGTCACTCCCGGGGCCGCAAGCGCCCTTGGCAACCCTCGGCCGAAGTTGACTGCGGTCAGGGGGTTCGTGCCATCCGGATCGAATTGCCGGACGACCTTCGCAAGCCAGCCTTCGGTCGCGATCCGGTTCGGCTCGCACGTGTGCATGATGTCCATGGCACGGAAGTGAGAACGGCTCGAATTCTGGTAGCCGATCCCCTGGACCACCGCCAATTTCCCGTCTTGAAATAGCTTGCGCATGGGCGCCGCCGACGGATGAAACGCCAGCGTGTCGGTGATGGGCAGCGCCTTGTCCTCGGCGATGCGGACCAGCGGGCGGGCATCGTGATAGGTCCCGTTCGTGAACGGGATCACCGTGTTCATGAAATCGTTCCCGCCGGATAGCTGGATCACGACCAGGACAGGGTCCTTGCCCTTCTTCCTTCCGTTGGCTGGCATCCTGGCTACTCCTCGCCCCTGGGGCGGAGCCCCGTGGTGTGTTCGGGCATGTCCGTGCCTGACCGCTAAGCGAACTGGTATTCGCGGGATGCCACGATCAGGGTCAGCATCCGCACGATCCTGGCCTGCGCGTCCGCACGCGCCTTCTCCGTCTCGAACCTGATTTCGCCGCCCGAGC
>VGZT01000085.1 GCA_016872495.1 SAR202 cluster bacterium
GACAGCCACGCCAGCCGCTCGTCCGTGTCGAAGAAACCAGCCTGTCCCGCCATCCCCGCCTCCGGCCATCGCCAGAGGTCAGAGAATCAACCCGCGACCCTCAACGCCAGAGGTTTTCGAGGTGTCCGATTGACGGAACCGATCATCCCGGGACTACTTGAGCAACTTTAGGCATTCGCTTGCGGCCTCCGCGGCGGGCCGCGCGACAGCTTGTGTCATCGATCCGTTCATGACCATGGGACGCACCACGGCCAAAAGGGCATCCTTGATAACGGTAGCGGGTTTCACCGTAGGTGCGGTTTTATCGTAGATCAGTTTGGCATCACTGGACAGGCCGGCCGAACATGCCGCCGCCGAAGCTTGGTCCGCTAGAACAGCTGTGGGAAGGACAAACAGCATCAAAGCGCAAACAAGACCGATCTTCATTTTCCATACCCTCGTCGGGGTTGATGAACTCTTGGGGATTGTCCCAGCTGGCTGAATATATAGTCTATGCGGCGGCATGCGGGAAGGGCGAAGGAGAAAAGCGCGGACTGCTGTCCACAACGGAAGGCGCGACCACCGCGGCCGGGTCCCGCCACAGGCACCCGCCATGGAGTAGGGAGGCCGTCACTGCCAAGACCTACCAGCGCGCGGCAATACGAGTTGTGCCGGCCAGCGAGCCGTAATTGCCGGCGAACTCCGCATCGCCCTGCAGGCGGAGCGACCAGGTCAGGTCGAGTTCGATCTCCGACAGCACCCGCACCGCGACCCAGAGAGCGTTGGATCCCAGCGCCCTTCCCTCCGCCAACTTCTATCGAGACAACGTTCTCCGCCTCCGGCGGCACCGACGAAACCCCCAGTATCCGCGCGGTTCACCCACCAAAGCTGTTGACCGAGTGAACCGCGCCGGAGCCCAAATTCGTCTCTCTCCGGCCGGTATTCTCCAAACCTCCTGACTTCGCCAAAACAGTACGGTCTTTTAACCGGATGATTTGCCAGCGTTATTCTGCCTGGGCATTCCGCGCTTTTCGTATCCCTCTCGGGGGCACGAGAGGAATTGGCGTCGAACTGTGAGTTTCGGGTTTCTCGGGAGCCTGTTTGCTTCTTGGGAGACGCGCTTCATGCCGCCGCGATTAAAGGGCGCCCCTTGGGGCCGGGACGATTCATGTGGGATCGAGGGGATCATCCAGAGCGCCGTGAGCAACTCCGAATTCATTCTGGCGCAAGTGGTCTCCCTTCGGGGCCCCAGTCTTGGCCGAATTGAACAGCAGCGCCATGGTCGAATCGTCCGGCGTGGGGGGATTCAGTCTCGGCGACGCCGCCAACAGTTAAATTCCGCCGTATCCCGCCTCGAGCTGCTCCCGCCAGCCCACCGGAAACGGCTCCATCAGCCCCGCCAGCGTCATCTCCGCCGGCTGCCGGCCGTCGAGAATCGCCTCGACGATGGATGGCGCCAATAGCGTGAGCCGCAGCACTCGGCTGACATAGGACGGGTTGATCTTCTCGGCCTTGGCAATCTCGTCGATGGTCCCGTAGACCCCGGTCTCCAGCAGCTTGCGCCAGCGAAACCCCCGCGCGATGGCCTTGATCATGGTGCTGTCGATCCGGGCGCGCGGCGAAACCCAGGCCGATGCCCCGTCGGGGGTGATGACCTGCCTGCGGCCGCCCCGTTTCCGGATGGTGAACGGGACTTCGATGGTGACCGTCTGAACCGGCTCCATTACGCCGCCCTCCGGGGAGCGGCCGCGATCCCTGCCAGGTCTTGGACCATGCGGGCGAGACCCTGCACCCTCAGGCGGACCTTGAGCCCGGCAATGCCGACCTCGACGCGCTCGACCAGGAGCTGGACGATACGTGCCTGCTCGGCCGGGAACAGCTCGTCCCAAAGCGGGTCGAGGCCTTCCAGGGCTTCCCTGACTTCGGCCTCGGACAGACCGTCGATCTCGGGCCGCGCCGACCGCCATGTGCCGACGATCACCTCCGGGGCGCGAAGGAGGCCACGCAGCTGGTCGACCACCGCGCCCTCGATCTCGGCGGCGGGCACGCGCCCGACCGGGCAGGCATCGGCACCGCGCTTCAGAACCGACTGGCTGACATAGTAGCGGTAGAGCTTGTCGCCCCGCCGCGTGTGCGTCGGTGTCATGGCGCAGCCGGTCGGCCCGAAGATGAGGCCCTTCAGAAGAGCCGGCGTCGCGGCACGCGTCCGGCCCGCGCGCACCCTCGGGCTCTCCCGCAGAATTCCGTGCACCTTGTCCCACAAGGCGCACGTGATGATGGCTTCGTGCTCGCCGGGATAGGCCGTGCCCTTGTGCACGGCGTGACCGATATAGACTCGGTTATTGAGCAGCTTGTAGAGGAAGCCCTTGTCGACGAGTCGCCCGCGCCGCGTCCGCACGCCCTCGGCGGCGAGCGCTCGGGCCAACGCTGTCGCCGAGCCGACCTCGACGAAGCGCTCGAAGATCATCCGGACCGTCGCGGCCTCGGCGTCATTGATCACTAGCTTGCGGTCCCTGACCTCGTAGCCGAGCGGCACAAAACCGCCCATCCACATGCCGCGCTTGCGCGACGCGGCGAACTTGTCCCGGATGCGCTCGCCGATCACCTCGCGCTCGAACTGGGCGAAGGAGAGGAGGATGTTGAGCGTCAGCCGCCCCATAGAGGTCGTGGTGTTGAACGACTGGGTGACGGAGACGAAGGTGACGCCGCAGCGGTCGAACACCTCGACCAGCTTGGCGAAGTCCATGAGCGAGCGGGAGAGCCGGTCGATCTTGTAGACCACCACCACGTCGATCAGCCCGGCTTCGATGTCGGCCAGCAGCCGTTTCAGCGCCGGCCGCTCCAGGGTGCCGCCCGAAAAGCCGCCGTCGTCGTAGCGGTCGCGGATCGGCACCCAGCCCTCGGGCTTCTGGCTCGCGACATAGGCCTCGCAGGCCTCGCGCTGCGCATCGAGGCTGTTGAACTCCTGCTCCAGCCCCTCCTCGGAGGACTTCCGGGTATAGATGGCGCAGCGCTGCCGGCGGGGCGTGGCGAGCCTCTTGAAGCGGCGGGGCAAGGTCTACACCAAGATCATTCCCGACGCATCGAGCGCCACGCTGATGCCGATCATGGAGCGCAAAATCGTGCCCGACAGCATCGTCTATTCCGATTGCTGGAAGGGCTACAACGTGCTCGACGTATCCGACTTCAAGCACTTCCGGATCAATCACTCCGAGCTCTTCGCTGATCGGCAGAATCACATCAACGGCATCGAGAACTTCTGGAACCAGGCCAAGCGCCACATGCGCAAGTTCAACGGTGTCCCGAAGGCCCATTTCGGGCTATT
>VGZT01000086.1 GCA_016872495.1 SAR202 cluster bacterium
AACGCTGCGCTCTCCCAGTTGAGCTACATCCCCGACACGCGGACCACTTGTGAGCGTAGCACCGCGCCATATGCCACGCAACGCGGAAGGCCCGTCCAGGAGCCGCGCCGCACGCGCCCGCTAACCCCCGCGCGCCTGCAACTACTGCGGACGCGCGTCATAGCCGTTGCGGCCGTCACCCGGCTGTCCGGCAGGCGGGTGAACCCGGCTGATCTGGTGCTAAAATCCGCCGGGTTCAAAAATGGCACAAATGTGCCCCATTTCTGAGTCCCTGGCCCCCGGCATAGTGACCGGCCGCGGGGCAGGGCTGTTCTTCATAAGGCGGACAAATTGCTAGAGCACTTCCAGGTTCCAGATTCCATCGCGGTGCGGGTCAAACCGGCACACCTCAGGGCGACGATCGAACAGATCTTCATGAAGATGAACGTCCCGAAGACCGAGGCCGTCACCGCGGCGGACGTGCTGATGTTCGCCGACCTCAAGGGCGTCGACACCCACGGCGTCTCGAACATGCTGCGCGCCTATGTACAGGCTTACAACGAGAAGCGCCTGAACCCCAGGCCGAAGCTGAAGATCGTCAAGGAAACCGAAACGACGGCCGTCGTCGACGGCGACAATGGCCTGGGCATCATCACTTGCCCACAGGCGATGGAGATCGCGATCGAGAAGGCCCGCCGCTACGGCATGGGCGCGGTCACGATCAACAACTCCGGTCACGCGGGCGCAGTCGGCTACCACGCGATGATGGCCGCCAAGCAGGACATGATCGGGTGGGCGATGACGGGGGGCGGCAACGCCATGGTTCCGACCTTTGGCGCCGAGGCCAGGCTGGGCACCAACCCCATCGCGTTCGCGGCGCCTGCGTCAAAGGAGCCGTTCTTCCTCTTCGACGCAGCAATGACGACCATCGCCGGCAACAAGATCGGCCTTCTGCGCCGTCTGGGGCGGCCGCTCGAGCCGGGCTGGGTCTCGCTCGCTGACGGGACCCCGGACATGACCGGTGGACAGCAACCGGAGTTCGAGGCCGGATCGGTCCGGATGCAGCTCCCGCTCGGGTCGACACGCGAGCTCGGGTCTCACAAGGGCTACGCCCTGGCCTCGATCGTCGACATCCTGTGCGGGGTGCTGAGCGGGGCGGCTGGATTCGACACGCTCGACCGGAGCCGCCGGGGCCATTTCGTGGCCGCTTACCGCATCGACGCCTTCATCCCGGCCGAACAGTTCAAGCAGACGATGGACGGGTTCCTCGGCACGTTGCGGGCGACCAAGCCCGCGCCCGGTCACGACCGCGTGCTCTATCCGGGGTTGCCCGAGTATGAAACCGAGAAGGTCCGATCCCAGAAAGGGATCCCGCTTCACCCTGAAGTCGTGGAGTGGTTCAAGGGGTCGTGCGCTGAGCTTGGCATTCCGTTCAAGCTGACCAGCAAGTAGGCAACACCCCCGCCGGTCCGCTCAGGAGGGCGCCTTCCGCCAGAAGGGCTTGCGCTGCCGCGCCTTTTCGAGAACCGCCTCGTCGAAAGGAATGAGGTCGAAGCCCCGCGGCTGGAGGGGCCGGCTCTCCCATCCAATCCGCTGGTGAACCCTGGAATCCATGTAGTAGACGACGTAGACAAGCTTCAGGAACTGCCCGAACTTCTCGCTCAGCGCGACTTCAACGGTGCGGATCGCTTCGTCCTGTTGTTCGGGTTTGAGCGCCTGGAACCCTCCGGACACGTGGAGGCCCGGATCGAGGGAGAGCGCGTCCAGGACCGCAACCAGAGCCGAACGCATCGCCGCCGAACGGTTCGAAAAGCGCTCCAGGTTCTCGGCGAGACCCAGGGAGCCGGCGCCCGGCAAGTCATCGACCGCCGGGATGAGCCGGTCCAGGGCAATCTTGAGCGTGACCATGTCAGCAGCCGTTAGCTGTCCATCTGGGGTTGGCATCAGCCCCGAAACTCCCGTCGTTCTCGAATTATGAAATCCGCAGTGCGCAGGGCCAGGGCCTGGATCGTCGGGGTGGGATTTACGGCAGCGCTGGTTACAAAAGTGCTTCCGTCGACGACGAACAGATTGTCGACGTCGTGGGCACGGCCCCAGCGATCGAGCACGGACGTCTCGGGCCTGGTGCCCATGCGCGCCGTCCCCATCAGATGCCA
This sequence comes from SAR202 cluster bacterium, assembly GCA_016872495.1. Lineage (GTDB taxonomy): Bacteria > Chloroflexota > Dehalococcoidia > Lucifugimonadales > Lucifugimonadaceae > VGZT01. Next base: position 2,136 of record VGZT01000086.1, read on the forward strand.
GCCTCCACCCCTGAGGAGCGGATTCACCATCACGGTGTGCGCCCCAGCTACGTCAAACACCTGGCGAGCCTTGCTGATGCCATGGTCCAGGAGCCGGCGCGTATTCCCGCTGACTTTGTAAGAGACCTTCGGCGACGGGATGCCGTTGGAGTCCTCGAGCTTGTCGTCGAGTGTGACCGCATTGTGGTGTTCCGGGAGGTCCTCGGAAATGACCGCAAGGCTGATCAGCTTCCCGAAACGCCGTTTGAACTCCTGGTGGTGACGCTCACCCCATGGCACCAGATTCCCCGCCCAGCTGACCGCGGTGCCGGCCGGTCCAGGGCTCCGTCCCATCTGGTAGGAGTAGCCGCGAATGAAGTCCCGCTTCGGGTCCGTCTCATAGAACTCCTGCGACATGAGGATGTTCCCGAGCGGGCCCTTCCAGGCTTCGGCGAGGTCGGAGAAAGCTCCCACGACGATCGCGTACGGGTGGAACATGAGGTTCTTACCCACGAGTCCGGAGCGGTTGGCGAGCCCGTTGGGATGGGCGCCTGACTGCGAAGCCAACAAGAGCCGAGGTGTGCCGATCCCGTTGCACGCCACGATGACCGCGCGCGCCCGCTGGAGCTGCACCCGGCCGTCCCGGTCGTAGTACGCGGCGCCGGTGCACCGCCCGCGCGAATCGACGGTGATCTCGGAAACGCGGGCTCTCGTCTTGAGCACCGCGCCCAGCTTGATCGCCTTCGGCCAGTATGTGACGTCGGTGCTGCCCTTGGCCCTGGTCGTACACCCGAGACCGTTGGGGCCGCAGTTATTGCACGCGCCCCGACCGTCATACTCGGTCGAATTCACGAAACTATCCGAGGGCCACCAGTGCCATCCGAGCTTGTCGAACGCCTGAGCCATTCGAATCCCCTCAGGCCCCAGGGGCAGCGGAGGCATCGGCCTGGGACTACGGGGCGGGTTCGCAGGGTCGCCGTTGATTCCCGAGCAACCCATCATCACGTCGTTCAACTCGTAGTAGGGCGCCAGCTCGTCGTACGACAGCGGCCAGTCGTCAGCCGCGCCGTCGAGCGACTTCACCCGGAAGTCCGATGGATGGAATCGCGGCGTATGGCCCGTCCAGTGGATC
>VGZT01000087.1 GCA_016872495.1 SAR202 cluster bacterium
AATTGAACCTGCGACCAAACGATTATGAGTCCAATCCCCTATCTGATCCGAAGCATGGCGCACTCATGGCATCCAGATATCCGCCTTACCTGATCCGAAGGTGAGCGGTTGGGTCGGAGATGGGGCGAGATCGCACACGAAATCGCACACTGGTTGGTGCTTCCTGAAATATAGCCGGGAGGAACAGTACGGCCTCCGGATGTCCGGAGGCCGTGACCCCATGACCAGAGTTGCCTTAGATGCTGGTGAGATGCCACCACCCGCATTCTGGTCCCAGGTAGCAATCCAACTCCAGTCCTCTCTCGTGAAACAGCGTCTGCGAAGCGTTGGCCGCCCGGGCCTCAGATTCATAAGCGACCTTGTTGCACACCGGGCAAATATCGCGGCCGTCATCCTGAACCAGTCTGGCTCTCATCGATACCCTCCGGTATGCGAACCCCCTGTTCCGGCGGTTGGCGACCTTAGTTCAACTCCTCGTATCGAAACTCGACTCCCGCCACGAACGCAGTCATGGCGGCGCAGGCGACTCGACCTGCAGCGCGACAGGGAAGCTCAACTCCTGCGACCTGGCAACGGTACTTTCGACCTCTGTAGAAAATGGCGGACCTTTCGGAATGAGTGACGAGGATCAGGCCGCCGATGTGCTCTCTCATCAGCGGGACGCTCTGGTGCACTTGCCGCTTTAACCTGACAGCGATCGCTGGAGCCATGAACACCTCCCAGGACTGCAGAATACCCTATAGATCTATTATAATCGTCGTGAGGCCGGGAATACAACAATACAAAGCGTAATTACAGACCAGTAGATCGCCGAGTTGCGTAACTAATCATTGATCTCACGGCGGAATGCGGTGTGCGCAAAGGCTGCAGACGGCGCAACGGCCTTAAGCTTCTGGAAGACGAAAGCCGTGTAACTGCTGATGTCATGCAACGAAATCGGTACGCATAAGTCTCATCGCCAATCCGTAAACGTCTTGCCTGGATGTGCCGGTGAGGCGGATGGCGGCCGTGGCGTTGCGACGGATCGCGCGGAGCGTTGAAGCCGGGCATGATTCGCCACGTGGGCCCAACTCACAGGCCAAGGTGGCCATGCGTCTTGGCAGGTCTGGCTGCCATCGCATCGCTCCACCCTAACGACCCGATCACGATACGGTCGAACAAGGGCGCCGGGACCGACCCTCCTTCTCAAGCCACGGCCCGCATCGGGCGCGCGGCCTGCATTTCAGAGGCGACTTGAATCATGACGTGCCGCGTCGCCTTCAGGTCCAGTTCGTTGTGCCGCAGGAGAATGCGCCACTTGCGCTTCGCCACCGGCGTGATGGCGGCGAACGTACCGTGCCGTTTGAGTTGGTCCCTTACGTAGCGGATGCGGGCCGCTGTCTTGCCCGGGCCGTACAGGGCCGGGATGTGGTATCCGGTAAGGGACGCGTAGTTGTGGAGCGTGTCCGCCTTGCCCCTCGGCCCCGGCACAAGTTGGACCTCGGGATGGAACGCCCGCCGCCAGCGTCTGGCGATGGGCAATGCGTTGACCATGCGGCTCTCGATGGCGTCCTTTTTCGGCTGCGGCAGAGCCGACTCCCGCAGCACCTCCGCCTCTCGGATGCTCCACGCGACGATGTGCCTCTTCTCGGTTACGGAGTGCGCGAGTACCCGCATCCACGCGGCTTCCAATGATGGGAGCACCAGGCGGCCTGTCGCCTCGGCCGCCCGGTAAAGCGCTGGGTCGAAGACAAGTCGCTGGACGTGAGCGACGCCTTCGTCATCGACCCAGAGGAGGCCGAGGAGCGATGGTGGTTCGGTGGCTGTGCCCTCGAAGTCGATGTAAAGCGCGGAACGGGCTTCGGTCGTTGACAGCAGGCGATGCATAGACGTCCTCCTTCACTACGGCGTGGGACTGTCGTAGGAATTTAGCGCCGGTTCGTGCGCTCGCAGGCGCGGCGCGCCAGCGGGCACGCGTTTCAATAAGCGCCCACGCGCGACGCGGCCGCGACCAAAATCAAGGCTGTCGCGGGGACTCGGGGCGTGTTCAGCCTTGATTACCTGCGCGCCGGGAAGTAAACAGAAGTGTGGTTCGTGACGGGGGGCGCACGCGCTGGACGGCGTTGTAGAGTAGGTCCCGGGTTCGAATCCCGGCTCCCCGACCACCCTCTATCCGTATCTGCACAGATAGCAACCGTCGGGGTCATGCACGGTCTGTTGTAGCAGATTCTTTAGCAACCGGGCTTGAGCAGACCGCCTCCCGCCGAGGTATCTTGACGAATCCCGCCCGGAACTCAATTCACCTGATTCTTACGGCGCAGTATATTTCGTCAAGCTTGGGCTTCGAGAATCCCGAGAGGCGTAAGCCGAGAGACCCGGTCGGGTCGGACGAAACGGACAGCTGGTGACTGCCATTTCAGAAGGAAACGGAATGAGGCCGACTTAGGACCTATTTGGTTCCCCGATGAAAAGCTCCTCCATCCTTCTGTTGATCGGCGGGAGCAACGGCTCGGTCCCGCGCTAGCAATTCGCTCTGGCGCAGGTATGGTGGGCCCGGCAGGAATTGAACCTGCGACCAAACGATTATGAGTCGCCTGCTCTTACCACTGAGCTACGGGCCCACAAATACAAGATAGCGAATTCCGGGGACCCTGGTCCTACGAGTATTCAACGCCTGGTTCGACGTCACTGACTGGATGCCACTGCCGCCCTGCCCCCCCCTTGAGTGACCTCACGATGCCAGATCCGGCTGGACGTCCCTGCTCGGCGGCGACGGTCACGTCGGACGTCATGGCAGGCGACTCCCACACGAGGTCACACCTTTCGAATCGAGCCCATTCCCTTCGCCGATCCGGCAAGCGACACGATCAGGTGGATGTTCGAGGCCGGACATTTTTGGCGGCACATGGCAGCCAAAGCTGCTTGCTGACGCCACCTTCATGAACAGACCCGGTGTACACTCCGGCCGTTCGCTTGCCTGAAGCAGTCTCGAAGGGGATTTCA
>VGZT01000088.1 GCA_016872495.1 SAR202 cluster bacterium
CGTCCCGCGCGCGGCGTGTCAGGAGTCGGTCACCGGCGCCCTTACGGATGATCCGCGGATTTCTCAGGGCTTTTCCGCCCGGGCATTTCCATGCCTCCCATACCTGCGGACGGGCAGATCAACCGAACCGCAACCGGGCACGAGCGCACCGACGACCAAGCGCAATCTTGAATTGCCGACAGCGCTCCCGAGCGGGTCACCCAGCGCAAGCGATCGGGACGCTCTGGCTCGACCAGGCATCGGCCGCGGATTACGCCCCCACGACGGCATGGTCCCATCTCCGGGAGGAATTCGCCTCCGCCGAATAGACGTTGTGGCATGATGCGTCGCAAGAAAGTGGGCCGCTTGAAAATGGTGGCAGGAAGCGGCGGGCGCGTCGACGCGGCGGCACGGGCCGACCTTGAGACCCAGATGAGACAACTATCCTCGCAGGAAGGGTCGGTCTACCTACCCAACATCGTCCCCACGTCGAAGGTGAAGACGGTCCTCATCGGAATGGAGCCTTTGCTGGGCCGTTGGGCACCCACCCACTAGATGGCACGTGCGCGACCCACATGCGCGACCTCGGAACCGCTCGCCGTACGAAACCGTTTCTGGCCAGACGCTCGAAATACTACGATGTCGACTCACGCCGAGTATGGGTAGAGGAGGGCGCCCGTGGCTGAGCTTCCGTTCGTAGACACGCACGTCCACTTGTCGGACCTTCGAGCGCCCCAGCTGAAGTACGTCTGGCTGCAGCCTGAGTTCGTGCACCCCGTCCTGGGTGATATAGGCGCCATCCAGGCGCAGCGCTACTGGGCAGACGACTTCTTGCGAGAGACGCGATTTCAGAACGTCGCCAGGACCGTCCACGTCCAGGCGGCGTTGGGCATTGCGGACCCGGTCGAGGAGACAAGGTGGCTCCAAGCCTTCGCCGACCGCCTCGGGCACCCGCACGGTATCGTTGGCGAGGTGCACCTCGCCCGGCCAGACGCCGCAGAGGTGATCGACCGCCACATGGCATTCGCGAACTTCCGCGGCGTCCGAGACTTCGGATCTGGCGACTACCCGAGTGACCGCAACTGGCGTAGGGGCTTCGCCAACCTCGCCAAGTACGGCCTGGTTGCTTGCCTGGACTCCTCGCCCGAGACCTATGCCAGCATCAAGTCACTGGCCAAGGCGTTCCCTCACATCGTCATTTCGCTTGACCACGCCGGCTTTCCACGCAGGCGCGACGGCGAGTACTTCGCGTTCTGGAAGCGCGAGCTGATGAATCTTGCCGAGATGTCCAACGTCATGATCAAGATCTCGGGTCTGGGCATGTGCGACAACAACTGGACGGTCGATTCGTTGCGGCCCTGGGTCATGACTTGCATTGAGACGTTTGGTGTGGGGCGCAGCTTTTTTGGCACTAACTGGCCGGTCGACCGGATGTACTCCTCGTACGGCGACGTACTGAACGCATACGCCGAGCTTATTTCCGGCTTCAGCGGCGAGGAGCAGGTGGCGCTCTTCTCGGGGAACGCGCAGCGCATCTTCCGGGTTTAGCTCACGGGCGGCATATGGTTGACAGTCGCGCCCGGCCGCCAGGCGCCGTTCGCTGCGCGGTCCCCGGGGTGCAAGCCGGTTAGGTGCGTCGTGGCCCCCGCGCGACGATCCCGCCGCTCGGTGATCGAAGTGTCCGGTCCGTGTGTTAGGCTCGGCGCCACCCAAGGAGGGACGCCATGCAGCGAGGCCTCTTCTACCTGCGAATCTTCCCCGGCACTGAGGCCGAGTACGACCGCCGGCACGCAGCGATCTGGCCTGAGTTGGCCGCCGAGATCCGCGCGTCCGGCCTGCGGAATATGAGCGGCTTCCGGCGCGGTACCGACGTCTGGTACTACGTCGAAGCGGAACCAGACCTGCGCACGGCCTTCGCGATCCACGGCCCGAAGCCGGCCAATCAGCGGTGGAACCACTACTTCCGTGACGTCATCGCCGAGATAACCGGGCCGGACGGAGACCTGCTCTGGTTCAGGGAAGTCTTCCACGCCGACGGCGGCCCACTACCGGGACCGATGCGCCGCGGCTTCTTCAGCCTGGTCATCGACGGCGAACGCGCCTCCGAGTACGACGCCATTCACGCCGACCCCTGGCCGGACATGCTGGCAGCCATCCGCGACACGGGCTTCCGCAACTACAGCGGCTTCCGTCGCGGCGCGCACGTCGTGTACTACGGGGAGTTCTACCCGGATGCGGACACGGTTTTCGCGCGCATCGGGCGGACAGCGGTAAACGCGCGCTGGGGTCGGGCCTTCGAGGGCATCATCACCACGCTCGCCGACGTCAAGGGCAGGCTGATTACCGCGGACGAGGTCTTCCACCAGGATTGAGCCGGTCTATGGAGCGGTCCTGATTAGTCTCAAGCCAGTGAGCCTGCGGTGCGCACTTGGGATGCGGTCATGCAGATGGTGGCCGGCGGCACGACCTGCGGGCGGTTTCCTTCCGACCTGAGTCCCCGCCCACTGGGCTTGAGATTATTCCACGGTTTCTACATCGGCAGCGAGGTGGCCGTGCTCGTTAATGATCCGCTTCCGGAGCGCCCAGCATCAGGTCGCCGCCATCGTCGCCGAAGGCCGTAAGACGCGAGCGAACTCTGCAGCTCATGAGCGACAGGGTGGTGCCGCAGGTAGAAGACAGGGCAAAAACGCCCCCGAACGGGGGTCGGTTGATCGTATCTGAGCCAGATATGGTGGGCCGTGAGGGAATCGAACCCTCGACCTTCAGATTAAAAGTGTCGTCCCAGCTTTGGATTGCGTCGGTCGCCATGCGCCGCCTGTGCGCCCACTGTTGAACCTGAGTCAGCTATGCGTGACACCGAAAAACGGCCGCGCAGATTCCGCGGCGCTCGC
>VGZT01000089.1 GCA_016872495.1 SAR202 cluster bacterium
CCCGTTGCACGCCACGATGACCGCGCGCGCCCGCTGGAGCTGCACCCGGCCGTCCCGGTCGTAGTACGCGGCGCCGGTGCACCGCCCGCGCGAATCGACGGTGATCTCGGAAACGCGGGCTCTCGTCCTGAGCACCGCGCCCAGCTTGATCGCCTTCGGCCAGTATGTGACGTCGGTGCTGCCTTTGGCCCTGGTCGTACACCCGAGACCGTTGGGGCCGCAGTTATTGCACGCGCCCCGACCGTCATACTCGGTCGAATTCACGAAACTATCCGAAGGCCACCAGTGCCATCCGAGCTTGTCGAACGCCTGAGCCATTCGAATCCCCTCAGGCCCCAGGGGCAGCGGAGGCATCGGCCTGGGACTACGGGGCGGGTTCGCAGGGTCGCCGTTGATTCCAGAGCAACCCATCATCACGTCATTCAACTCGTAGTAGGGCGCCAGCTCGTCGTACGACAGCGGCCAGTCGTCAGCCGCGCCGTCGAGCGACTTCACCCGGAAGTCCGATGGATGGAATCGCGGCGTATGGCCCGTCCAGTGGATCGTGCTGCCGCCGACGGCATTGAACATGAACGGGGTTATCGCCGAACCGGTGTCGTTGACGGGGTAATCCTCGGGCCGCCGCCTGACGTTAGGGTCGAAGCTCCAGTCCGTCATGCCCCGGAACTCCCAGTCGAGGTCCCTGGTCACGTACTGCGATGGGTCCATCCAGCTGCCCTGTTCGAGGCAGACCACCTTGAACCCGGCTTCCGCAAGTCGCCATGCGACCGCGCCACCGGACGCCCCGGAACCGATTACTAGTACGTCCGCAATCTCGTTGTCAGGCATATCTCGAGTTGATGTCCCTTGGAGGCCTTACAGACCATCAAGCATGACGAGACAATATAACCCTCGTCATTAGCATGCAAACGAGGAACCGATGCCACAAACCGTCACCGTCCGCAGCCGGGCCAATTACCAGACCCAGGTGATATCGGGGAAGCATCAGCTGCTGGCCGACGAACCGCAAGGTGTCGGAGATGATCTCGGCATGTCCCCAACCCAGCTTCTTCTTGGGGCGATCGGCGCCTGCGCGTCGATCACCCTCAGGATGTACGCCGCCCGCAAAGGGTGGCCGCTCGAACGCGTCGAGGTTACCGTGGAGCTCGAAAGAGAACGAGGGCACGGAGAAGACCGTCCTCGCATCCTTTCAAGGATCAAACTCTTCGGAGACCTGAGTGAAGAGCAGCGGCAACGCTTCGAGTACGTCGCTGCTCGTTGCCCCGTGCGCAAGCTGGTTTCCGATGAGACCGAAATATCGGACGAAGTGGAGCTTGCGAAAACCTAGGCCTCGGCCTGGTACGGACGCCGGCCTCACGAGATCTCGGCAGGGCGCCGCGCCGCCGAGCGGAGCAGTTCAGCTCTGAGCGGAGCGTATTCCGGCCTTTGCAGGCCCGGATCGGAGGCCAGGATTCTCTCGGCCTCCGCCCGCGATACCGCCAGGAGATCCAGGTCGCCCAGGGTAGCCACCTTTAGATCTGCGAAACCGCTCTGCCTGGTGCCTACATAGTCGCCTGGCCCGCGCATTCGAAGGTCGGCATCCGCAAGGTCAAATCCGTCTGAGCTTCGGGCCACGATTCCAAGCCGTTCCTGGGCATCGGCGGACGGTTCGTCAGCCATCAGGAAGCAGTAGCTCTTGAACTCCCCGCGGCCCACACGACCACGCAACTGGTGGAGTTGCGACAGGCCGAACCGGTCGGCGCTCTCGATCATCATGACGGTCGCGTTCTGAATGTCGATACCCACCTCGATCACAGGCGTCGCGACCAGTACCTGCAGGTCTCCGGCCCGGAACCGCTCCATCACCGCCTGCTTCTCAGCCAGCGACATCCGGCCGTGCAACAGCCCCACCCTGAGAAACGACAACTCTGCTGCGGAAAGGCGGCGGTGCTCGTCCACCGCGGCACGGGCCTTCAGCTCCTCTGAAGGGTCGATCAACGGACACACGATGAAGGCCTGCCGACCCGACGCGACCTGGCTTCGAATCAGGTCGTAAGCGGCGGCCCGATCGGCCGCGGCGGTCGCCCAGCGGGTTTCGATTGGGCGGCGGCCGCGCGGGAGCTCACGCAGCGTAGAGAGATCAAGGTCACCGTAGAGCGTCAAGGCCAGGCTGCGCGGGATCGGCGTCGCCGACATCGCCAGCAGATGCGGCTTCAGTCCCTTGTATTTGAGGGCCGCCCTCTGCTCCACGCCGAACCGGTGCTGCTCATCCACGACTGCGAGCGCCAGGCGAGGGATCTCGAGCGCGTCCTGGATCAGTGCGTGCGTGCCGACACATATTTCGATCTCGCCTGCAGCGATCCGTCGCTGTACCGCCGCTTTCACCCTGGCAGGGAGGGCGCCGATGAGCAAGGCGACCCGGATCTCTCGGTCGGCCCCCGGCAACGCGGCCAGCCTGACGGCGTCCGGTTCGCCAAACGCAGCATGCGCCTGGAGCGTGGAGCAGACGTTGAGGAAATGCTGCTCCGCAAGTACTTCGGTTGGCGCCATCAGGGCACCCTGGTAACCCCCGGCTGCGACCGCCAGCATCGCGGACAGCGCAACTACGGTCTTGCCGCTGCCAACTTCACCCTGCAACAACCTGCTCATCGGAACGTCCGACCTGAGTTCCCGCAGGATCTCGGCCAGGGCGGCAGCCTGCCCGGCCGTTAGCTTGAATGGCAGCGACGACAGAAATGCACGCGGCACCTTCTCGTCGAAGGCGACCGGCACGCCCTCGCCCCGCTGGCGCCACTCGAGCCTCCGCTGTTGAACGACCAGCTGGTTCAGGAACAGTTCGTCGAATGCGAGGCGGCGACGGGCCGCCTCGCGGG
>VGZT01000090.1 GCA_016872495.1 SAR202 cluster bacterium
GAGGACGCGCATCGAGGTGATCCAGGACCGTTTCAGACAGTCCGGCGCCGGGCGGGCGCGGGTCATCGAGGCGCTGGAGACGGCGCTCAAGTTCGGACAGGCCAGGGTCAACGTCTACGGCGAGAACGACCAGGTCTTCCGCTTCTCCTCCAACCTGCACTGCCCCGACTGCGACATCAGCTATTCCGAGCCCACCCCGGCCGCGTTCTCCTTCAATTCGCCCGTCGGCGCTTGCGAAGCCTGCCGTGGCTTCGGCCGCGTCATCGGCGTCGACTACGGCTTGGTGATCCCAGAGGAGCGCAAGACGCTGCGCGAAGGCGCCGTGCGCCCCTGGCAGACGCCCAGCTTCAAGGAATGCCAGGACGACCTGGTCAGGTACGCCAAAAAGCGCGGTATCCCGCTGGACACGCCCTGGAACCAACTCAACCCCGAGCAGCGCGCCTGGACCCTCGAGGGCGAGAAGGAATGGGTGAGCTGGAGGAAGTCCTGGCCCGGCGTCTGGTACGGGGTCGGCCGCTTCTTCAAGTGGCTGGAGAGCAAGGCCTACAAAATGCACATCCGGGTGCTGCTCTCCAAGTACCGCTCCTATACGGCGTGCGAAGCCTGCGGCGGCACGCGCCTGAAACCCGATGCCACGCTGTGGAGGATCGAGGGCCAGTCCATCCATGACCTGATGCTGCTGCCCATTTCCACCGTCAGGGGGATGTTCGACAGCCTGCAGTTGCCTGCGCCGCTGGACGCGGCCACCGACCTGCTGCTGGGCGAGATCCGGACCCGACTCAAATTTCTTTGCGACGTCGGCCTGGGCTACCTGACGCTGGACCGGCAGTCGCGCACGTTGTCGGGCGGCGAAGTCCAGCGCATCAACCTCACCACTGCGCTCGGGACGTCGCTAGTCGACACCCTCTTCGTGCTGGACGAGCCCTCCATTGGCCTGCACCCCCGCGACATGGGTCGCGTCATCGAGGTCATGAAGCGCCTGCGCGACGCCGGCAACTCGCTGGTGGTGGTCGAGCACGACCCCCAGATCATGTTCGCCGCTGACCGGATCCTCGACATGGGACCTGGCCCCGGCGAGCGCGGCGGCGAGGTCGTGTTCTTCGGCACCCCGGCGGAGCTGCGCGCCAAGTCCACCCTGACTGGCGACTACCTCTCCGGCCGGAAGTCGGCAGCAGCTGCGCGGCCGGCCGCCCCGGCCTCGGCATGCCTTCGCATCGAGGGCGCCTCCGAGCACAACCTCAAGGCCATCGACGTCGGCATCCCGCTGCAGCGCCTCGCCTGCGTCACCGGCGTCTCCGGCTCCGGCAAGTCCACGCTGGTGCAGGACGTCCTCTACGCGGCGCTGCGAAAGGCCAAGGGCAGGCCCACCGAAACCCCGGGTGCCCACAAGGCCCTGCGCGGCGCCGAGCTGGTGGACGAAGTCGTCATGGTTGACCAGTCGGCCATCGGCAAGACCACGCGCTCCAACCCCGCCAGCTACGTCGGCGCCTTCGACGCCATCCGCGAGCTGTTCGCCAAGACACCCGAATCCAGGCAGCGCCAGTACACCGCCGGCACCTTCAGCTTCAACTCCGGCAATGGCCGCTGCCCCGCCTGCGGCGGCAACGGCTTCGAGCACGTCGAGATGCAGTTCCTCTCCGACGTCTACCTGCGTTGCCCGGACTGCGACGGCAAGCGCTTCCGCGCCCAAGTGCTGGAAGTCCGGGTGCGCGGTAGATCCATCGCCGAGGTGCTGGAGATGACCGTCCACGAAGCTTTGGAATTCTTCCAGGACGAGCGAGATCTGCATGCGAGGCTAAAGCCCCTCGTGGAGGTGGGCCTGGACTACCTGAGGCTGGGGCAACCGGTGCCAACGCTCTCGGGCGGAGAGGCGCAACGGCTGAAGCTTGCCGGGCACCTCGCGAATGTGAAATCGGGGTCGGTCCCGAATTCCAGGAAACTGTTCCTATTCGACGAGCCGACAACGGGATTGCACTTCGACGACGTCGCCAAGCTGCTGCGTGCGTTCAGGCAACTCATTGCCGCGGGCCACTCGTTGGTGGTCATCGAACACAACCTGGATGTGATCCGCGCCAGCGACTGGATCATCGACCTCGGCCCCGAGGGAGGCGATGCGGGTGGAGAGATCGTATGTGAAGGCGTGCCCGCGGATGTGATGAAGCACCCGAGCTCGCATACAGGCAAGGCACTGCGAGAGTACGCGGCAAGCTTCTCTCCGAAATCCTCTGCGGCGAATCTAGTAGCCGAAGAGGATTCCCGCTCGACAATGTCCAGCGGAACAGTCCGTGAGCCGAGTGGACGGTATTTGGGAAACGCGATCCAGATCCACAAAGCCCGCGAGCACAACCTCAAGAACATCGATGTTGAAATACCAAGAAACCGCTTCACCGTCGTAACGGGAGTCTCCGGCTCCGGAAAATCCACGCTCGCCTTCGACATCCTGTTCGCCGAGGGACAGAGAAGGTATCTGGAATCCCTCAATGCCTACGCCCGTCAGTTCGTCCAGGGTGCCTCGCGTCCGGACGTGGACGCCATCTTCGGCATCCCGCCCACGGTGGCCATCGAGCAGCGCACCAGCCGCGGCGGCAGGAAGAGCACCGTCGGCACGCTCACGGAGATCCACCATTTCCTGCGCCTGCTGTTCG
>VGZT01000091.1 GCA_016872495.1 SAR202 cluster bacterium
TGATCTCGCCATTTCGGGCCGCAAGCGCGTACAGAAGATCGAACTCGGTCTTTGAGAGCGAAAGCGCGTTACCGTCGACCACGCATCGCTCAGTACGCGGGTCAAGCGCGATGCCAGGGAGGTCGAGGCGCCTCCGCTGGGCTGACATGTCGAACGCGGTTCCCGTTCGTGCCGCTTCCTCCGCTGCGGCACGTGCAGCAGCGGCTGTCTGGCCGACCGGGAGAAAGGTCGAGGGAGCGATCTCCGTGTCCGGCGTGGCGATCGGATCGAGGACCTTGCGCGCCGGCGTTACTTCCGTAGTCCATTCAGGCTGCTTCGCCGGCTCACTCCTGGCAGCCGCCGAGGGGGCATCGGAAAAGTCCTCGTGTCCAGCGACCACCGGCCTGGGCAGCCACCTCGATGTCGAGACAGTGGCAGGGGTTGGGTCACGCGACTCGGACCGAGGAGCGGCTCCCGGGGTGGCCGGCGCAATCGGTTGACGGGTCGACGACGAGGACACTGCCCCGGGCATCCCGGTGGCGGGCGCCGGGCGCGCGGGCGACACCGGGGCTGGCGCCTGTCTCGTCGGCCAGGTGCTGACCCGTTCGGCATTTCGCACCGGGCCCGCGGATCGCAACGGGTGGGCCGTCGCCGCGGCACCCGGCTCTGGAGCGGATCCGTAGGACGCATGGACGGCGAACGGGGCAGCGACCGCGTAGTGCGTTGCCGCAAGGCCGAGGAAGCGTACGGCGTTGTCGAGAGCATCCTTGCGCGGCGTTTGCCACGACTTCCCCAGCGCGTATGCAAGTCCGATCGCTTGCCCGTGATGGAGGACCGGCAAGGCTGCACCTGCCTCAAAGCCGGCGGCCGCCGCCCAGGCGGGGATATCGGCGGTCGACATGACGACGGGCTCACCGGTCGAGACGGCCCGGCGCCCTGGTCCGTGGGGTGCCGCCTCGACCGCATCGAGGTTTCGAATGACGAGCGGCGTGGTCGATCCTGCCAGCGACAGCGAGTCCGTGCCGGGGATCCGGAGGAGAATCGCGGCGCCCGAGCTGCCGGTCATACGCGCGATCCTGGCCGAGGCCATGTCCGCCCAGTTCTTCCGGCTCGACGCGGAAACGAGAGACTGGAGGTCCGCCAACAAGTCCGCGTCGGCGGATGCGGCCGCCATTCTGGCCTTCAGTTCCGGCCCCGAAAGGGAGCGCCGCAACAGGTGCAGGCCGATCAGCAGCGAAATGCCCCCGACGATTGCGGCGGCAACCACGCCAGCCGCCACGGCGGCGGCCTCCGGGTACTCCAGGAACTGGACTCCCACCGCGGCGCCCGAGCCGGCAACAACAGATAGCAGGACTGAGAAGATCGGGCCCCTGAACGGGGTGGGCCCGCGCCCGCTGGAAGTCTTCTTCCGCATGATTCCAAACATTGTCCGAACCTAGCACAGCGATGGGAACGAAGGCACGTTGCGGGATCTGCGGATTTCACCGATCGCGCGCGTCTCCGGCGCGCGAGGGCCTGCAGCGTCCGCTCCTGCAGGGCGTCGAAGCCATCCCGGGGTCGTCGCATCGAAAGCCGGCCGAAGCGATCCAGGGCGCGCCGTCCGACTGGCGCACCGGCACCCTGTTCCAGTGCTCGACAAAGATGCGCTGGACCGAGCGCGCAAACGCCGAGCGGAACCAGTCACTTACCCACGGATGGCACGTATCCGGCGCATCCGCGGGCATCATCGCTTCTCGCCTGCCTCGTCACACACCTACGCGGCCGGGAGGCCCGTCCGGGCCGGTCAGGAGTCGCCGGATGTCATCCGCGTACTTGATCTCGGTGTCGTCCTCCGGTTGGTAGCCAAGTACGCGCCTGGCCGATTCCAGGGACCAGAAGGCGCGTGTATTGCCGCTGATGCCGTAGACGACCAGCCACGGCACGCCGTCGCCGTTCCTGATCTCCTGGGTCTCAATCGCCCTGAAGAAGAGCTGCCGGATGTCCCGTTCGCTGATATGCGCGCCGAGGTCCCGCTTGAAATTGGCGATCATGGACGGACCCTCGGCGGAGTCCGGCCGGGCCGCCTCGTAGAAAGAACCGGCCACATCACGCGGGGCGCCGATTCGGACCTGTACGACCTCGAGCTGCCGCCCCAGCTGGCCGCAGGCATAGACGAAGCCAAGCAATTCGTATGACGCCTTGGCCCAGCCATAGAAGTTGTCGGAAAGGGGCAAGTCGGCCGGCGAGACGAGCTCCTTGAGGCGGCGGTGCACCAGCGCATGCTCATACCAGTCGGCCGCGTGGTTCGAACTGGCCATGACCACGCGGCGACAGCCGGCTTCGAACGCGCAGCGGTAGACGTTCTGCGCCATCTGGATGTTCGAGAACTCGACGTCGAAGCGCTCGATCGGTGGCACGCTTTCGCTCGATTCGCCAGGCCGTCCTGGATGCCGGTATCCGAGGTGAA
>VGZT01000092.1 GCA_016872495.1 SAR202 cluster bacterium
ATCGCCATTCTTGCGGGAATGCTTTTACCGGCCCTTAGCAAGGCGAAATCGAAAGCTCACGCGATCGGCTGCATCAACAACCTCCGGCAATTGCAGTTGGGTTGGGGTATGTATGTCGAAGACGCCAATGAAAGGCTTCCAAACAACGCAACCGGTGGCGACGACCCGGGTTGGGTCGCTGGTTGGCTCTCGTTCGGACCTGACCCAGATAACACGAATGTTCTGAAACTTATCGACAAAAAGTGGGCGCAGATCGGTCCGTATACCCAAACACCGGCGATCTACCGCTGCCCATCAGATCCGTCGAGCGTCAAGATTCGTGAACGCACCTACCCGCGTGTCCGGAGCATGGCCATGAGCTCGGCGGTCGCATGTTGGCAAGGCCTCTCGTCACTTCCGAGCCCACCGTATCGGCTATTCTGGAAAATGAGTGATTTCGTTGATCCGGGCCCTTCGCGGACGTTCGTACTCATGGACGAACACCCCGATAGCATTAATAACGGGGCGTTTGGTGTCATCCTACCCAGCGGCGGGAAGCCGCAAGGTGCGGTAATTTGGGATTACCCAGCTAGTTATCACAATGGAGCGGGCGGGCTGTCATTCGTGGATGGCCACGCCGAAATTCACAAGTGGCTCGACCCTCGCACTCGACCTAAGCCCAAGTTTGACAACTCACTTCCCCTGAATGTTGCTTCACCCAACAACCGCGACATGGTCTGGGTCGCCGAGCACACTACCGCCATTCAGCGCTAAAGCCCGGTTGGCTCATCGCTCAGCCATCCCGGGGTACTCGATCATAGCAGGTGATTCCTGATTCCGCGAATTCGAGGGGGATTTTTGCTCGACCAAACGCCTCGCGACGGCCATCGTCAGCTCCGCCTTGAAAAAGCAAATTCCTGCTATCTGTAGTCACCCCTGCGCATCCATTCGACGGCTGACGGACTTCGTGGAACTGATCGGGTTAGCAAGGTGGCCAGGATTGCGGCTCGTGAGCAGTCCAGCCATGAGGCATCAAGCGGAGGAGAGAGTCGTCGCCGCTGACTGGGCGGCGGTCGCTGGCCAGCCCGGTGTTTGCGCTTGTCCCAGACCAAGGTGGGAGCAGCGTCTACCTTCTTGGCTTGTGAAGGCGATCGGCAGAGCGCTCCTGGCGGTGGGGCTGATCGTGACCGGGTTGGTCCGGGCGGAGAGCATTGACGTCGGCACTCGCCGCGAGCTCTTCGTCGATGACCTTCTGATCGAGCGACTGACCAGCTTGACGGTGAGGCTGCACGAGCCGCGTCCGGCCGGCGTCGCCATCCGCTATGATCTGCCTCACGAGGATCCGCGCACCTGCTTCTACACCACGGTCCTCAAGGACGGCGACAGGTTCCGCATGTACTACCGGGCGGCGAGACCGGCGGAACATCACTCGATGACCTGCTACGCCGAGAGCCGGGACGGCATCGTCTGGGTCAAGCCCGAGGTCGGCGTGGTGGAGGTCAACGGATCGTCGCGCAACAACGTGATCCTCTTTGAGGGCGACACCTTCTGCCCGTTCATCGACGACCGGCCCGGCGTGCCGGCGGAGGAGCGGTACAAGGCGAACGTCGAAGTGAAGGAAGGACTGGTGGGGTTCGTTTCGTCCGATGGCATTCGCTGGCGCCGGTTGCCGGGGGTACTCGTGCCGCGAAGCCTCCCGAACCACTTTGACTCGCAGAACGTGATGTTCTGGTCGGCCGCCGAGGGCCGCTACGTGCTTCTGGCCCGGTACATGGTGGGAGGGGACAGTGAAAGTGCCGGCGGAATCCGGGCCACGGCGCGCGCGACCTCGCCGGACTTCCGGACCTGGAGTCCGCCGGTGTCGATGACCTACGGCGACACCGGTTCGAGCCGCCCGTCGCAGCACCTGTACGTGAACCAGACGACGCCCTACTTCCGTGCCCCGCACCTCTACCTCTCGCTGGCGGCGCGCTTCCAGCGTGGGCGTCGTGCCCTGAGCGAGGAGCAGGCGGCCCAGCTCGGCCTAACCGCTATCACCGGTGGGGCGGAGGACATCTCGGACACGGTCCTGCTGACGAGCCGGGCGGGCTCGGCGACCTACGATTTCATCCGGCGGGAAAGCTTCATCCGGCCGGGCCTGGGAGCCAGCCACTGGGTCTCGCGTGCCAATTATGCGGCGCTGGGAGTGTTGCCGACGGGGCCAGCCGAGATTTCCTTCTACGTGCAGCGGAACTACGGGCAGCGCTCCGCTTTCCTTGAGCGCCTTACCCTCCGGACCGACGGCTTCGCTTCGGTCCGTGCCGGCTATGAGGGCGGCGAACTGCTGACGAAGCCGCTGCGCTTCGACGGCCGCGCCCTTGAAGTGAACCTCTCGACCAGCGCGGCCGGTGGCCTCAGGGTGGAAGTCCAAGACGCCGACGGGCGGCCGATCCC
>VGZT01000093.1 GCA_016872495.1 SAR202 cluster bacterium
CTGTTGACCCGTGTCCCGCAGACACCTATGCTCCACACGGACAATGGCGCGGTCGTGATCGCGTTATCCGGCCTCGCCCGGGCGGTCATCGTCGCAAGGCTATCGCAGCTTTGAGGCAGACAGCCGGATGGCGGTGTCCGTCAGACACGGATTCCACCTTCTAGGCAGACGGTCGGAGGTTCGAATCCTCCCGGGGGTACCAGTGAGCTACTCACGCGTATCTGTCCCGGATACGGCGCCGCCGCCCCGACATGCGTCCCTATTCACAAGGTGCGGGGCGAGCAAAGACATGAATCGGATCCAGAACCTGGCGGCGAAGATCGCATCACAACTGGTAGAACGCGGCGAAACAGTCTCGGTGGCCGAGTCTTCCACGGGAGGACTCGTATCCGCCTCGCTGCTGGCCGTGCCCGGGGCCTCCAGCTACTTTGTCGGCGGGGCGGTCGTCTACACGGCATCGGCTCGTAACGCCCTGCTCGGGGTCGAACTTTCCGACTATCCCGGGGTGCGGGCGGCAAGCGAACCCTACGCCCTTCTGCTGGCCAGGACAATGCGTGCGCGACTGGGCACGACGTGGGCCCTCAGCGAGACCGGTGCCGCCGGTCCGACCGGCAACCGCTACGGGGATGCGGCCGGGCACACATGCGTGGGGGTTTCCGGGAAGTTGGAGCGTGCCGCGACCCTTGAGACGGGCCTCGCCGACCGCGCCAGAAACATGGACCTCTTTGCGCTCAGGGCGCTTGAGGAGCTGGAAGCCGCGCTCGGGTCGGCGTGAACCCGTAACCCGGTTTTTCGTCGACCGGGAGGCAAGGAGCTTCCCGGACCTCGCCAGGGGACAGGCGCGTGGCGGAGTTGAGTGGCGCTCGGCATCGGGCCTCGCCGCGTGACCAGGAAACAGGCTCTCGTGCACCCCTCCCCTCTGAAAAAGCGCTGGCGCGCTATCTCGACGAGAGGACTACGACCATACCGACGAGCGATAGCCCGGCACCGACGACAGCGGTACGCGTCAACCGTTCCTTGAGCGCGACGGCAGCAAGTCCGAGCGCGAACACGGGCGACGTACTCGATAGCAGTGCCGATAGCCCTGGTGATATCCGAGTGATCGAGTACAGGAAGGTGATGAAAGACAGGACGAAGAACAGCGATGAAGCGGCAAGGTGTAACTGAACTCGCCTGGTCGCTTTCCAGGGCACCAGGTCCGGGAAGATGAACGCGAACGGCGCGTACATTATGGCGGGCACCACGTTGCGCACCAGCGCTGCGCTCCAGATGTCCGTTTCTCTGACGGCAATGGCGGTGGTCAACAGCCCGATCGACCACACTGCCGCGGTAACCGTGCTGAGTCCGAGCGCCACGAAAGTGGCCTTCCTGGAAGCCTCCGTCCCCCCCGCCGGCGTGCGCCCGCCGATTACGTTCATCACGTAGAGCCCGGCGATGATCACCGGGGCACCCATCAGCGCAACCGGCGCCACGCGGTCGCCCAGGAACAGCGTGCTCGCCGCCAGCGATAACACTATGAACAGCCCGGTGGTCGTCGTGTAGACAACCCCCACGTTGCCTGTCTTCAGCGCGCTGAAGAAAAGGAACTGGCCGCCAGTATTGATGATTGCGCCGCCTCCGAGCAGTACGGCAACCCACAGCGGCATCCTAAAGGCGTCGTCGAGGTGAGCGGTAACGATCACCAGGAAGATGGCCGCCAGAGCTGCGAACCAATGCTGAGTGACCATTACCTGGGCCGTCTTGACGCCCGGGCCAGCTCGCTTGATGTAGATCCCAGTGAGCGCCCAGAAGACGGCGTTGACCAGCGCGGACAGTTCACCGATCAGCAAGTTAAGGCCGGCCTTTCGGGAAGGACGGGGCCACTCTGATCAAAAAGGTGGGGATCACTGCACCCCGTACTGCTGGGGAACGATGTCGGGCTTCCTGACCGGGGATCGAGGCTTTCAGTTTGATGGTATTCACCGTTACGGCCTCCGGGCGGCGCCGACCATTGTGATTCCGCGCGGCTTGCAGCACCAGTGGGCATTGTCCGCACACCCCCTGCAGGGCGCCCGCCGACGCTGGCGACAAAATCCTGTCCGCATCAAGCTCTTGCGCGACGCCAGGAGTGCCATGCGGAAACGGCCAAGGTCGCCCCAGTGAGCGGTGGACAGGCAGGGTTGTCTTTCAACCACGAGCTGACGGTCCTCGGAGTCGAGCAAGTCGTACTGGAACGCGGGTGGATCGGGCAGACGTGGCGGGACCGCTGGAGCAGTTTCTGCCTGGTGACGCCAAACTGGTCGGCACATTTGCCCGGGATGGAGTATGCCGGCGACGACCCCAGGCGGTCTTGTGCCCCGCGATGACATCGTCGCCTGTCTGGA
>VGZT01000094.1 GCA_016872495.1 SAR202 cluster bacterium
ATGTAACGCTATGAATATACTGGGAATGCTTGGTCGGCACACGAATCAGTACACCTCAGTGTCGCCGGCACGGTAATGCTGACATGGAGAACCTCAGGCGCGACGTTCACAATGTTCACTGACGGAGTGACAAACGCTTTACCAATAGCGGTTCGTGGAGCAATATAATCGGCACTGTGCGCCGTCAAACCGGGACCAGGGAGCGGGAGAATGGTCAAATCCTGCGGTGCAACGCAGCCTGGGGCGGATAGATTTTCCTATCCGTATGAGCGACAACGAGCTTCAATGGTGGGCGCTCTCTGTAGCGTTGACCAGAACGTTGATGCGCCCTGCGGCCCGAGCGGCACCGCGGTGAGGACCATGCTCAAGGGCGATGAGACATGGGCTGTCTCATCCAGCCAGGTTCCTCAAAGAGACCTTACGCAGCGCAGGGCAGGTCCCGAGGGCTTTTATCGCGTCTGTGCTCCCGGCGGGCAAGCCGTTCGACGTCAAGTCGCAGAGGCTCGAGCCGGCGCTCCGCGTCGAGCTGGTGGCGCGCGCGACCCTCAACATTGGGCTGGGGCGGTTCAACGAGATCATCGGCCTCGAGCCGGCGTAGCGAGCGCGGCCGGCGCGAAGGCGTCCCGAGGGAGGACTACGCATGATGGATTCGGGTCGGCTTAGCCGTCGACGGTTCCTTCACGTCTGCTGCGGCCTGATCGGGTTCGGTTCCGCCGGGTACGCGGCGCCTCTCGCGCAGGATGCAAGCTCGCCCGGCTACACCGGCCCTCTCCTGGCACTTAAACACCTACCTCCAGCACTGGTTGATGATGCAAGCTCGCCCAGCTACACCGGCCCTCTCCTGGACAGCCACTCGCACGTGCACGGGGGCCGCGGCCCGATCGGCGCCATCGGCGAAGCCGAGCTCTTACAGGCCATGGAGAGGGCGGGCATCGAGCGCGTCGTCGCCTTCACCGCCGATCCTAACAAGGCCAAGGCCTTCGGCGGTCGCGTGATCCCAGTTGCCTACTCCCTGTCTGGGCCCCCGCCCAACCTGCGCGCCATGCTGAAGGACCGCCTCTTCCGGGGGCAAAAGACCAGCGCCCGACACTTTCCGTTTCCCATGATGCCCCAAGGCATCCAGGTTCTCGCGACAGACCGGCACATTCGAGAGGCAGCGGCGCTGGCCGCCGAGACACGGACACCGCTGACCATCCACTGCGATGGTCCGCAGACCGACGACCTGGCGGCCCTGTGCCGCGAGTACCGGGAGGCGCCGATCATCTGGGCTCACGCTGGCGGGATACCACCCCATTTCGGCGGCGGAGCGTCGTCGATCCAAGTGAAGCAGATGTTAGACGAACATCCGAACCTGTTCGCCGACTTCTCGGCCCGGATGGGGGGCCAGTGGGGCATAGCCCCGCTCCACTTCGTCGAGTGGCAGAGTGTCGTCCTCGCCCATCAGACCCGGTTCCTGTTTGGCATCGACGTCTTCATGCCGATGCACCTGGCCGCGGTGCCGGCCGCGGCGATCCGGTGGCGTCGGTGGCTCGGGCAGCTCCCCCCGGCGGTGGCCGAGCAGGTCGCCTACAAGAACGCCGAGCGGCTCTTCCTGGGCTGACGGCCGATCAGCAGCAGCGCCTGCACCTCCCGCCTCACACCCGATACGCGACGGAGCGCGTCCTGGAGCAGCTCGACGGGGTGGAGAAGCAAGTTTACCAATAGCGGCTCGTGGAACGACATAAGCTGCATTGTGCGCCGACAAACCGGGACCGGGGAGCGGGAGAATGGCCAAATCGTGCGGCGCAGCCTGGGGCGGATAGATTTTTCTATCCGTCCCGCCAAGCCTGATACGCAGGTAGTCCCGCACCACGTCTGGCCGGCCCCAGGAGCGATTGTTGTGCGGCGTGGAAGGGAAGGAAATTCCTATCCCCTATCATCGTCCTGGTGGACGAGGCCGCTTGGCACCTGTCAGCGCGCGTCTCAGGTCCGTCATGCCGCGCGAGTCCCTGATGTCCTCCGTACCGCCCCGCTTCGACCAGAGATGCTTGTCCTCTTCAGGTAGATCAAGATAAAACGCGTTCGCCGCATCGTCCCTGTTGCGGATGGGCTCGCGGTTCGCTCCAAGAATGTCGCCACGCTCGTATCGCTCGCGAACCTCTTTCCTGATCTCGTTCTTCCTTACGTAGTCAGAACGGCGGTATTTCGCCGCTGAGGCGCG
>VGZT01000095.1 GCA_016872495.1 SAR202 cluster bacterium
GTCCACCTCGCCGCCGACACGCTCATGCAGTCGCCGCGGCTTTACGCGATCTTCCTGTTGTGGCTGCTGTCGGAGCTGTTCGACGAACTCCCCGAGATCGGCGACCCTGAGAAGCCGAAGCTGGTCTTCTTCTTCGACGAGGCGCATCTCCTGTTCAACGACGCGCCGAAGGCGCTCCTCGAGAAGATCGAACCGTGCCTATCCGGTTGTCACCCACACCCACTAGATCTGGGGTGCTTCCATTGTCCCGAGTAGAGCTCGGCGTAGGTCGGTGCGGTGACGCCGCCAGCGATGCCGAGAAGGGATCGGAAGGCGTTGAACGGGTAGAACCGTCTGTTGAAGCGGAAAGTGAATTCGTTGAGGTAGGCCTGGAGATGTTGGTGGCTGACGCCGTGATGAATGCCACCCAGCCAGGTCTTGAGGTTGGAAAAGACGAGATGGACCATCGGCAGATACTCCTCGGCCACTTGGGGATCGCCCCGCTCGGTGACCGCGAGGTGTTTGTAGCCGCGCTTGCCGAGGCTGACGTAGCCACTCCAGTCGTCAGTAATGATCTGCGTTCCCGGCGCAACGGCGCTCTCAACGAAGCCGCAGAGGGACTCGGCGCTGCGATCGGGCACGACGGAAAGCCGGACACGCCCAGCGTAACGGCCCGCCTTGCGTTTTTCGAGTCTGGTGCCTGGTTTGCGCTTGCGGACTTCGACAGCGCTTGTGACCAGCACTTTGTCGGTGACGCCTCGTCCCTTGCCGCGCGTTCGACCGCCGATCCAGCCTTCATCGACCTCGACGTGCTCGTCAGGCTTGCCGCCGATCCGATCCTGATCCGGACGAACCATTCCAGCGCGGAGTTTGTGGAGTATCTGGAATGCCGTTTCATAGCGCGACAGCCCAAGTTGCCGCTGGAACTGCACTGCCGAGATGCCGGGCGTCTGGCTGGCGACCAGATAGGCCGCCCAGAACCACACGCGCAAAGGCGTGTGGGTGCGCTCCATAACCGTTCCTACCGTCAAGCCTATGTCGCGACGGCACTTGCGGCAGCGCAAAACCCCGGGTCTGTTTACGAAACGGAACGGCTCGCCAGCCGCCTCTTGGCAATGGGGGCAGACGAACCCATCGCGCCACCGTCCCTTCTCCAGGTAGGCAGCGCAGGCAGGGTCATCGGGAAACAGCCGCTGGAAATCGGGAAGTGATCGCGGAAACGACAGGTCATCGTAATGCAGAACGTCCATGCCCATCGCACCGCCAAGCCGCCTTGACCTCACATCCTACATCTTGTGGGTGTGGGTGACAACCGGATAGGCACGGTCTGAACTTCATCGCTCATGGCTCCGTATCAAGATTGTCGCCGCTTCTGCCTCGAAATTCATATGGATTTCTGTGCATTCTCGCGGGAATATCGCCTGTGACGTTGCGCCCTCGCCCGTCTTCGCGGACATTCGAGACGATGAACTCTCCGTTCGGCAAGCCCGTCAAGGCGATCACTATCCGCGAGGTTGCGGAAGCGGCCGGGGTCTCCGTCGGAACCGTTTCACGCGTCCTCAATGCGCCGTCAAGCGTGCGCCCGGCGACACTTCAGAAGGTCCGCGCCGTGGTCGAGCGCATGGGCTTCCAGCCCGACCCGCGCGCCCAGAACATGCGCCGCCGGACGACGATGGCGGTGGGCTTCATCGTCAACGACATCACCAACCCGCTGCACGCGACGCTGTTCAGGGCGGCCGAAGCGGAGCTCGGGCCGCAGGGCTTCACCCTCCATCTGGTCAACACCGGCGGCGAGGCCGCGCGCGAGGCGGCGGCGATCGATCTCGTCCAGCGCGGGCGGGTCGACGGCCTGATCATGACCATCAACTCCGAGCGCGACCCCGAATGCCGCAATCGGCTCGCGAGCCTCGCCGTGCCCGGGGTGCTCCTCGACCGCGAGGCGCTGGACAATATCGACGCGGTGATGACCGACCACGCCTTGGGGATGCGGCAGGCGGTCGACTACCTGATCGGCCTCGGCCACCGCCGGATCGCGCTGATCACCGCCGGCACCGACCTTGCGCCGGGGCGCGAGCGGAAGCGCGGTTTCGTCGCGGCCTTCGCCGGCCGCGGCCTCCCCTGCCCGGACGAACTGATCCGCGCC
>VGZT01000096.1 GCA_016872495.1 SAR202 cluster bacterium
CGCGGCCACGCTCCAGTGGCAGCTGGAGGAAGTAGTCATTGACCTCCTGAACCAGCTGCACCGGAAGACCGGCAGGACGCGGCTCTGTTATGCGGGGGGCGTCGCTTTCAACTGTGCGGCGAACGGCAAGATCTTCCGGAGGACGCCGTTCAAGGATCTATACATACATCCTGCAGCAGGCGACGCCGGCCTTGCCGTAGGCGCTGCAGCCTACGTCACCCATCATCTGATGGGTATGGCACGCCAGGGCTCGCTCGACCACGCGTACCTGGGTCCCGAGTTCACGAACGACAGGATCAAGTCCGCGCTCGATGCGGCCGGCCTTCGCTACCAGACCGCGGAACCGTCGGCGCTCTTTGAGACGACCGCGCAGCACATCGCCGCCGGCAAGATCGTCGGCTGGTACCAGGGCAGGACCGAATGGGGCCCGCGCGCGCTCGGCAACCGCAGCATCGTGGCCGATCCACGTCGTGGTGACATGAAGGACATCCTGAACCGCAGGATCAAGCATCGGGAGCCTTTCAGGCCGTTCGCCCCTTCGATACTTATGGAGTCGACCGCCGACTGGTTCGACCAGAGCTACCCGTCGCCATTCATGTTGCTCACGTACAAGGTGCATCCCGAAAAGGTCGCACGGATACCGGCGCCGACGCATGTCGATGGAACCGGGCGGTTGCAGACGGTCGACCGCAGGGCGGCGCCGACCTACTGGGAGCTCATCAAGGCATTTGAGGGAGAGACCGGGGTGCCGGTCCTGCTCAACACGTCGTTCAACGAGAGCGAGCCTGTCGTGAACACCCCTGAAGAGGCGGTCAACTGCGCGGTTCGTACCGGGATGGACGTGCTTGCGATCGGTCAGCACGTGGTCGAGCTCTAGCCTGAGCTCGCGCTGCACCGTGATCTCGAAGATCTCGATTGTCACGCCGGTCTACAACGACCGCCGTGTCGAGCGTGCGCTCGGATCCATCCTGAGCCAGGAGTGCAGTCCGGAGATCGAGACGATCGTCATCGACGGTGGGTCCACCGACGGGACGCTCGAGGTCCTCGAGAAGTACCGGGCGCGCCTGACCTGCCTCGTGAGCGAAAAGGATCGCGGCATCTACGACGCGATGAACAAAGGGATCGCGAGGGCGACCGGGGACGTCGTGGGCATCCTGAACGCCGACGATTGCTACGCCGATAACCGCGTCCTGGCGGACGTCATCGATCGCTTTTCGGACGTCTCGGTAGAGGTCTGCTACGGCGACCTCGTCTATGTCGACCGTAACGATCGAGTGGTTCGGTACTGGAGAAGCGGACCATACAGGAACCGTAACTTCTATTTGGGTTGGATGCCCCCTCACCCGACCTTCTTCGTCAGGCGGCAGCTGTATGAGAAGTACGGGGTCTTCGACACCGGACTTCCCATCTCGGCCGACTACGAACTCATGCTTCGCATGATCGTGGGGCAGCGGGCGAAACCGGCTTACGTCGACCGGGTCCTGGTAAGGATGGCCGTGGGTGGCAACAGCGGAAGGTCCGTCCGCCAGATAGTAAGGGCCAACATCGAGGTAGCGCGTGCGTGGCGCAAGAACCGGCTGGCCGGAGGGCTGCTGGTGCCGATTCTCAAGCCGGCCAGGAAGATCGTGCAGTTCTTCAGCCGACCGTAAACTGGACTCTGCACGTTCGCAAGGGAGCACAGCACATGGCCAGGAAGTCCGTGACGGACGCGGGCAGTACCGACGGTCCTTGTCCGGTACCTGGGAGAGCGGCACGTCTTTGGGGAGTTGGTGCCATCCAGATGAACCTGCATGCCGGGCGAGGCGTTGGATTAGCCTTCGAAATCGGCGCCCTGCGGTCGTTCAAGGACAGGAAACACGCCGTGTTCGTTCTGCCGAACACGATGCCAGGTCAGGCGGCCATGGCACACCATAAGGTGGACCGAGTTTGAACATTCTGTTGACAGGGTGCGCCGGATTCATCGGCTCCAACGTAGCCAGGCTCTTGCTGGAACGAGGCGATACGGTTGTTGGAATCGACGATCTGAAT
>VGZT01000097.1 GCA_016872495.1 SAR202 cluster bacterium
TTCCCTGATCGCTGCGTTCGCCGGCGTCAGCTTCAACCGGAGCTTCTGGAGCAACTACGAGCGGATGCAGGGGATCTTGGATCTCGCCCACTGGTTCGCGCTGTTCGCGGTCATGCTCTCGGTAATTAGGGGGCGGCGCCAGTGGCTCATCGTCTTCAACATCGTGGTTGGGGTCGGCCTCGTATCGGCACTGTTGGGGGTCGCGGAGCGGTTTGACATCCCGGTGATCAAGTTCCTGGGGGGTGTTGAGCGGCTGAACGGAACGCTGGGTAACGCAACCTACGTCGGGGCGCACATGGCGGTGATCGTCATGGTCTCTCTGGGCCTGCTCCTGGATTCGCTGTTTGAGAAGAGGCCGGCCAGGGATCCGCGCGAGACTGCAAACGGTCCTGCTACCGAAGCCGGCCATACTCTGCGGAAACGTGCCATTACGCGGGTTGGACGGATAGCGACCGAGCCGGAAAATTGGATCGTATGGCCGGTCATCTACGCCACCATCTGGGCGATACCGTTACCGGCGATCGCCATCGGGACCAGCCGGTCTACCGCGTTCCTGGGAGCCCTGGCGGCAACCGCCCTGGTCGTCCTGATCCAGCTGATCGGCCGCCTGCGACTCCTCTACGGCTTCACTGCCGTCCTTTCGATCTGGATCCTCGCGGAAAGCGGCTCGCGTGGCGCAGCCGCTGCCCTCGCAGCGGGTCTGATCGCCGCCTGCTACGCGTACGGGCTATGGGGGCAGAACAAGAGGCTCCGCGTCCTGGGAACAGGCCTGGCGACGGGGCTTGTCCTTTTCGCCCTGGTCTTCCTTGCCGCGCGCTCCTCCGGTCCCGTGCAGTGGCTGGCCAGCACCAATCCGCTGATTCAAAGGGTGGTAGAAGGCGGCCTGACCGAGCAGGGGCGCACGGTCTCAGCGCGCGCGGCGCTTCAGGCGTTCGCCGATGATCCACTGACCGGCTACGGCCCGGAGAACTTCCGGGTTGCCTTCCGTCAATTCCAGCGAGCCACTGACTACGACACGCCGCCTCTGACTCAGGACCAGACGCACAACCGTCCGCTGGAGGTGCTTTCCGGCACCGGCCTTGTTGGATTCCTGCCCTACGTAGCCCTGTGGGGATTTCTCCTGTACCTGGCAGTCAGGAGGATTCGCCAGGATCCGGGCACCAGGATCCTGGCGACCTTCCTAGCCGCAACCTTGCTGGCCTACCTGGTGCACCTGCTCTGGCTCTTTGAAACGGCGAACGCCATGCTGCTCTTCGTATCGCTGGCCGCGTGGGCGGGAGGCGCGGAGCGTGCGGTGGCCGCCCAACCCGAAACGGTCCCGCTGCCCACTGGCGAGGCGCAGCGCCGTCGGCCACCCCCGGATCGCCGGGTACGACGGTCGTCACCACGGCCCGAGGCCCAGACGTGGTTGTCGATGACTACGCTCTCGACCTACGCCGTGCCCGCGGTCGTCGCGGTACTGGTGCTGCTCGCCCTGTTTGGAATCAACGCCCGCATCCAGCGCGCGGCTTACCTCGTGCTCCGGCCTGCGCCGATCAACGAGGTAGAGTCCCGCCTCGGTACCTTCGACCCCCTGGGCACGACCGGCCGGTTATTTCTCGCAGATGGCGCTCACAAGCGCCTTAGCCAGCTCGATGAAGGATCCAGAAACGAACTGATCCGCGTCGTCACATCCGAAATCGACAAGGCGATCGCTGCGGAACCCAAAGACATGAGCATCAGGCTTGCCGCCGCCAGTTTCTTTACACAGGCCTCGAAGTACGACAGCGGGCTGTTGGCGCGCGCTCAGACCGAAACAGAGATGGGTCTGAAACTCGGACCGCACACGCACGAGGCGCATCGCCAGGATATCGAGCTGGCGTTTCAGATGCGAGATCTCGCAAAGGTGAAGTCGGCCGTTCGAACCTGGGACACCGAGCACCCGGTCATGGCTGGTGAGTTCCAGAAGCGCGTCGAAGCCCTCGAAGCGGAACTGAAGGCCCCGGGCGGGT
>VGZT01000098.1 GCA_016872495.1 SAR202 cluster bacterium
TCTCGGTAGAGGTCTGCTACGGCGACCTCGTCTACGTCGACCGTGAAGATCGGGTCGTCCGGTACTGGAGAAGCGGACCATACAGGAAACGTAATTTCTATCTGGGTTGGATGCCCCCTCACCCGACCTTCTTCGTCAGGCGGCAGCTGTATGAGAAGTACGGCGTCTTCGACATCGGACTTCCCATCTCGGCCGACTACGAACTCATGCTTCGCATGATCGTGGGGCAGCGGGCGAAACCGGCTTACGTCGACCGGGTCCTGGTAAGGATGGCCGTGGGTGGCAACAGCGGAAGGTCAGTTCGCCAGATAGTAAGGGCCAACATCGAGGTAGCGCGTTCGTGGCGCAAGAACCGGCTGGCCGGAGGGCTGCTGGTGCCGATTCTCAAGCCGGCCAGGAAGATCGTGCAGTTCTTCAGCCGACCGTAAACTGGACTCTGCACGTTCGCAAAGGAGCACATCACATGGCCAGGGTACTCGTCACAGGCGCAGGCGGGTTCATCGGGCATCACCTGGTAAGCCGCCTGAAGGCAGATGGCCACTGGGTCCGAGGGGTCGACATCAAGGAGCCGGAATACGAGGCGACCCACGCCGATGAGTTCCAGGTGGCCGACCTGCGGTCGTTCGAATCGTGCGTCCATGCCGCTGCGGACGTTGATGACGTCTTTCACCTGGCAGCGGATATGGGCGGAATCGGGTACATCACTGCTAACCACGCCCAGCTGACCCGGAACAACATCCTGATCAACAGCCACATGCTAGAGGCGGCGCGTGTCGCTGGATCCAAGCGGTACCTGTACACCAGTTCAGCCTGCGTTTACCCGGCCTTTCTGCAGCTGAGCGAGGACGTGAGTCCGCTCAAGGAGATACAGGCCGTGCCGGCCGAGCCCGAGAAGGGGTATGGCTGGGAGAAGTTGTTCACGGAACAACTTGCCACTTACTACCACGAGGACCACGGGATCGACGTTCGTATCGTCAGGTTCCACAACATCTACGGCCCACTCGGCACATACGACGGCGGCAAGGAGAAGGCGCCTGCGGCCATCATGCGCAAAGTGGCCCTCGCAAAGGAGGGCTCCGTTATCGAAATATGGGGCGACGGCGAGCAGACCAGGAGCTTCTGTTATATCGACGACTGCGTGGAGGGGCTGATCCGCATCATGGAGTCGGGGTACACGAAGCCCATAAACCTCGGGACAGACGAACTGGTGACGATCAACGAACTGGTCGATATCTCGTGCGACGTTGCCGGGAAGAAGCTGCGGAAGCGCCACGACCGCTCGAAGCCCCAGGGAGTGCGCGGTCGCAACAGCGACAACACGTTGCTGCGCGAGCTTCTCGACTGGGAGCCCAGGATTACCCTTGCCCAGGGCATCGGAATGACCTATCCGTGGATCTGGAAGCAGCTTTCAGAGGAAGGTCGGGCCATACCACCGACTCCCGAAGGCCAGTTCGCCCGTGCGCGCTAGTCCTGGTCGGGCCATAGCCAGGCGGGACGACCGCGATGACCCTGGCGCGACCCGAGATTGGAGCGGCCACCGGGAGTGGCCGGACTGGCCTACAGTGCTCCGACACGAGAGCCCGCGGGCATGAACTTGCTGTTGACAGGGTGCGCCGGATTCATCGGCTCCAACGTAGCCAGGCTCTTGCTGGAACGAGGCGATACGGTTGTTGGAATCGACGATCTGAACGACGCCTACGACACCCGCCTCAAGACCTGGCGGCTGGATCGCCTCAAGTCTCAGCCGAACTTCACGTTCCTCCGGGCCGACGTCGCTGACTCAAGGCGGCTTACCGAGACCGTTCAGCCTGTCGCCTACGACGCCGTCATCAACCTGGCGGCGCGGGCGGGCGTCCGACAGAGCGTGGAGAA
>VGZT01000099.1 GCA_016872495.1 SAR202 cluster bacterium
AACTCCCCCAGATGCGGTCGAGGTAGGCTGCCAGGCTTGCGACGGCCGATTGAGGGCTACCTGATGTCCACCAAACCGAGGCCTTTCAAGATCCGCATTCCCCAGGAAACCCTCGACTCCGTACGCGCACGAGTGAAGGCCTACGAATGGGGCTACATGCCCGATAACGGAGGCTGGGAGTACGGGACGAACCTCGACTACCTCAGGGGGATTTGCCGGTACTGGGTAGAGGCGTACGACTGGCGCAAGCACGAAGCCAGGCTGAACGGCTTCGAGCAGTTCGTCGCGCCCGTCGAAGGCATCGACCTGCATTTCATCTGCGAGAAGGGCAGCGGCCCCCGGCCCATGCCGATGCTCCTCATGCACGGGTGGCCGGGCTCGGTCGTCGAGTTCGTCGACATCATCGAAGCGCTGGCGCATCCCGAGCGCTTCGGCGGCAAAGTCGAAGACGCTTTCGACGTCATCGCACCGTCCCTGCCCGGGTTCGGATTCTCCGGTCGACCCTCTCGGCCCATGGGCCCGCGAGCCATGGCTCGCGTCCTCAATACCCTGATGACGAAAGAGCTGGGCTATGAGCGGTACTTGGCGCAAGGCGGAGACTGGGGCAGCACCATTGGC
Organism: SAR202 cluster bacterium; assembly: GCA_016872495.1. Taxonomy (GTDB): domain Bacteria; phylum Chloroflexota; class Dehalococcoidia; order Lucifugimonadales; family Lucifugimonadaceae; genus VGZT01. Next base: position 619 of record VGZT01000099.1, read on the forward strand.
AGCTGGATCGGCTACGACCACGCATCGGCATGCATGGCACTGCACATCAACTGCCCCACCATGCGCCACGTCGATGGCCCGCAAACCCCGGAGGAAGTCGCCTGGGCGGAGAAGTTCGAGCGCGACCAGGTGATGCAGGAAGGCTACCGCACGCAGCAGGCGACGAAGCCGCAGACGCTTAGTTATGCGATGTCCGACAGCCCGGTCGGTCTCGCAGCGTGGATCATCGAGAAGTTCCACGGGTGGTCGGACATCAAGGGGGACGACGTCGAGACTGCGCACAGCAAGGATGCACTGCTCACGAACATCATGGTCTACCTCGTGACGCACAGCTTCAATTCGGCCTCTTGGATCTATTTTGGCCGTCGAGAGGAAGGCGGGCGCGTGCTGGGCACCGATGGACGCCGGGTGGAGGTCCCGACCGCCGCCGCGCTGTTCCCCGCGGAAATGCTCGCGTGGCCGCCGCGGTCCTATGCGGAACGGCTCTACAACATCACCCGCTGGACCGAAATGCCTCGCGGCGGACACTTTCCCGCGATGGAACAGCCGCAATTGCTGATTGACGACGTCCGGGAATTCGCCCGTTCACTGCGCTGAGAAGATCCTTTTGCCATCCATCGTCGTTGAAGGTGCTCGCCTGTATGACGGCAGCGGCCAGGCGTCGAGCCTGGCCGATATGCTGATCGTCGAAGACCGCATCTCCGCCGTCTAGTCGCGCGGCGCCTTCGACTCGCCGCAGTACCGCCAGGCGGTGAAGGTAAACGGCGCACCCTTCGCCCCAGGAGTAGACACCTTGAGAAGAATCGTCCTTGCGGCGCTGCTGCTCTCTACGCTGCCAGCCGCCGGGGTCGAGCTGCACGGAATCGTGACCGAGGTCCAAGATGGTGACTCCGTGACGCTCCTAGCGGCCGGCACGAGTTACAAAATCCGCCTCGTCGACATCGACGCCCCCGAATTAGCACAGCCGCGTGGGAAAGACTCCTGGGCCTCGCTGTCCGGTATGTGCAAGAGCAAGCCGGCTGCCGCGCACACGATCGGGGAGGATCGTTTCGGCCGCACGCTTGCCCGGATTAAGTGCGCCGGGGTCGATGCGAACACCGAGCAGGTGCGCCGGGGGTGGGCGTGGGTGTTTACCCGCTACGCACCGCAGGATTCGCCGCTTTTTGCAATACAGGAAGACGCACGACGGGCCAGGCGCGGGCTATGGGCCGAC
>VGZT01000100.1 GCA_016872495.1 SAR202 cluster bacterium
TCGGATGTCGGCGCCTGGCCCGGATTCAAAGCACGAAGGCCTAGAAACTTAGCTCCGCCTCGGCCTCGATCTTCGCGTGGTCGAGGTCCATCCCGATGCCGGGCTTCTCCGGAACCTTGATCACGCCATTAACCGGCACAACGGGCGACTTCAAGAACCACTGGTGAATAACGTTCCACTTGACCAGGTATTCCTGAATCCAGGTGACGCTCGGCGACATGGCCGCGCTGAAATGGATCCCGGCCGGGGACGAGTGGCCGTGCGGGATCACGCTCAGGTCGTGGACTGAAGCGAAGGCGGCGATCTTGACAGTCTCGCTTATGCCGCCGCACCAGTAGATATCCGGCTGCAGGATGTCGAGTGCTCCCGCATCGATAAAGCGCTTGAAGCCCCACCGCGTGTACTCGTGCTCGGCCCCGGACAGCGGGATCGTAGTGATCGCCTTGACTTGCGCGTAGGTGTCGATGCGGTCGGGCATCGCCACCTCTTCAAGCCACCGTGGGTGAAACTCCTCGATCTGTCCGCACATCCGGACCGCGTACTGGTAGTCCCAGCTCTGCCAGCAGTCGAGCATGATGTCGTAGTCGTCGCCGAGGGCCTCACGCAGGGTCCTCACCATGGCCACGTTCGCCTTGATACCTTCGGGGCCAGAGCCGGGCCCGTGGAGGAAGAACCACTTCTGCGCCGTGTAGCCCATCCGCTTGTACTCGACCGCGCGCTCACGCACCAGCCCCAGATCTCGCACCGAGTGACCGAGCATCGAGGCGTAGGCGGGAATCTCCGATCGGGTTGGTCCGCCAAGAAGGCGATGGACCGGCTTGCCCAGCCACTTGCCCTTGAGGTCCCACAGGGCGCAGTCGACGGCACTGAGCGCCATCATCGGCTCCCCCTGCCGTCCGTGAACCATCGTCCGGAACATGAGGTCCCAGAGGTACTCGGTCGCCGTTGGATCCAGGCCGAGGATCGTCGGCGCGATCTGCTTCGCGATGATGAACGCGTGGACGTCAGTGATAGGGCCGCCAATGCCTGAAATCCCCTGGTCGGTCTCGATCTCCACGAACGTCGAAGTCATCTGGTAGCGATCCTTGCCCAGGCTGGTGAGCCAGTTCGCCCCCTCCTTGCGCTTTTCGGGGTAGATATCGATCGGCCTTACCAGCCGGTCCTCCCAGAAATTCCCGCGGAAATCCATTGATCCGGTCAGCTTGCGCAGCTTGATGTTCGTGATCTTCATCGCGTACAAACCCTCACCGATTGACGGCGCAGTCCCTTCTTGTGCCGGCCGGCTCCCACTTTAAGTTGGGCGTGGCAAATTGGAAAAGAGACCAATTCGCCCGGCCAAGGCCCACGCAGGGTGATGAACCTGAGCGTCCGTCATTGCCTCGTTTATCTGCGCCACCCACTCGTGATCGGGGTGGCCGGCGCCAGCGTAGTCGCGCTCGGAATGTTATTCCCTCGAGCAGAACTGGCCAAACGCAACCTCTAACGCAGCATCGAGACGCAGCAGGCGCGGCGTGTTCTCAACTTTTCGTCCTCCGTGCACACGAGCGACTTGCTGCCTGCGAATCGCAAAGAGGTGCGAACCGAGCTGCCTGACGTAGCCTCACGCAAGAACTTTGACCGGCTGGTTCGAAGGTCTCCCTTCGGACTTGACGTCGAATCCCGGCTGCAGGACGACGTGGCGCTCGCCTCGATCGACGGCCGGAAGGCCCCGCGCACGCGCCTGTCGACGTACGTGGTTCTCGAGGACGTGGCGCCCGATTCTGGACTCGCCATCAAAGCTGGACTCGCCTGATCCATGGCCCAGAGACCTGGGGCAGGCCC
>VGZT01000101.1 GCA_016872495.1 SAR202 cluster bacterium
CGCTCGCCGACAGCAAGGTCCGCCAGGGAGTGACGCTCGAGCTCATGGGCAACTGCGGAATGAGCTTCTGCGCGCCCTTGAAGGGAATCGCGAAGGAGTACCTGGACCAGTGGCTGGACAGGTACGGCAAACCGATGAAGCCAACCTGGGATGCGATGGGCGGCTACCTGGACGCGCTGGACGCGGCAGGCTCGACGCTGAACGTGGCGGCGCAGGTCGGCCACGGGACCGTGCGCCAGTGCGTGATGGGCATGGACGCCAGGGCCCCCAGCCCTGACGAGCTCGCCGAGATGCGTCGGCTCGTGGCGGAGAGCATCGACCAGGGTGCAATGGGATTCGCGACTGGCCTCTACTACGCTCCTGGCTCCTATTCGCTCACCGACGAGGTGATCGCCCTGGCACAGGAAGCCGCCAACCGCGGCCGCGTCTACTCGAGCCACCTCCGTTCGGAAGGCGCGGACGGTTGCGGCCTGTTCACGGCTTACCATGAGGCGATCGAGATAGGACGCCGTACGGGCGTCCGGGTCCAGCTATCGCACGTCAAGTGCAAGGGCACTCCCGTCTGGGGACGAGGTGGTGAAGTGCTGGAGATCATCGAAAGGGCGCGCGCGGAAGGTCTCGACGTCGCGGGCGACCAGTATCCATACTCCCGGTCAAGCACGAGCTTGACCGGTGCCCTGTTCCCGAGGTGGTCGCTGGCAGGTGGACGGGGCGTGACCCTGGGGCGCCTGGCCTCCTCAGCCGATCGCGATCGCGTGAAGGCCGGCGTCGCCGAGATCATCGCCCTGTACGACTCAGCGGATGCCGTCCTGGTGTCGTCGTTCGCGCCGGAGCACAGCTATGAGGGACTTACGCTAACGGAAGTTTCAGAGCGTCTCGAATGCGAACCCGCAGAGGCGGCGCTGCGCATGTACGAGAAGGCGGAGGCCTCAGTAATCGTGGCCTCGCTTGCGCAACGCGACGTTGACTTGATCGCGCAAGCCCCGTACATCTCGGTGGCGTCCGACGGTTCGTCGCTGCGCACCCAGGGCCCGCTCTCGCTCGGCAAGCCGCACCCGCGGAGTTACGGAACCCACGCCCGCTTCCTCAAGGAGTTCGTGCGTGAGAAGAAGGCGGTCCGACTGGAAGAGGCGATACGACGCATGACGTCGCTTCCCGCTTCCCGCATGGACTTGAGCCACCGGGGGCGGCTCGCGCCGGGCTATCTGGCTGACGTGGTCGTGTTCGATCCAGGCACGGTCGCCGATACCGCTACGTTTGTGGAACCGCACAGCTACGCAATCGGCGTGGACCACGTGTTCGTCAACGGGGTGCACGCCGTGAAGAACGGCGCACCGACCGGAGCCCGAGCCGGGCGGGTAATCCGCTCGAAGGCGGACTGACGAATCGGACGTTTTCTGCAGGCTACCTCTGGTAGCGACTGGCGCCAGGACCAATGACGAAGGGCGGCGAACCGCAATCCGGTCGCGCCTGGACCTCCACGAGTAGCTCACGCTCGGCTGCCAGACTCACCAGGATGGTCTTTCCAGCGGCGTTGCCCTGTCGATTGAACACCTGTCCTCGTAGCAGTAGACGTTGCCCTGCACCACGGCTCCGAAGTCCCGGTTGACGAAACCAGTTGTTCGCGGGGTGAACGGGTAGATGCCGGACTCAATGCCGGGCAGCGTGCGGCCGATCGAAAACACTGGCTGACCCACCT
>VGZT01000102.1 GCA_016872495.1 SAR202 cluster bacterium
TCCGGTGCTGGGCGTGGTCGAGCGCGACCTGCGGCAGAAGTACGGCGGGGACCAGCGGATCGGGTGTGCGGGTTCCGGCGCCGCCGCCTTGCAGGCCGTCCCATGGCTTCAGGAACAGGCCGTCCCATGGCTTCAGGAAGTAGTAGTCGAGGCCTACCTGGTTGATCGCGTCCAAGGCGGCCTCGGTGTCGGCGCAAGCAGTCAGCAGCACCTGGCGGGCATCCGGGCGCTGCTGGCACCCGCCCGGGGCGCGTAGTCCCCAGGAGAGGATCGATGCTGGTATTCGATGGCGATTACCCGATGGCGCTCGCGGTCGCGTTCAACCGCGACCTGACCAGGCCCATAGAGGAGGTCAGGTCGGCCGAGCCGATCCGTGGCGGCGCCCCGCACTGGAGCGACTCCCAGACCATGGCCAGCCTCCCGGAGATGCGACGCGGCCGGGTGACTGCCGCGCTGGTAAAGATCGTCGTCGACCAGGCGCGCCACGGGTCAGTGATGGGCAACGGACCTCGCAGCGACGAGCTCTCGTACGCACGGGGCATGGGGCAGGCAGCCTACTACCGGATCCTGGAGACGAAGGGCGAGGCCCGGATCCTCAGGACCGCCTCAGACGTTGCTTCACACATCGCCATGTGGGAGGAGAGCAAATCCACGACGAACCTGCCAGTTGGGCTCTTGCTCGGGATGGAGGGTTCCGACCCGATCCTTTGGCCCGATCAGCTGGACGAGTGGTACGACCTTGGCGTGCGGGTCATCAGCATCGGACACTACGGCCCGGCCCGCTACGGCGGTGGCACTGGAACCGGGGTAAACGAGGGTCTCTATCCCGGCGGCGCCGAGCTCCTTCGGAACATGGATAAGCGAGGCGTCATCCTCGACGTGACGCACACGTCCGACCGGTGCGTGAGGGAGGCTCTGGCGGTCTACCAGGGCCCGATCCTGGCCAGCCACCAGAACTGCCGGGCCCTGGTGCCGGGTGAACGCCAGCAGCCCGACGACATCCTCAAGGCGGTCATCGACCGGGGTGGCGTCATCGGCACGTCGCTCGACACCTGGATGCTGACCAACAAGGTCGAGAAGGACTGGTCGGGCAAGCGACCGATGAAGCGCACCGACTACTTCACAAGGGAGGATGTCTCACTGGAGGACGTCGCCAACCACATCGACTACGTGAATCAGCTTGCTGGCAACTCATTGCATTCCGCGGTGGGCGGCGACACCGACGGGCAGGGCGGGGCCGAGGGCGCGCCGGTCGACGTCGATACTGTGGCCGACTACATGAAGCTGGTGCCGATCCTGCAAAGGCGCGGGTACCAGCGGGCCGACATCGAGAACGTCATGTACCGGAACTGGCAGCGCTTCTTCGAGAAACACCTGCCGTAGCGATCGAGCAGAGCGTGCGCCCGAGATCTACTCGGGGTGGACCTTGTATTCGGTCAGGTCTCGCTCGGCCATCTTGCTATTCGGGTTCAGACTCGGCCCGGCGTCGTCCTCGGGTTTGTAGCCCAGCTCGCGCTTTGCCTTGTCAAGGGAGAAGATCTTCCAGTAGTTGTCGGACATCGCGAATACGACCGTGTACTTCAGGCTCGCCGGGGCGTCGATCGCCCTGAC